>JAAUZI010000053.1 GCA_014804645.1 Lachnospiraceae bacterium | reverse complement strand
TGATCGGGGAACGCCCTGTTTTGGAGCACACGAATCTGGACATAGACGAGGAATATGAGACGGCGCAGCAGGTCATGGAGGGCGTGTACCTGGCGGATGTGGTGTTTGGCGGAGACATAGTGCACTATACTAACGTTATGGACTATTACGGGGACAATGCGCATTTTGTCGGGTTCCCTACGGAGAGCGGAAACGGCAATATGCTGATATGCTATGGCTTTTTGGTGGTAAACGCCCAGACAGAGCACTGGGAGGAGGTTGTGGACTTCCTGCGCTATATGTACAGCAAGGAGTTCCAGAGCGATAATCCCCATTATCTGCTGCGCAAGGATGTGCTGCGGGAAAATATGGTTCCTAATGGTGCGGACGAGAAGTCGGAGACGTTCACATTGACAGGGGAAGTGTTGCCGCTGAAGAGGGATGGCAGCAGCTATATTGAGGATTATATCGCGTTTATGGACAGCTGCAGGGCGGAAACCCGGAATACGGAGGCGATCGAGAATATCATCCGGGAGGAGACAGGCGCTTACTTCCAGAACATACAGAATCTGGACAACACTGTCAGAACTATTCAGAACAGGGTTCAGTTGTTTTTAGATGAAAACAAGTAGAGCAGAGTAAATGAATGCCGGCAGCATACATAGTGATCATGGGCTGCCGGTATTTCTATTTTACTGGAAAGCTTTGTCCGCGCGGCGAGCCTGCTGGTATTTTCAGGCTGACAGGTAGGTGCGCATGGTCTTTAAAGCATTTTTCTCCAGCCGTGAGACCTGGGCCTGGGAGATACCGATCATCTCCGCCACCTCCATCTGGGTCTTGCCGGAGAAAAAGCGCAGAGAGATGATCTCGTACTCCCGGGGCCCCAGGCGTTTCATAGCCTCGCTGAGGGAGAGATGTTCCACCCAGTTCTCTTCCTTATTTTTTTTGTCGCTGATCTGGTCCATCACATACAGGGTATCCCCGCCGTCGGTGTAGATAGGCTCGTATAGACTCATGGGGTTCTGGATGGCGTCCATGGCGTAGACGATGTCCTCCTTGGAGATGCCCACCTCGGCGGCGATCTCCTCGATGGTAGGCTCCTTTAGGTTTTGGCGGGTCAGGGTGTCCCGGGCGTAGATGGCCTTGTAGGCCGTGTCCTTCAGGGAGCGGGAGACCCGTATGCTGTTGTTGTCCCGCAGATATCGGCGGATCTCGCCGATAATCATGGGTACGGCATAGGTGGAAAATTTTACATTCAGACTGGAGTCGAAATTGTCGATGGCCTTGATCAGGCCGATACAACCGATTTGGAACAGATCGTCCACATTCTCATTGCTGGAGGAAAAGCGCTTTATGACGCTGAGTACCAGGCGCAGATTTCCCTCAATATATTTCTCCCGGGCCTCCTGGTCGCCGTCCTCGATCCGGGCGAAGAGCGCCTCCTTTTCCGCAGCCCCCAGAAGGGGGAGCTTTGCCGTGTTCACACCGCAGATTTCCACTTTTCCTTGTGCCATATTCACACCATGCCTTTCTGTAGAAAATGTATTCGCAGCGGACTGCTTTATCCTGCGTAAAGGCCAATGTCGGTACACTGGTAGTATTTACAAAGGCGGCTGTATATATTCCCCCAAATGAGGAAAAGTGGAAGCGGTACCAAAAGCTTTAAGGTTGCATATAATAGGAAAAGAACTTGTAGGTGGGAGAGGGAAAACATGCTGTTTTCGGATTTCAGGGCCAAGGAGGTAATCAATATCCGGGATTGCCGCAGGCTGGGAAAGGTGACGGATTTTGAGTTTGACGAGTGCAGCGGATGTATCTGCAAGATTATGGTCACGGACGGCAGCAAGCTGTTGTGTATTTTTAAACAGGATTTTGAGGTGGTGATTCCCTACAAGGATATTCGGCAGATCGGACCGGACATTATTCTTGTTGACATTAACTGCTGAGTATCTTATAATATAATGCAAATGGATACATTTTCACAAAAGCATCTGTCCGAACAGGTGCGGAACTTAAATAAGGAGAAGAGCGATGAAATGTCCTTTTTGCAGCCATGAAAATACCCGTGTGATCGATTCCCGTCCGGCGGAGGACAATAATTCTATAAGACGCCGCAGAGTCTGTGACGAGTGTGGGAAGAGATTTACGACTTACGAAAAAGTGGAGACGATTCCCCTTATCGTAATTAAGAAGGATGACAACCGGGAGACCTATGAGCGTACCAAGATCGAGGGCGGAGTGCTGCGAGCATGCCATAAGCGGCCGGTCAGTGCCCAGGCTATCACCGGTCTGGTGGACGAGGTGGAGAATGAGATATCCAACCGGGAAGAGAAGGAGATCTCCAGTCGGGTGATTGGTGAACTGGTGATGAATAAGCTCAAGGATTTGGATGCGGTGGCGTATGTGCGTTTTGCCTCCGTGTACAGGGAGTTCAAAGACGTCAATACGTTTATGGACGAGCTGAAAAAGGTATTGGAATAAGTTTTTAGGCAGGGATTTTGTGAGAGTTCCTGCCTGTTTTGCGGGAAAAGGAAACTGCCATGCTAGAGAGATTTTATCCGGATCATGAGGCGGAGAGCGCCTACGACATTGACTATCGGGAGCTATACCGAACAGGCTACCGGGGCATTATCTTTGATATTGATAACACGCTGGTTCCCCACGGCGCCCCGGCAGACGAACGCGCCGTGGCGCTGTTTGCCGAGCTGCATGAGATGGGGTATGCCACTTTGTTGCTGTCCAACAATAAGGAACCCAGGGTGAAGAGCTTTGCGGAGCAGGTGAACGCCCTGTATCGGTTCAAGGCGGGCAAGCCCGGCCGGGAGGGATATCTGAGGGCCATGGAGCAGATGGGAACCGACCGGAGCAACACCCTGTTTGTGGGGGACCAGCTTTTCACCGATGTGTGGGGAGCTAAGAGAGTGGGAATCGTCAGCTATCTGACCCGGCCCATTCACCCTAAGGAGGAGATACAGATCGTGCTCAAGCGCAGACTGGAGCGGATCGTACTCTATTTTTATCACAAAAAACAAGGAACTTAAATCAGTTGCTTTCCGGACAATGCCTGGAATAAATACTGGCCGCATTATGGACAGAATTTATTCCACCGGAAATGGTATTGGGAGGGAGGCAACGGAACTTAAAATAGGAGGTAAATCATGCACACACCTGACGGACATACCAGAACCTGCGGACTGATCGGTAACCCGGTGGCGCACACTCAGTCCCCTCTGATACAGAACCATTTGGCGTATGTCACGGGACAGAATCTGGTCTATCTGCCCTTTCCGGTGGCCTACGGCGATCTGGAGGCGGCGGTGCGGGGCGCGCTGGCGATGGATTTTCTGGGACTCAATGTGACGGTTCCCTATAAGAGCGATGTGATTGCCTATCTGGCGGAGATTGACCCTCTGGCTGAGCGGATCGGAGCGGTGAATACTTTGGTGCGCTGCCCGGGGGGCTACAAGGGCTACAACACGGACATGCCCGGACTGTACCGGGCCATGAGACAGGAGGGCGTGGAGATCGCCGATCGGGATGTGGTGATTCTGGGAGCCGGCGGCGTGGCCCGTGCGGTGGCGGTGATGCTGCTGGACCAGGGAGCGGCGGGCATACATATTCTGAACCGCACGGCGGACAAGGCCCGTGCGGTGGCGGAGGAGATCAATGGGATGGCGGGCAGACCTTTTGCACGGGCTTACGCGCTGGAGGATTACGGGCAGATACCGGGGGAAAACTGGCTGGTGATTCAGGCCACCAGCGTGGGCATGCACCCTCATGTGGAGCAGGCCCCCATAGAGGACCCGGCGTTCTACCGGCGTGTGGAGACCGGGTATGACCTGATATTCAATCCGGAGACCACTCGCTTTATGGAGCTGACCAGAGAATACGGCGGACGGGCCTGCAACGGCGTCCGCATGCTGGTGTATCAGGGAATCATCGCCTTTGAACTCTGGACCGGCGCCGCCGTCAGCCAGGAGGTGGCGGATGAACTGTACCGGATGACGACACAGGCGCTGGCTCAGCAGCCAAGCAAAGGAGCAGACCAATGAGGGAAGAGTCACGGGGCAATGTGGTATTGATAGGCTTTATGGGCAGTGGGAAATCTACCATGGGCATACGACTGTCCTACCGGCTGCAGTATATTCTGGAGGATACGGATAAATTGATAGAGACCAAAGCCGGAATGACGATCAGCGAGATATTTGCCCGGGAGGGGGAGGAGGCTTTCCGGCAGATGGAGACGCAGCTGCTGCAGCAGCTGGTGGAAAAAAAGGGGCGGCGCGTCTACTCGGTGGGCGGCGGTACGCCGGTCAGGGCCGTCAACCGTCCGCTGCTGAAAAAGCTGGGGACCGTGGTGTATCTGCGCACTCGTCCGGAGACCGTGTATGAGCGGCTGAAAAACGATACCACCAGGCCGCTTTTGCAGGGAGAGGATCCGCTGGGGAAAATCCGCAGTTTGATGGCGGAGAGGGAATCGGCATATGCGGAGACGGCGGACGTGATTCTCGACGTGGACGAAATGACGACGGATCAGGTGGTGGAGAGTATTATGGGAAGCATACGGTAAAAGTTTGAAAATGAATTTTCAAATATTGATTGGTATGTGTGCTGGAGCACGCAGAGGAGTATAAGTTTGAAACAAAAGTTTCAAATACTGATTAAGGCAGTATCGCAAGCACGGCTTGCGATATGCAGGAAAGGGGTAAATATGAAAATTTTAGTGATTAACGGTCCTAATATCAATTTTCTGGGGATTCGGGAAAAGAGTGTGTACGGGACTCAGGACTATGCGTATCTGGAGCGCATGATTGCGGAGAAGGCCCAGCAGGACGGGCATGAGATCACCGTATTCCAGAGCAACCATGAGGGGGCGATCATCGACAGGATACAGGAGGCCTATTTTGACGGCACGGAGGGTATAGTCATCAATCCCGGCGCCTACACCCACTACAGCTATGCCATACGGGACGCCCTGGCCAGTATCCCGGCTCCCAAGGTGGAAATTCATATTTCGAATATCACCCAGAGGGAGGAGTTCAGAAAGGTGTCCGTCACGGCCCCGGTCTGCCAGAAACAGATCTACGGAAAAGGACTCCCGGGATATCTGGAAGCCATTGACTTTATTGCGAATTTGGACAAAGCGTAAAGATTTATGGACATTTTATAAAAAAACAGTTGAAAAATGCCAATATTTATTATACAATCAAAAAGAATTATAACGTGACGAATATGGAGGAAGTATATTATGATTTCTGCAGGCGATTTCAGAAATGGTATTACTATTGAGTTTGATAATAACATATACCAGATTATTGAATTCCAGCATGTAAAGCCCGGCAAGGGTGCCGCGTTTGTCAGAACCAAGCTGAAGAACGTGATCAACGGCGGCGTAGTGGAGAAGACCTTCAGACCCACCGAGAAATGCCCCCAGGCCCGCATTGACAGAAAGGATATGCAATATTTATACTCTGACGGCGACTTATTCAACTTCATGGACACAGAGACCTATGACCAGATTGCTCTGAATGCGGAGACAGTGGGAGATGCTCTGAAGTTCGTGAAAGAGAATGAGATGTGCAAGGTGTGTTCCCACAACGGCAATGTGTTCTCCGTGGAGCCTCCCCTGTTTGTTGAGCTGGAGATTACCGATACGGAGCCTGGTTTCAAGGGTGATACCGCGACCGGGGCCACCAAGCCCGCAGTGGTTGAGACAGGCGCTACCGTGTATGTGCCTCTGTTTGTTGATCGTGGCGATAAGATCAAGATCGACACCAGAACCGGCGAATATCTGTCCAGAGTATAAAGACATATACCGACTGACCGCTTGTAAGAGAATGGATTTTTCCATTCTCTTTTTTGCATGCAGCTATAGGTGCGGCGCACCAGTGCGCCGTGGCAAATACAAACAGTTTATGGAGGTACTATGAGATTAGAGACATTTATGAATACTGTGACTGCCAGAGTGCAGGATATAGCTGGAGCGGATGCCAGCGTTCAGTTGCAGGAGGTCAGAAAGAACAACAATGTGGTGCTGCACGGCATGACCATTTTGCGGAAAGGACAGAATGTGTCGCCCACCATTTATCTGGACAGCTTTTACGAGATGCTGGAGGAGGGTATGGACCTGGAGCACATTGTCAAAAGAATTCTGGAGGTCTATGTCAGTGGGTTGCCCAAGGGCAATGTGGATATGGAGTTTTTCAAGGATTTTCAAAAAGTCAGAGACCGGATCGTCTACCGTCTGGTGAATCGGGAAAAAAACAAGGAACTGCTGAGTGAGGTTCCCCATGTGGAATTTCTGGATTTGGCAGTGTGTTTCTACTACAGCTATGAGCACCCGGAACTGGGGGAGGGCATGATACTGATTTACAACACCCATATGGAGATGTGGAAGACCAGTCACCGAGAACTGATGCGGCTGGCGGAACATAACACGCCGCGGCTCATGCCAGTCCAGCTCAGCAGCATGGACAGCGCGCTGAAAGGAATACTGGACGAGGAGGCGTTGACGCAGCTGCGACAGATGCAGAGGGAAACAAAAAAATATCTGTACGTGTTGTCCAACGACAGGCGCTGTCATGGGGCGGCTACCGTCCTGTACCCGGGAACTCTGGCGGAGGCTGCACGGCAGCTGGGCGGGAGCTTTTACATACTTCCCAGCTCCATACATGAGGTGCTGCTGCTGCGGGATGATGGGCAGAGCGACGGGCGGCAGCTGCATGAGATGATTGCGGATATCAACAGAAACCAGCTCCGGGAGGAGGAGGTACTGTCCGATTACGCATACCGATATGATGTAGCGGCGGGGAAAGTCATGGAAGTTCTATGAAATCGGATATTTTCTTTCAGAAATCTGACCTTTTCGATAAAAATATAAATTTCCAACAAAAGGATATAGACAGATAGAAAATTTTGTGATATGATAGTCAAGGTGATGTAATAAATTTGTAACATTTGCGTCCGTAGTCTAATGGATAGAACGAAGGCCTCCGACGCCTTTAATGCAGGTTCGATTCCTGTCGGACGCACTTTACATCACCTTGATTATTTTTTATGTGGTATTTTCGTAGAGGCCACAATGGTGCGAGAGTCCTGCATTCCAGGCTCTTTTCTTTTTAACGGAAGGATTTGAGATATGATTAAAAATAGATGGAGAGCAATTGGGGAGTTCGCTGTGAGAAACAGTAAGTTTGTATTTCCTGTGATTCTGATTGCCGCCGTAGCCACCACCGTAACTCTGGCTCTGAGAGCGCGGGATGAGTCGCAGCAGGACCCGTCCCTGTCCCTACCGCAGGAGTCCACGGAGGAGACACTGCAGACTCCGGTGCCGGACGCGGGGCTTGTGGACACGACGATGGAGAGAAATACGGACGGCGATCTCTATAGTTTGATTGCTACCTATTATAATGCATTTGCCAACGGGGATGTGGAAACCATTAAGAGTATTTCCAGCTATATGGAGGAAACGGAGGAAATTCGTATCCCGGAGATGGCGAAATATGTGGAGAGTTATCCGCTGATTGAGATATACACAAAACCCGGCCCCAGGGAGAACTCCTATCTGGCCTATGTGTATTTTCATATGACGGTGACGGGCTTTGAGGAGGAGGCTCCGGGTATGGATACCTTCTATGTCTGCACCAATGAGGACGGCAGCCTGTATCTGAACACAGACGAGGTGGTGCCGGATGCCGAGCTGGAGTATATCAGGCAGATGAATCAGCAGGACGACGTGGTGGAACTGAACAATCAGACCAATGCGGAGTGCAACGAGATATTCCTGAGCAATACAGATCTCTTTTACTATGTGCAGGAGCTGGTGGCGGACGTGAAAAAGACCACCGGGGAGACCCTGGCGGCTCAGAACAACGGTACGGTCGATGAACCGGATGAGCCGGAAGAGGGCGGCAATCCCGCCGAGGGTGGCCAGGAGGAAGTGCCGTCTGTGATTCTACAGCCCACTTCCGGGACGGCAACCACCACGGTGAATGTACGTGCCTCCGACAGTGAGCAGGCGGAGAAGGTCGGCAAGGTGGCGAAAGGCACAGAGGTGCCGATTGTGGAGCAGCAGTTGAACGGCTGGACCCATATTCTCTTTGAGGGTAAGGACGGCTATATCAAGTCGGAATATCTGAGAGTGGCGGAGCCGGTGGACAACAGCCAGGTGATCGGTCAGGTGACGGCTACCACCAATATTAACGTGCGTATGGCTCCCAGCCAGGATGCGGCCAAGCTTGGAGTTCTGACCGGCGGAGACAAGTTGGACCTGCTGGAGAAGGCGGACGGCTGGTGTAAGGTTATCTACAACGGCCAGGTAGCTTATGTGAAGGAAGAATATGTACAATAGTTTTGTATAGATTTTGAGATTTGCCATATACTAGGAAAAAAGAAAGGATGTTGTCTTAGGACAGCATCCTTTTTTACCGGATGATACCGGCGCAGGGGTGCAGAGAAACCTGTAATATGGGTAGGAGGTTATCTATGAAATCACAGGAAGTCGCAGTGTACAAGGAAATCCAGAAAAGCACGGAGATGGCTATGAAAGCCATCGACATTATCCATGAAAAGATTTATGACGAGGATCTGGCCAGGCAGATGTCCAGACAGTCTCTGAAATATTCGGAGATACACAATCAGGCTGTATCTCAGCTGCTGCAGGCCAAGGTGGAGCCATATCATGAGAGCCATGTGGAGAACCTGATGCTGGCGGGATCCATTCATTACAACACTCTGCTGAACACCAGTACCAGCCATATTGCGGAGATGCTGATTAAGGGCAGCAACCAGGGCATCATGGAGATGAACAGGATATTGAACCGCAATGCGGAGGCGGGGGAGAGACCCACGACGCTGGCCCAGCAGTTGATTTCCTTTGAGGAGAAAAATGTGGAAAGGCTGACAAAATATCTTTAAAGAAACTTTATTATTGTATACATGTATATTTTCTTGTGCAATTTGTATAAAAAAGTCAAGAAAACTTCTCAAATTTAGCGTGATAAAGCATGTTGCCTGATTGTCCAAGTAGAGATATAATAGAAAACATGGGAAAATACATTAAAAGGAGGACATATACAATGTCATATGTTGATGAGGTACTTGAAGTAGTACAGAAGAAGAATGCCGACCAGCCGGAGTTTTTGCAGGCGGTTACCGAGGTTCTGGACTCTCTGCGTCCTGTGATTGACGCCAACGAGGAGCTTTACAGAAAGAATGCGATTCTGGAGAGAATTACGGAGCCGGATCGTCAGTTTATGTTCCGTGTGCCCTGGGTGGATGACAAGGGACAGGTGCAGGTAAACAGAGGTTTCCGCGTACAGTTCAACAATGCAATCGGACCCTACAAGGGCGGCTTGAGACTGCATCCTTCCGTAAACTTAGGCATTATCAAGTTCCTGGGTTTTGAGCAGATATTCAAGAACTCTCTGACCACGCTCCCTATCGGCGGCGGCAAGGGCGGCTCTGATTTTGACCCCAAGGGCAAGTCCGACAGAGAGATTATGGCATTCTGTCAGAGTTTTATGACAGAGCTGTGCAAGTACATTGGCGCAGATGTGGATGTCCCCGCAGGTGATATTGGAACCGGTGCGAGAGAGATCGGCTTTATGTTTGGCCAGTACAAGAGAATTCGTGGAACTTTTGAGGGCGTGCTGACAGGCAAGGGCCTGACCTACGGCGGTTCTCTTGCTCGTACCGAGGCAACCGGCTATGGTCTGTTATATCTGACACAGGAGATGTTAAAGTGCCATGGTCAGTCCATGGAGGGCAAGACCATCTGTGTTTCCGGCGCCGGCAATGTGGCGATTTACGCAATTCAGAAGGCACACCAGATGGGCGCAAAGGTGGTTACCTGTTCCGATTCCACGGGTTGGATATATGATCCCGAGGGTATCGATGTAGAGCTGCTGAAAGATATTAAGGAAGTAAAGAGAGCGCGTCTGACCGAGTATGCCGCTGCAAGAAAGAGCGCAGAGTATCATGAGAAGAAGAACGGCGAGCACGGCGTATGGAGCGTTAAGTGTGACATTGCTCTGCCTTGCGCTACTCAGAACGAGCTGGATATCGAGGACGCCAAGATGCTGGTTGCGAATGGCGTGATGGCTGTCTGCGAGGGCGCTAACATGCCCACCACTCTGGACGCCACCAAGTATCTGCAGGCCAACAAGGTGCTGTTCGTGGGCGGCAAGGCTGCCAACGCAGGCGGCGTGGCCACCTCGGCACTGGAGATGAGCCAGAACAGCGAGAGACTGTCCTGGACCTTCGAGGAGGTTGACTCCAAGCTGCAGAACATCATGATCACCATCTACCACAACATCGACGACGCCGCAAAGCGCTACGGCGTGGAGGGCGACTATGTGGCAGGCGCCAATATCGCTGGCTTTGAGAAGGTGGTAGAGGCTATGCTGGCTCAGGGCGTGTGCTAAGAGAGCTCATCGCTTTCGCTCAAGGACAGTGGTGCGAGAAGAGGAACTTGTGTAGCAAGTCCGGAACACACCGGAAGGTGTTTCACAGAGAAAATTTCAGACTTACACTTGAAGGAATGCCAGAACATGTCTGGCAATAGTCTGGCAGAGATATTTGAAACAATATAGGTCTTCAGTTCGTGCGTGCGAACTGGGGACTTATATTATTTGCAAAACTGGATATCGAAACCTCATCCGCATTTCTCTCTCTGAGAAGGGCAAAATTGTCTCCAGTGCCCCGCAGGGTGTAAAAACGAAACGAAATTCCAAGGAAATTTGCACATGGTGGGGCATATACAGAAAAATATGTCTCCAGTGCCCCGCAGGGTGTAAAAACGAAGCGAAATTCTAAGGAAATTTGCACATGGTGGGGCATATATAAAAAAATATGACTCCAGTGCCCCGCAGGAAGTAAAAAAGTGGATCTGGCCGGACAATTTTTTTGTATATGCCCCGTTTAGAGTTTTTTTGCCTATTAAATAGGTCCTTTTCGGCCTGGGCGGGGCACAGGGAAACAATTTTCTTATATATGCCCCACATTAAAAAGCCATATGCCATATTGTCTCGACTTAGGCAATTGAAAGTTTTGGGTAGACATAAAATCACCGTAGAGCATCTGTCACAGGAAATAGTGTTGTATAATACCTTCCACAATTTCTATATTCAACGGATTATCCTTGGTTTCATAGGTAGTGATCAAGTTGATGGTGGGTATGATTCCATGGGAGAAGTAGAGCTGGAGCTTGGTGGTGGCATTGCGGCAGTAGTTGGGATTGTCCATCATGCCAAAATGTTCCCAATAGAAGACTTGCCCTGTCAAAGGATGGCGCAATGTAAAGTCCGGGTAGAGGGTGGTTTCTTCTAATTGCAGTTCACACTCATAACGAAAGGGGATTTTGTTCATAAGAAGTAGCATATCAATAATTGCCTCAGATTTCGAACGGACCAGGTTTCCAGAGCTTGCCTTGTGGATCAGTTGTTCCGGATACTTTTGACTTCTTTCATAGGGAGCGTGCATCCAAGCAGAAAGTTCCTGGGAAACGGGAGTAAAATAGGGGGCAAGGAGTTCCTGATATTCTGATGCTGTCAGAAGTTCATCGGCCTGTTTTATGTCGGCGTCATGATGTCGTAGGTAATACTCAATAGATCGTCTTTCCTGTAACATATTTTGAGCTTGGAGTGACAGGTACTTTTTCACGGCTAATTGTTCTGCCAGCGCACGGTTCTGCTTGGGAATATAAGATTTAGATTTCCCGTCAGAATGATACCATTTGAAACGGTTTCCGTTGTGGGTACAGATCAATTTGCCTTCGGGAAACCTGGCAAGTTCTGCCTGGATTTTATCAAGCTGCTGGCAAAGCTGGCGATGTTCATTTTTCATACGTTGATAGATAGAAATAATAATCCCTCCTTTTTCATTGAAAATCTGATGTCTGCCTGTCTTTGTAATATATTCCTGGGAGAAGACTTTGCATCTATTATAAGATAAAATGTGGGAAAGTACGATCAAAAGCATAGTGGTAGAAATCTTGAAATTCTTGAGCGTATTAGACCGTACTCCTATTAAAACACAGACGATGAAGATTGTAAAGTATTATTTGCCGAATTTTAGTTATAGTAAACGACATTAGAAATATCAATGTCGTTTACTATATTTGTGCCCAAATTGCCAAAGTTCTTGTGAGCCGACCTGTGAATATGTTAGAATAAAGCAGTAAACTCAGAGCTGGGAGGATAAATTTATGAGCAAGCCGAAAAAGGTTGAAAAGCAGCTTACAGATGAATATGCACAGTATCTGCGGGAATTGATAGAGGAGGCCGGTAGAGTGGACGCCGGGCGGAAAATATTTGGCGCGGAGAAACACCAGTACCGGATAAATCCGGTAGTGAATATGGCGGAGATCCGGCGGGCCGAGGAGGAGAGGCATGTGAAATTCCCGGAGGAGTATGTCTTTTATCTGACCAAGGTGGGCAACGGCGGGGCCGGGCCATATTATGGGCTGTATCCTTTTGAGAAAGTGCTGGCTGAGGACAGGAATCCCTATCTGGGACAGATATTTGAGCAGACGGTCACAACACAGCTCACAAAGGAGCAGTGGCGTGAGCATATGCGCATGTTGGACGAGCTTGGGGAAAGTTTTGAAACCGATGCCGATTATGAAGAATATCAGAGTAAACTTTTTTCCAATATGATGCCAATCGGAACCCAGGGTTGTACCTATGACAATATGCTGATGCTCTCCGGCGGGGATGCCGACAGAATTATGTATATTGACTGGAATATGGAGGAGGACGGCCCTCCCTTTGACACGGGTATGACATTTCTGGAATGGATGGAAGGCTATTTTGAGGATATTATTGACGGCTGTCAGATGAGGAGCTATGGCTATCGGCTGCGAAGAACCCAGCAGCAGGTTCTGGAACAGTACTCTTCCTGCCGGACGCTGGTTGCCAAAAGGCAGTTGCTGGATTCCCTGTTTCGTTTAAAAGAGCTTGGGGATGAGACAATCGCTTTTCTGGAGGAGCTTGCGTTTGAGGATGAGGAGGTTACGGATGTATGCTGCGCGGTTCTGCTTCAAATGAGGCAGGAGAAGGGGCTGGAGGTCTTTGGAAGACTACTGGCGGAAAAAAGAATCCCCGCAATATGCAGCTGTATCAGCAGCATCCGGCGTCTGCCCATGGAGGTTCGCACCCAATTTTACCGACAGGTGCTACAGATTCTGGAAGAGATACAATCCGAACAGGGAAAGTCTGTTTACAGGTATCTGATGGATTGTGAACAGTTCCGGGCAGGGGATATTGTAGGGCATGTAAAACGCATCGAAAATAAGGAATTGCTGAGAACAGCCATATATGCCATGGGAAATGCGAGGGATGCGCTGAACTATGTGGATCTCTTCATTGAGTGGATGAAGTCGGAGGATTACTGGATTGCCCACACCGCCCTGCAGGCCATGTCACATAAAAGGCATGAAAAGCTGATGCCGGTGTATCGGTGGATGGACGAGAAGTATAAGGAAGATAGTACCATGCAGAGCAATCTGCGAATTGCCATGAAGAACTGCGGAGACGGACAGGGAGTATGATATACATCCGCCCGCAAAACGCAGGAAATGTCGGGAACTATCACGCCGGATGCGGTATGTTTAATCACAGCAGGAGGAGAGACAATGGATTGGGTCAAGGGAGTACAGCATGCCATCGACTATATGGAAACTTTGCTCCCCGACTGGACTTTTTAGCAAAAATATTGTAGCATACTAGAGAAAGTCATAAACTGGGAGACATGGGATGGAGCGGATCAGGATTGCCATTGTGGAGGATGAGACCCCGCATGCGCAGCTTTTGGAACAACATATAGAGAACTGGCACAGGCACCGGGACCAGGTGGATATCCTGGTGCGGCGCTTTGGTCATGCCTCTGAGTTTCTTTTTGACTGGGCGGAAGAGCGCTACGACATGATATTTCTGGACATCCAGATGCCGGGCATAAACGGTATGGAGACTGCCCGCAGGATACGGGAGACGGACAGTGGGGTAAAGCTGGTCTTTACCACCGGTATCACGGACTATCTTCAGGAGGGATATGAGGTGGAGGCCATCAGATATCTGCTCAAGCCCATCACGCAGGAGAAGGTGTGGGAATGCCTGGATAAGCTTTTGCAGGAGCCTGCGCCGACTTTGCAGCTGCTCTTTCAGACCCAGGAGGGTGTGGTAAAGCTGCCGGAACAGGATATAGAGTACTTTGAGGCCAGGGGGCATTATACCATATGTCACCTGGTTTCAGGCAGAAAGCGTTTCGGACAGTCTGTAGCGGGTGACTTTGGGCGGCAGAATATAGAAGAGCGGGAACAGGGGCAGGAAATCCAGCTGCGGGAAAGCTTTAACGCGCTGTGCGATAAACTCTCGCGGCGGCCTTTTATCCGCTGTCACCGCTCCTATCTGTGCCACATCCGACATATTCACAGGGTAGAGCGGACCGAGATAATTTTAGAAAGCGACGGTCGGATTCCGGTGAGCCGACGGCTGTACGAACAGGTGGTAAAGGCGTTTATTGCCTATTTCCGCAAGGAGGAGTCGTAATCTTATGATGCCTGAAAAAAGAGAAAAGAAAGTCAGGTATCTTTTGGCGAGACATTAGGAGAAACAGGCAGATAAAGCATCTGTGTATAGAGACGGAAACGGGGCGTGAGACGACATGAGGATCAACAGAAAGATGGAGCGCAGGATGGCGGCCTATCAGCAGGACCTGATGGAAAAGCACTGCGAGGAAGTGGAGAATATGTATCGTCAGACCAGGGGCTGGCGACATGATTACCGCAATCATATTCAGACCATGAAGGCATATCTGTCCATGGGGAAATATGAGGAGCTGGCCGTCTATCTGGATCAGTTGGACGAGGACATAAACCAGGTGGACACGGTGATCAAGACGGGCAATGTGATGGTGGACGCGATTTTAAACAGTAAGATTTCAGTGGCCAGGGCCAGACAGATCACCGTGGAGGCCAAAGCCACAGTACCCCAGCAGCTGTCTATCGCAGAGGTGGATCTCTGTGTGATTCTGGGCAATCTGCTGGACAATGCCATAGAGGCGTGCATGCGGATAGAGGAGGAGGGGCAGCGGTTTATTCGTATCTATGTAGATGTGCTGCAGGGTCAGCTCTACCTCTATGTGCTCAATGCCACGGCGGGGAAACTTAAGCGGCAGGGCGATAGCTACCGGTCCACGAAGGTCTCTCGGGAACACGGCTACGGGCTGATGCGGATGGACAGGGTGGTGGAGAAATATCACGGCTATCTGGACAGACAGGACGAGGAGGGCGTGTTCGCCACGGAGGTGCTGCTCCCGCTGGAGCTATCTGATTAGTTCAAAACTTCAAAACCATTCGTGCATGATGAGAACCATTCGTGCACGAATTTTTTGTGTCTGGGGGAACCATGCTATAATGCAGACTGTAAAATCAAAAGAATTAAGGAGATGGTATTTTCATGAAAAACAGGAAACAGGAAAGACAGACAGGAGACTACCGGGTGGTGCGCCACAGCATTCCCAGCAATATTCTGTTCTGGATGAAGACATATTGGAAGTGGGAGCCGGGTGTGGTACTGTTGGCAGTGTTGAAAATGATTCTGGGAACGTTAGTGCCACTGGTGGGCATCTTTCTACCCAAGCTGGTGCTGGACCTGCTGGCAGGCAATGTCACAGCGGCAGTGTTGATTCGCACTCTGGCGCTGTGGGGCATACTGGTGACAGCATTGTATGGGGTGAACAACGGACTGAACGGGAAATATTTCGCGCAAAATATGGTGCGTTTTTTCCTGATACCGGAGCTGTACCTGAAAAGTCTGCGGGTATCCTATGAGATTCCTGAGTCCGAGTGGGGCAAAAAGGCGTACCACGAGGCTCTGGAAGTGGCCTCTGGCGGCGACTGGTGTGCCGGTACCAGATCCTTTGACGGCACCTTTGAAATATTGCAGAATATCCTGTGTTTTTTGTTGTACTCCACTGTGCTTGGGGTGCTAAACCCCTGGATCATTCTGGTACTGACGATATTGTCCCTGCTGAATGTCCTGGTGATTGAGAAGGGGCTGCATTTTCAGGATCAGATGCGGGAGCGGGAGGCGCAGCACAACAGGCACTGGAACTATATCCTCTCTGCCATGGGAAATATGACAGCGGCCAAGGATGTGAGAATCTTTGGTATGAATACATGGCTCGGCGGCATCCGCGACGGTGCGATACATGAGATGGAGGAGGATAAAAGGGCTTATCAGCGCCTGAACAACTGGCAGCATGTCATGAACTGTCTGATCGGTCTGGTGCGGGATGTGGCTGCCTATGGCTATCTGATCTACAGCGTGGCTGCAGGGAATATCGGCGTCAGTGACTTTGTGCTGTATTTTGGCGCTGTGACCGGTTTCTCCGGGTTTGTCACCGGTATATTATATCAAATTGGAGGGCTGAAAGCGGCCCGCAATGCCACAGATTACTTCCGGGCCTATATGGCGCTGCCCGAGGAAGTTCCCGAGGAGGAGTTTACATGCCGTCTGCCCGCCGCAAAGGAGCGCAGACAGGGACCGGGCATCGTTTTTGAGGATGTGAGTTTTGCCTATAAGAAAGAGGATGGAACTCCGGGCGAGAAGATTTTGGAGCATTTCAATCTGACCATTGCGCCTGGGGAAAAGCTGGCTCTGGTGGGTGCAAACGGCGCGGGCAAAACTACTCTGGTCAAGCTGCTCTGCGGTCTGTACCGCCCGGACGAGGGACGGATATTGGTGGACGGTCGGAGTCGGGAGGAGATGAAACCGGCAGAATGGTATCAGCTCCTGTCTGTGGTGTTTCAGGAACAGCTCTCACTGCCCATAACCATAGCGGAGAACCTTTCCCTGCAGTGCCGGGAGGAGACAGATGAGAAAAGGGCGTGGGAGGCCCTTGAGAAAGCGGGATTGTCAGAGACCTTTGAGCGGAAGAAACTCACGCTGGATACTTTTATGACAAAGACTATTTCTCAAAGAGGCATTGAACTTTCCGGCGGTCAGCAGCAGAAACTGATGCTGGCCAGGGCCTTGTATAAGGATGCCCCGATGTTGGTGCTGGATGAACCCACTGCGGCGCTGGACCCCATTGCGGAGAGCGAGGTCTATGAGAGTTATCTGGAACACAGCAGAGGCAAGACAGCCATATTCATTTCCCACAGACTGGCAAGCACCCGGTTCTCGGATCGCATTATCCTGCTGGAACAGGGGCGTATTCTGGAAGAAGGAACCCACGAACAGCTTATGGAGCGGCAGGGAGCCTATGCCCAAATGTATCAGGTGCAGAGCAGCTACTATGAGAAGGAACATGCGAACTCTTTTTAGGAGGTAAATCAATGGAAACAGATTTGACAAGTAGACTCCCGCTGCGGGAGCATTTCAAAAATATCAGGAGAATTCTGAGGGTTGTCCGGGAGCTGGACAAAACCTATTTTCGGTACACGGGATTGAAGTCTCTGCTGGATGCCGGGGCATCCTATCTGGGGCTGCTGTTGTCAGTATATATATTGGATCAATTGACCGCAGGGATTCATTTCCAGCAGACTTTTTTGGTGGCGGCAGTGGTCTGTGTTCTTCTTTTTGTTTTGCAGCTTTGCAGCGGTATGCTGCAGAATCGCCTGGACGTGCGCTGGGAGATCGTCTATCGGAAATGGGACAGCATGACGGAGGAAAAGATTCTGAAGATGGATTATTCCAAAATCGATGATCCCAAGACCCGCAAGATGCGGGAGCGCATCTGGCAGGACAATAACTGGGGAGCGGGCATCTATACCATTCGCTACTATATGCAGGCAATTCAGGACGGTCTGTGCAGACTGGTGGGAGCGGTGATCGTGGGCGCCCCGGTCTTTCTCTATATTCTGCGGGCACAGAGTGTAACAGTCTATGTGGTACTGCTGATTATGGTTTTGACAATGATTGTGGGAAGCACCATGGGAACCTTCTACAATAAGCGGGTACAAAAATATATGATGGGCAAGGAGGAGACGGACGAGGAGAGGATTGAGAATGCCAGCCTGGTCTGGGACCTGGCGATGAACTATGGTTTCAACTATCGGTCCGGCAAGGACGTCCGGCTGTATCAGGGCTACGATCTACTGCGATTTTGGACTTTGGGAAAAGTTACTCGACCGGCGCATCGAAAGGAAGTGTGGGGAGCGTCACTGAACAGCGGGAAAAGCAATTTCTGGGGCAATGTTCCCACCGGAATCGTGGAGTGCGGCGCATATCTGGTGGTGGGACTGCTGGCTCTGGCCGGAGCTATGTCCATTGGCTCTGTGGTGCGCTTTGCAGGATGCATGAAAAATATATTTAATACCGCATCGAATCTTTGTTATATGTTTCCCGAGCTGGCCCTGGGGGCACGGAGACAGGTAAGTAAATTGGAATTCCTGGAGATCGAGGACGAGATGTACAAGGGTAAGCTGCCGCTGGAGAAACGCAGCGATAACCTGTACCGGATCGAGTTTCGGGATGTGTCCTTTAAGTATCCAAACACAGAGCAGTACGCTCTGCGGCATTTTTCCATGGAGCTTAAGGTGGGAGAGAAACTGGCTATCGTGGGGATGAATGGCTCCGGCAAGACCACCATGATTAAGCTCCTGTGCCGACTGTACGATCCCCAGGAGGGAGAGATACTGCTAAACGGCGTGGACATCCGCAAGTTTAAGCATGAGGAGTACAGCAGACTTTTCTCGGTGGTGTTTCAGGACTATCAGCTCTTTTCCTTTCTGCTGGGGGAGAATGTGGCAGTGTCGGAGGACTATGACGAGGCAAGAGTGCAAAAATGTCTGGAGGCAGCAGGCTTAGGGGAGCGGCTGGCAGAGCTGGAACAGGGCCTTAACACCTATCTGTACAAGGATTATGAGGACGGGGTGGAATTTTCAGGCGGAGAGGCCCAGAAGGTGGCCATCGCCAGAGCAGTCTATAAGACGGCACCCTTTGTACTCTTAGATGAGCCCACGGCGGCGCTGGATCCCTTGGCGGAATTTGAGATCTACAAGCGCTTTGACGAGATCGTGGAGGATAAGACCGCCATCTATATCTCCCACAGACTGTCCTCCTGCCGGTTCTGCGACAAGATCGCGGTGTTCCATGAGGGACAGCTGATCCAACAGGGAACCCACGAGGAGCTGGTGCGAGATATGTCGGGAAAATATTATGAGATGTGGAACGCCCAAGCACAGTATTATGTGGAGGCATAGTATTTATCTGTCAATAAAAAATGCTGCGGGACAGAAAAGCCTGTCCGCAGCATTTTTGACATCCGGGAGATTTTATCGATTCTCCATGGGCACATATTCCCGGTCCGTACAGATGGTCTTGTAGGCGGGACGAATGATCTTTCCGTTGTTGGCAAGCTCCTCCAGCCGGTGAGCGCTCCAGCCGGAGATCCTGGCGATGGCAAAGATGGGGGTGTACAGCTCCAGAGGCAGTCCCAGCATGTCATATACAAAGCCGGAGTAGAAGTCCACGTTGATGCTGACGCCCTTGTACATCTGACGCTCCTTCTCAATGATCTGGGGAGCCAGCCGCTCTACCAGGGAGTAGAGCGCAAACTCTTTTTCCAGTCCCTTCTCCTGGGACAGTTTCTCCACGAAACTTTTGAACACCACGGCACGAGGGTCAGACTTGGAATACACCGCATGGCCCACGCCGTAGATCAGGCCTGCATGGTCAAAGGCCTCCTTGTGGAGCAGACGCCCTAAGTAGACGGAAACCTCCTCCTCGTCTTCCCAGTCCTTTACAACCTGTTTCATCTCCTCGAACATCTTTACCACCTTGATATTGGCGCCACCGTGGCGAGGGCCCTTCAGGGAGCCGATGGCTGCGGCTATGGTGGAGTAGGTATCCGTCAGCGAGGATGTCACCACATGGGTGGTGAAGGAGGAGTTGTTGCCTCCGCCGTGCTCCATGTGCAGAATCAGCGCAATGTCCAGAATCTTGGCCTCCAGCGGCGTGTAGGCGCTGTCCGGGCGCAGGATATGTAAAATGTTCTCGGCGGTGGACAGTTCCTCCACCGGCTGATGGATATACAGACTGTTGCCGTCGTGATAATGGCTGTAGGCCTGATAGCCGTAGATACTCAGCAGCGGGAACAGGCTGATAAGCTGCAGACACTGGCGCAGTACATTGGGCAGAGAGGTGTCATCCGCCCTGTCGTCATAGGAGTACAGAGTCAGTACGCTGCGAGCCAGGGTGTTCATCATATCCTTGCTGGGCGCTTTCATGATAATGTCCCGAACAAAGCTGGTGGGCAAAGTCCGGTATCCCGCCAGCATCTGCTTGAATCGCTCCAGCTCGTCGTGGCTGGGCAGCTTGTCAAACAGCAGCAGATAAGTTGCCTCCTCAAAGCCGAAAGCCTGATCCTTCGGCAGACCTTCCACCAGGTCCTTCACGTCATAGCCGCGGTAGAACAGGCGGCCATGGTCCGGAACCTGTACGCCGTTTTCCATTCTGGAGGCGCGCACATCGGAAATATTGGTCAGACCGGCAAGTACGCCCTTGCCGTTTAAGTCTCTCAAGCCTCTCTTCACCTCATATTTTGTGAAAAGCTCTGTATCTATAATACCGGCTTTTTCCGACATGGCGGCAAGCTTTAATATTTCGGGTGTAATTTCGCAGTAACTGTTGTTATCCATGGGGGTCCTCCTTTCCTAGATGGACGAAATGGCTTGGATAGTCGTCCTACTGCAGAATTGTTACTGTCATGAGACTGCCGCTGGTCAATGAGAGTATTCCGCGGCAAATGACGGGTAACGGAACGTATTTACAGTGTAGCATGAGAGACCTGCTAATTGCAAGAAAAAATCTTTTTTTTAGACATTTTTAATAATAATAAAATTTATAAAATAAGTAATGAATAAAAATACAAAAAGCAGCGGTTCAAGTTTTTTGGCGGGAGGGTATGGATTTTTATGGAAAGAAGAGGTAAAATAAATGAAGGTGCATACCGACGGCCCGGGTCGGGTACGGTAAGAACTGCGGTATGCGCAGCAAAGGAGATTAGGAGATGACAGATGTTCAAACAATGTTAAGCAAGGTGGATCACACTCAGCTCAAGGCGTTCTGTACATGGGAGGACATACAGCAGCTGTGCCGCGAGGCAATTCAGTACCATACCGCCAGCGTGTGCATTCCTCCCTGCTATGTACAGCGTGTGCGGGAGACCTACGGTGACCAGGTAAAAATCTGCACGGTGATCGGTTTTCCTCTGGGCTACCAGGTGACGGCGGCCAAGGTGTGCGAGGCTCGGGAGGCCATTGCCCAGGGCTGTGACGAGGTGGATATGGTAATCAATATCACGGATGTGAAGAATGGGCGCTACGACCTGGTTGAGGAGGAGATCCGGCAGATGAAGGCTGCCTGCGGGGAACATATTCTGAAGGTGATCGTGGAGACCTGTTACCTGACCACGGAGGAAAAGATAGCCATGTGCAGTGCCGTGACCGCGGCGGGGGCGGATTATATTAAGACCTCCACCGGCTTTGGAACCGGCGGGGCAACCAGAGAGGATGTACAGCTTTTCCGGGAGCATATCGGTTCAGACGTAAAGATCAAGGCGGCGGGGGGCGTGTCTACGCTGGAGGATCTGGAGGATTTTGTCAGGCTGGGATGTGAGAGAGTAGGAACCTCCCGGGCTGTGGGACTGGTAAAAGAGCAAGATGCGTGACAGATTTTGTGACCGGGACAATTAAAAAACAGCATCTGCCCGAACAGTGCTGCACATAAATGTGCGAGAATTTACGGGCGCTTGTGCGACCGGAAATTACTCTGTGAGTAAATGGTACTGGTAGGGCGAATGCGGGACTTTAATTAGGAGGAATATTATGGAAAACACTGTGATTGTACAGAGACTAACGGCGCTGCGACAGAAACTGCGGCAGGAGGGCGTGGACTACTACCTGATTCCCACCGCAGACTTTCATAACTCGGAGTATGTGAACGCCTACTTTACCGTGAGAGAGCATTACTGCGGCTTTACCGGCTCCAACGGCACATTGGTAGTGTGGCAGGAAGGGGCGGCTCTGTGGACGGACGGCCGGTATTTTATTCAGGCGGAGCATGAGCTGGAGGGAACCACTGTGGAGCTGATGCGGATGCAGCAGGAGGGAGTCCCCACCATCGAGGAGTTTTTAAAGAGAGAGATGCGCCAGGGGCAGACCCTGGGCTTTGACGGCAGAGTAGTGTCTGCCAGCGAGGGAATGCGCTATGAGAAAGCGCTGAAGGACAAGGATATCCGCTTTGCCTATGACAGGGATATTGCGGGCGATCTCTGGGAGGAGCGGCCGCCGCTGCCCGCAGGGCCGGTGACGGTGCTGCCGGAGGAGGTTGCCGGGCGCAGCACGGCCCAGAAATTGGCGGACGTGCGGGAGAGATTGGAAAGAGAAGGCGCCGAGAACTTTTTGCTGAGTAAGCTGGACGATCTGATGTGGCTGTTCAATATCAGGGGCTGCGATGTGGAATGCAATCCGGTGGCCCTGTCCTACGCCTATATCACAAAGGAGGAGGCCCACCTGTTCATTCAGGAGAAGGCGCTTGGGGAAGAGACCAGAGCCGACCTGGCTCACAAGCAGGTCACGGTACATCCCTATGAGTCCGTGGTGGAGTTTTTGAGGGCGCTGCCGGAGGGAGGCAGTGTGTTGGTGGACCGCAGGCAGGTCAGCTACGCCCTGTACAGGGCGGTGGGCGAGAGACAGAAACTGGTGGAGGCATCCAACCCCACAGAACTGCTGAAAGCCATTAAAAACCCTGTGGAACTGGCCAATATGGAGAAAATTTTCCTGAAGGACAGCGTGGCCCTAACCAAGTTTATCTACTGGGTAAAAACTAATATCGGAAAAATGGAGATCACGGAGATCACTGCGGCGGATTATCTGGAGAAACTGCGCCGGGCCATACCGGAGTTCCTGGATCTGTCCTTTCCCACCATATCCGCCTACGGCCCCAATGCGGCCATGATGCACTATGAGCCGACGCCGGAGAGTCATGCCGTATGTAAGCCGGAGGGGATGCTGCTGGTGGACAGCGGCGGCCAGTATCTGGGCGGCACTACGGATGTGACCCGCACGATCGTGCTGGGGCCTGTCACCGACGAGCAGAAGATGCATTATACTCTGGTGGCCGGAGCGATGCTGCAGCTGACGGCAGCCAGATGGCTCTACGGCTGCACGGGTCGGAATCTGGACATTCTGGCCAGGCAGTGCCTGTGGAATATCGGTTTGGACTATCAGTGTGGCACCGGACACGGCGTGGGCTATATCCTGAATGTGCATGAAGGTCCTCAGAATCTGCGCTGGAAGTTTGTGGGCGGTCTGGAGGAGGTGCCTTTTGAGGAGGGCATGGACATCACCAACGAACCTGGCGTGTATATCCAGGACAGCCATGGGATTCGCATTGAGAATGTGATGGTGGCCAGGAATGATGTGAAGAATGAGTACGGGCAGTTCATGCATTTCGATACCCTGACCTGGGTGCCCATCGACAGGGAGGGCATTGATGAGAAATATCTGACCGAGGTACAGCGTGTGCTGCTGCGCGGTTATCAGAAACAGGTATATGACAGGATTTCACCCTATCTGACCCAGGAGGAGGCCCAGTGGCTTCGGGAGGAGACGCAAGCTGACAGCACTTTCATTCTTAAACATGAAAAAAAATAAATATAAAAAGGCTATAAAATATGAAATTGCTTTATTGACTTTTGTCTAAAGGTTTGAGATAATAGGAAAGGCTATTAGGGTTATACCGGTTATCCGGTAAAAATACATCATTAAGGAGGACGTAATATGTCAACAAAAGCTTATTATCCGATTTCAGAAATCGGCGCTGGCAAGCCCGGTTTCAGCAAGACACGTTCCATTATCGAGGCTGCTTTTTACGGCAACAATGTCGTAAAGGTGAACACGGTGAGAGAGGCCTATGAACTGGCTAAGAATTCACCCGGAACCATCGTTACCGACATGCCTGTATACAGAGCAGAGGAGCAGGGCCTGGAGAAGGATACCAAGGTGTTGCTGTTCAATGACGGTGCAGTTACCGGCCGTTATGCCGCTGCCCGCAGAATCAAGGGCGAGCCCGGTGTGGACGCTGGCAAGCTGGATAAGGTTGTGATGGATGCCATTTACAGAACCCGTTGGATGACTCTGTATCATGCAGAGTGTTTCATCGGTCTGGATCCCGAGTTCATGGTGAAGGCTCATCTGCTGATTCCCGAAGGCGAGGAGAATATTCTGTACAACTGGATGCTGAACTTCCAGTATATGTCTGACAAGTATGTGCAGATGTACAAGGAGTCCAAGCCCGTAGGTGAGGGCAAGGAGCCGGATATCTATATCTTCTCCAACCCTCAGTGGACCCCCGAGGAGGCTCCCGATGTGGACTACAGCTGCTTAAGCGACCCTCTGACCCTGTGCTATTTTGATACTAACGAGAACTGCGCAGCTATCCTGGGTATGAAGTATTTCGGCGAGCACAAGAAGGGCACCCTGACCATGGCATGGGCACTGGCTAACAGAAACGGCTATGCATCCTGCCACGGCGGACAGAAGGAGTACAGCCTGGAGGGCGGCAAGAAGTTCGTTGCCTCCGTATATGGCCTGTCAGGCTCCGGCAAGTCCACTCTGACCCATGCTAAACACAATGGCAAGTATGACGCTTTCGGCGGCATCAAGGTGCTGCATGACGATGCTTTCATCATCAATACCGACACCTGCGCTTCCGTTGCACTGGAGCCCACCTATTTTGATAAGACCGCGGATTATCCTACGGGATGCCCTGACAACAAGTTCCTGCTGACCGCTCAGAACTGCTCTGCAACTCTGGACGAAGAGGGACATATCCAGCTGGTGACTGAGGATATCCGTAACGGCAACGGCCGTGCCATCAAGTCCAAGCTGTGGAGCCCGAACCGCGTGGATAAGATCGATGCACCTGTAAATGCGATCTTCTGGATCATGAAGGATCCCACCATTCCGCCTGTAGTGAAACTGAAGGGCGCAGCTCTGGCATCCGTAATGGGCGCTACTCTGGCTACCAAGACCTCCACCGCTGAGCGTGTGGCGGCTGGCACGGATATGAACGCACTGCGTATCGTTCCTTATGCTAATCCCTTCAGAACCTATCCTCTGGTAAATGACTATGAGAAGTTCAAGAAGCTGGTTGAGGAGAAGAACGTAGACTGCTATATCGTAAACACTGGCGACTTCATGGGAACCAAGTGTAAGCCTGCAGATACTCTGGGCATTCTGGAGACCATCGTTGAGGGTAAGGCGAAGTTTGAGCAGTGGGGACCTTTCGAGGATATCGAGATCATGTACGACTGGTCCGGTAAGACCTCCGAGGCTTTCAAGCCCGATCTGTCCGACAAGACCTATACCGAGGCTCTGAAGAACGCGATGCAGAATCGTGTTGATGCAGTGGAAGGCTTTGCCACCAAGAAGGAAGGCTACGACAAGCTGCCTGACGAGGCACTGGCTGCACTGAAGAAGATCGTTGACGAGGCGTCTTCTCTGTAAGAAATGTATAAGAATGAGAAAGGGGTCAGACTTTGAAGTCTGGCCCCTGTTTTTTGTGATGTTTTTGAAAGTTCGAAATGCTTTACATCTCGCTGAAATACTTGGAGTAAAGCTCGGTGCCGTCTGCATTGCGGAAGATCAGCTTGATATCGTCCAGCACCAGACCGTAATCACTCTCAAAGGAGTCGAACAGAGTGGAAACCAGACTGGAGAAGGTGGGTGCAACCTGCTCGTCAAATACGCTTGCGATATCCTCCTGGCTCAGTCCCTCCAGATCCTGCTGCTCTGTGTAGGTATAGTCCATAACCATAACATTGCCCTCGGCATAAAACTCAATGGAGATGCCGGAGGATTCCAGCTGGCTGTTGACTGCAGAAACCACCATTCTCTGTTCATCGCTGTTCATCCAGTCCTCCAGGGAAGCATATTCCTGTGAAGAGCTGTCCTCGGTAGAAGGAACATAATCCTCGGTGAAATCCATGGTGCACAGGTCTGTACCGTCGGCGTCCAAATAGGAGATGCGAATGGTGGTCAGAGGCATGTTATATGCATTTTTGAAATTCTGGATCTCGTCTATAAAAGTTTTGTATTGTTCGTCCAAACTGGTGCGGAAATATTCATGGAGTATTTCCCTGTTGGAATCATCGCTCTGAGTCTCCGTATACTGGTAGGTGTAGATGATGGTGTCGGGCTCCTCAATGGACAGGGAGAAGTTCATACCGGAGCTGGAAAACATTTTGTTGATGCTGTCCTCCAGGGTCTTGCGGTCAGCGCTGTCATACCAGGCTGCCAGAGCGGAGGAACTCTCTTCAGAAGATTCCTCAGCGGAAGAATTGTCCGCAGAGCTTTCCTCGGGTGTCTTGTTGTCTGTCGTTGAGACGGGATCGCGGTCCACAGGGCCGGATGTCTTCGGGCTGCCGCAGGCGGCCAGGCTGAAAGCCAGTGTCAAAGACAGAACCAGTGTTAACAATTTCTTTTTCATAATATCTCTCCTCTCATGATGGTTTCAACGGATATGGCCGATGAACCAAATTAATAAACAGCGCTATTATAGCACAGGGTGAGAGGAATGACAATCAAATTTTTCTGCTATGGCAAAAATTTCTGTTGCCAAAAGGCGCTGCATTGGATATAATAAAGTTACCTGGAATGTTCGATAACTCTTGTTGTTTTTGAACCTACATTTACTTTAAAAGGGATTCCTATATTGTCAAGTGGCTGTCAAGCCTCCACTCGAATGAGGATTGCAGGGGAAGGCAAAAGCTTGGTTGCGGTAACCCACCTAGCGTCGCTAGGAGTCAAAAGGCAAGAGCCGGCATTTCGGGGTATTTACGAAGGAAAAGGGCAGTCCCACGGACTGCTCTTTATATATGTGAAAAAGAAAATCGCAGTCTGGGGGTAAACGAGGGAGTGAAGGGATTTCCAAAAATCTGGGAGGAAATGAATCGGTCGCAGCGCATGCAGCTGAAGGCGTTTATCTGTCTGCTGGGAATTTTTCTGCTGTTTATATTGATCGTGGCAGGTATGCTCCGGGGACTGCGTGGCAGGGAGGAGGAACCGCCGCAGGAGAGCAGTCGGGAGGAAGAACACATACCGGTGATAGAACAGCTACATAATGTCTGGATCATGGAGGCGAACGGCGACGGGCTGCTGTGTTTTACGGGAGAGGGAGAGCGTCTGTTGTGGCCGGTTGCCTCTGCGGGAGAAGATATACAGCCGGGGGCTGTACAGTTCCAGAACGGCAGCCGAGAGGAGTGGAGCAAACTTGGGGACGAAGACTGGGGAACTGCGCAGTGGCTCCTGGGACTCAGAGAACAGGTAGCAGATATGGAGCTGACGGATGGTCTGGTCACGGCGGTGTATGTCAAGTCACAGAAAACCAGCGGAAAAGTGCTGGCGGCCGATCAGGACGGCGTGTGGCTGGAAGGGCAGGGGAGACTGGAGTTTGCGGAGGATGTACAGGGATACCGGCTGTACCGGGAACTGGAGACCGCCGACTACAGAGATCTAAGCATCGGTTATGACTTTGCGGATTTCTGTCTGGAGGACGGACAGATATGCGCTATCCTGCTGGCCCGGGAGGAGGTCATGGAGAACATCCGGGTGCTGCTGAAAAACAGTGACTATCAGGGAATCTACCACGACCGCGTGGAACTTACATGCGACACGGACTACACGGTGCAGGTACTGGACGACGTGAATTCCCAGGAGACTGTTGTAAGCTACTCGGCGGGGGAGAGTATAGAGCTGACGGCCCAGTGGGGGGCAAGGCTGCTGGTGACTCCCACGGCCAGGACCGGCAGGATTATCCTGCAGAGTGTTCACCGCAGCCAGGGCATACCAGCCTACCGGGGGAGCCTTGAGGTGTGGTGGACCCAGGGGGGCGTGGTACTGATCAACGAACTTCCTCTGGAGGAATATCTCTACAGCGTAGTGCCCAGTGAGATGCCTGCGTCCTATCCCCGGGAGGCGCTGATGGCCCAGGCAATCTGTGCCCGGACCTACGCCTACACCCATATGCTTCACGCCGGTTATGAAACGCTGGGGGCACACGTGGACGACAGTTCCTCCTACCAGGTATACAACAATATTTTGGAACAGGAGGCGGCCACGGAAGCGGTGAAAGCCACCTACGGGCAGCTGCTTATGCGGGAGGACGGAGTGACTCTGGCGGAGACCTACTATTACTCCACCTCATGGGGCTACGGCAGCGACGCTCATGTGTGGAAAACCGACAGCGCAGACGACTATGACTATATTGTTCCCAGACATTTAAACAGAGAGGCAATGCGCACAGTGCTGGGCAATGCGGCGGAGACGGCGGAGTCTCCGGACCTGACCAGTGAGGAGGTTTTTGCGGCGGCCATACGCAGCACCGATCCCGGAGATTTTGAGTCCGGGGAGGGATGGTATCGCTGGAGCTATACAGTGAAAAAGGTGGAGACTGACACAATACGGCGGCAGCTGCAGAGCCGCTATGAGTCCAACGACAAGCTGGTGCTGACCTGGGATGGGGAGAACTATGTGAGCCGCCCCATCGGAAATTTTAAGGAGATACGCAATCTGGTCATTCTCACCCGGGGCGCGGGGGGCGTGGCCGACGAATTGCTGATAGAGACGGACCGGGATACATATAAAGTGATTTCGGAGCATAATATCCGATATATATTGTGTGACGGCGAGACCAAAGTGCAGCGGCAGGACGGCAGCCAGGTATCCATGAACACTCTGCTGCCCAGCGCGTTTTTCACAATAGAGATTGCCAGGGAGGGAGAGGTTGTGGTAGGATATAATCTGACAGGGGGCGGCTTTGGACACGGTGTGGGCATGAGTCAGAACGGCGCCCGAGCCATGGCGGCAGAGGGATACAGCGCCGGGGATATCCTGCGGTTTTTCTATAACGAATGCAGTGTAAAATGACCCCTGTAGACGTCCGGCAAGGTGTGAAGGAGTGTTCTTATGATACGAAAGCTGATTAAGATCGGCATGAATTTCAACATAAAAATGAGTGAAAAGAATATCAGTGCCTATGCGGCCAGCACCGCTTTCTTTATCTTTTTGTCCCTGGTGCCCATGCTGATGGTGATCTGTACCATGATTCCCTATACGCCGTTGACGGAGGAGAACCTGACCAAGGCCATAACGGAGGTGACGCCGAATCAGATTGATCCCATGGTGACGGAACTTATCAGGGATGTATATCAGCGGGCGTCCACGATTCTGCCTCTGGCGGCAATAATCATGATCTGGACTGCTGCCAAGGGCTTGTTGGCGCTGATGCGGGGGTTGAATGCAGTCAATGACGTACAGGAGCGCCGCAACTATTTTGTGGTGCGCTTTGTGGCGGCCCTCTATACGGTGGTTATGCTGATTGCCACGGTGATCTCCCTGGTTATCATGGTGCTGGGCAGCAAGCTGGTGGATGTGGTGCTGGCCAAGATTCCCCAGCTGGAGGTGCTGTTTTCGCTGATTGTGAATCTGCGTTTCATCTTTTCATGGGTGGTGCTGACACTGCTGTTTGCGGTAATATACACCTATGTGCCCAGCAAAAAGCTGCGCTTTCGGGAACAGATACCGGGGGCCAGTTTTACAGCGGTGGTGTGGAGCGTGTTCTCCTGGGGATTTTCCATATACCTGAATCTCAGCGGTTCTTTCAGTATATATGGCAGTCTTTCCCTGATTATCATTGCCATGATCTGGATGTATTTTTGCATGTATATCATTTTGGTGGGCGCATACCTGAACAACTTTTTCAACCCGGTGAACAAGGTGCTTGTGGATCGCAGGGGACGGCAGTTGGAAAGTTTGGAGGAATGATCTGCAAAAATATCTTGACTTTTTCCGGTGAAGACACTAAAATAGTCACAACGAGAAATCCCAAAGGCGATGAAGGTGCACAGTAGTGCGTCATTTCCGCACAGAGAGAGGAGACCACCGGCTGTAAGTCCCCTTGCGTTCAGATGACTGCATGAATTTCCCACCGGAGCTGCCGAGGTGAAACCTTGCCGGAAGACGGAGGGCGGTAGCCTTGGACGCAGGGCGGGCGTTAAGAGCAATGGAGAGTCCCATTCATAATGGATGGGGAACATGGGTGGTACCGCGGAGAGCAATTTCGTCCCATGCGCAGGAGACTGTGCATGGGATTTTTTTGCGGAATAGAGGTTCTAAAAGAACCTCAAAACAGCATATACCCGGACAGTGCACAGATCGATATCTGGACGTCCAAGCGGCCAGATATTGATCTTGGGCAATGTGTACTGTCCGGGTATATGCGGAACTCAAATAGGAGGACATGGTCATGAATGACAGATTAGCGAACATCAAACAAGAGATCCTGGACGGCATGAAGGAGCGGGCCAGCTCCAGGGCGGAGGCGTTTGAACTCCGCAAGCAGTTTTTGGATTCCAAGACCGGCAAGATCGGCCAGCTGATGAAAGAGATGAAGAGTATCGCTCCCGAGGAGCGGGCCAGCTTTGGCAAGAGCGTCAACGAGTTGAAGGAGTGGGCGCAGCAGCGTTTTATGGAGCTGGATGAGAAGATGAAGGAGAGGGAGCTGCAGCGGCGCTATGAATCCGAGCGCATTGATATCACCATGCCTGCTCAGGGCGTGGGCACAGGCAACCTGCATCCCGTCACTCAGATCCGCAATCAGCTCATGGACATTTTTGTGGGTATGGGTTTTGAGGTGGCCCAGACCAGAGAGATTGAGACCGATTACTATAATTTTACGGCGTTGAACACGCCCCAGGATCACCCGGCCAGGGATATGCAGGACACCTTTTATCTGTCCCCGGAGTTTCTGCTGGCTACCCAGACCAGTGCGGCCCAGATCCATACCATGGAGAAGAAAAAGCCTCCCATCAAGATCATTGCCGCACCGGGTAAGGTGTTCCGCTCCGATGACGACGCTACTCATTCCCCCATGTTTCATCAGATGGAAGGGCTGGTGGTGGACAAGAGGATTACCCTCTGCGATCTGAAGGGCATGTTAGATAATTTTGTGAAAGAGATTTTCGGGGAGGAGACAACCACCCGGCTGCGTCCCTCCTACTTCCCCTTCACAGAGCCTTCCGTGGAGGTGGACGTGAGTTGTTTTGCCTGCGGCGGCAAAGGCTGTAAGCTATGTAAGGGCACGGGCTGGATTGAGATTCTGGGCGCGGGCATAGTGAACAAGAAGGTGCTGGAAAACTGCGGTATCGACTCGGAGCAGTACAGCGGTCTGGCTTTCGGAGTCGGTCTGGAGCGTATTGCTATGTTAAAATACGGCATCAACAATATTAAGCTGCTGTTTGAGTCGGATCTGCGAGTGTTGGAGCAGATTGACGACAATTAAGATTATAGAAAACAGCATATGCCCGGGCAGCACCCAGAGAATTTCCGGACGCTTGCGGCCTGAAATTACTCTGCTGAAATTGGTGCCGGCAGGGCGTATGCGGAACTTATAATGGAGGGATAATAGATATGTTAGTACCTTTGAGCTGGTTAAAGGATTATGTGGAGATTGATGTGACGCCCCAAGTGCTGGAGGAAAAGCTGTTTTCCTGTGGTTTTGAGGTGGAGGAGCTGCAGGAGGTGGGAGCCGAGATCAGCAATGTGGTGACAGGACTGGTGGAGACCTGCGAGCCTATTCCCGAAACCCATCTGCACGTGTGTCAGGTGAATGCCGGCAGCCACGGCACCTTTCAGATATGCTGCGGCGCGGACAATGTGCGGGCCGGGGGCAAGTACCCTGTGGCTCTGGTGGGGGCCACTGTATATATGACGGCCAAGGACCACAAGACAGTGGAAGGAACCATGACCATCAAGAAAGGAAAACTGAGAGGATACGAGTCTGAGGGCATGCTGTGTTCCGGCGTGGAACTGGGCGTGGGCGAAAATATGTTTCCCGGAGCGGGCTACAACGGCCTGCTGGAGCTGCCTCAGGATACGGAGGTGGGTGTGGATGTAAAACCCATTCTGGGACTGGACGACTGGATTTTTGATATTTCCATCACGGCCAACCGCCCGGACTGCCAGAGTATTGTAGGAATCGCCAGAGAGGTGGCGGCGGTGCTGGACAAGGAATTCCATATGCCCGCTCTGGACTACACGGCCACAGAGGTTCAGAAGGAAGGCTTTACCGTGACGGTGGACGCTCCGGATTTGTGCCCCCGGTATATCGGCCATTATGTTTATGATGTGAAAATAGGAGAGTCGCCGCTGTGGATGAGACGTCGGCTGGCCCTGATCGGTCAGGACGCCATTTCTAATATTGTGGACATTACCAACTATGTTATGCTGGAGATGGGACAGCCCATGCATGCTTTCGACTGTGATTATTTGGAGGGCAATGCCATCCGGGTACGCCGTGCGAACCAGGAGGAGAAGATCACGACCCTAGACGGTCAGGAGTATACCTTAAGTCCCAACAATCTGGTGATCTGTGACGGCGTCAAGCCGGTGGCCCTAGCGGGAGTCATGGGTGGCCTGAACTCTGAGATACGGGAGAGCACTACAGAGGTGCTGTTTGAGTCCGCAAAATTTGCCAGGGACAATATCCGTAAGACTTCCCGCTCTCTGGGCAAGCGCACAGATGCCAGCGCCAAGTATGAGAAGGGCGTGGATGAGTATTCCACAGTACATGCCATGGAGCGTGCGCTGCACTTGATTCAGGAGCTGGGCTGCGGCCGGGTGTCCTCCACGCATGTGGATGTGAACACCGGTAACAGCATAGAACCCAGGGAGATGAAGGTCAGCGTCCGGAAGGTGGAGGATGTGCTGGGAATTGATGTGCCCAGTGAGGAAATCCTGCGGATCATGAAGAATCTGGATTTCGCTCCGTCAATGGACGGGGACGAGTTGACACTGCAGGTGCCCGCCTATCGTGAGGATATGGATTCATACCCGGATGTGGCGGAGGAAGTGATCCGTATGTATGGTTATGACCATGTGATTCCCGCTTTTATGCCGGAGGCCAAGGTGACCATGGGCGGTCTGCCTCAGAGCATGAAAAAAGAGATGAAACTCAAGAGAGCGTTGTGCAGCATCGGCGCTTATGAGTGTATCCACTACAGCTTTTTCTCTCCCTCGGATCTGGATTTGCTGCGCTTGCCTCAGGATGCCCCCCAGCGCCAGGCTATCCGCATTTTGAATCCGATCAACGAGGAACTGTCTCTGATGCGGACCACATTGGTGCCCTCCATGTTAAACGCCATATCACGGAACCAGAAAAAGGGAAATCTGGAGGGCAGGCTGTTTGAGAGCGCCAAGGTGTTCATTCCCAAGTCCCTGCCTCTCACCGAGTATCCGGAGGAGCGAGAGTCGCTGTGTATCGGTATCTTTGGAGCCGGGGAAAGTTTCTTTACCCTGAAGGGTATGGCGGAAAAAGTGGCGGACACACTGTTTTTGCAGTTTGGATATATCCCTGACACCAGGCCCTACCTCCATCCCTATCAGTGTGCCGGTATCTATTTTGAGGGCACACAGATTGGTTGTATGGGAAAGGTGGCCTATGAGGTGGCGGAGAAGTTGGATCTGCGCACAGACGCCTATGTGTTAGAGCTGGATCTGCGCAGACTGGCGGAGGCATATGACAGACAGGCCAGCTTTACCCCTCTGTCAAAATTCCCGGAGGAAAGCCGGGATCTGGCGCTGGTGATGGACAGAGAAGTGACCTGCGGGCAGGTGGAGGAGGTTATCCGCCATTCCTGCCAGTATATCAAGGATATCCAGCTGTTTGACGTCTACGAGGGCGGCCAGATTGCGGAGGGCAAAAAGAGTATGGCATTCACCGTGGAGTTCAGGCCCGGTGAGGAGGCGTTTGAGCCGGATGCAGTGGACCGTTTTGTGAAAAAGATATTGAAGAACTTGAAAAACCAGTTGGATATTGAACTCAGAAGTTAGGGGATATGTGGAACCGAGGATCGGGTGATCCTCAAAACAGCATATTCCCGGAAAGCGCACTGAACAATATCCGGATGCTCAAGCAGCCGGATGTTGTTCACTGGCTTTGTGCGCTTGCAGGGGATATGTGGAACTCTTAATAGGAGGGAGAAAAATGTTAAAACCGTGTGCATGGGAAAACTATGACGAGAAGCAGCTGAAAAAGCTGGAGAAACTGAGCAGGGAATACAGGGAATTCCTGGATCAGGGAAAGACGGAGCGGGAATGTATTGACACCATTGTCAACATGATCGAAGAGGAGGGCTACCGGGAGCTGGAGGCTTTGATAAAGGCCGGTGAGCCTCTGAAAAAGGGCGACAAGGTGTACAGCGTGTGGATGAACAAATCCATCGCCATATTCCGCATCGGCAAGAAACCCTTTGAGGAGGGCATGAACATTCTGGGCGCCCATATTGACAGCCCCAGGCTGGACGTCAAGCAGAACCCTCTGTTTGAGGATATCGACCACACCTTTGCCTATATGGACACGCACTATTACGGGGGGGTAAAAAAATATCAGTGGGTGACTCTGCCCCTGGCCATTCACGGTGTGGTGGTCAAGAAGGATGGCACCACTGTGGAGCTGAATATCGGGGAAAATGAGGATGATCCCGTATTTTTTGTGTCCGATCTGCTGATTCATCTGGCCGGGCAGCAGCTGGAGAAAAAAGCCGCCAAGGTCATCGAGGGGGAGGCGCTGGACCTGATCGCCGGCACCAAGCCTTTGATCTTGGGACAGGAGGAGAAGGAGACGGACGAGGGCAAGAAAAAAGCCAAAAATCTGGTTAAGTCAGGGGTGCTGGACATTCTTCGGGAGACCTATGACATCGGGGAGGATGATCTGATCTCCGCAGAGTTGGAGGTGGTGCCCGCGGGCAAGGCCCGGGAGGCGGGATTTGACCGCAGCATGATATTGGCCTATGGACAGGATGACAGGGTTTGTGCTTTTACATCCCTAAAAGCCATGTTGGATATAAAGAATCCGGACAGAACGGTGTGCTGTATTTTGGTGGACAAGGAGGAGATCGGCTCCGTGGGCGCAACGGGCATGCAGTCCAGATTTTTTGAAAATGCAGTGGCGGAACTGATGAATCTGGCAGGGGAATACAGTGAGCTTAGCATGCGCAGATGTCTGTCCCGCAGCGCAATGCTCTCCTCTGATGTGAGCGCGGCGTTTGACCCGGGCTACAGGAGCTGTTTTGAGCTGCAGAATGCGGCTTTTCTGGGCGGCGGCATGGTGTTCAACAAGTTCACCGGCGCCAGAGGAAAATCCGGCTCCAACGACGCCAATGCAGAGTATGTGGCCCATCTGCGCAAAGTCATGGATGAGGGAAAAGTACAGTGGCAGACTGCGGAGCTTGGAAAGGTGGATGTGGGCGGAGGCGGAACAATCGCCTATATTCTGGCTCTCTACGGTATGAACGTCATTGACAGCGGTGTGCCGGTGCTGAATATGCATGCGCCGTGGGAGGCTACCAGCAAGGCGGACGTCTATGAAGCCTACAGAGGCTATAAGGCGTTTGCGGAGAATGTGACTATGTAAATGACAGGCCGCCGGGGACATCCTATTTTCCGGCGGCATGGAGAAGGCCATGGAACTTAAGAAAACGGATTTTGATTTTGATCTGCCCCAGGAGTTGATCGCGCAGGACCCTCTGGAGGACCGCTCTGCCTCCCGGCTGCTGTTGCTGGACAAAAATACCGGCCAGCTTAAGAATGAGATTTTTCATAATATCACTCGCTATCTGCGGCCCGGGGACTGTCTGGTGCTGAACAATACCAAGGTGATTCCCGCCCGTCTGCTGGGACAGCGGGAGGGCACCGGAGCGCATGTGGAGGTGCTGCTGTTGAAACGTCGGGAGGGGGACGTGTGGGAGACCCTTGTAAAGCCCGGCAAAAAATGTAAGCCCGGCACATATCTGGTGTTTGGAGACGGTCTGCTGAGGGCGCAGGTGTTGGAGACTGTGGAGGAAGGCAATCGGCTGATCCGCTTTTTCTACCAGGGTATCTGGGAGGAGGTGCTGGACCGGCTGGGAGAGATGCCTCTGCCGCCCTATATCACTCACAAGCTGCAGGACAAAAACCGTTACCAGACCGTCTATGCCAGATATGAAGGCTCGGCGGCGGCTCCTACGGCGGGGCTGCATTTTACCTGTGAGCTGCTGAGACAGATCGAGGAGATGGGCGTGCAAGTGGTCTATGTGACTCTACATGTAGGACTGGGCACATTTCGGCCTGTTAAGGAGGAGAATGTGCTGGAGCATCACATGCACTCGGAGTACTATCAGGTCACTCAGGAGGCGGCGGCCCAAATCAATACCGCCAAGGCAGCGGGCGGCCGGATCATCTGCGTGGGAACCACCAGCTGCCGGACGCTGGAGAGCACCGCGGACGAAAACGGCGTGGTGCGGCCGGGCTGTGGCAACACGGAAATATTTATCTATCCTGGGTATCGGTTTAAGGTGCTGGACTGCCTGATTACCAATTTTCATCTGCCACAGTCTACGCTGGTGATGCTGGTCAGCGCGCTGGCAGGGCGGGAGCGGGTGCTGGCGGCCTATGCGGAGGCTGTCAGAGAGCGATACCGTTTTTTCAGTTTTGGGGACGCCATGTTTGTCCATGATGGAATTGACAAGTAATGAAGAATCATGTAAAATCTTATTAGGTAATATCGCGGGGCAGTCTGCGATATGCATGGGGTTATTACATTTCAGGAGGGATGCACCAATGGAAGAGCGTAGAAGGAACAAGAGAATGGATCTGGAAGCCAAGCTGATGGTAAACCGTCTGGATTCTGACGAAAAACGCGAGGTCATCATCAATATTTCGGACGTATCCCGCACAGGCGTGGGTTTCTCTTGCTCGGACATGCTGGAACTCAATGCGGTATACGAGTGTCACCTGACCATATGGACAAAGGAGGTAATACACGCATTTCTGCAGATCGTGCGGACTGATATGGAAGGGTCGAATACTCTTCATTATGGGGCGGTGTTTATCGGCATGTCCGAACAGGATGCCGCTCGCATCAGCGTGTATGAACGGTTCTCGGAGGTAAAGTAAATAGCTCCGGAGTAACAAAACTATTTGTGCAAAAAGAGATAACCAGGGCTTTTCGCTCCCGGTTATCTTTTTTTACATTTTTTTCTCATGTATGACAAATTGAGGAGTGGACAGCAGCTGTTTGGCGGCCTCCTGGGAAGTCTCGTCATAGAACTCGATCCGCAGCACGCCCTCCTCATACTCCCGGTTGTGGACAATGCCGATGTTTTTGATATTGATGTTGTTGAAAGCCAGCGTGGTGGCCACCTGGGCCAGCATGCCGGGACGGTCGTCAATGTCGATATTGAAGGAGTATACCCGCTTGATAGGACCGCTGGAGGCGTTGATAAAGGAGTCCCTGTAGACTCTGGCGCTGTCAAAAAGCTGGTACAGGGCGTCCCCCTGCCGGGTGTCCAGCTGGTCCTTTATTGCAGACAGGGAATCGATATAACTGCCCAGCAGCCGGGAAATATTTTCTGTGTTGGTCAGGCAGATCTGCTGCCACATGGCGGCGGAGGAGGAGGCGATCCGGGTAATGTCCTTGAAACCTCCGGCGGCCACCAGTTTCATGATGCCCTCCTCGTTGTCTGAATCCCGCACCAGGTTGACGAGGGAGGCGGCTATCACATGGGGAAGATGGCTGATACCTGCGGTGACATAGTCGTGCTGGCGGTAATCCAGTATCAGAGGGATGGCCCCCATAGACTCCACCAGCGCTCTGTAGGCCTCCAGCCGTTTCGGGTCGGTCTGTTCGGTGGGAGTCAGAATATAGTAGGCGTTCTCCAGCAGTCTGGCCTTGGAGTTGGCATAGCCGAAACGCTCGCTTCCCGCCATGGGGTGGCCGCCTATAAACTGTGCTTCCAGACCGGCCTGGACGATATGCCTGTGGATATCGGTCTTCACGCTGCCCACATCGGTGAGGGTGCAGGACGGGGAGATGACCTTTTTCACGACTTCCAGGTTGGCGTCGTTTTTCTGTACAGGGGCGCATAAAAAAAGATAGTCGCAGTCCGCAAAGCGCTCGTCGATCTGCTCCGTCGCCCTGTCAATGACGCCGTCCTGCAGCGCCGCCTTAAGCGTGGCAGCATTCACGTCATACGCCGTCATGTATACCTCTGACCTGTTTTCCCGCAGGGCTCTGGCGATGGAACCGCCGATCAGGCCCAGTCCGATAAATCCTATATGCAGTCGTGCCATGATGTTTCCTCCCCAAAATCTCAATATATAGACTATAGCACGTTAAAGTGCGAAAAGCAAGGGGAGCAGGACATTAAATTTGTCTGCCAATCTGTACAAAAACAATAAAAACACTTGTATATTTCCAGAATATTTAGTAAAATACACTTATGGGTGTCAGAATGTGCAAAATCAGGCTCTGGCGAAATGCCCAAATCAGATCTTAATTGGAGGAAAACTTATGAATGTTTACACAACTGACAAGATCCGCAACGTATGCTTATTAGGTCATGGCGGCAGCGGTAAGACCAGCCTGGTGGAGGCGATGGCTTATCTGTCCGGCATTACTTCCAGAATGGGTAAAGTAACCGATGGCAACACAGTCAGCGATTATGGCAAAGAGGAGCAGAAGAGACAGTTCTCCATCAGCACCTCTGTTATCCCCATTGAGTGGGAGGGATATAAGATCAATATTCTGGACACACCGGGATATTTTGACTTCGTAGGCGAGGTGGAGGAGGCTCTGAGCGCAGCTGGAGCCGCCATCATCGTGGTGAACGGCAAGTCCGGCATTGAGGTGGGAACTCTGAAGGCTTGGGAGCTGTGCGAGAAATACAAACTGCCCCGGTTTATCTATGTTTCTAACATGGATGTGGACAATGCCTCTTTCCGCCAGGTAGTGGAGGATATGACCAACCTGTTTGGCAAGAAACTGGCGCCCTTTAATCTGCCTATCCGTGAGAATGAGAAATTTGTGGGTTATGTGAATGTTATCGCCGAGACCGGCAACCGCTGGCAGGGCAAGGAGGTTGTTCCCTGTGAGGTGCCTGAGTACAATAAAGCCAACCTGGAGATCTGTCGGGATGCACTGATGGAGGCAGTGGCGGAGACCAGCGAGGAGATGATGGAGCGTTTCTTCAATGGGGAGACCTTTTCTGAGGCTGAGATCCGTGCGGCTCTGCGCACCAATGTCTGCGACGGCAGCATAGTTCCCATGACCATGGGTTCCAACACCCTGTGTCAGGGCGTTTACACCCTGTTGGATGATATTGTGAAGTATATGCCCAGCCCGGAGAACCGTGAGGTGGCCGGCATCAACATGAAGACCAATGAGATCTACCATGCGGATTATGACTTTGCAAAAGCAAAGTCGGCTTATATCTGGAAGACCATCGTGGATCCTTTTATCGGCAAATACTCTCTGATCAAGGTGAATTCCGGTGTGCTTAAGACGGACGATCTGATTTACAACGTGGATAAGGATATTGAGGAGAAGATTGGCAAGCTGTACATACTGCAGGGCAATAAGCCCATGGAGGTCAGCGAGCTTCACGCAGGAGATATCGGCGCCCTGGCGAAACTGACGGCGGCCCGCACCGGCAACAGCCTGTCTACCAAGAATACTACGATTAAGTTCGGCAAGTGGGAGATTTCCACGCCCTATACCTACATGCGCTACAAGGCTAAGAACAAGGGAGATATCGACAAGATCTCTCAGGCTCTGCAGAAGATCACTCACGAAGATCTGACTGTGAAAATGGTCAACGATTCTGAGAACCGCCAGCTGCTATTGTATGGCATGGGCGACCAGCATCTGGAGATCATCGCCAGTCGCCTGAAGAACGAGTACAAGGTTGAGATCGAGCTGGATAAGCCCAAGGTGGCTTACCGGGAGACCATCAGGAAGACTTCCGACGTGGAGGCTAAGCACAAGAAACAGTCCGGTGGCCATGGGCAGTACGGCCATGTAAAGATGCGTTTCTCTGCGTCAGGCGACCTGGAGATCCCCTTTGTGTTTGAGCAGGAGGTGGTGGGAGGCGCCGTGCCCAAGAACTACTTCCCGGCAGTGGAAAAGGGACTGCAGGAGAGCGTGACGAGAGGTCCTCTGGCGGCATACCCTGTGGTGGGTGTAAAGGCGGTGCTGTACGATGGCTCCTACCATCCTGTAGATTCCTCGGAGATGGCATTTAAGATGGCTACCATCCAGGCGTTTAAGAAAGGGTTCATGGAGGCCGGGCCGGTGCTGCTTGAGCCTATCGCCTCCCTGAAGGTGACGGTACCCGACAGCTTTACCGGTGATATCATGGGTGATCTGAACAAGAGAAGAGGCCGTGTGTTGGGAATGAATCCCACGGCTAACGGCAAGCAGGTGATCGAGGCGGATATTCCCATGAGCAGTCTGTACGGTTACTGCACAGACCTGCGTTCCATGACCGGCGGCCAGGGCGAATACAGCTATGAATTTGCCCGCTATGAACAGGCTCCCAGCGATGTGCAGGAGAAGGAAGTGGCGGCAAGGGCAGCCAAAGTGGCGGAGAACAATTTGGAGGAATAGAGAAGAAACAAAGGGCAGTTTCCTGCGGGGAACTGCCTTTTTTAAAGAGAGTCAAAAGCCTCATTAAGGATTCTATCTTACGAGAAACGGCGGGGGAGCAGAAAAAACTTGACATTCCACGAAAATACGACTAAAATGAGCCATAAAGTCGGGAGATTATATGAGAATTTTCAACCGAGGAAAACGTGAAAGAGGAGTAAAGACTATGGCGGCACCGTACAATCACCGCGAGGTGGAAAAGAAATGGCAAAAGATATGGGACGAGGAACAGGCGTTCAAGGTCTCAGAGGATTATTCCAAACCGAAATATTACGCACTGGTAGAGTTTCCGTACCCCTCGGGGGCAGGACTGCATGTGGGACATCCCAGACCCTATACGGCTCTGGATATTGTGGCCCGCAAGCGCCGGATGCAGGGCTACAATGTACTGTATCCCATGGGATTTGATGCCTTTGGTCTGCCAACGGAGAACTATGCCATCAAGAATCATATACATCCAAAGATCGTGACCAAGAACAATGTGGCGCGTTTCAAGGAGCAGCTTCACGCATTGGGCTATTCTTTTGACTGGGACAGAGAGGTCAATACCACGGATGAGGAGTACTATAAGTGGACCCAGTGGATTTTCTTAAAGCTGTTCAAGGCGGGGCTGGCCTATAAGTCCGAGATGCCCATCAACTGGTGTACCGCCTGCAAGGTGGGACTGGCCAATGAGGAAGTGGTGAACGGCGTCTGTGAGCGCTGCGGCAGTCCGGTGGTGCGCAAGGTCAAGAGCCAGTGGATGCTGAAGATCACCGAGTATGCGGACAGGCTGATCCAGGATCTGGACACGGTGGATTATATTGAGAGAGTAAAGGTGTCCCAGAAGAACTGGATCGGTAAGAGCCAGGGCGCGGAGGTGGACTTTGCTATCGCTGGCAAGGAGGACAAGCTGCGCGTTTACACCACCAGGCCGGACACGCTGTTTGGAGCCACTTATATGGTTGTTTCCCCGGAACACCCTCTGATTGACAAATATAAGGACGAGATCGGCAACTATGAGGAGCTGACAGCCTATCGAGAGCAGGCCGCCAAGAAGTCCGATTTTGAGCGCACGGAGCTTGCCAAGGATAAGACTGGCGTACAGATTCAGGGTCTGACTGCCATCAATCCGGTAAACGGCAAAGAGATTCCCATCTGGATATCGGACTATGTGCTGATGACCTACGGCACCGGCGCCATTATGGCTGTGCCTGCCCACGACGACAGGGACTGGGAGTTTGCGAAAAAGTTCGGCCTGCCCATCATCGAAGTGGTGGCCGGAAGTCCTGTGCCCGTGCAGGAGCAGGTGTTTACGGATGTGGCCACCGGTACGCTGGTAAATTCTGAGTTTCTAAACGGCCTGTCTGTGGCGGAGGCTAAAGAGAAGATTATCGCTTATCTGGAGGAGAAGGGCATTGGTGTCAGCAAGACCAATTTCAAGCTGCGCGACTGGGTGTTCTCCAGGCAGCGTTACTGGGGTGAGCCCATCCCCATTGTACAATGTGAAAAATGTGGCTTTGTGCCCATCGACGAGAGCGAGCTGCCGCTGACTTTGCCGGAGGTGGAATCCTACGAGCCTACCGACAACGGCGAGTCCCCGCTGGCGGCCATAACCGACTGGGTGAATACTACCTGTCCCTGCTGCGGCGGCCCCGCCCGGAGGGAGACGGACACCATGCCTCAGTGGGCGGGTTCCTCCTGGTATTTCCTGCGGTATATCGATCCCCATAACAAGGAGGCGTTAGCCAGCAAGGAGGCGCTGGAGTACTGGATGCCGGTAGACTGGTATAACGGCGGCATGGAGCACACCACGCTGCATCTGTTGTACTCCCGTTTTTGGCACAAATTCCTGTATGACCAAGGGGTAGTGCCCTGTTCGGAGCCTTACCAGAAGAGAACCAGCCATGGCATGATTCTGGGACTGAATCCTCACAGCTTTGTAAATCAGTCCCAGGAGGAGCAGAAACGCCTGGTGGAGCAGTATGGCAGTGAGAAAGCCGCCAGGGAAGCGCTGGTGGAGCAGTATGGCGAGATGGCGGAGCATCCCATTGTAAAGATGTCCAAATCTCTGGGCAATGTGGTGAACCCGGACGAGATCGTGGAGGAGTACGGCGCAGATACCCTGCGTACCTATGAGATGTTTATAGGAGCCTTTGACATGTCAGCAGCCTGGAGTGAGGACGGCGTGAAGGGCTGTCGCAGATTCCTGGAGAGAGTCTGGAAACTGCAGGATATTTTGGTGGAGGGGGAGGACTACAGCCCGGAGCTGGAGACCAAGATGCACCAGACCATCAAGAAGGTCAGCGGCGACTATGAGAGCTTGAAGTATAACACCGCCATCGCGGCTATGATGGCGCTGATTAACGACATGAACAAGAAAGGGGCAGTGACCAAGGGAGAGTACAGGACGCTCCTTACCCTGCTGAATCCCGTTGCGCCCCATATCACCGAGGAGCTGTGGCAGAACTGCGGCTTTGCGGGAAAAATTTATCAAACCAGTTGGCCAGAGTATGAAGAGTCCAAGACGATTGAGACTACCGTGGAGATTGCCATGCAGATCAACGGCAAGATGCGGGGAACTTTCTCTATTCCTCATGATATGGATAAAGAGCAGGTCATCGCCCAGGCCAAGGAGCTGCTGGGGGATAAGCTGAACGGCACCATTGTGAAGGAGATCTATGTGCCCGGCAAGCTGGTGAATATCGTGGTGAAACCGTAGGCGGTGTATTTTTTTGAGAGACAGATACCATTGTATCTGTCTCGGACTTTGTCTACAGTCTGAAACATGCAACTAAAAGTAGATGCATGTTTTTTGCTATAGTAGTATATTTTATATAAAGGGCTATTATAGATGAGTAAAAAGATAGTAGATATTCTTAAAAGTTATTGCCTGATCAAAAATAGATAAAGCAAGAAGGGGTTGTCAAGTGCGACAGCCCCTTTTATGCGATTCCTGTGATTTATATGCCGTTAACTTCTTGAACAGTCTGTGGCCTTGGTTCCCGCATTTCCAAAATTATCGGAGCTTGTGCGATATAAAAACACCGCCAGGGGATACTCCGTGTCAGGCAGATGCAGAGATCCGCTCTCCAGAGCACATTTGCCGAACAGGCCCACTGTGTCGAAAAACAGGGTTTTGCCAACGACGTCGGGAACAAGTGAAGCCACGCTCTGAGGAGCATGGGACAGAAGAAGTGTCTGCGCCAGGGAGATCATTTGCCCATAAAGATCTGCCATGGCCTGAATCTGAGGTTTCAGCAGATTTTCAACTTCTGACAGTTGTGTCTGTTCAAAAAGTACATATTCTCCGGAGCCTGCATAGATGGCATCTCTGACGATCTGTACATTCTGCTGCAGATAGCGGTTTTTCAAGGGAAGTATGCCGAAGTTCGCAAAAGCAGCAGCCCAGTTTTCGTCAATCCGGGAGTATCCGGCAAAACCATAGGTTTCATAGGAGCTATCGGCCTCCGAATAGTTTATTCCCACATTGATACCAGTGGCGTCCGCATAGAGGGGGTGGTAGGTGTATTGCCTGCTGCTCTGGGAAAAAAGAGTGTATGCCCGGTGCAGCACCAGCCAAAACAGCGGCCAGAGCAGCCGCTCCTCCTCCATATCCGCGCCGCGGAAACCAATTGTCCGCAGGGGTGCGAGCTGGCTGCGCAGGGAGGACAGAATCTCCGTAAGTTTCTCAGTGCAGAGGGGCGTCAGCTGTTCATACAGCTCTGCCATATACTCCTCCGTGAAAATGACCATGTTGGTCTGGTAGCGGTCCCTGCCTGAGCCGGATTCTTTTCCGGAGGACAGTGCGTTCAACAGTCCGTACTTGACCAGCAGAGCCACTTCATCCTCCAGATAGGCGGTGGGTACTCCCATTTCCAGAGCCAGTTCCTGGACAGTTACCGGGGAATAGTAGGCGCTGAGCAGGATGTTGCCGGGCAGCAGGCGGTCAAACAGACTTGTATACGCCGGGTTGTAGCTGCCGGAAAACAGTGTCTTAAAGGTAAATTTGGCGGGTTGATAGCTTTTGGCTCCATATTCTCGTTCCATTCCGATTCCTTCTTTCAGTAGTTTCCTGGTTTTGAACAGGTAATATTTGGTCATATTCAGAGAGATCCCCAACTTTTTGGAAATATCCTGGCAGGAGAGGCCCTGAAAATAGTAGCAGAGGGTGCATTCCCGATACTCCCGGGACAGCAGGGATAACTCCCTGCGCAGTCTTGTCAGCTGCTCCTGCTTGTCTGCCTCCAGCGCCAGCTCTTCCGTGAAATCCTCCTGACAGGCCAGCTGCTCCAGAGTTTCCTCGGGCAGGGGCTCCAGGGCATATCTGGCTTTTTTGCGCAGGAATTTTTTGTAAGTATTCCCGGCCACAGACCAGACAAATCCGTATAGGGCGTTTTCGTCTCGCAGCCGGGAGGCGCAGGAGAGTAGAGCCAGCAGGATATCTCCGGCCAGATCTTCGGCGTCCTCCCGGTTTGAGACCCGGGAGAGGGCGTAGGTATAGATGGTTTTCATGTTTTCCTCCGCAAATGCGGCAACCATATTTTGGTCCATAGCGGTTCTTTCTCCTCTGTTGTATGACCGTCCATGAGTTACGTTTGGAGAGCGATGCAGTACACGGGCCCGTGATATGCTCTTCCTGTCTATATAGTACCCACAGCAGGCCGTCGGTTAAAGTATTTTTTAAAATTATTTTTCTTTGGCCTGGCTCATGATCCGGTCAATCTGGCGCAGTTCCTCCGGGGTGCTGGCCTTGCGGATAGCCGCCACGGCGATCTGTAATTCTTTGGGGGTGAAGGTCAACCCCTTCTGTCTTGCCTGGGCCATCATGGGCATCAGAAAAGCCATCATTTCCTTCTGGGTCTTGCCCTGTCCCTGCTGATAGAGCTGGGAGAGGAAGGCGAGCTTTTCACGGGGTATGCTTTGGACGGAGGGGTCCTCCATCCAGCTGGGGATATCAGTGTTGGATTCCATATTGATCCTCCTATTTAGAGTTCCGCATGTTCCCTACCAGTACCATTTCCCGCAGGGAACATGCTGTTTTAGGGTTCCGTATCAGATTCCGGCGTCTGGGGCGGGGGAGCTGCAGGCTGCATCATACTCATCATGGACATGAGCTGGGACAGATCAGGCATGCTTTCTCCGTCGGCTGCCTCTGCGCCGGGGAAGGACATTCCCTCCGGGAACATTTCCTGAAACATCTTTACCGTCTCCATCATCTCCTGATAATGACTCATGGCCTGAAACATGGAGGCAAACTGGTTTAGCTGACTCTGTTCCCTGGGACTGCAGTAGGGGGTGAATTCCTGGCAGAGCGCGGCAGGATCCAAAGGACTATCCTGGGGCGCGGGAGAGACGGAAAACTGCGGGGAGCGCCTAAACAGTTCCATGGTGTATTTTAGTTCCAGAAACTTGATATAGATCGCAAGCTGGCGCTGCATAGGGATGTCCACGTAAGAGAGCAGAATCTTCAACTTCTGAATTTGGTTGTTGGTAAATAATGCGTCGAAGGCAGTTACTTTATCCATAGTTTCCTCTTTCCCGCATAATTGTAGTTTGGCCTGAGCCAGGCTACGGCTGTGTCCGCGATGCTGTATTGATTCACCCCACATTAATCTGTTTCACGGCAAGCAGGCCCCCCGAAAGGGACCCGCTTTCTTAAGCTATGGTCTTAGCGATTGCAGCCACAGCCGCAGCCATTGTTGTTGCCGCCGAAGAAGCAGGACAGCAACAGGATCCAGATCAGCCACTCACAGCTGTTATTATTGTTGTCACAGCCACAGCCGCCGTTGTTGTTCAGGCCGATGCCATTGCCGTTTCCACAGAATAATAAAAGCAGGATGATCCAGCAGCTGCTTCCGCCGCCGTTAAACAGGCTGGTGCCGCAGCCACAGCCATTATTGCAGCTGTTGTTGGAGCAGCCGCAGTTAGTAGCAGTTAAGTCACTCATGATAGTGCCTCCATGTTTTTTTATAGTGTATTGTATGCATATGGGCATGTCAAAGTTTCTTGGAGACAAAATTTTTGTGAATAGGGCCAAAAGAAAAGTTTAAAGCGGGAATGGTAATACAAAGCCCGGAATAGGACATGCATAACTTGAAGTTATAAAAATTATAAACAATATGTATTTGAAGAATAGCAAACTCTGTGTTATACTGGTTGAAATAATCCCCTCTTATACCCATATATGCCGCAGCGCAGGCAGTGGATGGGAAAAGGGAATGTGGGAGACGCAGACGGAGTCGGAAAGGGCAGCTCCGGATATGCAAAAGGAGGAGACAATGGAACTGAATATCACCTGTATTCCCGGCGATGGAATCGGGCCGGAGATTGTGGCGGAAGCCAAAAAAGTACTTGAAAAAGTGGCCGAAAAATATGGTCATGTCATGAAATTTACGGATATCTTGATGGGCGGCGCATCCATTGATGTGCATGGGGTGCCTCTGACGGAGGAGGCAGTGGTCACAGCCAAGGCGGCGGATGCTGTGCTGATGGGGTCCATCGGCGGCAATACCACTACTTCCCCCTGGTACAAACTGCCTCCCAATCTGCGCCCGGAGGCAGGCCTTTTGAAGATTCGCAAGGAGTTGAACCTTTTTGCCAATCTGCGCCCCGCAGTGCTCTATGACGAGCTGGCGGCCGCCTGTCCGCTGAAGGAAGAGATCAGTGGAGCGGGTTTTGATATGATGATTATGAGAGAGCTTACCGGCGGTCTGTATTTCGGGGAGCGCAGAACCGTGGAGGAGAACGGCGTGCGCAAGGCTGTTGACACTCTGACCTATGATGAGAACGAGATTCGCCGGATTGCCATTAAGGGCTTTGACATTGCCATGAAACGGCGCAAGAAAGTGACCAGCGTAGACAAGGCCAATGTGCTGGATTCCTCCAGACTGTGGAGGGCTGTGGTGGAGGAGGTCGCCAGGGATTACCCAGAGGTGACGCTGGAACATATGCTGGTGGACAACTGTGCCATGCAGCTGGTAAAGGACCCTGCCCAGTTTGACGTGATTCTGACGGAGAATATGTTCGGAGATATATTGTCCGACGAGGCGAGCATGGTGACAGGCTCCATAGGTATGCTTGCCAGCGCCAGCTTAAACGACACAAAGTTTGGCCTGTATGAGCCAAGCGGAGGCTCCGCTCCGGACATTGCGGGCAAGGGAATCGCCAATCCCATTGCCACGATCTTAAGCGCCGCCATGATGCTGAGGTATTCCTTTGATCTGGACAAGGAGGCCGATGCAGTGGAGGCTGCGGTGAAACAGGTGCTGACGGAAGGATACAGAACTATCGATATCATGCCCCAGAGGGGGGAGGAGACCACAGGGAACATCACCCAGGTGGGCACAGCCCGGATGGGTGATCTGATTGCGGAAAGAATATAAAGAAGGAACTTCGCCCTTTAGTGCTGTCGCGCAGCGACTTTAAATTAGGAGGAATTGGAAGATGATGACAAGTGATAATGCGAGAGCCGGGATGCAGCAGGCGCCGGCAAGAAGCCTTTTTAACGCTCTGGGCTTTACCCAGGAGGAGATGAAGAAACCCATGGTGGGCATTGTCAGTTCTTACAACGAGATAGTGCCCGGCCATATGAATATTGACAAGATCGTGGACGCCGTGAAACTGGGCGTGGCGGAGGCAGGAGGCGTACCTGTAGTGTTTCCCGCCATCGCTGTGTGCGATGGCATAGCCATGGGACATGTAGGTATGAAATACTCTCTTGTGACCCGGGATCTGATCGCGGATTCCACTGAATGTATGGCCATCGCGCACCAGTTTGACGCTCTGGTGATGGTGCCGAACTGTGACAAGAATGTGCCGGGGCTGTTGATGGCGGCGGCAAGACTCAATCTTCCCACGGTGTTTGTGTCCGGCGGCCCCATGCTGGCAGGCCACGTGAAAGGACAGAAGAGAAGCCTGTCCTCCATGTTTGAGGCGGTCGGCTCCTATGCGGCGGGCACCATGACAGAGGAGGATGTGTGTGAATTTGAAAATAAGGTGTGTCCTACCTGCGGGTCCTGCTCCGGTATGTATACAGCCAACTCCATGAACTGTTTGACGGAGGCTCTGGGAATGGGCCTGGCGGGCAACGGCACCATTCCGGCAGTGTACTCCGAGCGCATCAAGCTGGCAAAGCATGCGGGCATGGCGGTGATGGAGCTGCTGCGGCAGAACATTCGGGCCAGAGACATTATGACCAAGGACGCTATTATGAACGCATTGACCGTGGATATGGCTCTGGGATGCTCCACCAACTCTATGCTGCATCTTCCCGCTATAGCCCATGAGATCGGCTTTGATTTTGATATCAGCTTTGCCAACCTTATCAGCGAGAAAACACCCAACCTGTGCCACCTGGCGCCGGCAGGTCCCACTTACATGGAGGATTTGAATGAGGCGGGCGGTGTGTATGCGGTGATGAAGGAACTGGCGGATATCGGCCTGCTGAACACCGACTGTATGACCGTAACAGGCAGAACCATAGGCGAGAATATTGCGGGTGCGGTAAACCGGAATCCCGAGGTTATACGCCCTGTGGAGAATCCTTACAGCAAGACAGGCGGACTGGCGGTGCTGAAGGGTAACCTTGCTCCGGACGGCTCCGTGGTGAAGCGCTCCGCCGTGGTGGAGGAGATGATGGTACACGAGGGTCCTGCCAGAGTCTTTGACTGTGAGGAGGACGCCATTGCGGCCATCAAGGGCGGCAAGATCGTGGCAGGGGACGTAGTGGTGATCCGCTATGAAGGCCCCAAGGGAGGTCCCGGCATGAGAGAGATGCTCAATCCCACCTCCGCCATTGCGGGTATGGGTCTGGGCTCCAGCGTGGCTCTGATTACCGACGGCCGTTTTTCCGGCGCATCCAGAGGAGCGTCCATCGGCCATGTGTCCCCGGAGGCGGCGGTGGGCGGCCCCATCGCGCTGGTGGAGGAGGGAGATATCATCAGCATTGATATCCCTGGCCTGAAACTGGATATCAAGGTATCGGACGAGGAGATGGCCGCCAGAAAGGCCAAGTGGCAGCCCAGAGCGCCCAAGGTGACCACGGGCTACCTGTCCCGGTACGAGAAGATGGTAACCAGCGGAAACAGAGGAGCGATCCTGGAGATTCCGGAGCGCTAATATTGAACAGCATGTTCTCGGAAAGCGCACTGATTCATATCTGGATGCAAAAGCAGCCAGATATGAATCACCGGCTCTGTGTGCTTGTAGAGAACATGCGGAATGGAGGTTCTAAAGAACCTCTAAATAGGAGGAATATTACATGCAATTGACAGGATCAGAGATCGTAATAGAATGTCTGAAAGAACAGGGCGTGGACACCGTGTTTGGCTATCCCGGCGGCACGATCCTGAATATCTATGACGCTTTGTATAAGCACAGTTCGGAGATTCGCCATGTGCTGACCAGCCATGAGCAGGGGGCGGCACATGCGGCGGACGGGTATGCCCGGGCCACAGGAAAGGTGGGCGTATGTATGGCTACCAGCGGCCCCGGAGCCACCAACCTGGTCACCGGCATTGCCACTGCCTACATGGACTCTGTGCCAATGGTGGCTATCACCGCCAATGTGAATCTGCCCCTGCTGGGCAAGGACACTTTTCAGGAGGTGGACATTGCGGGCGTGACCATGCCGATCACCAAGCACGGCTATATTGTAAAAAATGTGGAGATTCTGGCAGATACGCTGCGCAAGGCCTTTCATATTGCAAGAAGCGGACGGCCCGGTCCGGTGCTGGTGGATATCACCAAGGATGTGACAGCGGCCCTGTGTGAATACACCCCGGCAGTGCCCGAAAAAATGGAGAGAGTAAACCGTTTTTCGGAGCAGGAGATCGACCAGGTGGTGGAGCTGATTGAAAAGGCCAGACGCCCCTATATTTATCTGGGCGGCGGCGCGGTAATCTCCGGCGCTACCCAGGAGGTCGCCCGTTTCGCGGAGCTGGTGGATGCGCCGGTGTGCGATACGCTGATGGGCAAGGGTGCATTTGACGGCAACAGCCCCCGCTATACCGGCATGATCGGCATGCACGGCACCAAGACATCCAATCTGGGTGTGAGCCAGTGTGATCTGCTGATTGCCCTGGGAGCCAGGTTTTCCGACAGAGTGACCGGCAATCCCAAGAAGTTTGCGGAGGAGGCCAAGATTGTCCACATCGACATTGATGCGGCAGAGATCAACAAGAACATCCGGGTGGATGCGTCATTGATAGGCGATCTGAAGGATGTGCTTGCCGCTATCAATGAAAAATTACAGCCTCAGACCCACTCAGAGTGGATGAACAGGATACAGGACTTAAAGGGCAAATATCCTCTGAAATACGACAAGGAAAACCTTTCCTGTCCCTATGTGATTGAGGAGATTGACAGGATCACCAAGGGCGAGGCTATTATCACCACCGACGTGGGCCAGCATCAGATGTGGGCGGCTCAATACTACCATTATACGCAGCCCCGTACTTTCCTGTCCTCCGGCGGTCTGGGCACCATGGGCTACGGTCTGGGAGCCTGCATCGGCGCGCAGGTGGGCCAGCCTGACAAAATCTGTATCAATATCGCGGGCGACGGGTGTTTCCGCATGAATATGAATGAGTTGGCCACTGCCAGCCGTTATAATATCCCTATTGTGCAGGTGGTAATCAACAACCATGTGCTGGGAATGGTGCGCCAGTGGCAGACCCTGTTTTACGGCAAGAGATACTCCCAGACGGTCTTAAACGACAAGGTGGATTTCTGCAAGGTGGCGGAGGGCCTGGGCTGCAGCGCAATCCGGGTGACGGCAAAGGAGGAGTTTGCCCCTGCGCTGGAGAAAGCGCTTGCCATGAAAGCTCCGGTGCTGATCGAGTGCGTGATTCCGGAGGATGACAAGGTATTTCCCATGGTGCCTGCCGGAGCGCCCATCAATGAGGTGTTTGACGGAGACGATCTGTAGAGTGGCATTTGTTTCAGACATATTTTGTCTGGATAGGCACTTAAAGAGCAGATTTGGAATACTTTTTTAAGAAAAAATTGTGGAGATTGCAATGAAAAGAACTCTTCGCATATGCCTGTTGACGCTGTTTGGCCTGATTCTGTTGGCGTTGAGCGGATTTCTGGCCCTGACATGGTATTACAGCAGAACCTTTGTGATAAATACCTGGATCAACGGCGTGTACTGTACCGGTATGACAGTGGAAGAAGTGAATAGCGAGTTGGTGCGGACAGCAGAGATTCCCGAGCTGATTATTATAGACAGCCAGGGTCAGCGCTGGCCGGTGGATCTGGCCCAGGCGGATTTTCGGGTGGACTACACGGACAGTCTGCAGGAATATTTGAGACGCAGCGGACAGACAGTGGAGCAATATCTGATTCCCCGAAACAGCTGGGATTCAGAAAAACTCAGGGAGCTGGTGACCGATATGGCCTGGGTACAGTCTGCCGGGGAACAGAGTGCTGTGGTGGAGATCAGAGCGGGGGAGGCGGGAGAGGAACCCTATGTCCTGTTCGACGGGAAAAGTCACCGGCTGGATCCCGACAAGCTCTGCGACTATGTGCAGCAATGTCTGGAAAATGGGATATATGAGATTCAGGCAGGAGAGGGAGACTGCTATACGGATATGGAGGATACGGCCCAGGACGCCCGGCAGAGGGAGCGTTTTGTGCAGCTGCAGTCTTTCTTTCACAGCAATCTGATCTATGACATGGGGGCGGAGCAGATAGAGCTTGGCCCGGAGATTATGGCCTCTTTTCTGCGAAAGGGCAGCGATGGCTGCCCCGTATGGGATCAAGAAGAGCTGGTGGTCAGTACCAGTCATATCAGGGAATGGGTGGAGCAGCTGGCGCGGCAGTACGACACCGTGGACACCACCAGAGATTTCCAGACCACGGAGGGGCGTGTGGTACAGGTGAAATATAACACCTATGGAACCCGGCTGGACGTGGAAAAGGAGGTGGATTTTCTCACAGAGGAGCTGGCTTATGAGCGGGAGGAGCCTTTGATACACAGACCGGCCTATCTGCAGGAGGGATTCTGCAGAGGGTTGGATGATATCGGAGACACCTATATCGAGGTGGATATGGGACAGCAGCATATGTATTATTATCAGGACGGAGAGTGTCTGATTTCTGTGGATGTGGTCACCGGCAATGCCCGGCGCAGTTGGAACACGCCGGAGGGGATCAACTATGTCTACAATAAGCAGAGGAACCGCATTCTGCGAGGGGAGGGCTATGCGACCCCTGTGAAATACTGGATGCCGGTGGTGGGAAATGTGGGGATTCACGATGCGGACTGGCGACGGGATTTCGGCGGAGAGATCTATCTGACGAACGGTTCCCACGGCTGCGTCAATACCCCCCCGGACACGATGGCTCAGCTGTATGAGCTGGTAGAGCTGGGAACCCCGGTGGTGATGTTCTATTGAAAATGGGAAAAATGTTTATATTTTAACAAAGCAGTTGACTAAAGTGGATTTTGGATATAAAATAAGTGAAACATATGGGAACATACTTAAAATTGAGGAGGAGAAGAAAGTGGCAAGAGTTTACAATTTTTCAGCAGGCCCCGCAGTTTTGCCTGAAGAAGTACTTAAAGAAGCTGCAGAAGAGATGTTGGATTACCGGGGAACTGGCATGTCTGTGATGGAGATGAGCCATCGCTCCAAGGCTTATGACACCATCATTAAGGAGGCGGAGGCCGATCTGCGGGAGCTGATGAACATTCCTGACAATTACAAGGTATTGTTTTTGCAGGGTGGCGCCAGCCAGCAGTTTGCCATGATACCCATGAATCTGATGAAGAACAAGGTGGCTGATTATATTGTAACCGGTCAGTGGGCCAAGAAGGCTTATCAGGAGGCTTGTATCTACGGTAAGGCCAACAAGATTGCCTCCTCAGAAGATCAGACTTTTTCTTATATACCCGACTGCTCCGATCTGCCCATCAGCGAGGATGCGGACTATGTGTATATCTGTGAGAATAACACGATCTACGGAACCAAGTTTAAGACCCTGCCCAACACCAAAGGCAAGACGCTGGTGTCGGACGTGTCCAGCTGCTTTTTATCCGAGCCTGTGGATGTGACCAAGTACGGCGTGATCTACGGCGGCGTGCAGAAGAATATCGGTCCTGCGGGCGTGGTCATTGTGATTATCCGGGAGGATTTGATCACCGAGGACGTGCTGCCGGGTACTCCCACCATGTTAAAGTATAAGATTCATGCGGACAACGATTCACTGTACAACACCCCGCCTGCCTATGGCATCTATATCTGCGGCAAGGTGTTCAAGTGGATCAAGAGACAGGGCGGCCTGGAGGCCATGAAGGCCCACAATGAGAAGAAGGCGGCGATTCTGTATGATTTCCTGGATCAGAGCAAGCTTTTCAAGGGTACCGTGCGCAAGGAGGATCGTTCCCTGATGAATGTTCCCTTTGTCACCGGCGATGAGGAGCTGGACGCTAAGTTTGTCAAGGAGGCCAAGGCGGCGGGCTTTGAGAATTTGAAGGGCCATAGATCCGTGGGCGGAATGAGAGCCTCCATCTACAATGCCATGCCGATAGAGGGCGTGGAAAAGCTGGTGGAGTTTATGCGGAAGTTTGAGGAGGAGAATGCCTGATGTATAAGATTAACTGTCTGAATCCCATTGCGGATGTGGGACTGAAGAATTTCAGCGAGAAATATCAGATTACGGCGGATGTGCAGGAGGCGGACGGCATTCTGGTGCGCAGCGCCTCCATGCATGACATGGAGATTCCTGCGGGGTTGCTGGCAGTGGCCCGCGCGGGCGCAGGGGTAAACAATATCCCTCTGGATAAATGCGCGGAGAAAGGTGTGGTGGTGTTCAACACCCCCGGCGCCAATGCCAACGGCGTAAAGGAGCTGGTGCTGGCAGGTATGCTGCTGGCGGCGAGAGATGTGATCGGCGGTATTGACTGGGTCAAGGCCTCCGCGGACAATGCGGATATTGCCAAGGCGGCGGAGAAGGAGAAGAAGAATTTTGCCGGAACTGAGATCATGGGCAAGAAACTGGGCGTTATCGGCCTGGGAGCCATCGGCGTGAAGGTGGCCAACGCCGCTGTATCTCTGGGGATGGAGGTATATGGCTACGACCCCTATCTGTCTGTCAATGCGGCTTGGAATCTGAGCCGTTCCGTAAAACATGTGCTGAATGTGGACGATATCTATGCGGACTGTGATTATATTACGATTCATGTGCCTCTGCTGGATTCCACCAAGGGCATGATCAATGCCGTGTCCATCGCCAAGATGAAAGAGGGCGTGGTACTGCTGAACTTTGCCAGAGATTTGCTGGCCAATGAGAAGGATGTGCTGGAGGGGCTGCAGAGCGGCAAGATCGCCCGCTATGTGTCTGATTTCCCCAATCCCACCACGGCGGGACAGAAGGGCTGTATCGTGATTCCCCATCTGGGCGCCAGCACCGAGGAGTCCGAGGACAACTGTGCGGTAATGGCGGTGGAGGAGATCATGGACTACCTGGAGAACGGCAACATCCGCAACAGCGTAAACTATCCTGCGTGTGACATGGGCATCTGTGCCAAGGCGGGGCGTGTGGCCATCTTCCACAAGAATATTCCCAACCTGATTACCCAGTTTACGGCGGCGTTCGGTGTAAAGGGCATCAATATCAGCGACATGACCAACAAGTCCAGAGGCGAGGTCGCTTACACCATGATTGACGTGGAGAGCGCTCCCACGGCGGAGATCATTGAGGCGCTGGAGAAGATCGAGGGCGTGTTCAGAGTGAGAGTTGTGAAATAATTTCCGAATAGACAAACAGAAAAGGTATGCTCCCGGGTTATGAGCCATCGCTCACGGCCGGGAGCATTTTCTTTGAAAGTTATAACCGTCGATACCACAGCCGGGAACCAAACTCACACAGACTATCGAATCAAGATCGGCATGCCGCTGCCATCATTCAGATCCTGTAATTCCTCGGACAGTTTCTGCTGGGTGGCGCAGGACGCCTCGGACTGAATATCCATATACAGGATAAACATGTCCTCCAGTGAGATTTGCTTTTCCTCCGCAATTTCCTGCAGAATGGGCTTTAATTTTTCAATCTGTGCGGAAACCTGTACCTTCTGAGGGTCGATATCCCCCATCACCTGCTCCGCGTAGTCGTTAATTCTCTTCAAAATAGCACGATTTTCGTCCGTCATGATGCATCACTCCTCACAAATTTTTTTCCATTATACCACTTTATCGCTTGAGATGTATAGCTATTTTTGATATGATAGTAAGGAAAGTGTAACCACCCTAACTCAAGGAGGAAAACCATGGCAGATATCAGACCATTCCAGGCATACAGACCTGCCAAAGGACTGGAGGCAGAGATCGCGGCGCTGCCCTATGACGTATACAACAGAGAGGAGGCTGCGTCGGAGGTGAAACTGCACCCCGGCTCTTTTCTGTCCATCGACCGCGCCGAGACGCAGTTTGGCCCTCAGGTGGACACCTATGCGGACTGTGTGTACGAGAAAGCCCGGGATATGCTGCAGCAGTGGATGCGCGACGGGAGATTCGTGCAGGAGGACGCGCCCTGTTATTACATTTATGAGCAGATTATGGAGGGGCGGAGTCAAAAGGGAATTGTGGCCTGCGCCTCCATCGACGACTATCAGAACCAGGTCATCAAAAAACACGAGAACACCCGGGCGGACAAGGAGCTGGACCGAATCCGCCATGTGGACACCTGCAACGCCCAGACCGGTCCTATCTTTTTGGCCTACCGCAACCAGGCGGCGCTGCAGCAGGTGATAGCCCAGGTGATACAGGGGGATGCTCTGTATGATTTTACCGCTGGGGACGGGATCGTACACAGAGTGTGGGTGGTGTCGGACAGACAGCAGATACAGACCATTCGGGACACCTTTGCCGGTATGGAGCAGATTTATATCGCGGACGGACACCATCGCTGCGCCTCCGCCGTGAAGGTGGGACTGCAGCGCAGGGAGAACAATCCCGCCCACACCGGGGAGGAGGAGTATAATTTTTTCCTGTCGGTGCTGTTCTCTGCGGACGAGCTTAAAATCCTGGACTACAATCGGGTGGTAAAGGATTTGAACGGGTACGACAGGGAAACTTTTCTGGAGAAGATCGGGGAAAAATTCACGGTGGAATGCGTGGGAGAGACGCCTTTGAAACCCGAGAAAAAATACGAGTACGGCATGTATCTTGAGGGGGAGTGGTATCGTCTCACGGCCCATGAGGATATTCGCAGCCGGGATGCGGTGGAGGGGCTGGACGTGTCCATCCTGCAGAATCAGCTCCTGGCCCCCATATTGGGAATCGGAGATCCCAAGACTGACAAACGCATTGATTTCGTGGGAGGTATCCGGGGGCTGGAGGAGTTGGAGAGGAGAGTGCAGAGTGATATGAAGGTTGCTTTCTCACTGTATCCCACCTCTATTTACGAGTTGTTTGCCGTGGCGGACGCAGGCAGGCTGATGCCCCCCAAGTCCACCTGGTTTGAGCCAAAGCTAAGGAGCGGTCTGTTTATACATAGCCTGTGACAGACCCTGCGTCTAAGGAGCTATGCGTAGGTATGGCATACGCGCACAGGATACAATATAAAAGCCATACAGAAAAGGGGCGACTATGGACAATAAGCTGTATAAATTGATGAATTGGCCTGCGATTGAGGAAATCGTATATTCAGAGTGTGACCATCCGCATGATCTGCTGGGGCCTCACAAGGTGGGAAGTCAGATGCTTGTGCAGGCGTTTTATCCGGGGGCGGTGGAGATGACCCTGCAGTTGGATAAAAGCGGAAGAGAGTATCCCATGGACATGGCGGACGAGGAGGGATTCTTTGCGGTGCTGGTCCCGGATAAGGACATGGGAAAATACTGCTATGTTGTGACTGACCGGAGCGGAAATAAGGTTCAGTGTTTGGACCCATACCGCCACGCACCGCTTATCACGAAAAAGGATACTGAAAAGTTTGACGCAGGGATTCATTATACGATCTATGATAAGCTGGGAGCGCACCCCTGCACCCTGGACGGTGAGGAGGGAACCTATTTTGCCGTATGGGCGCCGAATGCCATGCGCGTCAGTGTGGTGGGAGATTTCAACAGCTGGGACGGCCGTGCGCACCAGATGCGCCGCCTGTGGGACAGCGGTATCTTTGAATTGTTCATTCCCCAGGTGACAGAGGGCAGTATCTATAAGTTTGAGATCAAGGCCAGGGGTGGGTTGACTTTCCTGAAGGCTGACCCCTATGGAAATGCCGCCCAGCTCAGACCGGACAATGCCTCCGTGGTGGCGGATATCAGTCATTTCAAATGGGAGGATGAGGAGTTTATCCGGGAGCGTAAAAGTTTTCAGGGGGGCAATGCTCCCATTAGCGTCTATGAGATGTATATGGGGTCCTTTCTTGAGCCCGGAGAGGGGAAAACATACGCCAACTATCGGGACATTGCACCCGAGGTAGTGAAATATGTGAAAGATATGGGCTATACTCATGTGGAGCTGATGCCGGTTATGGAGCATCCCTTTGACGGCTCCTGGGGCTATCAGGTCATTGGCTACTATGCCCCCACTTCCCGGTACGGCAGTCCCGAGGATTTTATGTATTTAGTCAACGAACTGCACAAGGCGGGCATCGGCGTGATCCTGGACTGGGTTCCGGCTCATTTTCCGAGGGATACACACGGCCTGTCCGGCTTTGACGGCACCTGCCTGTATGAGCATCAGGACCCCCGCCAGGGCTTTCACCCTCACTGGGGCACATTGATATACAATTACGGCAGACCTCAGGTGTCCAACTACCTGATCGCCAACGCGCTGTTCTGGGTGGAAAAGTATCATGCGGATGGTATCCGCATGGACGCCGTGGCCAGTATGCTGTATTTGGATTACGGCAAAAATGACGGAGAATGGGTGGCAAACATGTACGGCGGCAAGGAGAATCTGGAGGCCATGGAGATGATAAAGCATCTGAACTCCATTCTCAAAAAGCGCAATCCCGGCGTGTTGTCCATTGCGGAGGAGAGCACGGCATTTCCACTGATTACCGAGGATTTGGATAAGGGCGGTCTGGGCTTTGACCTGAAGTGGAATATGGGCTTTATGAACGACTATCTGGGCTATATCAGAATGGACCCCTATTTCCGCAGCCATCACCACGGAGAGCTGACGTTCAGCATGATCTACGCCTACAGTGAAAAGTTTCAGCTGGTGTTCTCCCACGATGAGGTGGTACATGGAAAGGCCACCATGGTGGGCAAGATGCCCGGCAGCAGGGAGGAGAAACTGGCCAATCTGCGGCTTTCCTATGCCTATATGATGACTCACCCCGGCAAAAAACTGCTGTTCATGGGACAGGAGCTGGCGGAGTTCGATGAATGGAACGAGAATCGGAGAGTGCAGTGGAATCTGCTGGAGGTGCCGGAGCACAAGGGGATTGCGGAATTGTATAAGGACCTGAACCATCTGTACCGCAGGGAGACGGCCCTGTACGAGTTGGACCAGGAGCCGTCGGGCTTTGCGTGGCTCAACGCCATCTCCGGCAACGACTGCTATCTGAGCTATCTGCGCAAGGGGAGCGACGCCGCTGACATGTTGCTGGTGGTGGCGAATTTTGCGGGTGTGGCCCAGGAGATTCGCACAGGGGTTCCCTATGACGGGAAATATAAGGAGATTTTGAATACGGATGAGAAGATATATGGAGGTACGGGCGTAGTGAACAAGAAGGCCTTGCCGGCAGAGGATATCGAGTGGGATGAGCAGGCGGTGTCCATAAGCGTAAAGCTGGCGCCCCTGTCTCTGAGTATTCTGCGTTTTGAGCCCTATACCGAGGAGGAACTGAACCGGGTCATCGAGGAGCGCGTGCGCAGAAAGCTGGCGCTGATTAAGGAGAACACGCCTAAAAAAGAGACGAAGAGAGTCTCCCGCAAGGCGGCAGGCGAAAAATCCAAAGTCAAGGAAGGATAAGGCCCGGTTGCGCATATAAGTTAGTAGAGTACTGGGCGGATGCGGTACAGAGGTTCTAAAGAACCTCAGATAGGAGGAGAGAAATGGCGGTTGTAGAGGTTGTAAAATACGAGGGAGACCCCGGTCTGCTTGCCTGGAAATATCCAAGGGAGGATCTGGGAACATGGACGCAGCTGATTGTAAATGAATCACAGGAGGCGATCCTGTATAAGGACGGGAAGGCGTTGGATGTGTTTGGCAGCGGAAGATACACGCTGGAGACACGGAACATTCCCATTCTGAATAAGATCATAAATCTGCCCTTTGGCGGCAGATCGCCCTTTGCGGCAGAGGTTTGGTTTGTCAATAAGCTCTCCACTCTGGATGTCAAGTGGGGAACGCCGTCTCCCGTGCAGATGCAGGACCCCAGGTATCAGATTTTTGTGCCGGTCCGCGCCAACGGCATGTTTGGTATAAAGGTGGAGGACGCCGGAAAATTCCTGGTAAAGCTTGTGGGAACCATGTCTTCCTTTGATAGAACTATGCTGGTAAACTATTTCAGGGGACTCTATGTCACGAAGGTCAAAGACGCTCTTTCCTCCTATCTGTTGAAAAAGCAGATCAGCGTGATGGAAATAAACGCGTACATTGACGAGCTTTCCGGGTATATGAAAGAGAGAATCGAGCCTGATATGGCAGAGTACGGAATCAGGCTGATTAATTTCTATGTCAATGAAATCAGCGTCCCGGAGGATGACCCCTCTGTAAAGAAATTAAAGGAAGCCCTGGCCAAAAAGGCGGAGATGGATATTATCGGATATGACTACAGACAGGAGCGGTCGTTTGACGCTCTGGAGGGGGCCGCCACCAATCCCGGGTCCGCCGGTGCGCTGTTCATGGGCGCGGGAATCGGAACAGGCATGGGACTTGGCATGGGAAACGCAGTGGGAACAGCATTCGGAGAACTCAGCAAAGAGATCCGGACGGAGGAGGCAAAGGATAGCCCGAAGGCCGGGCAGGATTCACAGATGACATGCCCCGGCTGTGGACGCAGGATACCGGCGGGGGGAAAATTTTGTCCGGAATGCGGAGTGCCACTGGCAAAAAAATGTCCGAAATGCAATGCGGCCATTGACGGAGAACCGAGATTTTGCCCGGAATGTGGGGAGAAACTGCGGTAAAGGAACTATACTGACTAACGCTTACGAATTTTAAGTTTCCGCATAGCACATGTCGCATAATCGGGCAGATGTAGTTTATCAAAGATAAACTACATTGCACTGTGCGGAAAGGAAAAACTAATTGTTAGTGAGCATAAAACCTAGGAGAGATAGTATGGGAGACATGGTGAAAATTACGGATTTAAAGTGTCCGGGCTGCGGCAGCACCTTGAAAATGCCTACTGGAAATGTAAAGACAGTCCAATGTGAATATTGCGGAAACGAGTATGTCGTAGACATAGGCCCCAGCCCGAGTCAGGGAGGTCCTGGAAACCCGATAAATCCAGGGAATTCGGCAAATCCGGGCGGACGCCCGGCGCCCCAGTGGCAGCCAGCTAATCAGGGACAGCCAGCTAATCAAGGACAGCCCACGCCCCATACGGGCAAGCCTGACTCGACTTTCAGAAATTCCATTATCCGCGGGATAGGATTTGTGGTCTGCTTTGTGGTCCTGGTGGCAATTAGGATGTATCGCTATCTGCCGGACAGAGGCGCGTCGCAGCGGGACTCGTACAGGGAGTCTGTCACGGCGAGTAGTGTGACCTCCTATAACCCGGTGGTTGCGAACCGGCAAGAGGAAGAGGAGGGTACGCTCTCCGGCTTGTTAGGGCAGGTGGTTGCAGCTGCCTTTGGAAAAGACGCGGACAGTGTGACGCAGGAGGAGCTAAACCAGATACAATGGATTGCGGACAAGAGCGATTTTGATAATATATATATTGGCTATAGCTTTGAAAATCCTCTGGAAAATCCTGATGCGGAGCTAGAATGGCTCACCTTTCCCTCCGGGGGCGACAGAGGGTACTCAAGTCTGTATATGCTTGGTGGGCTTAAAAAGCTGGAGACCAGACAGTCGCTTTCACAGTGCAGCTTGAAGGGGCTTTCACTGGAAAGCCTTTCCGCTACTTTCAGCACTCTGGGGGATGCTGCCAAGGCTTTGGACGATCCCTCGACCATCCGGCAGCTTTCCCTCGGCAGTTCGGTAAAAAGCCTGGATGGACTGGATTTGTTCCCAAATCTGGAGAGTCTCACCATAAATGCGCGCGACTTTAGCGATGTGGATGCGGTGGTGGCGCTGGGGCAGCTGAAATCTCTCACTCTGGAGAATGCGGACGCCATAAGCGACTTTGGCGTATTTGCGTCCATGGCGAGCCTGGAGGAGCTTATTATTGAATCGGAAAATCTGAAATCGCTGGACTTTTTGAAACGGATGCCCCAGCTGAAGAGTCTGGGTCTCGCAGACGGAAAACTTTTAAGTCTTGACGGGTTAGAGGTGCTGGAGAACCTGGAGAGACTCTCGGTGACGGATTGCCGGGACCTGAAAGACATGGATGCCGTAGCCGCCCTCACGGGGCTTACAGAATTGTCTCTGGAAAGGCCTTATGACTGTGAGGAGCCGTCTCTCACCGGGCTGACTAAGCTGCAAAGACTGACGCTGAACAACTTTGACTCCTGTACATTTTTATCTGGCTTAACCGCGTTGGAGGAGCTTACTCTGCGCAGCTGTGATATTCCGACAAACCTTGATCTGTCGGGGCTTACTCAGCTGAAGAAACTGACCTGCATCACCTTTTACCAGGATAGGGATCTGTCCTTTGTAGAGAAGATTTCCTCGTTGGAATACGTGAATCTGAGCGGAATGGTGACTTATAAAGATATCTCGGGCATATTCGCACTGCCTAACATCAAGGAGCTTAAGTTGAGCGGGATCGAGTGTGAGATCGACTTTGGCCGGGTGGGAGAAAACACTTCTCTGGAATCGCTGGAAATGGCTGGGATAAAGCTCTTTGAGAATGTCAAGGTACACAGCTCCATGGGAATGACAGATGTGTACTGGGATGACGTGTTCCTGATAGATCATCTGGACTTTTTCGGACATTTTCCCAATCTGAAAAAGTTGGACATAGCGGACAATGAGATTAAGGACCTGGAGTTTGCAGGCGGTCTTATGAACTTGGAGGAAATTGATTTTTCAGATAATTATGTGACAGATATGCGAGTGCTGTCTTCGCTCCCGGCTCTGCGGCGAGTGAACTGCAAGGGAAACCCTATAAGCAACCTGCGGGTTCTGGATGAAACTCGCGTGCAAATCATAAATGAGTAGAAATAGTCCTCAAGTGATATTTCTAATGTCGTTAACTACAAATAGGAGATTAAGGTTATGAAGGCGGAAATGACTAAGGATTTACAGAAACAGGTGACAAAGTATGGAAGTGTGCTAAAGGCCTACAGGGCAGGGGGCGGTGGCGGAATGGGACTGTTTGCCGCCGGTGTCTTCTTTCTGATTGTCGGTGTTTTGCTTGGCGTGCCGCTCATGTTTGTGAAAGTGAGCGGCGGTCTCACAGTGCTGGCGGTCTTTGGGGTTCCTGCACTTATTTTTATTCTGGCGGGCCAGTTAATACACAAAAAGAGAGTGGCTGGCTACCTGGAATATTTTCAGAAGGAGACAGGGTACAGTCAGGAGGAGCTGATGGAGGCGGACAGGGAGCTGCTCAGCCCGGAGGCGGTAAAGATCGTATGTGAGACGGACATGTCGAACGGAAAAGAGCAGACTGTCTTCTTTGTCACGCAGCACTATTTTCTGTCCGTCTGGCCGGTATACGGGTGCTATCTGCGAAAGCTTGACGACATCGTGGCCGCCTTCTACTCCAATGAGATTCCGGGGATCGACGGATATCGGCAGAATCTGTTTGTCATAACCAGGCAGGATACGCAGCAGCAGGGTATGGTCAACGAATACACTAAAAAGCAGTATCTGGGATTTGAGAACGCATTGTTGAAAAAGAATAGGAACTGTCGGCAGATCTGTGACGAGGTGGTGGGCGAGATGGTAGTCAGGGCCCCTCATATCATCACCCGTCAGTATATTGTGGTGAACGATATCCACGAGGGAAAAGAGACCAGGTACAATCTGCTCAGTATGGATAACTGGCAGAGAGACTGGGCGAGGATTCTGGGGGCATAGGATATGCATTATGATTATTTGGTTGTAGGGTCCGGCCTGTACGGTTCGGTCTTTGCCCATGAGGCTAAGGCGCGGGGTAAGTCGGTGCTGGTGGTGGACAAGCGCCCCAACGTGGCGGGCAATATCTATACGGAGAATATAGAGGGAATTCCAGTCCACAAATACGGAGCCCATATTTTCCATACCAACAATACCAAGGTGTGGGAATATATCACGCAGTTTGCGCAGTTTAACCGCTTTACCAACTCCCCTGTGGCAAACTACAAGGGGGAACTGTACTCTCTGCCCTTTAACATGTATACCTTTAACAGAATGTGGGGCGTGGCGACTCCCCAGGAAGCGGCGGATAGGATAGAGCAGCAGCGGCGGGAGGCGGGTATCACTGAGCCAAAGAATCTGGAGGAACAGGCTATCTCTCTTGTGGGCCGTGATATTTTTGAAAAGCTGGTCAAGGGCTACACAGAGAAACAGTGGGGGCGCGACTGCAGGGAACTCCCGGCGTTTATTATCAAGCGTCTGCCGGTCCGCTTTACCTTTGACAACAACTATTTTAACGCTCTGTATCAGGGGATTCCTGTCGGCGGCTACACCCGGCTGGTGGAGAATCTGCTGGATGGAATCGAGGTGCGGTTGAACACGGATTATCTGGAGAGGCGGCAGGAATTGGACGCTCTGGCCGACAGGGTGATCTACACCGGGCCGATAGACCAGTTTTACGGGTACAGACTGGGAGCGCTGGAATACCGCTCCGTGCGCTTTGAGACGGAGGTGCTGGATATCCCTAATTTCCAGGGCAATGCGGCGGTGAATTACACGGACAGGGAGACGCCTTGGACCAGGATCATTGAGCATAAGTGGTTTGTGTTTGGCAGGGATGAGTCGGGAAACGAGTTCCCCAAGACGGTGATCAGCCGTGAGTACAGCTCAGAGTGGAAACCTGGGGACGAGCCATACTATCCCGTGAATGACGAGAAAAACAGCGCTCTGTACGCAAAGTACAGGCAGCTGGCCCAGGCGGAGGAGAAGGTAATCTTCGGCGGACGGTTGGGAGAGTACAAGTATTATGATATGGATGCGGTGATTGCGGCGGCGCTGGAGTTATGCGATACAGAGTTCTAACCCATAAAAAAATCGGAGGGATCATACACCTCCGATTTTTTTACAGCTGAAAATGGGACTTGAACCCACGACCCCTTCATTACGAGTGAAGTGCTCTACCAACTGAGCTATTTCAGCACTGCAATTAATTATATCGGGTAATGAGAGAAAATGCAACACCTATTTTTACAAATTTACAGATTGTGGTCAGTCTTTTTGCTTTACAGGATTAAATTGTTCAAGTATAATAAAGCTGTCGGATTTAAAAACATATTCCAAACATGAGGAAAGAGGTACGGATGAAACAGTTAATGTTAGGAAACAAGGCGTTGGCCCGAGGCCTGTATGAGGCGGGCTGCCAAGTAGTATCTAGCTATCCCGGCACCCCCAGTACGGAGGTGACGGAGGAGGCTGCAAAATATGATGAGATCTATTGTGAGTGGGCGCCCAACGAGAAGGTAGCTATGGAGGTGGCTTTCGGAGCCAGCCTGGCGGGCAGGAGAGCTTTCTGCGGCATGAAACATGTGGGACTGAATGTGGCGGCGGATCCTCTTTTTACCTGTTCCTACACTGGTGTGAATGCGGGGCTGGTAATCTGCGTGGCGGATGACGCAGGTATGCATTCTTCCCAGAATGAACAGGACAGCCGCCATCACGCCATCGCTTCCAAGGTGCCTATGCTGGAGCCTGCGGACTCCGATGAGGCATATCGTTTTGCCAAGCTGGCATTTGTTATCAGCGAAGAGTTTGACACCCCTGTCATTATCAAAATGTGTACCCGTGTGGCTCATTCCCAGAGCATTGTGGACACCGGAGAACGGGTGATGCCGGAAATAAAGCCCTATGAAAAAAATATAGCGAAATATGTGATGATGCCCGGTAATGCCATCAAGCGTCATCCCTTTGTGGAGGAGCGTACCCGAAAACTCATTGCCTATGGGGAGACCGCCGAGGTCAACCGGGTGGAGATGGGGGGGACAGGCCTTGGTATTATCACCTCCTCCACCAGTTATCAGTATGTCAGGGAGGTCTTCGGGGACAGTGTATCTATCCTGAAACTGGGTATGGTCAACCCGTTGCCCCGGCAGCTGATTCTCGACTTTGCTGCCAGGGTGGATAAGCTGGCCATTGTGGAGGAATTGGACCCCATCATTGAAAATCACTGCAGGCAGCTGGGTCTTTCCGTCACTGGAAAAGATGTGTTTCCCATGGAGGGAGAGTACTCCCAGAATATGGTGGCGGAGAAACTGGGTGTATCCCTGTCCCCGGTAAAGAGCCTGGAGGAAAATCTGCCCGGCAGGCCGCCGGTTATGTGTTCCGGCTGTCCCCACAGAGGCCTGTTCTATGTGCTGAAACAGAATAAATGTACGGTGCTGGGAGATATCGGCTGTTATACCCTGGGAGCTGTGGCGCCTCTGAGCGCTATGGACGTGACTCTGTGCATGGGAGCTTCCGTCAGTTCCATCCATGGATTTAACAAGGTTCTGGGACAGGAGAGCGAGGGAAAGACGGTGGCGGTGATCGGAGATTCCACCTTTATGCACTCCGGCATGACCGGACTTGCCAACATAGCCTACAACCAGAGCAATTCCACAGTGATCATTCTGGACAATTCCATCACCGGCATGACGGGACACCAGCAGAATCCCACTACCGGCTACAATATTAAAGGAGACCCGGCGGGGAAAATCAATCTGGAGGAGCTGTGCCGTGCCATGGGGTTCAACCGGGTGACGGTGGTGGATCCCTATGACCTGGCGGAGTGTGACCGGGTGCTGAAACAGGAGCTGGCGGCACAGGAGCCTTCCGTAATTATTAGCCGCAGACCCTGCGTACTCTTAAAATATGTGAAACATGAGAAACCTCTCAAGGTGGACTGCGACAAATGTGTGGGCTGTAAGTCCTGTATGCGTCTGGGCTGTCCGTCCATCAGCATCAGGGACGGCAAGGCAGTGATTGACACGACCCTGTGCGTGGGCTGTGGTGTGTGCAAACAGCTTTGTAAGTTTGGCGCGTTGGAATCCCAGGAGTAAAGGGGGAAAATACTATGACGAAAAATATTATGATTGTAGGCGTAGGGGGCCAGGGTTCCCTGCTGGCCAGCAAGCTGCTGGGCCATCTGCTCCTGACGGAAGGCTATGATGTAAAGGTGTCCGAGGTACATGGCATGAGCCAGAGGGGCGGCAGCGTGGTTACATATGTACGTTTTGGGGAGAAGGTGTATTCCCCGATTATTGACAAGGGACAGGCCGACTTTATCGTGTCCTTTGAGAAACTGGAGGCAGCCCGCTATGTGGAATACTTAAGGCCGGAGGGACGGATCGTGGTAAACACCCAGGAGATCGATCCCATGCCGGTGATCACAGGCGCGGCACAGTATCCGGCGGACCTGGTGACTAAGATGGAGAAATTGGGTATTGCGGTGGATGCCATGGACTGTCTGGCTCTGGCGGAGCAGGCGGGCTCCTCCAAGGCGGTGAACATTGTGCTGATGGGCAGACTTTCCAAGTATTTTGACATTCCGGTAGAAAAGTGGGAAAAGGCTATAGAGGACTGTGTGCCCGCCAAGTTTCTGGAATTAAATAAGCGCGCTTTCGCCCTGGGGCGGGAGTACGAGGCTTAAAAGATCTGTATGGCGCGAGTTGCCTTACGAAATATACAACAATAATAAAAGACAGGAGAAGGAAGAGGATGGGAAATTATTATCAGCCGGAGATTGAGACAATGCCTTTGGAGCAGCTCCAGGCACTGCAGAGCGAGAGACTGGTAACACAGGTAAAGCATGTGTACGAGAATGTGGAGTTTTACCGAAACAAGATGGATGAGGCTGGAGTAAAGCCCGAGGATATCCATGGCATCGAGGATCTGCACAAGCTGCCTTTTATTAACAAGGATGATTTGAGAGATCAGTATCCTTATGGATTATTGGGAGTACCTCTGTCCGAGTGTGTGCGCATTCAGTCCACCAGCGGCACCACGGGACGCAGAGTGGTGGCTTTTTACACCCAGGAGGATATCGATCTGTGGGATGAGTGCTGCGCCCGGGCTATCGTAGCTGCCGGCGGTACCAAGGAGGATGTGTGTCATGTGTGTTACGGCTACGGCCTGTTCACCGGTGGTCCCGGCTTAAACGGCGGTTCCCACAAGGTGGGCTGTTTGACGCTGCCCATGTCCTCAGGCAACACGGAGCGCCAGCTCCAGTTTATGACGGATCTGGGATCCACCATTATCTGCTGTACGCCCTCCTATGCGGCCAACCTGGGAGAGGCCATCAACGAGAGAGGCCTGCGGGATAAGATCAAGCTTAAGGCCGGTATCTTCGGCGCGGAGCCCTGGACCGAGGAGATGCGCCACGATATTGAGAAATCCCTGGGCATCAAAGCATATGACATTTACGGCCTGACGGAGATCTCCGGCCCTGGCGTGTCCTTTGAGTGTGAGGAGCAGGCGGGCATGCATGTGCAGGAGGATCATTTTATCCCGGAGATCATTGACCCCGATACGGGGGAGGTGCTGCCCGAGGGCGAGGTGGGCGAGCTGGTATTTACCTGTATTACCAAGAAAGCGTTCCCGCTGCTGCGCTACCGCACCAGAGATCTGTGCTATCTGACCAGGAAGAAATGTTCCTGCGGACGCACCCATATCCGCATGCACAAGCCCATGGGCAGAAGTGACGACATGATGGTGGTCAAGGGTGTCAACGTATGGCCCTCCCAGATTGAGGCGGTGCTGCTGAACCAGGGCTATCAGGCCAACTACCAGATCGTGGTTGACCGCATTGGCAACAATGACACCATTGAGGTGCAGGTGGAGCTGACCCCGGAGATGGTGGAGAATCCTACTCTGACTATCGAACAGCGCGAGAAACAGATCGTGGCAGGGTTGAAGTCCATGCTGGGCATCAAGGTGGATGTGAAGGTTGTGGAACCCAAGACCATCACCCGGAGCGAGGGCAAGGCTGTCAGGGTTATCGACAAGAGAGATTTGTACCGGTAGGATTTGCCGGATAGAAAAAGAAATCCGCTGAAATATGAATAGGGGAAGATAGTAGACTGTAAGTCTGATCCACGCTTGTCAGGGAAAATCGAAATTTCCTGACAAGCGTGTTTTTATTAGGAGGTATATTATGAAATTACTTTATGTGAGAATTCAGGGAAGGGAACTGTCCTATATCACCAAGGCCCCCAAAGGGGTATTTGGCATGTGCTGGCGCATGATTTACGACGGGGTTATGAGCGAGGAGGATGCAGCGATATTCAAGGAGACTGAGCGATGGTTTGTGGAAAATCTGCCGGAGCCCCCCATGTGCACCACGGGGGATCAGAAGGTTATCTGCTATTTTAAGACCCAGGCCACCACCCATATGCTAAAGCGTCTGCAGCCTGTGCTGGATTTGCTGGATAAATACCGGCATCCCTATGACGTGGTCTATACCAACTATGTGGGGGAGATCGTGTATGAGGATGAGTACCAGGTGGCGGTGAAGGTTGGGGATTAGTACTGCTTTTTCCATTCCTGCAGCCAATGGAGCTGTCGGTCAAGGAAATCATTGTCCACGCAGTTTATGCCGAAAATCTCTATGATCGTGGCCTGCAGGGCAAAGTGATAGAGCGCAATGATATCATAGAGGGAATCGGCCTCGCTCGGGCTAAGCGGGATATATTTTGTGTATTCGGACAGAAAGCGGTCATAGATTTTTTTCGTTTTCTCATAGCCGTCGGTCTCCAGATTAAAGTAGTCTGTGGAATTGCAGAGCAGTGCGGGATCATACAGTGCAAACCCCTCGCAAAAAGTGTCAAAATCCAGCAGATAGAACTGTCCCTCCGGGGCCTTGAGGATATTTCCCGGATATAGATCTCCATGGCAGTATCCGTAAGGTAGATTTTTCACCCTTTCCCACAGGGCGTCGCCATATGCGGTAAAAGCGTCAATCTTGTCGTACTGTTTGGCGCGCATGATCTGGATATATCTGTCAATATAATATTGTTTATCCCGACGGGGCAGTTTTCCCGGATAGGTCTTCATGGTTTGGTGCAGCTTACCCACAAAAGCGCCGAGAGCCTCCGCGTCCCGTGCAGGGGAAACTTCCTCCCCTTCAATAAATTCATACAGGATGAAGCAGCATTTTCCCTCCAGGGAGTATATCTGGATACAGGGCATGTCATCTTTGGTAAAGAGGATCGGCGGAACGGAGAATCCCTGTTTTTGCAGAAATAAATGCACATCCAGGGACACGGCGGCCATATCGGAAAAAGTGGGCTTTGTGATGCGCAGAAAGTACCTGTGGCCACCGCTAAAGACTTCATAGGCCAGGCAGCCGCTGTCCCGCACAAAGGTGATTCTGTCGAAATGCATGGGATAGGAGGCGTTCAGTTTCTCTAAAATCTGGTGGTCATTCATAGCAGTGTCAAATGTTGTCTCGTTTGAGCTATCCATGTCAGGTCCTCCAATTTGCTTATATAAATTGCTTGATATACAGTACCATAAGAAGACCAAAAGTACAAGAATAATTTAGTATATAGAATATACTTCGATGAGGGCAAATAACATATATTCCCTTGACAGATTTGTCCGTTGGAAGTAGACTACAATCGTCTTTGGATAATAGACAATTATACAACAAAACTGCGGTTATGCAGAAAAGAGGGAAATATGGTCGAAGTACACGGCTGGATAACACTGAGAGAAACTTACAGAGTGGTGGATGATGAGGACATGGAAGGGATATTGGAGAGAATCCGGAAGGTGATAGACGAATCCGAATATCCTTCCCTGCAGATCCAAGTGAACAATGGAGAGTATTTTATAGAGTTTTCCCGGTATACGAATCATTTATCCGGCGATGTGACGGAACTGCTCTCTATCTTTGAAACCGTGGGCAGGATAGCGGAGGGGAGCTATGGCCTGCTCTATATGCACAATGACGAGGATAGTGGACATTACAATGAGTTTGTGGTATACAGGCTGGCAAGAGGCAGGGTGACTGCTTTTCAGGACCCTTTTTTGTCCCCCTTGATACCCACTGTGGAGGATGAGTACGTCCCGGGCTGATCTTCAAGGAGCCGTCCCGGAAAGCTCCAGCAGCTCTGCGGCGTTTTTGCCCAGTATAGCCTCCTGTTCTGCGGCGGTCAGCCCTATGGCCCGCAGCCGCTGCACATACTCGTCCTGATCCTGCCAGGGTGAGTCAGTGCCGAACAGAATCCGAGAAATACCATGTTTGCGGCAGAGACGCACGAAATCTGCCGGGGCCAGCACCGTGCCCACATGGGGGGAGGGCTGCATGCCGGGGTAGGTGTCCAGCCTTCCATAGGTAAAGGCGTTGTCCAGCCACACGGGCGCTCCTGCCAGATCGCTCTCCACCTGTGCCCAGTTGCCCCAGCCGCCCATATGGGCCAGCACCAGTTTTTGCGGCGCTACCTCCTTCAGCACATGTAGAATGTGCTCAACGGAGGCGTAGTCATAGCCGTTTACGCTGATATCCACACCGGCGTGGGTCAGCACGATCATTCCCAGGTCGGAGGCCTCATAGAGGATTCGCAGATTTCTGGGATCGTCCAGATCCGCCCTCTGATAGGCGGGATGGAGTTTTATGCCCTTGATCCCGGCATTTTTCAGCCGCAGCAGTTCCCGGCGCACATGGGGATAGTCTGGGTGCATGCCGCCAAAGGGCAGGACACCCTCCTCCTGTCGGGGCAATATTTTTTCTATTATGGAACTATTCAGATGTTCCACACTGTTCGGGTTCGTCACAGCGGGCTGAGTCACGCTGTAGGCAATACGGCTGTGGCGCATGGAGACCAACAGCCCGTACAGGGTGCCGTCCGTGTGTGGACGGATATGGGCTGCGGTGCCCAGCTTTTCTACCGTTTTTTCCGCAATATGTCTGGGAAAAATATGAGTGTGCATATCAATTATCATAAGTGGTTTTCTGCCTTTCTCAGTCGGAATGTCTCTGGCAAGTCTCCCTGTTGATATAGTTATATGATACACAGAGAAATATGTAAAATCAACCCACAAAATTCATGGCCTCACAGGATGTGGTGGAAGATTTTTGTACATGTTACACTAAAAACGGCATTATTGACAATAAGTGCGAAACAGTGTAGTATGAATATACTTAAAGAGAAACGGTGAAAGTATTTGTATATAGTGTTAATGCGTTAAAAACGTTCGGTGAATGATTGGGATATTTTACAGGGGGAGTGAACATGCGTCTGACGGGAAAAATGGGAAAAAGAATTCTGGCAATGCTGCTGTTGGGAGTGCTGCTGCTGAGCAGTCTGGGAGCGTGCGGTACAGGCCCAGATTGGCGTAGTACAAAAGAGGTGGAGGTAATCGATGACAATTACCGCACATGGTATGAAATTTTTGTGTACTCTTTTTATGACAGCGATGGTGACAGGATCGGAGACCTGCAGGGCGTGATTTCCAAGCTGGATTATGTGGCGGACATGGGATTTAACGGAATTTGGCTGATGCCGATTATGCCTTCGCCCTCTTACCACAAGTATGACGTGACGGACTATCAGGCCATTGACCCGCAGTATGGCAGCATGGAGGACTTTGACAGGCTGGTGGAGGAGTGCGACAAGCGGGGGATCAAGCTGATTATCGATCTGGTGCTGAACCATACCTCCTCTGAGCATCCCTGGTTTACGACGGCCTGCGAATATTTGGAGCAGCTGGGAGAGGAGGAGGAACCTTCGGTGGAGGACTGTCCCTACTATGCCTACTATAACTTTGTCAAGGGCAACCCCTCCTCCCCCACATATTATCAGGTGGGGAACACGGATTACTATTATGAGGGTGCTTTCTCTGACAGAATGCCGGATGTGAATTTTGACTGTGAGGCGCTGCGGAAGGAATTTGAAGAGATCATGAGTTTCTGGCTGAATAAAGGCGTAGGAGGCTTTAGGCTGGATGCGGTGAAACACTTTTACGGTGATGCCACCAGCAAGAACGTGGAGGTTCTGACCTGGGTGAATGATTATGTGAAATTTATCGATCCGGGTGCCTACATGGTGGGAGAGTGCTGGGACGGTATGAACGTCTATGCTCAATATTATGCCAGTGGTATCGACAGTTTCTTTGATTTTGAGTTTGCGGACTCCACCGGCGTGATTACGAAGACTCTGACCTACAATGGGGAGAGCAACAGCGCCCAGGCCTATGCTAAAGCTCTTGTCAGAGTGCAGAACGCCATACGGGAATACGACGAGAACGGTATTGACGCACCGTTTTTTGTCAACCACGATCTGGCCAGGGCGGCGGGGTATCTGCGCTATGACGAGCGCAAGATCAAGATGTCGGCCACGCTGAATGTACTGATGAGCGGCAGCGCCTTTGTGTACTATGGTGAGGAGATCGGTATGACCGGCAGTGGGCGGGATGAGAATAAGCGTGCCCCCATGTATTGGTCGGAGGACAGCCAGATCAGGGGTATGACCGATGGACCGGCGGACATGGAACCCCAGGAGAACCATTTTGCCTGCGTTCAGGAGCAGATGAAGGATGAAAAGTCCATCTACAGCTTTTATAAGGATACCATTTTACTTCGGAACCAGAATCCTGAGATTGCCAGGGGAACAGTGGCCCGTCTGGAGGAGATTACCGATCAGGATATCGCCGCCATCTCCAAGACCTACGATGGGACTACAATCTATCTGATCTACAATCTGTCGGAGACGGACAAAAAGGAAGTGACTCTCTCTAAGGAGCAGTACGGCTATACGGAGATAGCGGGTTATCTCTCGGTGGACGGCGGAAAAGTGACGTTGAAGGGGGATACCCTGACACTGCCCTCCTACAGCGTGGTGGTATTGCGCTAGGTGTAGTGCGTTTGACGCATGATCCGCTGTACGATTTGGTGAGTCCACACATATATTGGTTTTACAAGGGATTAGCAAGTATAGGGGTATTTATGCGGGAGGGCTTTTATGAAACACAAAATCACGATTGATGGAACGCATTTTTCAACCATCGAAGAGTTTTATGATGAGATAGATAAGTTATTAACCAAAAACCTCACATGGAAAACGGGACATAATATGGACGCTTTTCACGACTTGCTGCGCGGCGGTTTTGGTGTACATGAAGTGGGTGAGGGAATTGAGTTTAGCTGGGCGCATTCAAATAAAAGCCGACAGGACTTCGGATATGAGGCTACTGTATTATATTGGGAAAAAATTCTTCAAAGATGTCATCCCACTAATTGCGAAAGAGTAAAGCTGAAGATTGAAAAGGCGCGAAGTCATGGAGGAGAAACTCTATTTGATATTATAATTGGAGTAATATTAGATAAGAGCAGTTGGTACGACCATACATTAAAGCTTGATAATGAATTTTAACGATTTCCCGTTTCTATACCAGAAAATCTGGGAGATAAAATGTGATACAGGAGAATACCCAAATTGGCAGATATATATTGCCATTGGGATGGGAGTCGAAGTGAATACATAGGAGGCAGGAAATGAATAGAAAACAGAGGATAGACTTCACCACAATAACTGCCTGTGGTGAATGTTGCACTGGTTGTCCCAAAAGGATAAACGGCATGTGTAAGGGATGTATTGAAACAGACGGTTATGTCCCGGAATGGGCAGAATCTGGCAGATGTAAAGTACATGAATGCGCAAGAAAACACAATGTGCAATTCTGTGGCATTTGCGATGCGTTTCCCTGTGAGCATTTGACTTCCACAATCCATTGGAATCCGAATATTGTAGACCATCTAAATGCGCTCGCAGAGCAATACCATCAGCAGAAACAGCAGGCGGATTCTTTGTAAGTAGAGCCGAATTATAATTATAAATTTCTTTGACATATGGAAATGCTGTGAGGAACATATCTGATATTAAAAATTCAAAATTTTCTGTCCCCAAATTCAAATATTCCACACTATATAAGTGTAAACAGTATATTCCCGTGCAGTACACTGGTGGATGTCCGGACGCCCCAAACGGCCGGATATTCATTACCGGATCTGTGTATTGGATGGGAAGATGTGGAACTTAAGTAGGAGAGAGCGAATGTCAAGTGCAGTCAGCATGCGTGACCGACTGGTATCGGAATTTGCCGAAAATTATATGGAAAAGCTGTTTTACTTTTGTCTGAAAAAGACGGGCAGCAGCACAGAGGCGGAGGATTTGACGCAGGATATTGCGTTGAATATACTGACTGCTCTGAACAAAGGGACGACACCCACAAGTTTTTCTGCGTGGGTATGGCAGATTGCGCGCAACCGATACTCTGTGTGGGCAGATGAAAAACATAGACGCAGCGAGTCGGTAACCGGTTCTGATATCGGCGACTATGAGATCGAAAACGAGAGCGAAAATGTCCTTGATGAAATGATACACAGTGAACAGCTGTCACTGTTTCGGCGGGAGCTGGCGTTCATCAGCAGCAATTATCGCAATATCGTTGTCGCCTATTACATGGAAAATCAAAGCATGCGTGTCATTGCATCAAGGCTTTCGCTCTCTCTGGAAACGGTGAAGAAACGTCTTCAGCGCGCAAGAATAATTTTGAAGGAGGGTATGGATATGGCAAGAGAATTTGGAGTGAGAAGTTATAATCCGGAACAAATTGCTTTCGTTATGAATGGAAATGGCGGAGAATGGGGACAGCCCTGGTCCATCATTTGGCATCTGTTATACAAGAATATTTTTTTGGAAACATATGAGAATCCCCAAACAGCAGAGGAGTTGGCGTTGGAGCTTGGGATCGCGCTTCCGTATATGGAGGAAGAGCTGGAATATCTCGTCAGGGAAGAGCTTCTTCGCAAATCCAATAATAAGTATGAGACCAATTTCCCGATTGTCAGTAGAGAAGAACAGCGTGTGATATATGATGCAAACAAGACCATTCAGAAACCATTGACAGACAAGCTATGTGAAATGATTGATCTTTATGTGAAGGAAGAGGGGGCAAAGGTGAATGTAGGCTATGTAGGTTATGAGGCTGCCAAGTGGACTTTGCTGGTGTATATATTTGATTGGTTTTGCAAGAACTCTGCGGGACATTATTGCAATACACAAGAATGGAAAGCGCCATATCCTTCCCGGCCTGGCAACGGCGCATGGACACTTAAGGGATTCGAGACAGTCGATTGGAAAGAACCTGCTTTCGTTGGGCTACATGGCTATCTTTCCCGTGATAAAGTTGAGGTGAAGAAAGAGATGGATTTCGGCCAGTTTAAGTTTTACATCGGAGGCTATTATGCAAAGACGCCGGATCATCTTACTTATTCCGAAACATATACTCTTTGGCTGGTGTGCGCGGGCAAAGCAAAGGACGGAGAGAAGGGCTATATCGAAAAATTGCTGGAATATGGCTATATTAAGAATACGGATGGTGTCATCGAGCCTAATGTGGTTGTATTTGACTGCAATATCGAAGAGCCGTTTAATGCAGAACTGGCTGCCAGACTGACTGCTCTAAAAAGTGAAATAAGTGCCTTGATTGATCAGGTTCCTACTATCTCCCGTGGATATGTCGTCGAACAGGCACTGGAGGACGGTTGGCTTAAGTATGGTGAGAACACAATAAACACAATCGGAGCATATATCTACCTCTAATCTTTATGTAGATACCGATGGGAACGTACTGCTTGACGTAAAAAGTAATAGGCGGATAGCAGGAAACTCGGCGAAACTTTTACTTGACATTCAGTCCACAAAATATATAATTATAGTTACAACAGCAGAAGGAATAGCGACCTCGTGTCTGATGAGGTGTTATTCTTTCTGCTGTTTTCTTTTACATAGATGATTAAAAAGGAGGAAATTGCCAATGGCAAAAGAGAACGGAAAAACAATTACTAATCGGGAGGTAAAAAACAGTGCGTTCATCACATATTTTGGAGACCCGGAAAATGCATCTAAGCTGTATACGGCGTTGGGAGATGAAGAGGTAGCCCCGGAGGACATTACTTATGTGACGCTGGAGGGGGTGATGTTTATCGCCAGAAAGAACGATCTGGCGTTTACGGTAAAAAACCGCGTACTGGTTATCAGCGAGCATCAGTCTACCGTAAATGAGAATATGCCGTTGAGGGATCTGCTTTATTTGGGGCGCACCTTGGAGAAACTGCTGGATGAGAAGATGATCTACAGGCGCAAGCAGTTCAAGATTCCCACGCCGGAGTTCTATGTTTTCTATAATGGAAATGAGACATACCCCCCGGAAAAAACTCTGCGTCTATCCGAGGCTTTTCTTGAAAAAACAGAGCATCCTATGGTAGAATTGGAAGTGAAAGTGATCAATATAAATTTGCCGTCAGGACATAAGCTATTGAAAGAATGCCGCCCGATGTACGAGTATTCATGGTTTATTCAGCGGATCAAGGAGTATCTGACCGCCGGATGGATTCGAGATGCCGCAATCATTCAGGCGGTGAGAGACTGCCAGAATGAGGGAATTCTGGTGGAATTCATAAAAAACCATGGGTCGGAGGTGGTAAATATGCTAAATACACAATGGGATTTTGATGACGCGATAGCGATAGAAAGAGAAGAGGCATTTGAGGATGGACGGATGGCCGGGATAGAATTGGGGAAAACAGTCGGGATCGCTGAGGGAAAGGCCGCTGGGATCGCTGAGGGAAAGGCCGCTGGGATCGCCGAGGGAAAGGCCGCTGGGATCGCTGAGGGAAAGGCCGCTGGGATCGCCGAGGGAAAGGCCGCTGGGATCGCCGAGGGAAAGGCCGCCGGAATCATCGAGGGAAAAAACGCCGGAATTATTGAAGGAGAGCGGCAGGTCATATATACGTTTTTAGAGCGATTAGGGGAAATCCCCGAGGATATTCGCAGGCGTATTGAGGAAGAACAGGATGGTATAACTTTGAAAAGGTGGTATACAGCAGCTCCGGCCGTAAAAAGTTTTGAAGAGTTTCGAGAGTATATGGATGAAATATAGATTAGGATACCTTCCTCACATTGACTTTTCCCGGTCTGTATAGTATCATGTATTATAGCGCTTTAAAGCATCACAGAAAAAAAGCACAGAGAGGAAAAATATTATGCCGGTTACGGACTTACTGGAGAGAAATCACAAGTTATATGGGGAAGAAGTGGCTCTGGTAGAGCTGAATCCCACAATGAAGGACACCAGGCGCACCACCTGGAAGGAGTATGATCTGGTGCAGCAGACCTCCTCAGAGCCTTACAGGAGGGAGATCACCTGGAGCGTGTTTGACGAGAAGGCCAACCGTGTGGCGAACATGCTGCTCGAGAGAGGTATACAGAAAGGTGACCGGGTGGCTATACTGATGTTTAACTGTCTGGAGTGGCTGCCGATTTATTTTGGCATTCTGAAGACGGGAGCTATTGCCGTGCCCTTTAATTTCCGCTTTGACGCCAAGGAGATTCAGTATTGCGCGGATCTTGCGGAGGTACATATCCTATTTTTCGGGCCGGAGTTTATCGGTCGTATTGAGTCCATAGAGGGGCAACTCTCCAAGGGCAGACTCCTGATCTATGTGGGGGATGGCTGCCCCACCTTTGCGGAGAGTTACCGGGAGCTGGTGGCGGACTGTTCCAGCCAGCCGCCTTTGATTCGTCTGGAGGAGGAGGATGACGCAGCTATCTATTTTTCCTCAGGAACCACAGGGTTTCCCAAGGCAATTCTGCACAACCATGAGAGTCTGACACAGGCTGCCCAGATGGAACAGAAACACCATCTGACGGACCGGGACGATGTGTTTTTGTGCATTCCGCCGCTGTACCACACGGGCGCGAAGTTCCACTGGATGGGCAGCCTGTGCGCGGGCAGCAGGGCGGTGTTGTTAAAGGGCGCAACACCGGAGATTATTCTGGATGCGGTGTCCAAGGAGCATTGTACCATTGTCTGGCTCCTGGTGCCTTGGGCACAGGACATTCTGGACAGTCTGGACAGGGGAGATCTGAAACTGGAGGATTATGAGCTGGATCAGTGGAGACTGATGCATATCGGCGCGCAGCCGGTGCCTCCCTCCTTGATTAAGCACTGGAAGGAATATTTTCCCCATCATCTGTATGATACCAACTACGGCTTGTCCGAGTCCACCGGACCGGGCTGTGTACATCTGGGCGTTGAGAACATCCACAAGGTGGGCGCCATCGGTGTGCCCGGCTACCGCTGGAAGTGCAAGATCGTGGACGAGAGCGGAGAGAGCGTGGCCCAGGGAGAGGTGGGAGAGCTGTGTGTCAAGGGTCCCGGCGTCATGACCTGCTACTACAATGACCCCGAGGCAACGGCGGCTACCTTAAAGGACAGCTGGCTCTGCACAGGAGATATGGCCATGCAGGACGAGGACGGCTTTATCTTCCTGGTGGATCGGAAAAAGGATGTGATTGTCAGCGGCGGCGAGAATATTTACCCGGTGCAGATCGAGAACTTCCTGAGCGCCTACGAGAAGGTAAAGGATGTGGCGGTTATCGGCCTGCCGGACAAGCGATTGGGAGAGATCACCGGAGCCATCATCGCCGTCAAGGAGGGCATGAGCTGCACGGAGGAGGAGATCGAGCGATTCTGCGAGGAGCTGCCCAGATACAAGAGACCCAAAAAGATTATCTTTGCGGAGGTGCCTCGCAATGCCACAGGCAAGATTGAGAAACCGACCCTGCGCAAGAAGTATGGTGCAGACCAGCTGGTGGCCCAGCAGAACAGGGGATAGAAAAGATAGGAAAAAGAGTTTTTACAGAGAAAAGGAGCCGCGCGCAGCGACTCCTTTTTGTATGCCTATATCTCAAATTATTTGCCCAGAGCGGTGGACTGCTTGACCACTGTGTCCTTGTCATAGCAGGCGAAAGTCTCCTCCACCAGTTTCTTATCAGGCTTTGGCGTAATCAGGCTGACCACCGGCACGATGACCAGTCCGGCGAGCATGGCGATAGCGCCGCAGTTGATAGGGTTTTGCATGATAGTGGGCAGAACCTGTTTTGCTACCATTTCCACGATCATCAGGCCGGAACCAAAGATAAAGGATACCCAGCAGGCGGCCTTGGTTGTCTTTTTCCAGTACAGGGCATACAGGAAAGGAGCCAGGAAAGCCCCTGCCAGCGCACCCCAGGAGATGCCCATGAGCTGTGCGATAAAGGTGATGGAGCTCTTGTATTGTATCAGCGCCAGGATGGCGGAGATGGCGATAAACACCACCACCAGGATACGGATCAGTAAAAGCTGCCTTTTATCATCCATCTTTTTCATGAAAGTTTCTTTCAAAAAGTCGATGGTCAGGGTGGAGCTGGAGGCGATAACCAGAGAGCTTAAGGTGGACATGGAGGCCGACAGCACCAGAATCACCACCAAAGCGATCAGCACAGGCCCCAAGTTCTGCAGCATGGTGGGGATCACGGAGTCAAAGCCGTTGGCGGCAATGTCAATCTGGTCGGAGAACAGTCTGCCGAAACCACCCAGAAAGTAGCAGCCGCCCGATACCACCAGCGCGAACAACGTGGAGATAATGGTACCCTTCTTGATGGATTCCTCATTTTTGATGGCATAAAATTTCTGCACCATCTGGGGCAGTCCCCAGGTGCCCAGGGAGGTCAGGATCACTACAAACATCAGATTCAGGGGATCCGGTCCAAAGAAGGAGGCGAAGATGCCCGGAGTCTCGGTGACGGACGGGTCGGTGACGCGGGCCAGCCCCTCAAGGGCCGCCATGAAACCGCCCTTGCTCTTAAGGACAGCTACAATGACAGTGACAATGCCAAAGAGCATGATTATGCCTTGAATGAAGTCGTTGATGGCTGTGGCCATATAGCCTCCGGCAATGACATAGATGGCGGTGAGCACTGCCATCAGGATAATGCACACGGAATAGTCGATGTCAAAGGCCATGCCGAACAGTCGGGAAAGCCCGTTGTACAGGGAGGCCGTGTAGGGAATCAGAAAGATAAAAATAATGACGGAGGCGGCGATTTTCAGCGGTTTGCTGCCAAAGCGCTGCCCGAAAAACTGGGGCATGGTGGCGGAGTCAAGATGCTGGGTCATAATCCGGGTGCGTCTGCCCAGCACCACCCAGGCCAGCAGGGAGCCGATGACGGCGTTTCCTATACCGGCCCAAGTGGCAGCAATTCCGTATTTCCAGCCAAATTGTCCCGCATATCCGACGAACACCACGGCAGAGAAATAGGAAGTACCGTAGGCGAAAGCGGTGAGCCAGGGACCTACGGAACGCCCGCCCAGCACGAAACCGTTTACATCCGTGGCGTTTTTCCGACAATAGAGACCAATGCCGATGAGCACGGCAAAGTAAAGAATCAGAATAAAAAGTTTTAACATGGTATAATATCCTTTCGTATTTTAAGTTCCGCATACAACAACGTTTTAAAGCGTAAAACGCTAACGCTTTAAAACGTTGAAGTGCTACTGTGGAAAGTGTAGCATACTATATGAGAAAAGTCAATCTCACATTTTCAGTTGTTTCTTAATATGATGCTCAATGTACTGAATCCCCTTGTAAAAGCCCATGGCAATAAGGCAGAGAATCAGGATGCTGGTGATTACCAGATTCAACTGAAACACCTGACTGCCGTAGATTATCAGATATCCCAGTCCCCGTCTGGCGGCCAGGAACTCCCCTATGATAACCCCCACCAGCGCCAGCCCAATGTTGACCTTGGTTGTGCTGAGCATAATGGGGATGGAGCCGGGCAGAATCACTTTGCGAAATGCGTCTTCCCTGTGTCCTCCCAGTGTGTAGATCAGCGTGATCTTTTCACTGTCCACCTGCTGAAAGCCGGTGTAAAAGCTGATGATGGAGCCGAACAGAGCCACTGAGATTCCCGCCACTACAATAGTGGTGCTGCCCGTGCCCAGCCAGACAATAAAAAGGGGGGCCAGGGCGGATTTGGGTAGACTGTTCAGGATAACCAGGTAGGGTTCTGCGACCTCTGACAGTTTTCGGGAATACCACAGTATGGTGGCGGCCAGCAGACTGATTAGGAACACCAGCAGAAAACTGACTATGGTCTCCAGCAGCGTGACGCCCACATGCAGGAACAGGGAGCGGTCCAGAATCATGCCCCACAGGCATTTTGCCACCAGACTGGGACTGGAGAAAAAGAAACTGTCAATCCAGTTAAGCCGGGCGCTGACTTCCCACAGCACCAAAAACAGCAGGAAGAAAAAGATCCGGTAGAAGGCGATCTGATGGTGGTGCCTTCGGTGCTCTTGGACGAATGCCTCCTGATTGGTCAATTCTTTTTGGCGCTTGCTCATGATTTCATCTCCTCCCATAGCTGATTGAAATATTCGTTGAACTCTGGCGCGTTTCGAGCCGCCAGAGGAGAGTCGTCCTGGAGCGTCAGGTGGATGGGAATCTCCTTTTTCACGGTGGCGGGGCGTCCGGAGAGCACCACCACCCTGTCGGCCAGACTCACCGCCTCGGACAGATCATGGGTGATCAATATTACGGTCTTGCCGGTCCGGCGTATCAGGTGGCATATGTCGGCAGACACCATGAGACGGGTCTGATAGTCCAGTGCGCTGAACGGTTCATCCAGCAAAAGCAGCTGAGGCTCCAGCGCCAGGGTGCGTATCAGGGCGGCCCGCTGTTTCATGCCGCCGGAAAGCTCGCTGGGGCGTTTGTCCCGGAATTTTTCCAGGTCGTAATCACGCAGCAGTGAATCCACATATTCCAGACGCTCAGGAGTCAGCATATGATTGATTTCCAGACCCAGGATGACATTTTTATAGATGCTGCGCCATTCAAACAAATGCTCCCGCTGCAGCATATAACCCACCCGGGGGTAGCGCAGGGAACCGTCGGGATTATTCACCAGAATCGTGCCCTCCTCTGCGGGCAGCAGTCCGGCGATAATGGACAGCAGCGTGGACTTGCCGCAGCCGCTGGGTCCCACCAGAGCCACAAACTCTCCCTCTCGGACCCCGAAGGTGATGCGGTCCAGCGCCTTCGTCTCTCCATGGAGGCTGTGATAGGAGTAACTGATATTTTTCAGTTCCAGTATATTTTTATCCATCCAAGTGAGTCCTCACAAAAATAGAATTTACTTTATGATATTCGTTCCTTGCAATAAGGTGCCATTCATGGTATGATGAAAATTAATCGTACAAAAATCACTGTCGAAAGGAATGGAGATACATGGCGACTTTATGGGGAGGGCGCTTTACCAAGGACACGGACGGCCAGGTCTATGCCTTTAATGCGTCCATCGGCTTTGACAAAAAGCTCTACCGGCAGGACATTGAGGGCAGCATTGCCCATGTGGTGATGCTGGCAAAGCAGGGGATACTGACGTCCAAGGAGAGAGATGTGCTGATCAAGGGTCTCACAGGCATCCGGGAGGATGTGGAGGCGGGGAGATTGGTCATAGATGAAAAGTATGAGGACATCCACAGCTTTGTGGAGGCTAATCTGATTGAAAGGGTGGGAGAGCCGGGCAAGAAACTGCACACCGGCCGCAGCCGCAATGATCAGGTGGCGCTGGACATGCGTCTGTACACCAGGGGGCAGGTGCTGTCCACGGACAGTCTGCTCAAGGAACTTATGTGCGTGATTCTGGATGTTATGGAGGCCAATGTAGAGACTTACATGCCGGGCTTTACTCATCTGCAGAAGGCTCAGCCAACCACCCTGGCCCATCACTACGGCGCGTATTTTGAGATGTTCAAAAGGGACCGGCAGCGGCTCAGGGATATCCACGACAGGATGAACTACTGTCCGCTGGGCGCGGGCGCGCTGGCAGGCACCACCTATCCTCTGGACAGAGGGTACACGGCGTCTTTGCTGGGATTTGAGGGGCCTACGCTGAACAGTATGGATTCGGTGTCTGACAGGGATTATCTGATTGAGTTTCTGTCCGCACTGTCCATAATTATGATGCATCTGAGCCGTTTTTGCGAGGAGATCATTATCTGGAACTCCAATGAGTATCAGTTCGTGGAGATTGACGACGCCTATTCCACAGGCAGCAGCATCATGCCCCAGAAGAAGAACCCGGACATCGCCGAGTTGGTGCGGGGCAAGACAGGGCGGGTGTACGGAGCGCTGATGTCTCTGCTGACCACCATGAAGGGGCTTCCTCTGGCATATAATAAGGATATGCAGGAAGATAAGGAGATGGCGTTTGATGCCATGGAGACAGTGCAGAATTGTCTTGTACTGTTCACTGGCATGCTCCGCACCATGGGCTTTAAGCGGGAGAGGATGGCGGACAGCGCCATGAAGGGTTTTACCAACGCCACGGACGCAGCGGATTACCTGGTGGGCAAGGGCGTGCCCTTCCGGGATGCCCATGGCATAATCGGCAGGCTTGTGCTATACTGTATTGACAAGGGCTGTGCCATTGATGCCCTGAGTCTGGAGGAATTGCAGGAGATCAGCGATAAGTTTGGGCCGGACATCTATGATGCCATATCCCTGAAAAGCTGTGTGGAGAAACGATTGACTGTGGGCGCCCCCGGCAAGGAGGCCATGCAGGAGGTGATCCGTTTCAGCAGGGAGTATCTGGAGGAAGATTGGCAGCCCAGGGACTGGCAGCTGCCCAATGAGAAATAGACAGAATATACGGAACTAAAATTAGGAGGATAAGAGGTATGAGTGACAAGTTGAAGGTAGGTATTTTGGGAGGTACGGGTATGGTAGGTCAGCGCTTTATCGCGCTGCTTGAGAATCATCCATGGTTCGAGGTGACGGCCATTGCCGCCAGCCCTCGTTCTGCGGGCAGGACCTATGAGGAGGCCGTAGGAGACAGGTGGAAGATGGATACCCCCATGCCGGAGACCGTGAAAAATATTGTCGTCATGAATGTCAACGAGGTGGAGAAAGTAGCTGCGGGTGTGGACTTTGTGTTCAGCGCCGTGGACATGACCAAGGAGGAGATCAAGAAGATCGAGGAGGACTATGCCAGGGCGGAGACCCCGGTGGTATCCAACAACAGCGCCCACCGCTGGACTCCCGATGTGCCCATGATGGTGCCGGAGATCAACCCTCAGCATGCTCAGGTCATAGAGTCCCAGAAGAAACGTCTGGGCACCACAAGGGGCTTTGTGGCGGTAAAGCCCAACTGCTCCATCCAAAGCTATGCCCCCGTGCTGACAGCGTGGAAGGAGTTTGAACCCTACGAGGTGGTGGCCACCACCT
>JAAUZI010000052.1 GCA_014804645.1 Lachnospiraceae bacterium | reverse complement strand
TTGAATAATATTTGACAACAAGGGGGAAATAGAAGTAAACTGAAGGAAATAAAGTCTGGGTAGATCCAAAGCAGGAACTCTCTGCGACTCTCCAACTGACAGTAAGTTTACTCTATCCTTGAATTTTCATGGCTTGCATAATCCACACAAAGGGATTATAATATAAAAGATTTAGACGAGGAAGAGGGTGCAGGACATGAAGACGGGACTTGTGCTGGAAGGCGGCGCCATGCGGGGTGTGTACACCGCCGGGGTGCTGGATGTGCTGATGGAGCAGGGGATACAGGCCGACGGCGTAGTGGGCGTGTCGGCTGGCGCCGTGTTTGGCTGCAACTACATTTCCCGCCAGATCGGCAGAACCATTCGGTACAATACCAAATATTGCAGAGACCCGCGGTATGGGGATTTTCGCTCTCTGCTCAGGAGCGGCAATATTTACGAGGAAGAATTCTGCTATCATGAGCTTCCGGATAAGCTGGACCCCTTTGACTGGGAGACCTATAAAAGCAGCCCGGTGGAGTTTTATTTGACCTGCACGGACGTGGACACAGGGCGGGCTGTGTATCACAAATGTACGGGGGAGCGGGAGGATCTGCGATGGATGCAGGCCTCGGCGTCCATGCCCTTTGTATCCCGGATTGTGGAGATTGATGGGCGCAAACTCTTGGACGGCGGTATCTCGGACTCCATTCCGATCGACTGGTTTCGCAGTATAGGCTTTGAGAAAAACCTGGTGGTGCTGACCCGTCCCAGGGGCTTTCGTAAGCGGCCGCCCAGAGGACTGCCCGCTCTGAGACAGATGATTCGCCAGTATCCGGCTCTGGTGACGGCGATGAAAACCCGGCATATTCGCTACAATCAGGCTCTGGATCAACTGCCCGGGCTGGAAAAAGCGCATCTTGCGCTGGTGCTGTGTCCCAGCAGGAGAATCAGGGTGTCCAAACTGGAGCGGAATCCAAGAAAACTGAAGGCGCTGTATAATCTGGGACGGAAGGACACAGAGCGGAGATTGAAAGAAATAAAGCACTTTTTTGCGCAGTGACAAATAGGGTTTGATGCAATGTCGCAGATAAACTGGGATATGCAGGAATGAGGTGAGAATGCAGTATCGCAAGGATAAATATGGCAATGATATATCGGTGCTGGGCTACGGCTGTATGCGTTTTACACAGACGGCGGGAAGGATTGACCTGAAAAAGGCCGAGGAAGAGATTATGACCGCCTTTCGAGGCGGCGTGAACTATTATGACACGGCTTATATCTACGGCGGCAGCGAGGCGGCGCTGGGAGAGATTCTGGAGCGCAATGGAATACGGGACCAGGTATATATCGCAACCAAGCTGCCTCATTATCTGATTAAGACCAAGGACAGTCTGGACAAATATTTTGAGGAGCAGCTGCGGAGGCTGCGGACAGATTATGTCGATTATTATCTGATGCATATGCTGACGGATATTCACACTTGGGAGAGACTGAAAGAGCTGGGAATTTTGGAGTGGCTCAAGGAGAAACAGGAGAGTGGCGCCATCCGGCAGGTAGGCTTTTCCTACCATGGTAACTCAGATATGTTCTGTCAGCTGGTGGATGTCTATGAGTGGGATTTCTGTCAGATTCAGTACAATTATATGGATGAGAATAGCCAGGCAGGGCGGCGAGGGTTGCAATACGCCCATGAGAAAGGGCTGCCCGTGGTTATTATGGAGCCTCTTCGAGGCGGGAAACTGGTGAATAGACTGCCGGAGAGCGCAACAAAGATATTCACCGATTATAAAGTGCCCGACCGCTCCGACTCAAAATCCGGTCAGGTGGGGGAGCCTGTGTCCTACACGCCGGTACAGTGGGCGCTGAAATGGCTGTGGAATCAGCCCCAGGTGACCTGTGTGCTGTCGGGAATGAATTCTATAGAGATGATACAGGATAATATTGATACGGCGGAAAACACCCGGGTAGGGGAACTGACCGAGGCGGACGAGGCCATGCTGCAGCAGGTGGTGAAGGCGATCAATGCCAAGATGAAAGTGGGATGTACCGGCTGCGGCTACTGTATGCCCTGTCCCAAGGGAGTGGATATCCCCGGCACTTTTTCCGCCTACAACCGGCGTTATGGCGAGGGCTGGATGGCGGCCATGCAGGATTATTTCATGTGTACTGCTATGAGGAAGGATGCCTCCGGGGCCTCAAACTGCGTGGAGTGCGGAAAATGTGAGCAGCACTGCCCGCAGAATATTCAGATCCGTCAGGAGTTGAAAGCAGCCAAAAAGGTACTGGAAAATCCGATTTACCGAATAGGCAGATGGCTTGTGAAGAAGATGAAGGCATATTGAGCGGGGCAGATATGCCCGCGCAAAGGAATGCTGAATACGGCGGCGTCAAATGGACGCCGCCGTATTATTTTTCCTGTATCCGGTCTTTGACCGCCTGAAAAGAGACAGGGGTATAGCCGATACGCTCCGCAGAGACACAATAGTGCTGGCTGCTGAAGGTTCTGTACAGGGGCGAGGCATGCACATGGCCGAAGAGATTGGCGTAGGGCATGTTTTCACAGACATACAGCGGCTCATGGGACAGAATCCAGAACTCGTCCAGAATCACCGGCATGTCATACACCTCCGCAAAGCCCATATCCCGGTAGGCCTGGTTGGTCAAGGCGTCATGGTTGCCCTTAATCAGGTATTTGGTTCCCTGCAGAAGGGTGGGGGACAGGTTTCCCCAGTCGCCCAGCACATAGACGGTATCTTCCGGGGACACCGTCTCATTCCAGCGCCGTATCAGCTCCCGGTCCATGATCTGGACATTGTCAAAGGGGCGGTTTTCGTAGCGTCTTATCCGTTCATCTCCAAAATGTGTATCTGCAATAAAATAGATCATAACGTATCCTCCATAGTTAATTTAGTCGTAAAGGGGTTATTTGTCAAATTAATTTTGACCTGTTTGCTTATTTCCACATGTTATATTTATATATATCAGTAGATGAAAAGCTATATTTTAATAAAATGCAATGAAAAAATGGAAACGCTATTGACATCTGAAATTTGATATCACATAATTATTAAAATAAGGATGCATTAAAACAAAACATATAAAAAGGAACAGCAATTGTTCCGAGATACATAGTGATTTACAATGCTATCCAAAATATAATTTGTGCAAATAACATTATATTTCTTTATCCTGCCAAGAGAGCGTGATTGCGCAAAGAAAGGACTGACTAAGTATGGAGAAGAAAAGAAAGACATATTGTTTTTCCCTGTTCTGCGCGTTGGTTCTGGCCTTATCTGTAGCGCTGGGCGGCTGTGGGGCAGGGGAGGAGACAGTGGATGCCACGGATCCGCTGGCGGAGGAAACGACACAACTCCGTATCTTTTATTATTCTACAGTTGAACAGTCGAAATTTGAAGAATATGTCGCCAGATACTGTGAAAAGTATTCTGAGTTGGAGTTTGTGCTAGAAACCAGTGAGCCGGGGGAAGACCAAGATATAGTCTTAAACCGGCTCATGGCCGACATATCTCAGGGTAAGGGACCGGATATCCTGATTCTGAGCAGAAAGACGCTGGAGATCTTTCAGGACAACGGGGCGCTTGCCGAGCTGTCTGGGGTGCTGCCGGAAGAGCTTACAGGGCAGATCTTTGACAGTGTACTGCGGCAGGGCCGCATAGGGGACGGGTTGTACGGAGTTGCCTGGGAGGCGGGCGTAGAGACACTTCTGGTGCCTGAAAAAGTGTGGGAGGGGGATACATGGCGTGTCGCGGATGTGCTGTCTCTCCTGGAAGAACGTGAGACACAGGGAGTTCCTTATGACCGGTGGATCAGTATATCTTATAGCCTGACGGCAGAGCAGATGCTTTATGATCTAACTCTTCAGGGGATAGAAGGTATAGAGGGAAGAGTGTCCACGCTGGTGGATATGGAGCAGGGAAAATGCTTTTTTGACACTTCGGAGTTTGTCAGACTGCTGGAGGTCTGCAAGAAGTATGGGGAAGTCTCCGGCAGCAGAGAGTATACGAATCAGGAAGAATGCTATGCGGAGGTTGAGAGCGGAAGAGCGCTGGCCCTTTTATGCAGCGGGGATCTAAAAGAATTCAGCAGAGCCATGGCTATATGCGAGGACGGCTATCATTGTGTGGGGTATCCCACAGAGGATGCCTGCGGCAGCCATGTGAACTGCTCCCGATTTATGGCTGTGAATGTGGGGACGGAGAATTATGACATTGCTGTTGGGTTTCTAAAAGAGATGCTCAGCGAAGAGGTACAGAGAAAGGACTTTGGCATTTCCAGCGTCAGAAGAGATGTTCTGACGGAAAATATCGTGGAACATCCTTCGTTTTGTGAAACGCCGGTATTTATGCTGGGAGAGAACGCATATGCCCAATTGGAGGGAAAAGCGGATGGAAGTTCCTGGGTGCGTGAATATGTGGAGCTGTTGGACAAAGGGGTTCCCGGGAGCTGGGAATTGTCAGAAATCCAAGTAATTGTCATGGAGGAGGCCGCACCATATTTTAACGGGGATAAGAGCGCGGAGGAGGCCGCTGAGGTGATTCAGAGCAAGGTCAGTCTGTATCTGGCTGAGAGGCAGGATAGATAGATTGAAAAATCAAAGATTTTTCAATTTTCTATTTGAGCAATATCGCAGACACAGTCTGCGATATGCATGGGGATTAGTATGTAAAGTGGAAAGGGTAGTCCAGAAAGGGCAATCCTTTCTTTTTTTGTATATTTTCTGCTATCATAAATTGCAGACATTCTCGAATAGCATTTCCTTTTTACTTCTGTTTTTATATATAACGCCGCTGATAACACTTTTTTCTTGTACCGAAAAACGTGATAAATACGGAGATTTTGCGGTTGAAGAAAATGTTCCTGATTGACAATCCCGCAAAATATGGATTATGGTTATGGCGTACAGTAGCGATATGAACATGGCCATGACATATCCAATCCAAATTTTACGAGGAGGAGACAGGAAGATGAACAAAAGAGTACTGATGGCGTCTGCCCTGACACTGGCGTTGGTGGTATCGCCGTTGAGCGGTATGAGCCTGGGAGTGTCTGCCGAAGAGGGAGAGCCTGTGACGGTAGCCTCTGTTTCGGGAGATGAAATGGGGGCGACGCAGTTGCCGGTGCCTGCTGACTTAAAATGGGGCAATAACTATGCAATACAGTTCACAGGTTTTAACGAGAGTCTAGATGCTATTTACGGAACTTCATATTGGGACATTGAAGTCTATAAGGATGGCGAGCTATATGATCAGACAGTACTCGCTGACAGCTATGATGGGGAGCATAGTTTGCCTTACTCGGCCCACATCAATGAATCGGGAACCTATAAGTTTCGTGTGCGTGCAAGGGCGGCCTATGAAGATAAAGCCTATACAGACAGCGAGTGGTCAGAATGGTCGGCAGAGAGAACCTATGTCAGGCCGGAGCGGGAACTGGGTGTCACAGTGGCATACTGGGACACAGAAAGGGCAGGAGAGTATCATTATGTAAGTGTGGAAAATGCGTCGGGATACTGGACCGAGCTATATCGCGTAGAGCCAAGTGGAGAGCTGTTTGGGCTCGGGGCCGTTGGTGGTTACGTCAGGGATTCGTTCCGTGATGCAGGGGGACAACTGATGGACCGCAGTTTTGCATACGATATCTCAAATTATTGGGGAGAGGGCAGATACTGCATCACAATAATGGCTTTGAGCAACGACATAGATGAGATTGCCAACGGCTCAGTGGGGCCTATGTCCGATGTGCTGGATACCACAGCAAATGCGGAGAAACTTGGCAGTGTGCTGGAGAGCGCTGCCGACAGGAGCGCCGCGGAGGCGAGAGATTTGCTGACAGGCAGCGCCGATATCTCCGCTATTCAGATGGCAATGCAGACCAATGATTCCTTCCGCGGGCAGATAAAGTCTCTGGAAGAAAAATATGCTGCGGAGCAGGGGATCACTCTAAAAGCTCCCCTTGTCTCTGCCCAGGCACAGCAATATGTGGACTCCAGCCAAGTGCAAGTGGTAGGTGCGGGCCTGAACGCAGCACAGGGCAGTGACATGGGTCTGCAGTTAGATGTGACACCGGAGGCAAACAGAGTTCCCACACATAATGATTACCAAAAGAACGTGCAGCTGGATATCAGGCTGGTCAGCAACAGTCAGGAGGTGCATGAGCTGGCGGTGCCCGTATCCGTCACCATGCCCATACCTCGGGGGCTCAGGGCATCCCAGCTGATTATTCTGCATTACCATGAGAATGGCACAATAGAGCGCACAGCTTTCCATGATAACGGCAACGGGACCATCACCTTTACGGTGACGGGTTTCTCCACCTTTGTGTTTGCCGAGGAATCGGCTGCGGATACTTCGGAGGACAAGCGGCCCGGCAATAGTTCCGGACAGAACGCTGGCGGTTCGGGGTATATGACGTCACTGGAAAGCCGGATTGCATCGGCAGCCCCCGGAGCCACCGTCAAGGTAACCCGAGACCAGAATATAAACACCCTGCCCAACAGTGTTATGCAGCAGCTGGTAAGGCGCGGGGACGTAGCTCTGGAGATGGAATACACCTACGAGGGCATGGACTATAGAATCCTTATTCCGGCGGGGATGGCTGTGGATGACACAACCCCCTGGTATGGCCCCCTGTATCTGGCGGCATATTTTAGCTGCGATGGTGGCGTGGACAATGGGACAGCGTCTGTCTACATCGTGCAGAGGGGAGACACCCTGAGCAAGATTGCCGGCGCCCACAACACCACAGTCGCCAGACTGGCGGTAAAGAATCCCCAGATCAAGAATGTGAACCGCATTATGCCGGGACAGATTATTGTAGTAGAATAAACACACGCATCACCCATTTGATAAGGCAAGGGCAGTAGCAAAGCGCTACTGCCCTTGTCTTAAAATAAGCATTGAGGCAGCTAATTCATTTTTTATAAAAAAATAAAAATAGGGCTTGCAATTATTCTCAAATTGAGTATAATAGAATCAGAAAGAATAAAACTCAAAATGAGAATAATTAAAAGACTGACAGGAAGGAGCTTTTTCCTTGTGGGAAGAGCAGGGGTGCAGAGATGGAGGAGAGAAATGGCCGGGGACTGACGGAGCGGGAATTTCTGGAACGGTACGATCCCGGAAAATATGAACGGCCGTCGGTGACAGCGGATATACTGATCTTTACCGCAAAAGAGTGCGGAGAGGACAGCCATTTACAGATTCTGCTGATTCAGAGAAAGGAACATCCATGTATGAACAGATGGGCTGTGCCCGGGGGTTTTGTGGGTATGAAGGAATCTGTGGATGAGGCGGCGGAGAGGGTATTAGAGGAAAAGACAGGACAGAGCGGCGTCTATCTGGAGCAGTTGTACACATGGGGAGATGTAGGGCGGGACCCCCGCGCCAGGATCATCTCTGTCTCCTACATGGCTCTGACGCCCTGGGAGAAGATTCGCCCCGCGGCAGGCATGGACGCGGCGTGGTATTTTGTCAGCAGGAGCGGTGGAACTCTCCGGCTGTGGAACGAGGATCGGGAACTGTCCGGACAGGACCTGGCGTTCGACCATGCGAGGATGATTTGGCTGGCGCTGGAGCGAATGAAAAACAAGGTGCTCTATACAGATATTGTTTTCAGGTTGCTGCCGGATAAATTTACCTTCCCGGAGCTGCAGCGATTCTATGAGGTCATTTTGGAGGAAAAGCTCCATGGCCCCAATTTTCGCAGAGATATGGCCGCTCTGGTGGAGATGACCGATGAAAAATGTAAGTCGCAGGGGGTGGGAAAACCGGCCCGGTATTACCGGAGGAAACCGGACGGCGTGCGGCCTGAAACGGAACTATAAACAGCATATTCCCGGAAAGCACACTGAACAATACCGGATGTTGTTCACTGGCTCTGTGTTGGTAGAGAATATGCGGAACAGAGGTTCTAAAGAGCCCAGAGGTTCTAAAGAACCCAGAGGTTCTAAAGAACCTCAAAAGGAGGGAAGAGATATGAGGTATCTGATCGTAGTAGACATGCAGAAGGATTTTGTGACAGGGGTGCTGGGTACCAGGGAGGCACAGCAGATTCTGCCCGCAGTGGCAGACAAAGTGCGGAGCTTTGAGGGACAGGTAATTTTTACCAGAGATACCCACCAGAGCGACTACATGCAGACCCAGGAGGGAAAAAATCTGCCTGTGCCCCATTGTATTGAAGGAAGCGAGGGCTGGCAGCTGATGGATGTGCTGGAAGAGATCAGGGTGGAGCGCAACCTGCAGGTGTATGACAAAAAGACCTTTGGTTGTCCTGAGCTTGCCAGGGACCTGGCCAAAGCAGATGAGCGGGAACCCATCGAGCTGATTGAACTGATCGGCGTGTGTACGGATATCTGCGTGGTGAGCAATGCTCTGACTATCAAGGCACACCTGCCGGAGGTGCCCATATATGTGGACCCGGCCTGCTGCGCGGGGGTCACGCCTCAGGCACACGAGGCGGCGCTGGCAACCATGAAATCCTGTCAGATACTTATGTGAGAAAATTACTGATTTGTGCCTGCGGCTCATAGCCTGAAGGCGCCGGAAAGGGATGGTGATTATTTATGAAACAGTTCAATGAGAGAAACTTATCTATGGTAATGGATTTTTATGAGATGACGATGAGCAACGGATATTTTCGGGATCAGGATAAGGATACAAAGGTAGCATTTGACGTATTCTATAGAAAGAATCCGGACAACGCCGGTTTTGCCATCTTCTGCGGCCTGGAACAGATTGTGGAATATATTGAGAATCTGCATTTTGACCGGGAGGATATCGACTATCTGCGCAGCCAGGGGCTGTTTGGGGAGGAATTTCTGGAATATCTGGCGGATTTTCGGTTCAGGGGAGATCTGTATGCTTTCCCTGAGGGAACCATCATGTATCCGAACGAGCCGATCATCACGGTGATCGCACCGCTGATAGACGCTCAGCTGATCGAGACAGCCATACTGCTGGAGGTCAATCACCAGTCTCTGATTGCCACCAAAACCCGCCGGATCGTCCGGGCGGCGGACGGCAGAGCCGTGTCGGATTTCGGCGCCCGCAGGGCGCACAACATGGATGCCGCGGTATACGGGGCAAGAGCCGCCTACATCGGCGGCGCTGTGGGCACGGCCACCGTGCTGGCAGGCAAAATGTTTGACATTCCCATCAGCGGCACCATGGCCCACAGCTGGGTGATGTATTACAAGGATGAGTTTACGGCTTTCAAGAAATATGCGGAAAACTACCCGGACTCCACAGTGCTGCTTGTGGACACCTACGATGTGTTAAAGAGCGGTATTCCCAACGCTATCCGCGTGGCAAAGGAGGTGCTGGAGCCCATGGGTAAGAGGCTGAAGGGTATCCGTATTGACAGCGGCGATCTGGCATATCTGTCCAAAAAGGTGCGAAAGGCTCTGGACGCTGCGGGACTTCAGGACTGCAAGATCGTGGTGTCCAACAGCCTGGATGAATTTACCATCACATCCATTCTGGCCCAGGGTGGAAAGATTGACAGCTTTGGCGTGGGCGAGCGGCTGATTACCTCCAAATCGGACCCAGTGTTCGGAGCCGTGTACAAGATTGCCGCGGTGGAGGAGAACGGGGAGTTCGTGCCCCGCATCAAACTCTCGGAAAATGAGGAAAAGATCACGAATCCCGGGCTGAAAACGGTGTATCGCGTCTATGACGCGGATAAAAAAGCTATTGCGGATTTGATTGCGTTGGCGAATGAAAAAGTGGATTTTGCAGCACCCTATCGGTATGTGGATCCTAAAAAACCCTGGAAAAACCGCTTTTTTGAAAATTGTACGGCAAAGGCTCTGCAGGTGCCCATTTTCCGTGAGGGCAGACTGGTCTACGACATGCCCGAAGTGCGGGAGATAGCCGACTATGTGAAACGGCAGCTGACGGAGGAAATCTGGGAGGAGGAGCAGCGTTTTGAGAACCCCCACGCTCATTACCTGGATATGACTCCCGCCATGTACGAGGTCAAAATGTCCATGCTGAACGATTCCCGGGAATCTGCAGAACACTAAACAGCATGCGGAACACTAAATAGAAAGGAACTATTTTTTATGGAATACGGATACATTAAAACGGCTACGGCCACTTTTGATATACAGGTAGCTGGCGTCAGCGCCAACGTGGAGAGCATGCTCCGGCTGATGGAGCAGGCCAGAGAGCAGAAGGTGGAACTGCTGGTATTCCCAGAGCTGTGCGTCACGGGTTACAGCTGCGGCGACCTGTTTCTGAGCCGCAGGCTTTTAAGCCAGGCCCTGGAGGGGGTGAAACGTCTGGCGGCAGGTTCGGAGGGTAGTCACTGCCTGGTGGTGGTGGGAGCACCCCTGTGCCATAACCAGCGGCTCTACAACTGCGCCGTTTTTATACAGGACGGACAGCTGCGGGGGATTGTGCCCAAGTCCTATATTCCGGGCTATAAGGAGTTCTACGAGAAACGCTGGTTTGCCTCCGGCAAGCAGATTCGGGCCGAGGAAGAACTGGGAGTGCCCTTCGGCACCCATGTGATGATGCAGCTGGGCAAAGACGTGCAGGTGGCGGCGGAGATCTGCGAGGACCTGTGGGTGTCAGACAGTCCCAGCATCCGCCACTGCTTAAACGGGGCGGACCTGGTAGTCAATCTCTCCGCCTCCAACGAGACCGTGTCAAAGAGAACCTACCGGCAGGACCTGGTAAAAATGCAGTCCGCCAAATGCATGTGCGGTTATATCTACGCCTCCTCGGGAGAGGGGGAGAGCACCACAGACCTGGTGTTCTCCGGACACTGCATGATCGCCGAGAACGGCAGCATCAAAGCGGAGAGCTACCGGGAGAAGGAGGGACTGCTGACTGCGCTGATTGACGTGCAGAAACTGCAAAATGACAGAATGAAAATGAACAGCGAGAATGAGGCAGTGGATATGAGCGCCTATGTCAGGGTGCAGCTGCCGAGAGACTCCTTCGGCCATCTGCCCGAACAGGTGGACGCTTATCCCTTCGTGCCCACGGGTCGGGAAAAACGTCTGGAGCGCTGCCAAGAGATCATGCAGCTGCAGGCGAACGGCTTGTATGAGCGCCTGAAAAAGACCGGTCTGAAAAAGGCCGTGATCGGTATCTCCGGCGGTCTGGACAGCACTTTGGCGCTGCTGGTGGTTTTAGAGGCATACCGCAAGCTGGGGTGGCCCACGAAGGACATCATTGCCATCACCATGCCCGGTTTTGGTACCTCCGACCACACCCGGACCAACTCGGACCGGCTCATGGAGCTGTGCGGCGTGACGGCACGGACAATTTCCATCGTGGCAGCCTGCAGGCAGCATATGCAGGACATCGGACATGCGGAGGATGCATATGATGTGACCTATGAGAACATTCAGGCCAGGGAGCGCACACAGATTCTCATGAATGTGGCCAACCAAGAGGGAGGTCTGGTCATCGGCACCGGCGATCTGTCCGAGACGGCTCTGGGCTGGTGTACCTACAACGGCGACCACATGAGCATGTATGGCGTCAACATTTCCATTCCCAAGACTCTGGTAAAATACCTGGTGTCCGCCTACGCCGAGATGCACCCGGAGCTGGAGACAGTGCTGACCAGTATCTGCGACACCGTGATCAGCCCGGAATTGCTGCCCCTGTCGGCAGACGGTCAGATCAGCCAGTCCACGGAGGCGGCCATCGGCAAGTACGACCTGCACGACTTCATCCTGTACCATTTTATCCGCAATGGCTTTGAGCGGGAAAAAATAATAGCTCTGGCCGGGATCGCCTTTCCGCAGGTAAGCCCCGAAACTATAGAGAAAACCACGGAAACCTTTTTCCGCCGCTTTTTCTCCCAGCAGTTCAAGCGCTCCTGCATGCCCGACGGACCCAAGGTAGGTTCCGTCAGCCTTTCCCCCCGGGGCGACTGGCGCATGCCCTCAGATGCTTCTGTGGCGGATTATTTGTAAATTTCCACTTGCACCCGTCTGCAAATTGGTGTATAGTGGTTCACGGTTGGATTTGATACGGAACAGACCACAGGAAAGCGGGAAATGACGATATGGCAAAAAATCTGGTTATTCTGGAGTCACCGGCCAAGGTGAAGACAGTGAAAAAAATATTGGGGAGTGGATACGAGGTGGCCGCCAGCGGCGGCCATGTGCGGGATCTTCCCAAGAGCAGCCTGGGCATTGACGTGGAACACGACTATGAACCCAAATATATTACCATTCGAGGAAAGGGAGACGTGCTGGCAGGGCTTCGCAAGGAAGTGAAGAAGGCCGACAAGATCTATCTGGCAACCGACCCTGACCGGGAGGGGGAGGCAATCTCCTGGCACCTGGTTCACGCTTTGAAACTGAAGGAGATGCCGGACAAAAAGATTTACCGGATCACCTTCAATGAGATCACCAAGAGCGCAGTGAAAGAGTCCCTGAAAAACGCCAGGGAGATCAATATGGACCTGGTGGATGCCCAGCAGGCCCGCCGGGCGCTGGACCGGATGGTGGGTTACCGGATATCGCCGCTTTTGTGGGCAAAGGTGAAGAGAGGATTGAGCGCAGGCAGAGTACAGTCCGTGGCGCTGCGCATTATCTGTGACCGGGAGGCGGAGATAGCCGCCTTTATCCCGGAGGAATACTGGACGCTGGAGGCAAATCTCAAGGTGGACGGGGAGAAAAAACCCGTGATCGCCAAATATCACGGCGAGGGCGGCCATAAGACAGAAATCCACAGCGCAGAGCAGATGGACGCTTTGCTGAAGAGCCTGAAGGGCGCAGCCTTCAAGGTGAAAGAGGTAAAAAAGGGGGAGCGGATCAAAAAGGCGCCCCTGCCCTTTACCACCTCCACGCTGCAGCAGGAGGCCAGCAAGGTGTTGAATTTTTCAACCCAGAAAACCATGCGTCTGGCCCAGCAGCTGTACGAGGGTGTGGAACTGAAGGGAGAGGGAACTGTGGGCCTGATTACCTATCTGCGTACCGATTCCACTCGGGTGTCCGAGGAGGCGGAGCAGATGGCCAGAGCCTATATCGTAAAGAATTACGGTGAGAACTATGCCGCCGAGACGGTGGCGGTAAAGAAGAACGAGCAAAAGATTCAGGACGCCCATGAGGCGATCCGCCCCACGGATATCGAGCGGATTCCGACGGCGGTGAAGGAACAGCTGCCCAGAGATCTGCTGCGCCTGTACCAGTTGATCTGGAAACGATTTGTAGCGAGCCGCATGGCGGCGACGGTATATGAGACCATGTCCACCAGGATCGAGGCGGCAGGGCATACTTTCACTATGGCCGCTTCCAATAGAGTGTTTGACGGCTATATGAGCATTTACACCCAGGAGGAGGAGCAGGAGGAGAGCAACCGCATGAGCAATGAGCTGTCGAAGGACAGCTGCCTGGAACTGCAGGGTCTGGAACCTAAACAGCATTTTACCCAGCCCCCCGCCCACTACACCGAGGCCTCGCTGGTGAAGGCTTTGGAGGAGCTGGGCATAGGACGCCCCAGCACTTACGCGCCCACTATCACCACGATTCTTGCCAGACGCTATGTGGCGAAGGAGAACAAGAATCTCTACGTGACGGAGCTGGGCGAGGTGGTGAATCAGATGATGGTAGATGCGTTCCCCAGTATTGTGGACGTCAATTTTACCGCTAATATGGAGGCGCTGCTGGACGGCGTGGAGATGGGGACGGTGAAGTGGAAGACCATTATTGCCAATTTCTACCCGGATTTGGAGGAGGCGGTACAGAACGCCGAGAAAGAACTGGAGAAAGTCACTATAGCCGATGAGGTTTCGGACGAGGTCTGTGAGCTGTGCGGCAGGCAGATGGTTATCAAGTATGGACCCCATGGCAGATTCCTGGCATGCCCGGGATTCCCGGACTGCCGCAACACCAAGCCCTATTTTGAGAAAATCGGCGTGGACTGCCCCAAGTGCGGCAAGGATATTGTGATGAAGAAAACCCAGAAGGGCAGGCGGTATTTTGGCTGTATCGGATATCCTGACTGCGACTTTATGGTGTGGCAGAAACCCTCCCGGGAGAAATGCCCCAAATGCGGATCTGTCATGCTGGAAAAGGGCAATAAACTGGTGTGTGCAAACGAGGAATGCGGACAGGTGATGGCTGCAAACAAGGAATAAAATGCAGATAATGTCAGAATATTCTTAATAATAATGAAAATATACATTGTAATCTGACTTCGTTTGTGCTAAAATACTCACAGAGAAGAGGGCGCTTTGTGACGGAGGAACGAGGATGAGCAGTGTACAGCTTTTGGATAAGACCAGAAAGATCGGCAAGCTATTGCACAATAATAATTCCAGCAAGGTGGTATTCAGCGATATCTGCCGTGTGATGCGGGAGATTTTGAATTCCAATGTGCTTGTGATCAGCCGCAAGGGCAAAGTGCTGGGCGTGGGCAAGTGTGACAATGTGGACTCTCTGCCGGAACTGGTGGAGGAGAGTGTGGGCGGTTTTGTAGACAGTATGCTGAATGAGAGACTGCTGGGTGTTCTTTCCACGAAAGAGAATGTTAATCTGGAGACCCTAGGCTTTGAATGCACAGATATCCGCAGATTTCAGGCCATTATCTCCCCCATTGAGATAGCGGGAGAGCGGCTGGGTACCCTGTTTATTTATAAGTGCAACGAGCAATATGACATTGACGATATTATTCTATGTGAGTACGGCACTACGGTGGTAGGACTGGAGATGCTCAGGGCTGTCAGCGAGGAGAGCGCCGAGGAGAGCCGCAAGGTGGCGGTGGTCAAGTCCGCTATCAGCACCCTGTCTTTCTCGGAGATGGAGGCAATCACTCACATTTTTGATGAATTAAACGGTATGGAGGGCATTCTGGTAGCCAGCAAGATTGCAGACAGGGTAGGAATTACCAGATCCGTGATCGTCAACGCTTTGCGCAAGTTTGAGAGCGCCGGGGTTATCGAATCCCGCTCCTCAGGCATGAAGGGAACATATATCAAGGTGCTCAACGATGTGGTGTTTGACGAGATAGAAGAACTAAAGAGACAGAATCAGAGAAGTTAGAGCGGCGTAAGGATATGCCGCGGGAGAGGCAGATAAAAGGATTTATTGACAATGCGATAAATCCTTTTTTCATTTTTTTTCACAAAAGCTATTGAGTTTTTTCAAAAATTACATATAATAAAATATATTGGGTTTAGTATGTACAAAAAACACAAGGTATATGAAAAATGGAGGAAATTATGTTCAATTCCAATGTATTTGATTACATAAGCGTTCTGGACAAAGCGGCTGATGCGTCGTGGATGCGCCACATTGCCTTATCCAATAACAACGCCAACGTTACGACTCCGGGGTACAAGCGTCAGGATGTAGCCTTTGAATCGGAGCTGCGCAAGGCTCTGGGCAACTGCAGACATGAGTCCATGGACGCTAAGGTGTCGAGAGTGAGAGGTATGTCCGTAAAGCCGGTGGCCTACACGGACTATTCCAGCCTGTCCTACAGGTTGGACGGCAACAACGTGGACCCGGATACAGAGCCGGTTATGCTTGCTGAGAACCAGCTGAAATATCAGGGACTGATGTCGGCGATCAACAACGAATTCCAGAATTTACAGACTGTACTAAAATAGAAAAGTGAGGTATTATTATGAATATATTTACAGCCTTTAATGTCAACTCATCCGGTATGACGGCACAGAGATATCGCATGGATATTATCTCGGAGAACGTGGCCAATGCCCAGAGCACCCGGACGGAGGACGGTACTCCTTACAGACGTAAGGTGGTTGCTTTTGCGGAAAAGGGCGGCAGCGGCTCCTTTGTCCATGCCCTGAACAGTGCCATAAACTACCGCGGCGCGGGGTTGTCCGGCAGCGGTGTGAAGATTACCGGCGTGTACGAGGACTATACGACAGAGATGAAGATGGTCTATGATCCCTCTCACCCGGATGCGGACGAGGATGGCTATGTGCTGTACCCCAACGTCAATATCATAACGGAAATGACCAATATGATTGACGCCAGCCGGGCTTACGAGGCCAATGCCACGGCTTTTAACGCCAGCAAATCCATGGTGCAGCAGGGACTGCAGCTTGGCCAGTCCTAAGCACCTGCGGGAGTATGGCCGGTTATAAGGCATATTCAGACGAGACTAAACATAAGATAGGCTTTTGAAAGGAGTAATACATAATGGATTATACATCGGCGATCAACAGCATATCGTCCCTGGGTCTGGAGAGGGCGGCAGGGACAGGGTTGAATACGTTGACAGGGGCTCTCACCAAGGAGGATAACAAGGTCGAGGGCACTATGTTTGACGCTTTTCTCAATTCAGCCATAGATAATCTCAAGACTACCAACAGTTATCTGTCCGAATCGGAGAATGAAAAGATCAGATTTGCCCTGGGCGAGACGGAGAACGCCCATGACCTGGCCATAGCCATGCAGAAGGCGTCTGACGCATTACAGTATACGGTCGCTTTTCGCGACAAGCTCCTGGAAGCATACAATCAGCTTATGCAGATGCAGATATAAAGAAAAGATACAATATGATTAATTTAGGGTGAGTCATCCGGTGATTTGCTCTACAGCGCATTGCGCTTTTTTACAATAATTTGTAGTCACAGAGGAGAAACTTATGTTAGACAGGCTAAAAGAAATTCAGGCCAAAGTGCTTGAATGGTGGAATAAGTTTACATCCAAACAGAAAACAATTATCATTGCCATCGTGGCCATTGTAATCTTTGCTTTTGCAATCCTGATATATGTGTTTTCCAAACCACAGTACACTCGTCTGGCGAATTACGAGACGATTACAGAGGCGTCCACGGCCATGGAAACTCTGGAATCGGCGGGCATTGACTGTAAGTTATCTAACGATGGTTTACATATTGATGTGAATATGAATCAGATATCTGACGCCAACCGGGCGCTGGGCGCTGCGGGGCTGACCTCGGCCGAGCCGAATATCAAGGACGTGACGAGCGCCGGTATGTCCTCCACGGAGAGGGATAAGCAGAGACTGGAGAAGGATTACCTGCAGAAGGAGCTGGAGTTCATTATCAAGAAATATGACGCAGTCAAGGATTGTCAGGTGATGCTGGATATGGCTCTGGAGGATGGCACGCTGATCGCCAAAGAGCAGGAATCCTTTGTATCTATCTGGCTGGAATTGAGCGGCACGTTCACTTCGGACAACGCGGCGACCATGGCCAAGGCGGCGGCAGCGGCAGTGGGCAATCCCACCACCACCAATATTTTCATCAGCGATACGCAGGGAAACACCCTGTTTTCGGGAGATGAGGATTACACGCTGACGGGTTCCACCGCCAGTCAGATCGAGGCCCAGAACGCGGCGGAGAATTACATACGTTCCAAGGTGAAACAGGCGATGCTCGCCACCGGCCAGTTTGACACCGTATATGCGGCGCCCTTTTTGAGATTTGACTATTCCGACTCTCAGAAAACCGAACATAGATATGAGGCTCAGGACGGCAGGGAAGAGGGTCTGATAGGACACCAGTCTACTACAGAGCAGGAGAGCAGTGGAGGCAATGCCAGCATACCCGGCACGGACTCCAATGATGAGGACGGCTATCGGCTGGATATGGGGAGCGAGACTTCCTCCAGCTCCAGCACCAAGGATACGGACTATGTGCCGGACGAAATCATAGTGAATACCAACACCCCTGCGGGAATTATAGACTACGATAACTCCTCTCTGACGGTGACGGCCCGCAAGTTCGATATGGTGTACGAGGACGTTATAGAGCGTCAGGGCCTTTTGGATGTTATGACCTGGGAGGAGTACAAGGCCAACAACAGCACTGCCACCAGGATAGAGGTGGATGAGGAATTTTACAGTGCAGTGGCTACGGCCACAGGCATTCCCAGAGATAAGATCACCATTATCGCCTACAGGGAAAATAGGTTTTGGGATAAAGAGGGCATGAATGTCAACTGGACCGATATCCTGAGCATTGCCATGATCGTGATCATCCTGGCGCTGCTGGCATTTGTGATCCTGCGCAGCATGGCCTCCAAAAAGGATGCAGGTCAGGAGGAAGAACTGTCGGTGGAGAATCTGCTGCAGTCCACGCCTGACAGCGAGCTGGAGGACATTGAGGTGGAGAGTAAATCCGAGACTCGCAAGCTGATTGAGAAATTTGTGGACGAAAATCCCGAGGCGGTGGCAAATCTGCTGCGCAACTGGCTAAACGAAGATTGGGGGTAAGGACATGGCTAAGGATGACGGCATATCCGGCCTGCAGAAGGCTGCGATTCTTTTGATCGTGCTTGGGCCGGAGCGATCGGCCAATGTGTTCAAACACTTGAAGGAAGAGGAGATCGAGGAGCTTACGCTGGAGATCGCCAATACACGGAGCGTGACTCCGCAGGTGAAAGAGGATATTCTGAACGAGTTTTACGAGGTCTGTCTGGCACAGCAGTATATTGCCGAGGGCGGTATTACCTACGCCAAGGAACTGCTGGAAAAGGCGCTGGGCAACGAGAAGGCCATGGATGTGATTGGCAAGCTGACAGCGTCACTTCAGGTCAAGCCTTTCGAGTTTGTGCGTAAGACGGATGCGTCACAGCTGCTTAACTTTATTCAGGATGAGCATCCCCAGACCATCGCGCTTATTTTGTCCTATCTGTCTGCGGGGCAGTCCGCGATGATTATCTCGGCGCTGCCGCCCGAGAAACAGGCGGATGTGGCAAAGCGTATCGCAGTGATGGACCGCACCAGCCCGGATGTGATAAAAGAGGTGGAGAAAGTGCTGGAATCCAAGCTTTCCAACCTGGTCAACCAGGATTACACTATTATCGGCGGCGTGGATGCGGTGGTGGAGATTTTGAACACCGTGGACCGCGGCACAGAGAAACACATTATGGAGACTCTGGAGATCGAGGAGCCGGAGCTGGCAGACGAGATCCGCAAGAAGATGTTCGTATTCGAGGATATCCTGCTTCTGGACGACAGAGCCATACAGCAGGTGCTGCGCAATGTGGACAACAACGACCTGGCTATTGCGCTTAAGAATGCCAACGAGCAAGTACAGACTGCGATCTTTGATAACATGTCCAAGCGTCTGGCCGTGATGATCAAGGAAGATATGGAGTTCATGGGTCCTGTGCGTATGAAGGACGTAGAGGAAGCACAGCAGAAGATTGTCAATATCATCCGCAAACTGGAGGATTCCGGAGAGATCATTATTTCCAGAGGTGGAGGTGACGAGATCGTTGTCTAGTAATTTGCTTAAGCAGGGATACGGTTTTATTCTGAACGGAACCGAGGAAAAAAGAGTTATTGATACCAATGAACTGGCTGCCAGACGTCTGGAGAAGCTCAAGGAGACTATGGGCAGGCAGGCTCAGGACGAGGAGTTTGTGGAAGGCTTTGTGCAGGGAATTGAGGCGGTGGATGTGTCCGCCCTGCTGGACTCGGCCGACGAGGGCAGCAATGTGCTGAAAGCGGATTCGGCCACGGAGAGCGCGAGCGTTATCCAGAACGCCAACGCCCAGGCTGAGGAGATTCTTGAGGATGCAAGGGCTCGCGCGGACCGTATGATGCAGGATGCGCAGGAGCAGGCGGAAAACCTGAAGAGAACCGCTGCCGAGGAAGGCCGCATGAGCGGCTATCGAGAGGGCAAGGAGAAAGCGGACGCCGAGGTTGAGGGACAGAGACGGCAGTTGAAGGCCAAGGAGGCACAACTGGAGGCCGATTATCAGTCCGCCCTGGATCAGATGGAACCCCAGCTGGTGGAGGCCATAACCGGTATATATGAACATATTTTCCATGTGGAGCTGCAATCCTATCGGGATATACTGATTCATTTGATTGCCTCCACGCTGCATAAGGCTGAGGGCAGCAAGGTTTTTCTGGTACATGTGTCAAAGGAGGATTACTCCTTTGTGAGTATGCAGAAGAAACAGCTGCAGGCGGGCCTGGGTGGAAACGGAGTCACGTTGGAGATCATTGAGGACGCGACCATTGATAAAGATGCATGCATGATTGAGACGGAGGGGGGCATATTTGATTGCGGACTGGGCACTCAACTGACCCAGCTGCGTCAGAAATTACGCCTGTTGTCCTACAACGGGTAGGCGCTTTACTGGCGGACGGACACCGGGATGTTATATCATGCGGACAGGAATGAGAGTGGTGACAGTTGACAACAAAAACGCTGGACTTAGAGAAATATAGCGCAGTAGTGGAACAGACATTTTTCCGAAAACTGGGCAAGGTGGTCAATGTAGTTGGTCTGACCATAGAGTCCATGGGGCCGGACGCCCGACTGGGAGATGTGTGTCGGATCGTTCCGGACACGGAGGCGGCGGAGCCTGTCATGGCCGAGGTAGTTGGTTTCAGAGACAAGAGGACGCTGCTGATGCCGCTGGACCAAGTGGAAGGGATTCGGCTGGGATGCTCGGTGGAAAACACAGGGTATCCTCTGACCGTCACGGTGAGCGAAGAACTGCTGGGCAAGACGGTAAACGGACTGGGACAGCCGGTGGATGGCGCCCGTGTCAAGGGCGGCAGCTATCCTGTGGAGGCACCGCCGCCGGATCCTTTGCGGCGTGAGATTATTGACACCGTATTGCCTCTGGGAGTGCGGGCGGTGGACGGTATCATGACTGTGGGGAAAGGACAGAGAATCGGCATATTTGCCGGTTCTGGCGTGGGGAAATCCACTCTGATGGGCATGTTTGCCCGCAATACAAAAGCAGATATCAATGTGATCGCACTGATCGGTGAGCGTGGCCGAGAGGTGCGGGAATTTATTGAGCGTGATTTGGGAGAAGAAGGTATGCGGCGCTCCGTGGTGGTAGTGGCCACCTCCGACCGTCCGGCTCTGGAGCGGAAAAAGGCGGCGCTGACCGCCACGGCTATCGCGGAATATTTTCGGGATCAGGGCAAGGACGTACTGTTGATGATGGACTCCCTGACACGTTTTTCCATGGCGCAGCGGGAGATTGGGCTGGCCAGCGGGGAGCCGCCGGTGTCCAGGGGCTATCCCCCCAGCGTGTATTCCGAGATGCCCAGGCTGCTGGAGCGGGCAGGGCGGTCAGATACAGGGTCTATAACGGGTCTGTATACCGTGCTGGTGGACGGAGATGATTTCAATGAACCCATCACGGACACGGCCCGCAGTATTTTGGATGGGCATATCATGTTGAACCGCAAACTGGTACATAAGAATCATTATCCGGCAATCGATGTTCTGCAGAGTATTTCCAGATGTATGAGCCAGATTGCCACCAGAGATCACAAGCGGTTGGCTGGCAAGCTGAAAAATGTGCTGGCGACCTACAATGAGGCGGAGGACTTGATCAATATCGGCGCCTATAAGAGCGGCAGTAATCCCGAGATCGACTACGCTATCACCATGATCCATCAGGTCAATGATTTTCTGCAGCAGGATGTGGATGAGAAGGTCAGTTTCGAGGAGAGTGTCGAGGGACTGGAGAAAATGTTCGGAGAGGAACAGGGGTAAAGCATGGCCAGATTCCGATATCGGATGCAGAGCATTCTGGATATCAAACTGAAGATGGAAACTCAGGCCAAGCAGGAGTTTGCGGCGGCTCAGCTGCGCCTTAATGAGGAGGAGGAGCGGCTTGAGGCTCTACGGGAGCGCAAGGTCGGCTATGAGCGCAAGGCAAGAGAGCAGCTGCTGGGAGAGTTAAACTGCCGGGATATGGCGGAAAACAAGGAGGCCATCCTGCGCATGGACGAATATATCGCTCTGCAGCGACTCCGGGTGCGGGAGGCGGAGAAGAGAGTGGAGCAGGCCAGAGAGAGACTGACGGAGGTTATAAAGGAGCGCAAATCCCATGAGACGCTGAAGGAAAAAGCCTTTGAACAGTTTTTGATGGACGAGAAAAAGCAGGAGAGCAAGGAAGTGGACGAACTGACAAGCTATACCTACGGCCAGCGGCAGAAGGAAAAGACCGCTGTGGAGGCGTGAGAGCAGAACTGTAACGCATAGTCAGGCTTTGCTCTTGATATGCGGACAGAGGAATGTTATAGAGGAAATGGAGCTGGGAAACTATGGCAAAACAGGAAGATCCCCGTCAGGTGGCAGTGAAGGCTGAGAAGAACCAGATAAAGAACGAGAAAAAGCAGCTGAAAAATGAACAAAAACAGCAGAAAAAAGAAGCCAGACGCCGGGCTAAGGAGATTGCGAAACGGGAGGATGAGCTGGCGGACGATGACGAGGGAGGCGGATTTGCCACCCTTTTAGCCACGATTATGATCGTGATGGTCTGGCTGGCTGTGATCGTGGTTATTATCAAGCTGGATGTGGGCGGTTTCGGCAGTAAGGTGCTGACGCCGATTCTGCAGGATGTGCCTGTGCTGAACCGGATCTTGCCGGGCAATTCCGTTCTGGAGACCAATGACCCGGAGAGCTACGGAGGCTATACCAGCCTGGTGGATGCGGTGGACTATATCAAGGAGCTGGAACTGGAGCTGGAGAGAATGCAGACCTCAGCCAACGCAAAGGATGAGGAGATCGCGGAGCTGAAGGCCAATGTGATACGACTGCAGGAATTTGAACAGAAACAGCTGGACTTCCAGCGGATCAAGAACGAGTTCCTGCAGGAGGTGGTCTATGCGGAAAACGGTCCCGGGCCGGAGGAATACCGAAAGTTTTATGAGGCGGCGGACCCCTCCACGGCGGAGCTGCTTTACCGTCAGGTGATCATACAGCAGCAGGAGACACAGGAGATACAGGATTTTGCGGCTACCTACTCTCAGATGAAACCCAAGCAGGCCGCAGCCATTTTTGAGAACATGACGGACGAATTGGATGTGGTGGCCAGGATACTGAAGGTCATGAGCGCCGAGAACAGAGGTTCTATCATGGGTGTGATGGATTCGGAGATAGCTGCAAAACTTACCAAAATAATGGATCCTGAATCTTAAGTATACAAGGGAAAATGCCGATAATAGATATGTCTTTTTGGGAAGTGCGGTTCTTGAAAGGCAGAAAAAGTACTTTGAAAATTACAGAAAGGAGGTAGAGTGGATGACAAGTATACCTGCAAATGTGCAGAACTATCTGGCGGGAAATCGAACCGGACAGAACAAGGTGCAGGCGCCGGAATCCAAAGCGGATTTTGGCAAGGTGCTTGACAGGCAGAAGACAGGTACACCCAGGGAGAGCAGTGTGAAGTCCCAGAGACAGAATGAGACTCCCACAGGCGAAACGGTGAAGACCCAAGGGCAGAAGGAGACGCCACAGGAGGCGGAGGCCAATACGGCCGCGCAGGCTGCGGGCGGGGAAACAGGCGCTGAGGGAACCGTTGCCGCACAGGAGCAGCAGACGAAACCCGCGGAGACATCGCAGCGGCCGGAGACGGATTCGCCGAAGAACGGATCGGCGGAGGATGAACTGCCGCAGGAGGGACTGGAACAGGTGATGGAGGTATTGCAGAGCGCTATTGCGCAGATTCAGGAGTTGCTTATGCAGCAGCTGAATATAAGCCCCCAGGAGCTGGAACAGTTGATGCAGGACGAAGGGTTCACGGACATTCAACTCCTGCAGCCGGAGACGGTGAATCAGTTGATTCTGAGTGCTGCGGGCACCGAGGACTCCATGACGCTGGTGACGGACGAGAATCTCTATCGCAGCCAGCAGACGATCACCCAGGAGTATCAGGAGATCACCCGGGGGCTGGAGGAGGAGCTGAAAGAGGAAGGTGGACTGTCAAAGGCGCTGGAGAGTCTGGAGAACAGCGCGAGCAGCCAGGCCGTACAGGAATCGGACAGGGCGACGGAGAATCTTCAGCAGGGAAACAGCCAGGAACGGCCCGGCAGACAAAAGGGACATGAGACGCGGCAGGATCACAGCCAGGGCGTGACAGGGCCGGTTCTTTATCAGAACTACACTGCTCAGGCTCAGAATCAGGCGGTGGGACAGACTGGCGCAATGCCGACTCAAACAGGCGCTGCGTATGCGGAGATGCCGGATTCCCAGCAGATCATGAACCAGATTCTGGATTATATGAAGGTGACTGTGAGGCCGGAGAACACGGTGCTGAACATGCAGCTGCACCCGGAGAGTCTGGGAACACTGCACATACAGATTTCGGCCAGGGAAGGCGTTATGACAGCGCACATTACGGCCACGTCGGAAGCGGTCAAAACCGTTCTGGAGAATCAGATAGCTGTTCTACGAGACAATTTTGTGCAGCAGGATATCAAGGTGGAGGCCATCGAAGTTACTGTGGAGACCCACCAGTTTGAGCACAATCTGGAACAGGGACGGCAGAGAGGCGAGGAAGAGCAGAGCAAAAAGCCCAGGAGAAGAAGGCTGGATGTGAGCGGTCTGGAGTCGGATGAAGAGTTGACGGAGTCGGATCAGATCATAGCAGAGATGATGGCGGCCAACGGCAATTCCGTAGATTATCTGGTTTGACGAAAAGAGGAAAGGAGTGAGACTATGAGTTTAGTAGCAGCGGTAGAAAATGGGAAGATCGTGGAGTCAGCCTCTGAGAGTTCCCTGAAAAAAACAAGCAGCAGTTCCAGCGGCATGGACAAAGACGCGTTTCTGCAGTTGCTGGTAGCGCAGATGAAGTATCAGGACCCGTTGGAGCCTACGTCCAACACAGAATTTATTAGTCAGTATGCGCAGTTCTCACAGGTGGAACAGCTGCAGAATATGGCGGGCAGCATGGATCTGCAGAGAGCCAGCACCCTGGTGGGCCAACATGTAAGGATAAAGACCACCAATACCAGCGGTGACACCAATTATGTGGAGGGCAAGGTTGACTATGTGACCTACGAGAATGGCAAGGCTTATCTGTCGATCGAGGGCAATCAGTATGCTATGGACGATCTGGACACCGTGGCTGATAAGGAGTATCTGGAGGCTTACGATCTGGCAGTGGAGTGGATTACCGAAATGAATAAACTTCCCTATGTTGCCAATATTTCCATGGACGAGGCGGAGGCCATCGACAAGCTGAAAGAGGCATATGATAATATGTCAGATTATCAGAAGGGCTTTATCGCAAGCGAAAAGGTGAAAGATCTGAACGCCTACGTGGAGAGACTCGAGGAAGTCCGCAAGATTGCCGAGGCGCTGGAGGCGGCAAAAGGAGAGGAGACGGAAGGATCCGACGAGACGGATGAATCCGAGGAGACGGAAGGAACTGACGCCACAGAGTAAAAGGGTATGCAGAGCCATACAGGCAGAAAGGATAAGGGAAGGAAGATATGAGAATACAGGATTCTGAATTCCTGACTGCGCTGCAGCTGCAAGAGTCGGCAACGGGCCAAAGGGGACGAATTGCTGCCAGACAGAATCTGGCGGGCGAAGGATTCTCTTTCCAGGAGGTACTGCAGAAAAAGGTACTGGCCGATGAGAACCTGAGATTTTCCAAGCATGCCAGTGCGAGGCTCAGACAGAGAGGCATTGATCTTACGGACGGGCAGCTGGAGAGACTGATGGACGGAACCAGAAAGGCGGGACAGAAGGGGATCAGGGATTCCCTGGTGATAGTGGATGAACTGGCGTTTATCGTGAACATCCCCAACAGCACCGTAGTCACTGCCATGGACAGCAAGGATGCAGTCGAAAACATATTTACCAATATAGACGGAGCCGTAATTATGTAGCCGGACCTTAACGGAGGCTGATATCTCCCGAATGATAGAAGGAGATGATTGGAACAGGAGTTCCATACGGCGAGTCATACAAGAAAACAGGAGGTCATTTTACTATGATGAGATCACTCTATTCTGGCGTGTCTGGACTGAAGACACACCAGACCAGGATGGACGTAATTGGTAACAATATCGCAAACGTCAACACCACGGCGTACAAATCCAGCTCTATGACATTCAGCGCGCTGATGAGCCAGACTACCAAGCGCGCCAGCGGAGCCAACGCACTCACAGGTGTGGGCGGCACCAACGCCAGGCAGATCGGTCTGGGCGTAAAGGCCGGCGCCATCAACACTAATATCACGGGGCAGGGTTCCGCCCAGTCCACCGGCAATCCCTTTGATATCATGATCACCGGAGAGGCATTCTTTATCGTAAATAACGGCGTGTCCAACTATTTTACCAGAGATGGTTCTTTCTACGTGGACGGAGCCGGCAATCTGGCTATGACCAGCACGGGTTACAATGTCATGGGCTGGCAGGTGGATGAGGAGACCCAGGATATCAAGCAGGATACGGTTACGGCGCTGCGCGTCATGAATGAGGCCAATATGACCTATCCCCCCGAGGCGACCTCGCAGGCTGTCATCAGCGGCGTTATCGACAGCAACGACAAGAATGTGTCCAGCATCAACGGTTTGTCCAGAAATCTGAATTTCTATGATGCTCTGGGATACAGCTACACTGCGAAACTTGTGATAAAACAGTCCGATAATCCGCATGTGTTCAGTCTGGAACTGGACAGAATACTGGATTCCACAGGCAAGGATATAACCGATTTGGAAGGAAAGACGATGGACGTCAAGTCCCTGGTGAAACTGTCCGAGCAGCCCAGAAGCATGGCAAAGAAGACCACTATAGGCATGGATACAACGGCCTATAAATGGGATGGCAATAAGCTGACGACAGCTACGACTCCTGCCACCCAACTGGCGGATCTGGCGGCCATGTTTGACAATGGCAATTTGAAACCTCTGACTGATGAATGTTTTACCGTAGATGGTGTAACTGTCACCGTGGGTGAGGCATTAGATAATATTGCCAAGGCGCATGGATATGAGGGCTCCACAGATGAGTTCCTGAAACTGGCCATAAAGCAGACAAATGATGCAGATGGCACTGAAACCTATGTGGCTATGCCTCAGCTGCTGTACAACGCAACACAGGGCACAGAACCGGCGTTCCCTCTGATGACTGCAGCGGACAACACTGTAGAGATGGACGGACGTGTCTTTGACGGTATCATCGTAAACTACGACGCGGATACCGGTAAGTTCAACGGCATTAACGTGGAGAGCCCCGCCTACAGCACGTTCACTCTGAATTTAAGCGCATTGGGAGGCAATTTTTCCGATATCACGGTGGATATGTCCACAAGTTCCAATTACGACAAGAAGGGCACTTCCACACTCGCTTGCAGCAAGGGCGATTTGAAGAGTTTGGGAACCGGCCGCAGAGTGGGCGAGATGATCGGCTTGACTATTCAGGACAACGGTATGATCTATGCCACCTACGACAGCGGTATGACCAAGCTGTTGGGACAGATTGCGACGGCCATGTTCGCCAACGCCTCCGGTTTGGAGAAGAGCGGAGATAACCTGTATTCCGCAACCCTGAACTCCGGTGAGTTCGACGGTATCGGCGTGGATATCACCGCGGACGGCGGCTATATGACCTCCGGACAGTTGGAGATGAGTAATGTGGATCTGTCCTCCGAGTTTACGGAGATGATCACTACGCAGAGAGGTTTCCAGGCGAACAGCCGTATTATCACAGTGTCGGATACGCTGCTGGAGGAACTTACCAATCTGAAGAGATAAGTCTTATGACTGTGTAAAAAATTAATAAGTGAAACAAAGGGGTTGCGCGCCAGATATGGTGCACACCCCTTTGAGTTGTGTCTTAAAAGGGGCAAAAGAATATGATTGAAGTGACAAAATTGAGTGGACAAAAAATTCTTGTGAACCCGGATTTGCTGGAAATAGTGGAAGAAACGCCGGATACGGTGGTCACACTAACAACTGGAAAAAAAATAATTGTAAAAGAAAGTAGACAAGAGATAAAAAATTTAGTAAAATCATATAGACGGGATATTTTTGCGGATACATAATTTTGCGTACAAAGGTTAGGTGGTTTTTGTGGATATAGCTTCTCTTATTGGATTTATAATGTGTTTCGTGATGCTGGTGTATGGAATTATCTCCAACCATGCAGACATAATGACTTATCTGAATTTCCCATCGGCGGTCATTACATTCGGCGGTGCGCTTTTCGCTATAATGCTCAGCTACTCGATGCAGGATTTCTTAAATGGCCTTAAGAGTATCAGACTGATATTTAAGACTTCATCGATGAACACGTCGGAGATGATTAAGAGCATTATAGATTTGTCCAACGTGGCCCGTAAGGAAGGTCTGCTGTCTCTGGAGGAGGCGGCTGCGGAACTGGATGAACCTTTTTTAAAGAAAGGTATCCTTTTGATTGTGGATGGCACAGACCCGGATCTGGTGCGAGGCATCATGGAGACGGAGCTGGTCAGTATAGAATCTCGTCACAGGACTCTGATTGGTTTCTGGGGAGACCTGGCGGCTATGGGTCCTGCCTGGGGTATGATTGGTACGCTGGTAGGACTGGTAAACATGTTGAACAACATGAGTGACCCCAGTGCGATCGGTGGAGATATGGCCGTGGCGCTGATTACCACTCTGTATGGTTCGGTGCTTGCCAACTGGATATGTACCCCTGTAGCTGCCAAACTGAAGGCACAGAACGCTCAGGAGATGCAGTTGAAGGAGATCATGGTGGAAGGTCTTCTGTCCATTCAGGCAGGAGAGAATCCCCGTGTTATTGAAGAAAAGCTGAAGTCCTTCCTGGCTCCCAAGGAGAGGGCAACCGAGGGCGGAGATGAGGCAGGAGGTGAGGAGTAATGGCAAAACGTAAGCCGGAAGATCCACCTGCCGGGCTGGCGCCATGGATGGCTACATTCAGTGACTTGATGAATCTGTTGTTGTGCTTTTTCGTGTTGCTGTTCTCCATGTCCAGCATCAGCGAGGAAAAGTTTCAACAGTTTGTCGCGTCCATATCCTCGGCGTTCAGCGTTCTGGACGGAGGGGCCTCTGCCATCGGTGACGGCATTCTGATCAGTAACGGAGTGAGTCAGCTCAACGAACTGGATCAATATATCAACAGCACTGGTAAGAATGCGGACAGCGAGACAACGTCGGATCAGTTTGAACAATATGAGGCCCAGGGTGAGGCCCGGGAGGAACTCTTTCAGAAGGTGCAGGAGGCCATGGAGGAACAGGATCTGCAGGAGAATGAGGAGAAGGCCGAGCGCATTCAGGAGGGTATCAACGAGAATGCCCTGGGAGAGCAGATTGAGGTGAATTTTACCTCGGAATATGTACTTTTGTCTCTGAAGGGCGCTTTCCTGTTTGATTCCGGCAAAGCGACGATCCGGGATGAGGCAAAGGATGCACTGGACTATGTCGGCGCGATTTTGGAGCGGTATGGGGGAAGCATTATTGAGATCGAGGGACATACGGACAATGTGCCCATGCACAATGCGCAGTATGCCAACAACAATGAACTTAGCAGTGCCAGAGCCTTGTCCGTATTTGACTATCTGATGGAACACAGTTCTCTGGACCCGGCCATGATCAAGCACTCGGGACGGGGAGAGTATGTGCCTGTGGCGGACAACGGAACGGATATCGGCAGGGCGAAGAACAGAAGGGTTGAAATCAGGATTTATAATTCTCCTACTTAATATATGGAATAGAAGGGACGGTTTTAGCGATGAAGAAGAATTTACTGTCAGTATTGGTGCTGGCCCTTGTGCTGGTAAATGTGATCCTGTCAGCAGTGATGATGTTCAGTGTACTGAGCACCAACAAAAAGACAGCCGCGCTGGTGAACAGTGTAGCGTCCATCCTGAACCTGGAGCTGGAACAGCCCGGGGCGGAGGAGACGAAGGAAGTACCCATGTCGGATCTGGCCTTTTGGAATCTGGATGGGAAGATGACCATTCCGCTGCTTAATGTGGAGGGTGATGATGGTAAACCCCATTATCTTGTGCTTGACGGAATAGCCTTTTCCATGAACACGAAGGAAAAGGGGTATAAGACTTACGGCGAGGATGTGGCGGCCGGTGCTTATGCCAGTGTGATCAAGGATACGATTACCAGTGTTGTAAGCGAACATACCGTTGCGGAATGCACCAATAACTTTGAAGACATCAGGGATGAGATTCTGGACAGGGTGAAAGAACTGTTTGATAAGGATTTCATTTACGGTGTAGCTATCAGCAGCAGACAGATACAGTAATTGCCTCCGTCAGAAGGTAGAGCAGACTGGAGGTGAGAAGATTTGGGCGAGGTATTATCGCAAAATGAAATAGATAACCTATTGGCAGCGTTGTCGGCCGGCGAATTAGACGTAGATAAGATGCAGGATGAAGAGGAAAAACAGGTTAAAAACTATGATTTTAACCGTCCGGCCAAGTTTTCCAAGGAACATCTGCGGACACTGGAGATTATCTATGAGCACTATGGCAGGTTGATTTCCACCAATTTGCCGGTGTATCTGCGCAAGAATGTGCAGATTTCAGTATCCAGCTCCGAGACAGTTACCTTTTCGGAGTTCATCAATGCATTATCCAATCCGGTTATACTGGGGATATTGAATTTTCAGCCCCTTAATGGTAATATCATAGTGGAGTTGTCCACAAATCTGGGATACGCCATGATTGACCGCATGCTGGGAGGCAGCGGTGTACCTCTGGAGAAGAGCAGGAGCTTTTCGGATATAGAGATGACCATTATTGAGAAGATGATGGTGCTGTTTACGCAGCTGATGCGCGATCCCTGGAAAAATGTAATAGAGTTGTCACCAATGCTGAGCAGGCTGGAGACCAATCCTCAGTTTGCCCAGATAGTGACCCCCACGGATATGACGGCTATCGTCACGCTGAACATGAAGATCGGCGACGTGGAGGGATATATCAATATCTGTCTCCCATTCCCCACATTGGAGGATATCATGGATAAGCTGAATACCAAGTACTGGTATTCGACCATGCAGGAGAACAAGGATCAGAACTACGAGGAATACATAGAGACCCTGATTCGCAAGGTAGATATACCGGTGAAGGCTGTGCTGGGTAAGAGCAGTATTTCCGTATCGGATTTTTTGGGACTGCAGGTGGGGGATTGTATCCGGCTGAATACCAAGGTAGACAGCGAGATGGATATATATGTGGGCAATATCAAGAAATTTACAGCGCTTCCTGGCGCCAGCAATGACACCTATGCAGTGCGGGTCACTACAGTGATTCACGAGGATGAATAACTGTGGTAATTCATGAAGATGAATAACCGTGGTGATTCATGAAGACGAATAACCGGGAAAAGCTTTAGGAAAAAAGGGCTGCCGTCAGGGCAGCAGAATGGAGGAAGACATGGAAGGAGATGGAATGCTGTCGCAGGACGAGATAAATGCCCTGCTAAACGGTATGGATCTATCTGCCGGCGGTGACGGCGATGCTTCTGCAGACTCCGGTTCCAGTGAGGCGGGCAATACGGGCAGTGCGGAACCTGTAGACGAAACCCTATTGTCGGAGGTAGAGAAAGACGCGATCGGCGAAGTGGCCAATATCAGTATGGGTTCATCGGCAACAACGCTTTATTCGCTGGTCAACCAGAAAGTGAATATTACCACTCCTGTGGTATCTCTGGCCAGATGGAAAAGTATGCTTGACGAGTATGAGAGGCCCTGCGTGTTCATACAGATCAAATATACCCAGGGACTGGACGGCACCAATATTCTGGTGCTGAAGGACAGGGATGTGAAGATTATCACCGATCTGATGATGGGCGGTGACGGAACCAATGCGGAGGAGGGTGAGATTACCGAGCTGCACTTAAGTGCTATTTCGGAGGCTATGAACCAGATGATGGGATCGTCGGCCACATCGCTTTCCACCATGCTGGGAACCATGATTGATATCAGCCCGCCGAGTGCTAACCTGTTGGATTTAGCAGAATTTGAGGATGGATCAGCATTGTCACCGTTTTTGGGCGGAACCTTTGTGAAGGTCAGGTTCTCCATGCAGATCGGCGATTTGGTGGACAGCAATATCATGCAGTTGTATCCCGTTGAATTTGCCAAGAGGATAGTGGATACATTTATTGGTACACAGATGGGAGGCTCCGAGCCTGCACCAGCAGCACCTGCACCTGCACCGAGTCCCGCACCGGCGCCGACTCCTGCACCTGCACCCGCACCGGATATGGGAATGCAGCCTCAGATGATGGGCGGAATGCAGCCTCAGATGATGGGTGGAATGCAGCCTCAGATGATGGGTGGAATGCAGCCGCAAATGATGGGAATGCAGCCTCAAATGATGGGCTACAATCCCTACGGGCAAATGCCGATGCAGGTAAATGTTCAGCCGGCACAATTCCAGAACTTTTCCAGAGATCTGACGGCAATGCCCAGCAACGAAAATATTGGTCTGATCATGGATGTGCCGTTGGAGGTCACGGTGGAACTGGGCAGAACCACCAAGTCGATTTCGGACATTTTGGATTTTGCACCGGGTACAATTATTGAACTTAACCGGATTGCCGGAGAACCTATAGATGTGCTGGTGAACGGTAAGTTTGTAGCAAAGGGCGAGGTCGTAGTGATAGAAGAATGTTTCGGTATCAAGGTTACTGAAATAATAAAATAAAAAAAGATATCACAGAAAATGGAGGAAGATATGGCAAAAAATATTTTGATTTGTGACGATGCGGCGTTCATGAGGATGATGATCAAGGATATCCTGAGTAAGAATGGCTATAATGTAGTAGGAGAGGCCGAGAACGGCGCCAAGGCAGTGGAGAAGTATGCCGAGTTGAAACCGGATCTGGTGCTGATGGATATCACCATGCCGGAGATGGACGGTATTGCTGCGCTGAAATCAATTAAGTCCTCTGATCCCGGAGCTACCGTGATCATGTGTTCCGCTATGGGACAGCAGGCGATGGTTATCGAGTCCATACAGGCCGGTGCCAAGGACTTTATTGTAAAGCCTTTCCAGGCGGATCGTGTTATCGAGGCAGTCAAGAAGGTAGTTGGCTGATGCTGATGACAGGTGTAGACGGCTATGCACAGCTGATTGCTGTGCTGGTGGTTTTTGTTGTGGTGCTTGCAATTACGGCGGTGGTGACCAAATATATTGCTCGCTATCAGAAATCTCAGAGTGTGGGGAGCAATATTGAGGTATTGGAGACCGCTCAGATTACTGCGGGCAAATATATTCAGCTGGTACGGTTGGGAGATACCTATGTGGCCATTGCAGTGTGCAAGGATACGGTGACGATGCTGTGCCAGATTCCGAAGGAGCAGATACGTAAGGGAGATATGTCCGGGAATCAGGGAATGAGATTCAAGGAGCTGTTGGACAGCGTGTTGCACCGGGAGACATCCCTGCAGAAACCGGAGGGAGAACAGACGGATGGCTTTGACCAATAACTATAAGAGGAAAAGGAATATCCTGTATTTAATATGCCTGCTGATTACGGTAGGCATATTGTGTATTCATACTCATCTCACTGTCTATGCTATGGAGGATGATCAGTCCACCGGTTCCACAGACGAGTCTACAATCCGGTATGGTGCCGGAGAGATTCAGGACCCGGAGCAGCTACAGGAGTTGAATGTGCAGAACCGGTTCGTAATCAGCATCGACAATGGGAACGGGCAGGTCAACGGCATGCTGCGGATACTGATAATTCTGACTTTGATTGCGCTGGCGCCGACGCTGCTGCTTACGCTCACGGCATATACCCGCACTATCATTGTGCTGCATTTCACCAGAGCGGCGTTGAATACGCAGTCCGCGCCGCCCAATCAGGTATTGATTGGAATTGCGCTTTTCCTGACGCTTTTTATCATGCAGCCCACGCTGGAACGGGTTTATAACGAGGCAATTGTTCCTCTTGATGAGGGGACGATCACTCAGGAGGAGGCGTTTGAAGCAGGAATACAGCCTTTTCGGGAATTTATGTATCAGGAGACGAAGACCAAGGATGTAAATATGTTTATGGATATAGCGGGACAGGAGTGGGACGGAGTGACATTGAGCGAAATTCCCACCTCGATATTGATACCCAGCTTTATTGTCGGGGAATTGACACAGGCATTTTTCATGGGATTTATTATTTATATTCCCTTTATTGTCATTGATATGGTAGTGGCATCCACGCTGATGAGTATGGGTATGATGATGCTGCCGCCGACGACGATCTCCATGCCGTTTAAAATTTTACTCTTTGTGCTTGCGGACGGCTGGAGTCTGGTGATTATGAATCTGGTGAGAACGTTCTATTAGCGCCTAACAGTTCAAAACGGAAAGAGGAGTGTGATATCTATGACAGTAGAAGGAGTGGCGGAGATCGCAGGCAGTGCGCTTATGCTGATTCTCAAGGTATCCTTGCCCGTACTGCTGGTGTCTCTGTGTATCGGCTTACTGGTCAGTATTTTTCAGACGGTGACGTCCATACAGGAGCAGACCTTGACCTTTGTGCCTAAGATCCTCGGTATCTTTGTGGCACTGATACTTCTGGGCCCCTGGATGATGAATACTATGATTGAGTTTATGACACAGCTGTGGTCCAATTTTGCATTATATGTCAGTGGGTAAGATAAATGATTAATTTTTCTTTCTCCATGAATGATTTAGAATATTTTCTGCTGATATTGACAAGGGTGAGCTGTTTTGTCTTTGTGGCGCCGTTTTTCAGCCTGAACAACACGCCTCGGCATGTGCGAGTGGTTTTGTCCATATTTACGGCCCTGCTCTTGTATCAGACGCTTACGCCTGCTCCCGCTGTGGAGTATAACACTATTGCCGGATACTCAGCGATAGTGCTGAGGGAAGCCATCACCGGCCTGATGATAGGGCTGGGAACCAGCATGTGCAGCGCGATTGTGAATTTCGCCGGACATATAGCGGATATGGAGACAGGATTGTCCATGGTGACGCTGATGGATCCCACCACCAGGGAAAGCTCCAGCATTACAGGCATATTTTACCAGTATGTTGTTATGCTGATGCTGATTGCCAGCGGCATGTATCGGTATCTCTTCGGCGCATTGGCGGATACCTTTGTGCTGATTCCGGTAAACGGGACCATATTTAAAATGGACTCACTGTTGGTTTCCGTGATAAAGTTTCTGGGAGACTATATTGTTATAGGTTTCAGGATATGTCTGCCCATCTTCTGTGTGATACTGATGCTGAATGCCATTCTGGGCGTGTTGGCCAAGGTGTCGCCGCAGATGAATATGTTTGCGGTGGGTATTCAGCTGAAAATCATGGTGGGGCTGTCTGTGCTGCTGCTGTCCGCCAGTATGCTGCCGGATGCGGCGAACTTTATTTTCCAGCAGATGAAGGAGACGATTGTAGCTATTGTGGGAGGCTTGATGTGATACTGAAATACGATCTTCAGTTCTTTGCAAAAGACGGGCCGGGCGGAGAGAAGACAGAACCCGCCACCGAAAAAAAGCTGAGAGATGCCAGAAAGGAAGGCCAGGTAGCCAAGAGCAAGGAGATAGCCAACTGCACGGGACTTATGTGTCTGTTTTTGATTCTGAAGTTCTATGTAGGAACTATAGGTACTCGGTGCCTGGAGATGTTTCACGGGGTATACAACAACATTCCTCAGACGCTGATTTTTGCGGGAGGTGAGATGCCCCAGGCCGAAATGCGAATACTGTTCAATCAGCTGATGACGAATGTGCTGCTGACCATTCTCCCCATTCTGCTGATCGGCTATGTGGTGGCTTTTGTAGGCGATGTGGCACAGGTAAAATGGAAGATTTCCGGCAAGCCGCTGAAACCCAAGCTGAGCAAGTTGAATCCGCTGAAGGGAATCAAAAAGATTTTTTCCGTCAATTCTCTGGTGGAGCTGCTGAAGGCCATTATAAAGATCGTATTGATTCTTTATATCACATATTCCTTTTTGAAGGATAAGCTGGTATTTATCTATTACCTGTATGACATGCCGCTGATGCAGGCGATATCCCTGGCGGCGGAGACAGTGACAGATCTGGGCATTCGGATCGCCGCAGTCTACATGGTGATAGCCCTGGCGGATTATATCTATCAAAAGTTCAAGTTTAGTCAGGAT
>JAAUZI010000051.1 GCA_014804645.1 Lachnospiraceae bacterium | reverse complement strand
TAATGCTTCTCCTTCTGTTTCTCCACATACAGAACAGGTTTTAGGTTCAGTACAAGTAGCCTCCTGCCATTCATGCCCTAATGCTTCTCCTTCTGTTTTTTCACACTTGACACAAATTTTGGGAGTTGTACAAGTGGCTTCCTGCCATTCATGTGATAAACAGCAGCCCGTAAGTAAAATGCTCACAATTCCCATAGTACAAATAGATAAAATAGTTTTTTTCATTTGTTGTTACCTCCACTGTTAGTTTTTTATACAAAATCCTTTGGCATCGTAAATTTGAATGGGACGCAAATCATCAAGGTTATAATTTTTCGGAAAATGGCCTTCTATAGTCAAATTACCTTCATTATCTAAATCATAAAATTGTTCACAATCATCAAAGTTGAGGTCAAGTGGCGCATCATATAATAGGGTTCCGTTATTTTCATATAAATTCATTCCGATATGAACTTGTGCGTCTTGAAATGAATAACTACTGGAAACAGGTGCAACGGTTACCGTGATGTGATAATTTGAACCACTACTTTCCAAACTGTATGTTGCATGAAGATAATCCCCAACATTTTGCCATGTTAATGCAATTTTTGTCATCTGACACATTGAACAAATTCCTTCAGCATTAAAGTCATGTGGTATTGTTTCGCCTTCTGATTCGCCACAGACAGAGCAAGTCTTTGGTTTAGTGCAGGTAGCCTCCTGCCATGCATGCGCCGCCAATGTCTCTCCCTCCGTCTCCCCGCAGACAGAACAGGTCTTTGGTTTGATGCAGGTAGCCTCCTGCCATGCATGCCCTAATGCTTCATCCCCTGTCTCCCCGCAGACAGAGCAGGTCTTTGGTTCAGTACAGGTAGCTTCCCGCCATGCATGCCCTAATGCTTTATCCCCTGTCTCTCCGCAGACAGAGCAGGTCTTTGGTTCAGTACAGGTAGCCTCCTGCCATGCATGTCCTAATGCTTCTCCTTCTGTTTCTCCACATACGGAGCAAGCCTTTGGTTCGGTACAGGTAGCCTCCTGCCATGCATGCCCTAATGCTTCTCCTTCAATCTTTCCACATTCTGAACAGGTTTTAGAGCTCACGCAGGTAGCTTCCTGCCAATCATGTGACAGGCAACAGCTTGTAAACAAAATACTCATAACACTCACTATACAAATAACTCTCATTCGTTTCTTTTTCATTTGTCCTTACCTCCTCGACTAACCCAAATTCTACAATTCACATTATATCATTTAGCAATACATCTTGCAATACAAATGTATTGCTCATTTTATTGGCAATATGCAATACAATTATAAGAAATAGGAGGAAAAAAAGTGGCATTTCAAATAAAACCCGATAAAAAAGAGACAGAAAATAAAACAATACGATTTCCTGTCCCTTTGATTAATGAAATTGAAAAAGCGCTAATAGGACAAAATACTACATTTTCGGGTTTCGTAATACAAGCTTGCGAGTATGCGTTAGACAACATGGAAACATCCCTACAAGAAAAAACCGAAAAAACATGACTGGTTCCGACCTGCTCGACATGCATTACTTCCTTACCGAGAATGACGACCTTGACGAAGACGAATTTGAAGAAGGATCTTATATCTTCTAATGTCTTCGTCTTGTTAGTATGTCCGTCTCTCGCGGGCTATTTTGTTTAGGTTTTCGCCAACAAAGAGAAATTTTATTTTACACAAAAAAAGTGATACACGATACCGTGCGTCACTGAATCAAGAAAACAGTATGCGAAACACCGCCCATGACGGAGCTCCTAATTGTCGCAGAGAGCGCGAGACGGGAATCGAACCCGCGACCCCCTCCTTGGCAAGGAGGTGCTCCACCGCTGAGCCACTCGCGCAAATACACAGACTTAAGGGTTATGAGAGCGGGTGATGGGAATCGAACCCACGTATCCAGCTTGGAAGGCTGGTGTTCTACCATTGAACTACACCCGCATACAAACGTTGAGGCGGTAATCTGTCACAACATTGGTTATTTTACATGCCACGCCTCGGATTGTCAATACCTTTTCCAATTTTTTTTATTTATTTCATCTTCTACCCCGTTTTCAGCTCCAAATCCGACACGACTCTGTTTTTGCCGTTGCGCTTTCCGTAATACAGATTGTTGTCGGCCTGGGTGATGGTGTGGTCAATCCCGTCTCCCTCCTGATGCAACGCCACGCCGATCGTGATAGAGCAGTGTATGCTCTGCCCCTTGAGGCAGAACGCAAAATCATTCACCGCATTGCGGATACCCTCAGCGATCTGACAGGCCTGCTCCAGGTCGCCGTGAATGAGCAGCAGCATTTCCTCCCCGCCCCAGCGGCAGGCGCGGTCATGCTGGCCCATCTGGCTCTGTACCATACGGGCAATCTCTCTCAGCACATTGTCCCCCGTATCATGTCCATAGGTGTCATTGATCTTTTTAAAATCGTCAATATCGCACATGACCAGGCAGAAGGACTCACTCTCCAGAGCACTGTTTAAAAACGTGTGCATGCTGCGGCGGTTGTACAGTCCCGTAAGCGGGTCAATATGGGCCATGGTGTCCAATATTTCGTTCTGTCTCTGCAGCTGATTGGCAGCCGTCTGTATCTCCACGAGAAAAATCACCGTGATTATAAACAAAAAACCAAAATTACAGAGGGAGTTAAAAATATATGTTCCCAGTTCCACGGCCTCCGGCACGTTCAACTGATACAGCGCGCCAAAATACATGGACAGCACCCTGCAGCTGACAAAGGAGATCAGAGCAATCACCCCCAACACTGTGGCGATCACATATCTGCGCCTTTTGTCAAGCAAAGCATGGCACATGTAATAACCAAAGGGAACCAGAGCGATCACATACTGCGGGAAACCAAAACGCCAGCCGATACAAAGTGTGGCGGCAAAGGACTGCACAATGATCTCCAGATAGGTGGCATAAAACACCATGCGCATGCTCTTGTCATGGCGAATTGCCCAAAAGCAGGTCACATAGACCAGCACACTGCCTGTATTCAGCAGGGCCATGGGAACAATGTGCAAAACGCAAAAAAAGACCACCAGGCAGACATGCACCATTCCAATCATGCTGATAATCAAACTGTATTTAAATTTCGCGGATTCTGCGCCACGTTTCAATAATTTCTTTATCAGGTCAACTACAATCATACAGATACGCCTTCCAAATCCTGCCCGCTGTGCATATCGCGGGATGCCTCCGCAGTACTGCGCCGCACAATGCCGGATTACGCTCCCGGCGGCCGCAGACTCTTTATCGGAATGTGAAATACCATAAGATTATAAACCATATAGGAAAATTTGTAAATCAAAACTTGACTTATTAATACATTTATAAATAATACCACTCCAAAAGCAGCTGCACCACCCGGTTGTAGCTGAGTACCCCGTCGCTGATACCAAAAGCCTTAAGGCTGGTATCCCGCAGCACGTCCGACACCTGATCCACCGTCTCCGTGTCAATGAGAGCCTTTCCGTTGATTCGCTCCCACTCCTCCTGCGTCACAAACACATTGTCCGCCGTCACCTGGGACGATATCCGGGGCTGGGCCAGATACCGCTCCCGGTCCTTGCCCACGGCCTTGTAGAAATCATTATCCAGATAGTTTAACACAGCCAGATACCCGCTGTATTCAAACACAGCATTGTCGGACTGAATACAGGCCAGAAAACTGATAAAATTGGCCTCGTCCTCATAGATATACCCTCTCAGATGAGCCAGCTCATGGCAAAAAGTGTCCGGCTTGTTCATAATATACATCACATCATTATAGTTTGCCTCCATGGAGAAGGGGAAATAATAGCCCTGCATATACTGCTGGCAAAAAAAATCCGAGGCGGCAAAGGGCTTGGGATGGGGATAATAGCCGTCCAACTGGTCATAGCTCTGACCCAGCTGCCGCATGGCGCGGATGGCCTCCTCCTGCATATCCCGGGCACTCCCATTATACAGGATATTCCCCTCCTCATCCCGCTCCATCTCCAGAGACAGGACATTGCATTTCTCCACCACCATATTCCGCAGCTCAATGAGTTCCTCCAGGGTATAGCTCTCCCGGGCGTGGGGAAAATACTGTTCGGAAAAAGTACTTGCATGATACAACAGAGAGCAGTTCAGCGTCATGACCGTACACACGGCCAGCAGCGTCCACACAAAGAAGACATAGTAGCGGCGAATCCATACCAGTCCCCGACGCCAGCAAGCCGCCAGCGCCAGCCCCGATACCGGCCCCAGCGCCAATGCCATACATACCAGCCCCACGCCGGCCGCCAGCATCCATTCTCCCACAGAAAAGGGGAAAATATCCATCAGCCGTCCATATGTGTTTACCCACACGGGAAAAATATGCCGGATATACCAATCACTCAGCCCCGGAATCAGAGCGGCGGCCAGGTTCACCAGTACCACCGACAATGTCCATATCCCATATACCCATAAGGCTCTATGCCCTCTCTTCTGTCCCCTGTGTCTCACTTTCTCCATCACCCTCCGGCCTCAGCTTGATCTTAACCTTTTTCCAGATGCCCAGACGGTACAGCAGATACAGGATCGCGGCGGATATTCCGTTGCTGACCACCACAGAATACCACACGCTGCGCACTTCCATGCCAAGCAGTGCTCCGCATACCCAGAGGGTCAGGAAACGGAACACCCACAGTCTGCTGGCATCCACCGCCATGGTAACCTCCGTATGTCCCGTGCCCTGAAACAATCCCATGGTAGTATTGTACACTCCGTTGGAAAAGCACCAGAATGCCATAATGCTCAGGAAATCGGCAGCCATGGCGATCACCTCCCCGTCATCGCTGAATATGCTGACAATGGCGGTGGAGATCGGCTTTCTTGATAATATCATACCACCTATAAACAAAAATACAACACAAATACGCATGGAAATTTTATAGCCCTGCTCCGCCCTGTCCTGCTGCCGGGCGCCGATATTCTGCCCCACAATCGTGGAGGTGGCCGAACCGATACCGTTGCTGGGCAGTGTGATCAGGCTGTTGACCTTGTTGCCTATCCCATAGGCCGCCATGGCCTGGGTGCCATAGGCGTACACATTGCGGCTCATCAGCAGAAAGCCCAACTGCATGGTGCTGCCGCCAATGGCGGCAGGCAGTCCGATCTTTAAGATCAGTGCCAGTTTCTCCCTCTCGAAACCCATGTGTTTTCTGTCGATACAGATTTCCTGCCCGGGCCTGGTCAGCAGAAAAAAGGCGACTGCCGCGGGCACCATCTTGGCAAACAGCGTGGCCGCCGCCGCACCCCCGGCTCCCATCTCGAATCCCATGATAAACAGCGGGTCCAAAAACAGGTTCAGCACAATGCCCCCCAGATTCAGGAACATAGGGCGCACCGTGTCTCCCTGGGCCTGATGAATGGCGGAAAACAGATTGACTATAAACAAAAACGGCATATCCCATATCACGATCCGCAGATAGACCAGGCTGTGTCCATAGGTCTCCGCATCCGCACCCAGCCAGGTCACGATTCCGGGCGTTGCCAGAAAACAAGTCGTGGCACACACCAGAGAAAATAACATGGCGGCGGCAAAAATCTGGTTGGCCATCTTGAGGGCATCTTCCTTTTTGCCCGCCCCGATATACTGCGTCACCAGCACGGAACCGGCCACGGTGATGCCGCTGCCGAAATTGATGATAATATTCTGAACCGGCGACACCAGGTTGATAGCCGCCAGCTGCGCCGTGCCGATCTTCCCCAGCCAGTAGGTGTCCGTCAGGTTGTACATGGTCTGCAGGAAACTGTTGATAACCACCGGTATGGCCAGCGACAGAATGGCATGAATCATATTTCCATGCAGAATCAAGTTCCTGTTAATTTTTTTACCGCTTACTTTCATATTCTTTTCTCCGTCAATACTGCTCCCAAATATCTGCATATCCTGTATTTTAACATGAAACTGTCATTCCATCCGCTGAATTCTTATGGGATTGCCCCCAAAAACACTTAGTTTTTGCCATAAAAAGGACTGTAGAGAAATTCTCTACAGCCCCGTTTTTCATCAATTGGATTCCATTATTCCCAATTCATCAAGTCCTTGTAATCAGACCAGATATTGCACACCCAGGTCTTTCCCTGATTCAATACAATCTCATTGCCGTTCTCGTCATAATAGCGTGTCGGCTCATCCACATTATCCCTGGACCAGGTTCCCTTGATGACCTTGCCGTTGGTAAACACATACGCCTCGTTGCTGCCGTAAGTCGTAAAGAACATGTAGTCGTTTTTATCTCTCACCAGACCATCGCAGACCTTGAACACCACATTGCTGACGGTCAGCTGCTCGTTGTTCAGCTCGTCAATCTGTTTCGCATCGTACTGAAACCGATAGTAGAGGCCGTCATCCGCATTGTACTCAAACCAGGGGCGGGCATTGCCATAGCCGCCGGAGTTGCTGTTGGTACCGCCGGGGTAGATCTTAACGGCGTCGGGCTTATCTGCATACTCCGCACGGTGTCCGTCGTTGGCAAACAAGAATGCGCCCCGGAAACTGGAATCATATTCCTTGGCGTAGCCGTGACGCTCCACAGCCTTGTTATAGCCGTCAATGAACATATATCCCCTGTACTCATCCTTATATCCGGGCCTCGGGAGTCTGTCAAACGCCTCCGCGGAGGGATTATGTATACCGGTGAGTGCCTGGCTTATATTGTCCACCTGATCGCTTCTCAGCAGATCCTCCACATAGGGGATCGCCAGACCCCAGTTACAGTAGATGGCGTCCAGACCCATAGCCTCGTACACATAATAGTCACGGCTGCTGCGAATGGGTCCAATGTGGTCCAGATCATCATAGTCCTCAAAGAAAGCCATCAGACGGGTAATTCGTCCCTCCACAGGCGCCTCGTAGATGATGCTGGCCCGGGAGATGCCATACTGGGGCATGGCAGGCTTATTGTTGGGAATCATAACTGCCATGCTGCGGCGGCGGGCAACTGTCTCGTCCTTCCACTCACCTGTCAGATAGCTCTGCAGCTTGCCGTCCACCACGGTTCTGTTCTCAATCGTCGTCGTGGCGGCGGCAACGGAACCCTCCTGTGACTCTTCGGAGCTTTCGGGAGTCTGAGACTCCACGGGCTGTGTACTCTCCTCGATGGGTCTGGCCTGGGGAATGGTAGCTCCTGTAGGCTCCTCCGGCTCTCCTCCACAGCCTGCCAGAACACAGGCCGTCAGCAAAGCAGCGGTCATTAGTTTTATCTTTTTCATCCGTATCATTTCCTTTCTGTGGTTCTTTTACGTTATTGCCTTTTTTATTGTATCGCTAAATCAAATCTTTGTCCACTGTCTAAATCTTAATTTTTATGAAAGATTTTGTTACAGCGTCACTGTATCTCCTCCACATCTATCAGAAAGCGCAGCACATACTCCCCCTCCACGGACCGGCAGTATTGCGGCGCGGTGGACGGGCCGCAGCTGCCTGTCCCTATTCCCATCTGAAAGGCCGATATGGTCACATAGGTGCCTGTAGTTTTCTCATCCTCCCTGTGCCTCATAGCCAGCAATTCCCTGTCGCTGTAGGGCTTGACTCCCAGCTCGTAGGGACAATCCACAGCCCGGAAACTGACTTGCAGCTTTCCGTCACTGACGCCGGCCCACTGACAGTCGCAGCGGTTGCCGCTCTCCTGGGGCCTGATATTCGGCTCTGTCATGTCACTGACATGGCAGGAGACCATATCGATCTGGGTATGTTCCTTCATATCCGCATAGGACTCCCCGTTTCTTCCATAATAGGTCACGCGGTCAAAGCTCTCATCCAGCCGGAAAGCCTTGCCGAACCTGGGCAGATTTCCGTTTCCCCTCTGGCAGCGCAGTCTGCTGGTGACCAGAATGCCCTGGCTGCAGTACTCGTAGGTATCTGTGCACAGAAAGCTGCCCGCTTTGCAGACAATGCGGGTTCTCACCTTCAGCTGCTGCTCCGTGCGGTCAACGCTCAGAATTTCTTCTCTCTGGTCCGTGAAACCTGACATAGTGGAACGCTGCAGCAGGTCCACATCATTGTCCGTGGGCGCCCTAAACAGGATGGTATAGGGGGCTGCCGCCGTCAGTTCGCTGTCCCCCAGACACAGATTCAAGCGCCCATCCTCCATCCGCAGAATGGGAGGCAGCGGTCGCTGGCTGTTGCGGGCGGGCTTGGGAAACGCCGCCTCCCGCAGAGTGATCTGCTCCACCGCCACCTCTCTCCCGGTGCTTTTTTCTATCGTGGTGACAGTGAGCAGCAGCTCCTGCCGGGGATTTCGCTCAATCCGCCTGTAGTCTTCCCCCGACCATTCCTCCTTGGGCAGAATACGAATACATTTCCGCTCCTGAGGACCTGCCATGGGTATCACCTCCGCCTCCCTGCCGTCACTCCATCTGCAGCGCAGCACATAGCGGCTGCCCGGCGTAAAGCCCGTGGTGTTGAATATTTCATACAGATTCCCCTCCATATGAGTCACGCGGATAGGCCGATAGAGAAAGCGGACGATCCGGGCGCCCGTAGAAGGCGTTCTGTCGGGATAGAAAATCCCGTCCACGCAGAAGTTCCCGTCATGTTCCCACTCTCCATGGTCGCCGCCGTAGGTGTAGCTGCCGTCCCCGTGCAGTACAGCATGATCCACCATCTCCCACACACAGCCGCCCATGAGATTGTCATAGCGATAAATCTCCTGCCAGTAGCTCTCCGCATTGCCGGGACCAACCCCCATGGCATGAGCGTACTCACAGAGAAAATAGGGCCTGTCACACAGCTCGGGGATATTCCGGGTCCCCTCGCCCACCTGGCGCACCTTCTCCACAGAAGGATACATCTCACTGCCTACGTCATAGGCCCTGCGCCGGGAGTGAATCACTCCCTCATAATGAATGGGCAGATTGGTTCTTTTTTTCAGATAATGATACATCCTGTCGGTGTTGTAACAGCCCCCGGACTCGTTGCCCAGGCTCCACATGACGATACAGGTGTGCATCTTGTCACGGTGAAACAGCCTGCGGGCGCGGTCCAGGTAATGCAGCCGCCAGGCCGGGTCGTCGCTGATATGGTTGTAGTTGGGCGGCAATCTGTGGGACCAGCTGCCGTGAGTCTCCAGATCGGCCTCGTCCACCACATAGATTCCCTGTTCATCGCACAGCTCCAGCAGATAAGGGTCCGGAGGGTAGTGGGAGGTGCGTATGGTGTCGATATTGTACTCCTTGCAGAGGGCTATATCTCTCTCTATCTCCTCCAAAGTCATGGTGTAGCCGCCAGTGGGGCTGGTGTCGTGGTGATTGACCCCATGGAGTTTCACCGGACTGTTGTTAATGCGGAACACCTTTCCCGCCGTTGTCACCCGCTTAAAGCCCACTCTCTCCCTGACACAACAGCTCTCCGTCTCTATATACAGATCGTACAGCACCGGCTCCTCCGCATTCCACTCTCTGACAGCCAGATCGGAGAAGGTTATCTGGGCCACATGCTCCCGGGACTGCCCCTCCATCTGCAGACAGATCCCATGTCCCTCCAGCGTGAACCGCACCGGGCCATCCTCGTACAATGTGGCAATGACAGTTGCGTCATATACCGTTCCCGGAGTCTGAGAGGACTCCCTGTATGCCGTCTGCCAGGCAATATCCCATATATCGCTCTCCTCGCAGACCCGCAGCAGCACATCCCGGAAAATTCCGTTGTTGCGGAACATATCCTGACATTCCAAATAGGAGCCGTTGCACCACCTATGCACTACAGCCAGCAGTTCGTTCTCCCCCTGACACAGATAATCCGTCACGTCAAACTCCGCCATATTGTGAGATCCTTCCGAGTAGCCCACAAAACAGCCGTTCACATACAGATCCACGCAGCTGGCCACCCCCAGAAAAGATATCTCATGTCTCTTTCGGGGATCGTCCACCCGGAAAAAATGTCGGTAAACCCCCACGAAATTGTATTCCTCACCGGGATTCTTACGCCGGGGAACAGTGCCCTGATCCGCCCCGATCCAGGTGAAAACAGGCCCCACTTTGCCCACGGTGGGAATCCGGGGCGGCTGAAAGGGGAACTGGTAACGGGTATTCACATAGAAGGGACGGTCGTAGCCCTGAAACTGCCAGCAGCCAGGCACGGCAATCTTCTCCCAGTCCACCTCCTGCGTGTCCAGAATGTCCGGCATCTGCGCCGGCCGGGCATAGAAATGAAAATCCCACTGACCGCTTAAACAGGCCACCTTGGGAGACGCATATCGCTTTTGCCGCAGACTGACCTCCTGCGCCTGCTCCCTGTTCGGATACGGGATGAAATAACTCCTGGGAGCCAGCCGGTTCACCGCCAGCCTCTCAAAGGTATGGTAATTATCCTGGTTGATAATATATTTCACGGTATAGTCCTCCTATCCCATCATAAAATATGTCTCGCCGCTCAAAAGTCTTATGAAAAAGAACACTCCGCAGAAAAGCTGATACAACAGGACAAGCCCCGCCAATATACAGGACGCCCGGACCAGAGTCAGCCGAACCCGCTGCAAATGGCCGCCCTCCGGCGTCAGCAGAACTATATCCACATTTCGCAGGGACAGCCACTTGACCAGACTCACCACATACAGCCAAAATAGGGCAAACAGATATCCCCACAGGAAATTCCCGTCCCGGGAGCGGCCTCCCGTCTCCACCAGGCACAGGGCTTCCGCAAATCCCACCAGCGCCATGAGCCAGCTGAAAAGATATATGCGGTTTAAGCGAAGCCGGTAAATGCCCCCGGGCCAGACATCTTCCCGAATTACTCCCAGCTGCTGCCACTCCCTTTTTGTTGCAGTCATGAGGCTGGCGCCCAGCACCACCAGCGGAAAAGCCAAGGAACAGAGCACCGCCAGCTTTGGCCTGTCGGCATGCAGGGAAAAGGTGTACCATGGGTCAAAGGTCATGCCGTTTCCCGTATCCTCCCCAAACAGCACCATGTTCTGCCACAACACCACGCCGCAGGCGGGCAGCACCGCCGCCCCCAGCAGAAACACTTGCTTAAAGCGCACCCCATGGCACAGGTCCCACAATAGTTTCAGAGCCAGCACCGGGGCAAAGACCGTTAGAAAGCTGGGTTTCACACCGGTACATACCACTAAGAGCAGAGCAAAAACAAACCACTGTCTCACAGTGATTTTCTCCCGGTACTCCTCTGCCAGCCCCTGATAGTACAGCAGCGCTCCCAGGGCCAGCAGACGCATACACAGATAGGTGGAATTGTGCCACAGGTTGCCGGACTGATAACTCACATAGCGATAACTCCCCGCCCATTTGAGATAAAAAGGCATCACCAGGTTCAGAGCAAGAGCTGCCGCCATCGTGATCCAGTTTCTCCCCTGCATACCGGCCATACGGCGCAGCAGCACCTCCGTCAGCAGCAGAGTGGCCACCGTCACCGCAGCCAGAAACAGAGCGATTCCAACGGTGCTCCCTCCACAGAGAAAATACAATGCCTGATAGACGTAAGCGGTGAAACTATAATACCAGCCATCCTCCACGATCATGCTGATATGGTAGGGCAGATCCGACTGAAAATAGCGGTTGTTGTAGTCCAGCGGCTGAACAGACTGCATATAGTACAGATACAGGCAGGCAAGGCCATACGCTGCGGTCAACGCCCACAGCAGCCATTCGCCGACGCTCTTTTGGCGCCACGTCTCCTTTTTTCCGGATCTTTTCTCTCTCTCCACTGATTTGCTCCTCACTTACGTCATATGCTGCGAACCTGTCTTTATAGTATAGCAAAAGTGTACACAATGTCAACTGCGTACACTTTTATCGCTACTCGCACAAACTCCCATCTGTCCGTCTCGGCGGGCACTCAGATTGGAATGAAATTTGCAAAAAGGGATTGACTCTCCCCCCGGCTGTAATGATATATATGAAAGTACAAAGCGCTTTGTATGATTGTGCGCCGGAGATGCGCACGGAAAAGAGGTATGCGTCTGTATGTATAAGATCGGTGAATTATCCAAGCTCTGCAACATTTCGGTAAAAACGCTGCGCTACTATGACAGCGAGGGAATCCTGTGCCCGGAGGAGATCGACGCGCTCACAGGCTATCGCTACTACAGCGCAGCGCAGCTCTCGGACTGCTATCGCATTCTGGCTCTGAAGGAGTTGGGATTTACACTGGAAGAGATCCGGGATGGGCAGAAACTTTCGGAGCGGGAGCTGGCCGGAATGCTAACGGACAAGGAGCGGGAACTGAATGCGTTTCTGGACCGGACCAGACAGCGCATAGCCACACTCCGCAGACTCTCCGACGCCTTGAAGGAGGAAAAAACCATGTATAATATCATTATTCGCAAAAGCGAAGAAATCCATATTGCCTATGTCAGATTGCTGTTGACCGACCGCGAACACAGTCACCGTGTGCTGGCTGCCCTGCGGGAAATCCTACCCCGGGAGATTCAGGGGGACAGAACCGTCGTGATCGACTATGAGACCGAGTACCGCAGCGGCTGCTTTGATGTGGGGCTGGGGGTAGAAATCTCCGGAGAACTGCCCTCTGGGCTGCAGCTTGAACCGACCGGTGCCAATGGAATATGCGCCGGGGAAACCCTGCCGGTCTCCGCGACAACCGTGCGTTTCCCCGATGAGACAGCCTGCCTGATCTGCGGTCAGGGCGAATACGACCAGGCTGTTGTGGCGCTGCACCAGCACCTGGAGGAGCAGCACTGCCAGATCACGGGACCTACCTATCAGATTGCCTATGAGGACGGCGTGACGGAAATCAAACTCCCTGTGTGCAGGCTTTCCGCCGCCCCGCAGCCACCCCGCAACGACGATATTCAGGTGGAGTTTGAAAATGACGAGCGTGTCATCGGTCACTGGGAGCTGGTGGACGTGCTGCCCAGCAGAGAGCAATTCCTGCCGGGGCATCCCAAGACCCAGCCGGGCAGTCAGCACATCCGAGAATTATATTTCCTGCCCCAGGGGGAGTGGTACTGGTGTTTCGGCTGGACCAAGGGGTATCTTCTGACCTCCTTTGGTTATCCCAGACAACAGAGCCGCAATGCCTACACTATTGAGGAGATCGGCGGAGAGACCTATATGTTCATAGAGATGCGTTTTCAGACTTATCTGCTCTACGGCGGAGCGCCGGAGTGCTGGGTGCTGCGACAGACGGACCACAGGCGTTACACCCGCCGGGACATCCGCAGAAAAGACCCTATTCCTCAAGACCCTGCCGACGACCTGCGGGTCATAGGCACATGGCAGGTATGTGACCTGGTACGCCGCCGGGAGGATTTCGTGCCCGACAGACCCAACCCGGCCTTTCCCCATGACGCTCTGTTCTGGCGCACTGCCGAGTTCCTGCCCGAAGGGGAGATGCGCAATACCTTCCGCAATGTAAACGATATGAACCCTTATACGGAGGGCTCTGAGGTGTGGCGTTGGAGTACGGGCAATGTGATCTGCGAGCCGCAGTCCACCGCAAGCATGTACTGTTTCCAGGAATATCAGGGAGCGGAATATCTGCTGATTCAATGGAAGAGCGGCGATTACACCTACGGCGGCGAGGAGCCGTACTGGTATGTGTTCAGGAGGGAATCCGCGCGATAGGGAAAGGTGATTCATCAGTTTCTCTTCTACTGATGAATCACTTTTCTCGTCTTATGAATGAATCCACGCACCTTTGTCTTTTGCAAAAACAAATCATAGCTCTTGATAATCAGAACGGAACACTTAGCCTGCTCCATGATTCTGTCTGTCCTAAATCCGGTAACTACCTCCTGTATTCCCCAATCCAGAGAGGCGCCCATGACTACCAGATCATAGTTTTCGGAGAATTCCACCACTCTCTCAACCAGAGCGCCGCTGCATACCATGATTTCCGTAGGTCTGTCGAATTTGGCTGCTGAATTTTTCAGATACTCCCTTGTCTCCTCGATATCCTCGTCCCGATCTACCACATTTAAAAGAGTTATCTCCGCACCATATGCGTTGGCAATTCGATTGACCACCTTCGCCGTCATCTTGGAGTACCTTCCGCCGCCATAGGGAAAAAGAATTCTCTTAAACTCCGTATCCCCGGTATGCATCCGAAGAACACCCACATCCGCCGGGGCCTCCTGGAGCATCCTGTATGTAATATCGCCGTGCATATATTTTATCAGGCCCGAGCCATGCCATCCCATGATGACCAGAGGAGCTTTTTCCTTTTTTATCACCGACATGATCGCATGGAACACCTCTCTGGAATTGATCAGAACAGGCCGCATAAAAGGCTCATCCTCGTATGCTTTCAGTTTCTGAACGATCTCATCCTGGCTGCTCATGGTCTGCATCATCACGTCATAGTCTGCGATTGTCAGCAGATTGTCGGGAAAGACATTGACCTTCACCGGAACCACCGTCGTACTCTGCTCCGCAAGGGCAATCGTCCTGCCAAAATTCAGCAGACCATCCGCCGTTTGGGGATTGGAGACGGGTATAATGATCTCGTTCTCCCTGTTATCCTTTTTATGCTCCCTGATCTCGGGAATATCCACAACGGAAATACCCTTGGAGGCATATTTTAATCTCGGCATAACCAGATAGTAATACAATATCCCGACTACGATCACGGAGACGGCAATGATCAACGCAGGGCGGTCCGATATGGCAAGATTGACGATCAAAAACAGATTTAACCCTATTCCCAGTATCGGTGTAAGAGGAAAGAGGGGAACCCTAAATTTTCGCTCAAGCTCCGGTTTCTTAAGCCGGAAAATAATCAGGGCCACATTGACAAGGCTGTATCCGGTCAGCGAAAAGATACTGGTCACGGTGGAAATATGCTCCAGATCCCGAATCGAAACTGCAATCACCACAATAATCGAGGACACCACAATGGAGAAGATCGGCGTCTTTGTAGATCTGTTGATGGTCTTAAACAGGCTTGGCAGGCGCTGATCCCTGGCCATGGCAAAGGAAGTCCGAGAGGACGCCATGACAGCTGTATTGATGGAGGAGAGGGTTGCCAATATTCCCGCAAGGGCAAAAAGATACCCGCCTACGGCGCCCCCCATGTGCACTGCGGTATCGATCAGCGGCGTGCTGGTCACCTCCGGCAGCAGCTGGGTCCAGGGGAGAACTCCGCAGCCCACAAAGAATACTGTGGTCTTTATAAAAATAACCGCCGCTATAGAGATCAGGATCGCCTTCGGAATCGTCTTTTCCGGCTCAATGACCTCCTCGCTGGCCGTGGTAATCAGGCCGTATCCGATATAGGTCATGTACAGAAATCCCATTGCGTTAAACACGCCGGACATTCCATGGGGCGTAAAGGGTTTCTGATAATTGATATCCATGTGGAACACGCCCACCACCACATACAGCAGCAGTAACGCTATCAGGACAGTGGTAATCACATTTTGCAGCGCGCCGGAACTCTTTGTGCCTTTAATGTTTGTAAACATCACATACACAACCAGCAGATAAGCCGCCGCCATCTGTGGTATAAAGGGGAAAATATAATTGATAAAATTACCAAAGCCCAGGGCGAACAGGCCGCAGGACATGGCATAGCCCAGCCAGAACCCCCACCCGCAGATAAATCCGATGATGTTATTGCCGGTGGCTTCCTTCACATAGACATAACCTCCGCCCGCTTTCGGAACTACCGTCACCAGCTCCGCAAAAGACAGACCTGTAAAGACGGCGGCGATGCCCGCCAAAAAAATAGCCAGCGAAGCTCCCGGCCCGGCCGTTTCATAGCTTGTGCCCGCCAGAACAAAAATGGCGGAGCCGATCATGGTTCCGATGCTGATCATCAGCGCGGAATACATTCCCAGTGTCCTGTCTAATTTTTGTTTCATAAATGCCTCTCTTTTCTCAATAATAAAATAGTATTTTTATTTTATCAGAATTGTGCGCATATTGCAAATCACCCGATCAATTCAGCAGCTCAAGCACCCCATAGCCTGCGCAAAAGAAAAATATTGACTTCCTCTGATAGGTGAATGTATCATAAGTTCTATGGCGGTTCAATAATGCCATGGTGCCCGGAATGTCTTTGAAGACTTTATACAGGCATCATTTATGCAAAAAATAGAAAGGATAACATGGTATATTTATGATTCAGAATCCGATTTTGAAGGGCTTTTGTCCTGACCCGAGCATCATCCGCGCGGGGGAAGATTACTATATTGCCACCTCCACCTTTGAGTGGTGGCCGGGCGTGAGATTGTTCCACTCCAAAGACTTACAACATTGGGAGCAGATTCCCTCCCCTCTTCGCAGGGAAAGTCAACTGAATCTGGTTGGGGATCCCGCTTCCGGGGGGGTGTGGGCCCCCTGCCTGAGCTATGACGGGGAACGTTTTTTCCTGCTGTATACGGATGTAAAAACCAAGAAGGGAAGATATTACAATACCCACAATTACCTGATTCATACGGCCGATATCCATGGAGAGTGGTCGGAGCCGGTCTATTTGAACAGCATTGGATTTGATCCCTCTCTATTCCATGATACGAACGGAAAAAAATACCTCATCAATATGGTAAATGGCTTTAAGGGCGTGCTGGCCCAGGAGCTGGACGAGAATTTCAAGCCGGTAGGAGAACAGCGAAAGATCTACTCCGGCACCGAGCTCGGCTATACGGAAGGTCCTCATATGTACCATATCGGAAAATGGTACTACTTGATCGTGGCAGAAGGGGGCACCGGTTATGAACACTGTGTAACCATGGCCCGGTCGGAGAGCCTGTGGGGACCTTATGAGACTGCGCCGAACAATCCAATTCTGACCTCTGACCAAAATGACGCACATGCCCTGCAGAAATGCGGCCATGCGGACCTGGTAGAGACCTCCGAGGGCGAATGGTACATGGTGCACCTGTGCTCCAGACCCCTGAACGGGGAAAAATGGTGCACCCTGGGGCGAGAGACCGCCATCCAGAAAATGATTTGGGATCAGGAGGGATGGATTCATTTGAAATCCGGAGGGCGATATGCCGGACTGACCGCCGAGACTCCCACCGGGCTTTCAGAGGTGCCCCTCGAGGATGAGGAGAACGGGTTTTACGATGATTTTGACAGCAAAATCCTACATGTGAGATACAGTTCCCCCCGGGCAGATTATTCCCTTTTTGCGGACTGCACCGCCAGGCCCGGCTATCTGCGGCTAAGAGGGCAGGAATCCTTAAATTCACTGCATCATGTGTCCCTCCTTGCAGTGCGTCAGCAAAGGATATCCTGCACGGCTCAGACGGAGCTGGAGTTTGAGCCCAGGAGCCCGGAGCAGCTTGCGGGACTCTGCTACATGTATGACGCCATGAACTTTTATATTTTAGGAAAGACGGTAAATGAAGAGGGCGGCGCGATCCTGACATTGATTAAAAGCGACGACGGCGTTATCACGGATGAAATGGAGCCTGTGCCTGTACCTGCGGCAGGAGCGGTGGGCCTGCGGGTAGAGGTTTCCGAGGATGGAACCCAGGCTGTCTTTTCCTATCACGTAGAGAATGAAAATTGGCGCCGGGCGGGAGACTCCCTCACCACAAAGATTTTGACCGACGAGCACTGCAGGGGCTTTACGGGGGCATGCTTTGGACTGTATGCCCATGATATGATGGGCATGGCTGCCACGGCAGATTTTGAGTATTTTTGCGTTGAGACACGGGAGGGAGAAAGACCATGATAACGCATACCGATGTGGTGTTTAAGACCTCAGACACTCTTGTGCAAAAGTTGGTGGACGCTGCAGAAAAAAAGTTACTGGGCAATTTGAAGGATTTCGGGGGACGCACAGTTCTCATAGAGGGCGGCGGTTACGAAAAAATCTGGCTGGAGACCCAGCCCATGGGCGGGGAGATGTATGCCAAGCGAAATATGGAAGCAGGCCTGAATAATCAACTTCTCTTTATGGAGCATATCCGAAATGACGGCAGACTGCCCGGAAGTATCGCCCTGATCGACGGCAGGGTGACGCCGCAGTTCAACAAATTTCAGGGGTTCTGTTTCCCGGCCCCGGCCCTGAATATGTACTATCTGGTAGGCAGGGATCAGGCTTACCTGGAACTGCTCTATTCCACTCTGGAACGTTTCGACGCCTATCTCTGGAAAGTCAGGGACTCCGACGGCGATGGCTGCCTGGAGACCTGGTGTAAATATGACACGGGGGAGGATCATGCGGAAAGGTATGCGGATGCGCCGGACGCATGGACTGAGGAGACGCCTCCGGAGGGTTGTCAAACAGTTCCCATGGCCTCTATCGACATCATGAGTTTTTCCTATGCCGCCAGAGAGACTCTCGAAAAAATCAGCCTCATCATGGGCAAAGAGGAGCTGGCAGCAAACTGGATGAAAAAAGCGCTGACGGTACAGGAAAGGATCGGCAGCTATCTCTGGAATGAGGAGGCAGGAGCCTGCCTGGACAGGGACAGACATCACAGGGTAATGCCCGTACTCACACACAACAGCCTCCGGGCTATGTACTGGCACAGCCTGCCCCCATATATGGCAGATCGTTTTGTGAGAGAGCACCTTTTGAATCCCCGGGAATTTTGGACCAAAATGCCCCTGCCCTCGGTGGCGGTAAACGATCCCCTGTTTCGGAATATTACCACTAACAACTGGAGCGGTCAGGCGCAGGCCCTGACCTATCAGAGGGCTATCCTGGCTTTGGAAAACTATGGTTATGACAGGCTGATTCCTCTTCTGGGAAGAAAGCTGTTTGAGGCTATAGGAGAAAAATGTGTCTTTGTGCAGCAATATGATCCATTTACCATGAAACCCTCCGCCGTCTCCCTAAAGGGAGAACAGGATGCCTATGGACCTGCTATGCTCTCCGTTCTGGAGTATGCAGCCAGGATGTATGGGGTCCATATACAGGGAGAACAGCTCTTTTGGGGCAGCGTGTCAGGAAGTGAGAGCACTTATGAGCAGCAATGGGGGGAGAACCGTTTCCGAATCGAAAATAGCGGCGCCTCCGCCGTGGCATATGTCAATGGAAAGAAGATCTTTGAGGCGGGTCCGGACCTAAAGGTTGTGACGGACCTTGCCGGTAGAGTGCTTTCGGTACTTCCCTTTGCGGAGCGTGCGGACTGCGGAAGGATCATGGCCTTTATCTGAGTGCAGGTTTCGTGCCATAAGGATGTCGTTTGCTTTATCCTTCCCAGTTCAGCGCGCTGTACACCGTCTCAAGCATAATCTGCGGCATAAAGGGCTTTGTGATATAATCCTCAACCCCCAGCTGTCTGGCCTTCCTCATAGCGGCCATATCCTTGGTAGCCGTCATAAACACCACAGGAATGTCACTGATCTCCTTAATTTGTTTAAGTACCTCAAGCCCATTCATGCCGGGCATTTCCAGATCGAGCAGCACCAAATCCACGCCGCCTTCTTTCAATAGCTTAAGTGCCTCCTCTCCGCAGCTTGCGGTGAGGAGTCTGTAAATCGGCTGTTCCTCAAATATATTCTCGATCAGGTCTATGCTGGCAGGCTCATCATCCACAGCCAGGATCGTCCTCTGCTGATCGTCTAACTGCCGCATCTGATACTCCGTGTCCTCGTCCACCATCTCCAACATGATCTCCACGATCTGCGGGTCAAACTGCGTCCCTTTTCCCGCCACCAGTTCGCCCCTGATTACATCCTGCGGCAGGGCGTCTCGGTAGCTTCTGTTTGACGCCATGGCGTCATAGGCATCCGCCACACCGATTATCCGCGCGTGCTCCGGCGTATTTTCCCCCACAAGCCCGTTGGGATATCCCTTTCCGTCATACCGCTCGTGGTGGAATTTCGCTCCGGTCGCAACAATCTGGCCCTTGGAAAAGGATTTTAAAATATGGTATCCGGCAACCGGATGGAGCTTGATATAGGCATACTCCTCGTCCGTCAGTTTTCCTGGTTTATTGATAATTCCGTCAGGTATCCGTATCTTCCCCACATCGTGAAGCAGAGCGGCCCTGTATATACTTTCCTGCTCCTCCTCGCTCTTTCCCATCCTCCTTGCAATCTCACGGCTGTAATTTGCCACCCGCACAGAGTGGCCCCGGGTATATTTATCCTTGGCGTCTATGGTCCTGGCCAGCACCTGCATGATCGTATCGTTGAGCTGTTTCAGCTCCTGGCGGCTCTCCTGAAGCTTGACCATATAGCGGGCCGTCCTGTTCATCTCCACAACGCAGAACACCACAATAACTCCAAATACCACAAGGCACATAATAACGCTCTGCACCATAATCCTGCTCAAGTCGGCAAGCATCCCCCTGTTGTCAACCACCATGACCACATACCAGTCGTCCAGGATAGTATCCGAGAACACCGTGATCCGCTCCCCGTCGTTCTCCATGTCAAAGCTCGTACCGGCGAACTCGATCACCTTGTCAACCAGTTCTTTTTTCTCGGCATCCTCGCCGTATTCCTTTCCCTTTTCCGCCGAATCGGAATGAGCGATCACAAAACCGTCCCTGTCGATGATAAACCCATAGCCATGCCCATTAAAATTAATCTGCTCTGTGAGCCTCTGCAGCGTGTCCATGGAAATGTCCAGAGAGATAACGCTCTCCTTGTCATACAGCATACGGCTTATGGAAATCATAATGGTTCCCGTCTGCGCATCCAGATAGGGCGATATCATCGCGGGCTCGCCGTCCGCCATTATGGCGTCCGTATACCACACCCTCTCCGTGGGCACATAATCCTCGTCGGGCACCCAGCCGATGCCGTCCAGATATTCGCCCCCGATCCAGCCGTACACTCCAGTGAAATTCGCGTCAACCGAGTTCATATAGTAATCCGACTCATTCTCCAGAAAAGCCAAAATCACATCTGAACCGGCATCTTTTCTCAGCAGATACTCAATCTCCATGGACGTAATCTGAATAATGTCCAGCGCCCTGTTCATATAACGCTCCGCCTGCTCCTTCTCTTGAGCCAGGGTACTCGCGCCGATAGCCAGAGCATCCTTCTTTGCGTTTCGATAAAATGTGGTCATCATATATGTAGATAAAAAAACCAGCGCCGCCAGTGTGACGATTATGGTGATAAAAAAGTGCTTTCGGTTCATCTTCATCTCTCGCTCATCCCTTTTCTTGACCACTGCTAAACGTTTCATAAACCGCAGGTCCATAAATTTGTTCATAAAGATTTTCCGGGCAGATTTCATTCAAAATTATAAATAGCCAGGTAATAAAATGAAGTAATCAGACAAATTCCATATACTAATATAAGAATAACAGAATTGCTATGGATAGTGCAACCTATAAAAGCAAAAAAGAAAAAATCTTCCACAGAATATAATCCTTGCCCCGGTAGACAAGATTATATTTTGTGAAAGATTATCGACAATATTTCCGCACTTTACGGTGTATGAATCAAGTCTTCTATTACACTAAATACTCTGCCCTGCATTTCCTTCCAGTCATAGTCATCATTATCAATAAAAATATGTCTGATTTTAAGGCTGTCCAATACCTTTAAATCCATATCCTTTCTCCGTTTAAAAAACTCAACCATACCAGCATATCCGATAAGTCCATTCCCCTTTCCATAAGGACTCTCCGATACCATTTCAGCTACCCGTTCTGCCCACGGTCTCCCATCAGGCTCGTGAATCCTCTGTCTGGAAATGCGGCCTATAGTTTCCTCCACACAATTTTGCTGCAGATAGACAAGAAACGGATTCAGTGGCAAAATGGTTTCTTCCAGCGCCCTAAAATATTCAATTATTTCTGATTCTGACTTTTCATAAAACAGCATCAGCTCTGTAATATGATCCTGTAAAAACGCACATTCAAAAATTGACGTTTCATCCTTCATTGCAGCTTTCTTTGCAAATTCAGACCATCTTTTCCTGTGAAGATTCGCAAACAGATTAAAATCCAATCCGCTGTCCCAAATGGCATATTGCTCTAAAAATCGAAATATCCGACTGTCTGCACGATAATCCTTTTGCCTTTGAACCAAGATAAAACCATCCATACAGATATGATGACTTCTTATCCGCTCTGTATGCTGAGGAAATCTTTGGATCAGCGTCTCCAGCTCCTCCGGTGACATCACCACATATCCATCCAGATTGGCAGGGTGAAGGCATCCTTCACGGTATAAATTATTGGAAATTTTATTCTTATTTAATATCAAAGCCGTTTTATGTGCTATTGTTGATTTCCCGGAACCGGGAATGCCTTCAAACAAGATTAACTTTGTCTTCATAAACCTATATCCCTCCATCCTTCGACCATTTTCTTTTAGAGCTTATATCATTTCCGGCATCTCCAGTATCAACTCAGCAAGCCTGCAGTTCTCTTCCTCAAGAACAAGCGCATTTTCAAGCAAAATGATCTGCTCCTTGCGGAGTCCCGGCGTGGACACACTGTATGCATTTATGGTATTATACGTAATTTTGCAAGTGGACGTCCGGCACACCATGTCACGAAACGCGTACACGGTATCAGAAATTGTCTGACAGTTCTCTGCAATTTTGGTCAGATACTGCCGTCCCGTTTCATCCGTAATCGACGTGTCCTCCCGCAGCCAGGCGGCAGCCGCACGCCTTGAATCTGCCAGGTTACATAGCATATTATCGTTTACTTCCAGCCGTCTCAAAACATTGTCTCTATCATTTTCAATCCGGAAATCGGACTCCATCGAAAGCCCTCTGATCCATGCCTTGTATGCATCCCTACCCTGAGAATAGCCACGGCATTCTTCGGCCTGGAAAGAGTCAACGAGTGTGGTGAGGGAAGTTTTCAGAATATCCAGCGGCGGTTTCACATTCTTTTTCTCACCAAAATGTATAATGATAAAAGGCCAGAAATCACTGAAAAGATACCCCTCATTTTCCTCAAAAATATCTTTATCAAAATAGGTGCGGCACAAAAAATGACTGCCATTATCGGTGTAACCTGTGATGACCCCCCACTCAGGGGCAACCCGCAGATTGATTGCCAGTACCGGTTTGCCGTTTTGAATATCCTCCATGATAGCAAGGCGCTCCAATTTCCTCTCCTGCTTTTCCAGCCTTTCCACGATGCGGAAAGAATAGCCGATGGCGCTGTACAAGGGTGTGGCATAATCAAAGGCTACAAGAGCATCCGTGCAGCTGTAATCCCAGACATCGGTAAAACATATCCGATAACATGCACCGCTCATTCCCATAATCTGGTCATAAGTGTATGGTTCACCCATGTACTTAAGTGCCGCATAAAGCGCACCTGCCCAGGCACACATTTGTCCGCTGCCGTCCCCCTCCCAGGACAGACGCATCACATTTTTCAAAATACATTTTGAATGGTCCCGAAGCAGGAGCGTTGTGCCATGCTCCCCATAATAAAGAGTATCATTTTCCGGACAGCTGATGGCATGAATTCCCTCAGCGTTCAGATAGATCAGTGTCAGATATTCCGTGTCATCACTTGCGGGATTGCTGGGAAAGCTTTCATGATTCACCTCTATCCTGTCCCGTTTGAAATACCCATAATGCTCTATTTTCTGCATGGCGGAGGAATATTTCTTTTCGTTCCCATAGTAAGCCCCGATAATCTGAAATGCCCTGTCCCCCGCAAAGCCTTCACTTTTCATATTCAGGATCAGATTTTCGTTCTGTAAAGCGTAGGAAAAGTAAAAGCCCTTTGGAGTCTGGTATTTTACAAGCAAAAGTTTCAGCCTGTCGCTTTCAATGGAAGCGCCGATAAACGGTGCATTTACATAAATGTTGAGTGTGTTGTCGCGCACTATATCGTTCAGGAACCGTGTCACCGGAACCTGTGTCTGCCCGTCCGTATAGACTGCTTCCAGAATAAAAAGCTCCCGGGAACACAGCAGGTTGTCAATGCTGCAGTCCAGCACCTCCGCCAGCGCAGGAAGAATGGCTGTCTCCGGCAGACATTTTGCATTTTCCCATTTCGATACAGCCTGTGGGCTTACCTGCAGCCGTTCCGCAAGCGCCTCTCCTGTATATCCTTGTTCCTTTCTCAGAGCCGCAATCCTCTTTCCGATTTTTTCCCTATCTATCATACAAATCCTGACCTCCATTTTATTCTCGGCACTGCAAAATGCATTTCCTTAGGTAAAGCTGTAAGTATATTGTAGGTGAAACAGGCCGGACTTACAATACATGTTGTTTTAAGGGAAACCCGAAAAAATCAACCTGAGGTTTACTTCCGCCGTCAGCTCTTTCTTTTACCCTTTAGTTACGATCCCCTCCAATGTTCAAAGTGTGACCACAAGATGAGGTTTTTAGAACTCCGATACAAACACATTTCCTATTATATAAAGAACCGGTGAATTTCTTGCTCGAAAATTCACCGGCTATCACTGCGGTATGCCTATATATTCTGCGTCTTTTGACGAAAGTCATCAAAATTATCGGCATGAGCTGCCATTTTTAGCCATCTGCGAAGAATCTCTGTGTCCTTTTCTCTGTCAATACAGATACGAATATCCTCCGGGACCTCACCTAACTCCTCCAGCAGATCCAGAATTGTCTGCCTGCTGCGGTGAAGATTTACGGCAGCGGCAGCAGAATCTTCAAATCCAGCTGGAGCTTATCACTGTCGAACAGTTTCCCCTTTTCGAGTCTGCTTGCAGCAGATAATTCAGTACATCAATATTCCTCGGCAATATCGATCTCTTCCTGCTCCTGTTCCTTGGACATATGACTGAGAGGCGTATGCCGCAGATAACCCAGCCAGTAGCCACAGCCTACAATGCCTGCGCCGCCTATGATATTGCCCAGTGTCACAGGGATAATACAGTTGGTGAAAAACCTGAGCCACGTCAGCCCCTCCGCCGCGATACCATACTCGCGGGAGGCCAGCAGCGCCGCAGTGCCGAAATACATATCGGCCACGCTGTGTTCAAAACCGCAGAGAACAAACAACATAATGGGCCAGAAACTGGCCATCAGCTTGCCGGAGATAGTCTTGGCCCCAAAGGACATCCACACCGCTATGCAAACCAGCACATTGCACAGAATACCCCGTATCAGGCTCTCAGAAAAACTGAGATTACACCGGGACGCCCCCGCCGCCACCACGCTGCCCGCCAGATCGCCGTTAAACAGATTGGGCGTATGTCCGTAGACCACGGCGAAAGCCACCAGCGCCGCTCCCAGAAAATTCCCCCAAAACACAAAAAACCAGTTTTTCAGCATTTTCGTCAATGTGGTTTTCTTTTCCAGTACCGCCAGAATAATCAAGGTATTTCCCGTAAAAAGCTCACTTCCGGCGATCAGTACCATGGCCATGCCCGCCGGGAAAACCACGGCTCCCAACAGCTTTGCCGCCGAGGGACTGGCAATAGTGGACGACGCTGTGGTGGACGCAATGCCCGCAAATCCGATAAAGAACCCCGCAAACATTCCCAAAATAATCATTTTGAAAGCAGACAGATGTGTCTTATGTATACTGACTTCCACATAGCTTTTGGCTATCTCCAAGGGTGAATGCATAAAATATTACCTCCTGATAATGATATGAACATTATATGTGAATCCGAGGCATTTAGCAATATGGTTGACAAATATCTATAAAACATATACAATCAGCATAACCTATTTATGGTTTATTTGTGATGCATTACGAGTCACGATGCAAAAAAAAGAAAGGGTATATGATGTTTGAGATTTTGAAAACATCATACAAGAGACTATAGAGATAATATGACCACGGCAACGCAAAAAAGCAGACGGATCACATGGGTTGACGGACTCAAGGGAATTGCATGTCTGCTGATATTTACCCATCATTTTTCTCTGGAATACTTCAACGGCGCTTATTTTGGTGAGGTAATGGAGTCCCGTCTTCCGTTTCAACTGGACATCCGACTGTCATACCAGCCCTACGGCATATTGACCAACGGTAACTTTTGGGTATGTGTTTTTGTGACGCTGGCTGCTTTTCTGACAGCCGTCAGCGTACTGCGTCACTGCGCCGGAAACTGGCAGGAAAAACTTTCGGGCATGATTATCAAACGCTATGTCAGACTGGCGGTTCCCTGCGGCCTCGCGGGAATACTGTACTGGCTGCTGCGGCAGTTCCTTGCGGCGCGCTTTGAGTGTTACCAAGGTTTAGAGAATATATTGTCATTCGGCAGAATGCTGTGGCATACTTTCGTGAAAATGTGGATTGTGCCGGATCAGGAGGCTTTAGGACCATACTGGATGCTCTACATAATATTTTGGGGAACCTTTATTGCCATCATACTGACCCTGGCTACGAGATATTCCAGAAAATGGACTCTGCCCCTTTTCTTTGCTCTGGCCGCTCTGCTCCTTTGGGCCAAGGACGAGTATTATCTCTGCGTAGTTCTGGGCGTACTGCTGGCGTACCTTATGGAGAGCAATGTACTTTCGGACAGCAGACGTATCCGATGGTTAGCATTGATTCCTCTGGTTGCCGGACTGTATCTGGGAGGTTATCCCAGTTATGCGCAGCCAGTTTTTTTCTATCGGTATCTGGGTAAAATATGTGCCCATATTTATGCGGGAAAGGGCATTGCCACCTATCATGCTCTGGCGGCAGGCCTGTTGATTTTGGGCATTATCATGTGTGCGCCTGTCCAGAGATGGCTTTCCGCCAGACCTCTGCAATGGCTCGGTTCCGTATCAATGGGCGTGTTTGTACTGCATGTCACGGTAATGCAGTTTTTGGGGCGGCCGCTGCAGAAACTGTTTCTGGGCATGGGCATGTCTTATGCGCTGATGGTGTTGATTGTCTACCTGATTTTACTGCCGGCGCTGTTGCTGCTGGCCTGGGGTTTTCACAATACAGTAGAGCGTTTGTTGGGTAAGCTACTCTCACGCTTTTGATCTTCTCCTTTGTATGAAAGGGTTTATTTTCGGGCATATTGATAGCATGACAATGAAAATAAACAGAGAAAACTGCGGTTTTCTTGCAAGGAGGAATCGGATATGAGCAACAAGTATGCGGGCACACAGACAGAAGATAATTTGAAGGCGGCTTTTGCCGGAGAATCTCAGGCATACACAAAATACACCCACTTCGCGTCATCGGCAAGAAAGGAAGGCTACGAACAGATTGCCGCCATATTTCAGGAGACTGCCGACAACGAAAAGGAACATGCCAAGCTGTGGCTGGAGGCTCTGCAGGATATCGGCAGCACCGCCAAGAATTTGGAGGTCGCCGCTGAGGGCGAGAATTTTGAATGGACGGAAATGTACGACGAATTTGCAAAAACTGCGGAAAAAGAAGGGTTTCCTGAGTTGGCGGCGAAATTCCGTCTGGTAGGACAGGTGGAAAAACACCATGAGGAGAGATACCGCGCGCTGCTCCAAAATGTGGAAACGGCGTCTGTATTTGCCAAGAGCGAGGTAAAGGTATGGGTATGCCGCAACTGCGGTCATATCGTGGTGGGCACCAGTGCACCGGAAGTTTGTCCTGTATGCCTTCATTCTCAGAGCTATTTCCAGATATATGCCGAGAATTATTGAGAATAAATCGGTCGATTTTTATATAGAACCCACAGACTGACATAACACCCTGCCCTATTTCTGCGATAGGGCAGGGTGTTCGCATACGCAATTACAAAGTTACATAATGCACGCAAAATGCGGTTTCCTTTTTGGGGCGGATGGGATATACTCACTCTTGTAACCGAAAACATATAGAATTTGGGAGGACATAGATGACAACCGGAGAAAAAATAGCCTTGCTCCGCAGGAGAAAGAATATTACACAGGAACAGCTTGCGGAGATATTGGGGGTGTCACGCCAGTCCGTATCCCGCTGGGAGATGGACCAGGCTTTTCCCGAGACAGAGAAGCTGATTCGACTGGCTGGACTATTTTCCTGCAGCATAGACTTTCTTCTCAGCGAAGTGCTGGAGAGAACGCAGCAGGAGAGTGCCGAACTGTCATTGGCGGACTGTGTGAACTTTATTCGGGAGTGCGGCTATTTCTTTCTGGCTACATCTGTGGCAGAATCTCCCAGACTCAGACCTCTGGGCATGATCTGTACGGACGAGCAGGCGCTTTTTATAGTGACAGATAAGCGGAAAAGCGTGTATTCTGATTTAAAACAGAATGCCCGGGTGGAACTGGCGAGCCACAACATCACTACCGGAAAATGGATACGGATAGGCGGCATGGCTGAGGAAGATGACACGTCTGTCACACAGGAACTGGTTTTGTCCTGCTATCCTACGCTAAAACAGAGATATCCCGAGGAACAGGAGGTATTTCTGGCAGTTTTCCGGATATGTGTTGAGGATATGGGCGTCCACTGATTACAGAGGAATTACACAAAACATTAAAGGAGGAGACAAGATGGAAAAGCTATCAAAGGAAACAGAAAAACTTATGAATGAGCGGTTTGGGCAGGATACTATAATTGCCCTGGCCACCGTGGAGGAGGGTATTCCCTCTGTGCGCAGCGTCAATGCCTACTATGAAAACGGAGCTTTTTATGTGATAACCTATGGTCTGTCCAATAAAATGCGGCAAATAAGCAAAAATCCCACGGTAGGTATTTCCGGGGATTGGTTTACCGCTCACGGAAAAGGGGAGAATCTGGGGTATTTCGGTAAACCGGAAAATGCAGAGATCGCTCAGATGTTGCGGAAAGCTTTTGCGGCCTGGATCGATAACGGGCACAACAATTTTGAGGACGAGAATACCTGCATACTGCGTATCTGTCTGACAGATGGCGTACTGTTTTCCCATGGCACCAGATACGACATTGACTTTCAAAGCTAATGTATGCACTGATTAAAGCGGAGATCATGTAAATTATTATTTTGGGCGCTGGGCTTTTATCCCCGTTGTCTTCAACAGGCACAGAAAATTGCGGACGATTGTTCGCAATTTTTTGTGTGGTTTAAAATGCCGTTTGTGGATGCAAAGAATCTGACGGTTTTAACAAAAAATTTTAGTCGAAAAAGAGTACTAAAATCGGTCGGAGACGCACTTCGGCAGTGTTATCTTTTGAATTGTACGTTTGAAAAGTTTGTGACATGGAACATATATTGTGATAAAATAGTCAAAGAATTCCGAAATAATTATTCGCTTAGTAAATGGGAGGACAACAATGAATAAGGCAACAAGAATTTTGTCAAATATGAGTCCCGATAATTGTAGAACGATAACGACAGCCTTGGGGGAGATTTCTGAACATGCGGATTTAGGTACACAGGCACAATACATAAGTGATCTGCTAAATTACGCAGAAACAAATGATATACCGATGCAAGGTGTAATGTATAAATGTGGAGGTAACTGTCTGGCAAAGGAAATAATAGAATTAGCAAAAGACATATACGAGAAGTCGTCTTCCATGGATGAATTTTTGGCAGGTATGAATGATATTGGAATAGGCGGGAAAAATCTTCACATGGAAAACGGAAAAATCATAGCTATCTATAAGAACTGCTATTGTGACATTCCACAGGAAGTACAAAATTGCAATCCATCGTATTGTCAATGCTCCGCCGGGTGGTTTTACCATTTATTTTCGGCAGTGCTTGGAAAAACTGTCTCGGTAAAAATTGTGAATACTATTACAAACGGGGCCAAGGAATGTACCTTTGAGATTATGGATATAACCAATGACAAATGAAAAGAAAGTGGAGATAATGACATTGAAAAAAATATCCCTTGATGAATTTATGAGATTAAGAAGGCTGGTTCACCGCAGCGCGAGGCCCCTTGACTATACGAGATGGAAATTCCTTTTTGAAAATGGCAGCTGCGATGATTTCCTGTCGGTTCTGTCCAGCTACCAAAATGAGGACGGAGGTTTTGGACACAACATCGAGTGCAACAACTGGAACCCCAACTCCTCCCCCTATACAGTATGCATTGCACTGGATTATCTGGATACGGCGGATGATCACGAAAGCGACATAAAAAGCAAAATAATTGCAGGTATCGTCAAATACCTGGACTCCGGGGCATATTTATTGGACGACGGCTGGGTGGGAATGCAGGGAATCCCCAGCAATAATGACTTCGCGCATATGCCATGGTTTCATTTCGATTCCAGAAAAGCAGCGGAAGCCGATATCGGAGTAACTAAGCGCCTTGCGGACTTCCTCCTCAAATATGCGGACGAGAACAGCAACATCTACCTTAAGGCAAAGGGGTTGAAAAACCGGCATAGACAATGCGGGCAGGTTCTTCTCCATGGTTATCCCAATTACGATCCGACAGCGTTGAACATTAAAGCATTTGATCCTGCAACATATCCATCCTGGCTGCCGCTGCCGGTGTATTTTATCGCTTCACCGGAAAGCAGCTTTTATCAGGAGTGCAAACACACTGTGGATATGAATCTGGACACAATCATTGACACGCTGCTCAGCACACACGAGTTTCAGCTACTTTCTGCCGAAGAGCTTGACGCATATGAACAAAGCAACCCCCATCCGGACGGCAAGCGGTGGTGTGTGGCCGAACAGACGATTGGAAACTATTATTGGGGTAGTAATTTTATCATACGCGATTTGGACATCCTGAGGAAGTTTGGCAGATTGGATTTTGATTTGCCTGTCCTCATGCAATGAGGATAACTGGGATGCGCTGGATTTCTACCGTGATATCAAAACAGGCGGCCATCCGGCATCAAGGTTTCCGATTCCCACAAGGGGAAAAACATAAACCGTCTTCAAATCCTGTTCGCCAGTGCCAACCTGGCCATGTGTGCCAGAGCAGCGCGAAACAAAGAATTCTGATTTCCCTAAGGAATGTTACAGGCATTTTCCTGCGTAAACTGGGTATCCTAATCTCATGAAGACTCATAAAAACAAGGGAAATGCAAGAAAATTTGACTTTTATGTACTCCTGTTTTTCCTGCTGGCCTTTTGCGGCTGGCTCTGGGAGGCAGGAATATATCTGGTGACAAGGCAGTCTCTGGTCAACAGGGGCGTATATTATGGCCCCTATCTGCCAATCTATGGAGTGGGTGGGCTGGCCCTGTGGTTTTTGCTGCAAAAGCTATATCAAAAACCCTTTGTAACCTTCCTGCTCTCCGCGGTGATCTGTTCCGTGTTGGAGTATGGGGCCAGTGTGCTGCTGGAATGGAAATGGGGAATGCGCTGGTGGGATTACAGCGGATACTTTTTGAATCTGAACGGCCGCATCTGCCTGCTTGGCGCGGTATGTTTTGGCCTGGGGGGCATGTTGCTCAACTGCTATCTGCTGCCGTACTATATGAAAATATATCACAAGATCAGGCCCAGATGGCGGCTGGTGCTGTGCGGCGTCCTGCTGACGGTTTTTATCCTTGATATTACTTACTGTGCGGTAAGGCCGCATACGGGCCATGGCGTTTCCTGGTAGATGCCATGGCTTGTGTGTTGTTAAAATATAGCATTGTTTTTCTTGAGCGCAATTAACTATCTTGGGATTTAATCCTATGGAATTGCTGTTTTACACCTCACTTAACTTACAAAGTTCTCAAACATCATCCAGCATTTCCACCGTCTGGATCTTGCTTCACATCCTTCTTAACTTACAAGGTTCTCAAACATCAAAAAGAAGCATCTGGCGGGCAAACTTGTTTCACATCCTTCTTAACCTACAAGGTTCTCAAACTGTCGGACGAGATGTATATTCATAAGTCCCGTTTCACACCCTTCTTAACTTACAAGGTTCTCAAACACCGGATAGAATTTCTTGACCGTGTTAATCGTTTCACACCCTTCTTAACTTACAAGGTTCTCAAACACAAAAGGTAGTCAAAGCGGTTCTTCCGCTGTTTCACACCCTTCTTAACTTACAAGGTTCTCAAACTAAGTCCAGATACACGATATGCCAGTTTACGTTTCACACCCTTCTTAACTTACAAGGTTCTCAAACCCGTTTGTAGATTGACTAGACCGTCATTAGGTTTCACACCCTTCTTAACTTACAAGGTTCTCAAACGCGGGGTAATTAACTTGTATGCCATATTTTGTTTCACACCCTTCTTAACTTACAAGGTTCTCAAACCAGCCGCGATCATTAAGATCAGATCAAAAGGTTTCACACCCTTCTTAACTTACAAGGTTCTCAAACTATTTCAAGGGTTGTAGAAAATCGAACTCTGGTTTCACACCCTTCTTAACTTACAAGGTTCTCAAACATATCCAGGGGGCCAAAGGCTTTCATAAATGTTTCACACCCTTCTTAACTTACAAGGTTCTCAAACGCACAGGTACAGCAGGAGAGTACCGCACAGGTTTCACACCCTTCTTAACTTACAAGGTTCTCAAACTGCCGTTTACGTCTAAATTCTGTGTCATCAGTTTCACACCCTTCTTAACTTACAAGGTTCTCAAACGAACGTCCAAGGAAGAAATTAATGCATTGTGTTTCACACCCTTCTTAACTTACAAGGTTCTCAAACTCGAACCAATGACATATAACAACGATGGTTGTTTCACACCCTTCTTAACTTACAAGGTTCTCAAACCCCAAATAATATTGTTGTCTTCACCAAACCATTGCACTTTAGCCAGTGCTGTAAGTTATATCAATAATAAATCATACATCCATCAGCGTCAATAATATATTTTATCTCGTCCGTCCGAGACGGCGTATCATGTGATTCTATTAGGAGCAGTTGCTTTTGCTCATAAAAGCACTGCATGTAAAGAAGGTCCAATTCCTGTTTTGAGAGAAAACTTTTTAAATTAACAAAAGCAAATACCTTAATATGAAATAGATCACTCATTACTTTGATAAAGTTCCAGAGATTTTCAACATAACTTCCTGTTGTATGATCTATCATTACATGTGCACTTTTTAGTAATTCTCCTACATTTAACCTTTCGTCATAGATAAGCGGCAAAGGACTCAACAGGCAAATCTCTCTTAAATATTCCAAATATGCCTTGTCAAAATTATCTTTTTCCAGATGATACTGCGCTTTCTCCTCATCCACTATGCTTTGATACAGCTTTGTAAGAATTTTTCGGTCATTACAGTCAATATTAAGTGGATCATTTATAAGAAGAAGATTTTTACTGATTGAAACGGGCTCATAGTCAATAGACAGCACAATTTCACTGGAGTTACCTTGCTGCTGTTCTTCCAATTCCTGGAGCAATTCTCTCATAACAGTCGGATTCTCGATTACCAGAACTGAAATCTTCCCCTCCGCCATTTCAATTTTTAAATTACTTTTAGAATGCGCCAGACATATCATAAGACAACCAGCCTCTCATCACTATCCAAAACATCCGAAGAAAATTCACCTACAAGAAACTCCATCTTTTCATATTGTTTTTCTGTCACCTTAAGCACCTGTACCAATCCTGATTCCGGTTTGTTTTTTCGCAAATTATCCATCAGAGCATCCGCCATGGTAGAATTCTGTGCAAGCTTACAATAGATGGACTCCTGCAACATCAAATATCCATTTTTAATCAGAAACTTCCGAAATCTCGTATATTCTCTTCTCTCGCCCACCGTTCCCACCGGTAGATCAAACATCACTAAAATTCTCATAAATCTATAACTCATAATATTTTATCAACGAGGTATCCCTTTCATTAAGTGCGTCAAAAATACTTTTACAGTATATCTTCACTGCATTGCTTACATACTCCGACCGCCCCGCAATGACCACCATGGAATTTAATAGATCTATCAGCATAATTTTTTCTTCTGTTCCAAATTGCTTGATCCCCATATCATGAACTGCGCGATCTACCAAAACACGAAATGGCTCCATCATATCCGAGGCAAGATTAAAAGGGTTAAACATATTGTCATGAAATATACCGATCTGCGTCAAATATCCATTTGCACAAATTTCTTTTGTAAAACTTGATAAAATTATGGAGTATCCGTAATTTAATGCTGCATTTAAGGGACTGTCGCTGGTTCTGCTGAAATCCATTCCAAACAGAGCATTAAAGTATACCTTTGCAGCATGCCCTTCCCGGTTACTCTCGTCCCCGTATTGCAGTTCTGCAACATATTGCTCCAACAGAAGATACTCCTTCTTTTCCAGATTCTGAAGCAGTGAACTTTGCTTTCGGATCTTTTCCCTTACGATCTCTGTCCATATCTTCTTTTTGTCCTCATAGCTCCAGGCTATCTGCGCCCTGATCTTTGCGCTGGTATCATGACTTCCATAGTACGGAACAATCTCTCCGCAGGGATTGCGTTTCTCATTGCAAAATACAATCTTAACCTTCTGTTTCAGCAGCTCGTTTATCAATGCCGTGGTTATAGAGACTGCCGTGGAATCAATGAGCAGAATCGCAATTTCATTTAAATGGATTTTTGTTATTTTTTCTTTTCGTACCACAAGAAAGCCCATTTGATAATCTAATTTGGCACTCCCGGTAACTACCACTGTTCGCCAACTCATAGAGCTTTTAAGTCCATTTCTCTTGTATAGATTCCGGTTACAGACTCATAAATCAGCAAAAATGTATCTGCTCTTGTAATATCGTTATTTATTTTCATGCGAGATGTCTTAATACCAGTTGCCTTATCATCAATGGGCAAATTAGTACATTGTGTTGCTTTCAGTAGTTCCATTAATGAACTTGCCTGCTCTATCAGATTGAGACTTTTGAATTTATCTTTTGCGTCTATCATTTTCTGGGCGATCGAATGTGGTCTCTCTCGATAGATAGTCTGAGTATGCTTTTCAAGCAATAGTTGATATAGTTCTATATTTGCCCTATTGGTCACAATCTCTCGATTATCATACTCCTTTCCGGATATAAGAAAATTTTCCAAATGCCTTATATAATTCTCCCAATGTTTTCCTATACACAACTGTACTGCATTGTCAACCGTAATCCAATTGTCTGTACGACCACTTAGTCTTAGCAAAAAACCATTTCGCTTAATTAATGTTTTAAACCTTATCTTATATAATATAACTCGTGGTTGCTCCAGTCTTAATCTTTGTTCGCAATACACTGTTAAATTATTTATATCGCTTAACTGTTCTTTTAAATATAAAGGCACTACTTCCAGTGTGCGAATTTTCTTCCCTTTTCGCATATGCTCCACCAGAAAATAATACGCACCTGTTACTTTTTCATATCCGCCATATTTTGTGACATCTTTCAAACGTCTATCCCTTACTTTGGCCGGAAGATAAATTTCTGGTTTTGCCTCTTTTGCAGAACACAAATTTTGATTTGCAATTCCTCCATGCATCTCATACACCTTTCTGGTCACAAGAGGAGTATTTTTATTCATCATCTCTTTTACCGTGACAATACTGCCCTGATTCCCCGCCGTCCACGCAGTTGTTCCATTCCGCTGCACATCATACAGAAAAACTTTATCCATATGATAAGGCCGATTCTTTCCGTTTTGCTGTATAAACAACAGGGGGTTGCGTGTGAACTTGGTATAGTACACATTTCCCACTACAATATTTAAGTAAGCGTCCTTCGCATGGTGAAGGTCATTCACGGATCTGGCTTTGAGCACATCAAATTGATGGCGGAATTCAGACACATTTCCCGCCTTGACATACACTACTTCCGTTCCCGGCAGCATTTCCTCCAATAAATGAGCAACTGCCTTTGTCGCCTGTCCCGTTTCCACAATCTGTCTGTTGATAAAACTTGCTAGCTCCTCATCCGAAAATTGCCATGTGCGAGTCAGACGATTATATTTTTCCTTTGAGAGAAATCCCGTATCCAGCAGGGACCTCCAAAAAGCATGTTGCTTTCCCTGTATTTCTCTTTCCAATGGGAAGTTATCCCGTTTATGCGCATTTATCTGTTTTTTAACCAGGACAAGATTATTGTCCAGACTGTCGTCTTTCACATAATGTCTCGGATATACATGATCTATATCATATAAATTGTCATTAAAGAGGTCCTCCAGTGCAATAGGCTCGCCCGAATACATGCAGCGTCCCTTTTGTAAATAATATAGGTACAGCTTTTTGCTCCTGAATTCCCCTTCGCTGTGTAAGCTGATCTCCGCCTGCCAATCCCGCTCATCTTTCTTACACTGCTTATATAGCTCTTCAAATTTCCTCTTTCTTGAGGTGGTCCGAACCCCCTTCTCTCCATCCGTGCGAGGCATCTCAATAAAGACTCTCCCCGGATTTTCTCCCATGACCTGACCGACTTCTTTCATGATGAGCAGAGTCTGCCATATCATTCGTTTGACTGGCGCGGAAAAGTAGTATTCTTCCAGATCCTCGCTGCAGACCTCCGCAAGAAGTTTGTCCTTTTTTTCCGACTTTTCCGCCAGTCTGTCCGAATAGGTATATGCATCGCTTAACAATTCCATCAAATTGCTGTTAGTTTCCCAGAGTGCAGAGATAAGTGTACGCACTTCTCCCGTTTCTTTCTCGCACCCCTCCATCTCCAAAAACTGGCGGGACAGTCTTCCCCAATCCTGCCACTTAAATCCTGAAATTCTCTTAATCTGTTCCTTGGTCAGGAGCGCATTGCTGCTCTCCGGCCCATATTTCTCCGTAATCAGCTGAGACAAAAGTTTCCTGTCGCCGGAATATACCGTTCCCCAGAAAATAATCTGTTCTGCCATCTGCTGGTAATCCCAGGTATTGATTGCATCCCCCACCACATCCTTAAATCGTCCATAGGAAGTCAGAGAACTTGCAAATCCCTCCTCCATTCCAGACAACAAATCCGCGTCATTTTCTCCGATAACTCCCTGAGACTGAAAATAAGACAGAATTTTTTTTCTACTCACTTTCTTTCCCTTAAGGAAAAACTGATTAAAAATATTCTGCTTATCCTCAACGGATATTCTCTCTCCATTTATTCTCAAAACATTTAACTCATTGAGAACCATAAATTTTTCGTACAAAAGCGAACCCTTGGGCAAAGCGCTCTCTCCCGCAACATATGTGCAATGGCGCACCATACGCATAACAAACTGTTCCCGTGTCTGCTGTAAATCTACTTTTTGCTCGAGATTCCATGGGAATACTTTTCCCCCTTCTTTTCTGACTACCCATTTATTTGACTCTTCGCCACTGTTTATATGTAAAGGTCCCACATAATAAGGAATCTGAAAGGTAAATAACTGCACTATTTTATCACTTATAGTAAGTCCTGTTTCATCCTTCTTCTTCAGAAAAGGAAGATATTCCTGTGCATTTTTCAATATAGCCTTAAGTTCCGTAGCATGAGCCTGATTGGGAATCACCCCATTGTCGGCAGTAAGCTGTTTGGGCAACAAGGATTCGTTCTCCAACTCCTGCTGAAGATATTGTACCTCCTCATCTTCTGGCATGTCCGCCAGAATTCTGCGAAGATATTTGAAAAATTCTTCTGATGAAGCCTTTCTGTTTCTCCTTGCCTTTATCTTTTTACAATTCACAGACCCCACATAACCACTGTAATTGTCATTTTTCATTGTCCGAAAACAATACTCGTATTCCTCCGGCGCATACTTTTGTATGACCGCTTTTAGCCTTCTTAGGTCTTCTCTATGTTTCTCATAAGAAGAGACTCTGGCAAAGCAAAGATAAGGCTGACCTTTCATAATCTCATTTAGCAGCCAGCAGTCATGCAATTTTTTGGCTGTATCAATCAGATCCATCACCGAAGAAATACCGCATTCCGATATTGTACCAAGTTTCTCATCATATCTGGCATCACGAAAAGAAACCTGCAGCTTTCCTGTCTCCCCCGTCAATAAACCTTCTTCAAATATATTAGCGATTTTTCCCGACAATCCACATAACATCTTGATAATTTCATATTCCCGTTTTTCCTTTGAGGGCGCAATATTCCATAAAGCAGCCAACTGCTCAGCTCGCTCTCTCTTGGATATGGCACGATTATTCACAATTTTGTCAATTTCCTGTTTCTGATATTCACCAGAAAAAGAAATGCCAAATTCGTCTACAGCAATCCTCTGCAATTCACTGTAGAGCGTCACTGCATCTGTTTCCACATCTCCCAGACCTGCATTGAGAAAATGGCCCCTGTGCTTGAACAAATTCAAAATGGCCAGATACACCAGCCTCACATCATGCTTGTCCTTGGATAAAATCAGCTCTTTCTGCAGATGTGCTATGGTAGGATACTGCGCATAATATTCCTTGTCAGTAAAGCCCACATCATGAAAGATGGCATCTTTACCCTCGCCCCTCTTATCCTCTTCATGGTATTTGCTTTCTTCCACGCGCTGATAAAATCCCGGGTCTACCTCCTCTATTGCCTCACTAAAAAAATCTTTCAGAGTCCCTATGCGGGCGACTTCTCTTGCCCTGCGTCTTCGGGAAATGCGGTTGGTTCTCCTATCGTTGGCAGTTTTTGCCTCATCAAATAGACGAACTCCCCAGATGTCCTTTCCTTTCTTACGCACAATATTATATTTTTCATCCGTCACTGCCCATCCGACTGAGCTGGTTCCCAAATCCAACCCCATATAGTACATAAAATAATCCTCCTTAGTTTTTTGTTGACATAAACTTTTTTATGTGTTATCGTTATTACAACTTACAAGGTGAGTGCAAATAAGGATTTTTCCGAATTCACTCTTCATATGAGTCCGCATTGTGCGGTAAAAAGACTCTGCAGAGGGTCTTTTTTAAATTATACCAATAATACTATATTTTTATCAATAGACAATCCAAAAATAGTCTATATATAAAAATAGTACAAAAATCATATTGCAATCTTTTTTGAAACACAATATAATTTCGTTTAGGAGCAATCGTGTTACAAGGTGGAAAACCTCCCTAACTTGAGAAAGAAGGGAGGTGGTGTGGATGGAAATGTTTTCCTTTCAGGATTTAGTTCTGTTTGCTACATTTTTAATCGCACTGCTTACCTACATAGATAGGAACAACAAGCAAAAATAAACAAGCCTACCTTGTCACTTGACCGATGAAGGTAGGCTTTAATCTACGGGAGGTCAACCACTTTGTGAGCGGTTGCTCCTTTTATGTTTTAATAATAGCATATATATATTTTATTTGCAATATTTTTTTAAACCTGCTGCTCAATACATACCCAGAGGTACAACACATAGACTCAAAGCACAATATCATCAATCTCCTCCGGGCTGTCCACAAACCTCCGTCCGCCCTGACTCTCCAGATAGGCCCTGTCTCGAAATCCCCATGTGACTACAATACAGTCCAGTCCCGCATTTGCCGCTGTCTGAATATCCACTTCGGAGTCTCCGATGTATATGGCGTCCGCCGCATCTACCTCAAGACGGCGCAGCACCTCCAGCACGGCGTCCGGAGCGGGCTTGCGGCGAATACCCTCCCGCTCGCCCACAGCATAGTCAAACAGACCTTCATAATACTGTCTGCACAGGGGCTGTACTGCCACGTCCGCCTTATTGGATACCACGGCGGTCAGGCATCCGGCGACCCGCAGACGCTGCAGCAGCGGCAGAATTCCCTCATAGGGGCAGGTCTTGTCTGCGCAGTGCTGCTGGTAATAGTCTGAAAAGGTCTGGTGCACCCCGTCTATTTCCCGTTCTGTCAGTCCGGCGGGCACCGCTCGTTCTATCAGCTTGCGGATACCGTTTCCCACAAAACGCCGTACCTCCTCTATGGTGCGCAACGGACAGCCATGTTTTCCCAGCGCGTAATTTGTGGCGTCCGCCAAATCCTCCAGCGTATTGAGGATCGTACCATCCAAATCAAATATCACAAGCTTATAAGCCATCTTCGTCTCTCCTAATAAAGTTCTACTCATACCGCAGCGCCTCGATGGGGTCCATCTTGGCGGCCTTGTTGGCGGGATAGTATCCAAAGAAAATCCCGATTGCCATGGAGAAACACAGTGACAGCAGGATACTCTCCACGGAAGGGGTTGCCGCCGCACCTAGCAGGTTCGCCGCGCTCATGCCCAGCACCACACCCAGCACAATACCTATAAAGCCGCCGATCAGGCAGATCACAATGGACTCAATGATAAACTGAAGCCTGATAGCGCTGTTGGGCGCTCCCAGAGCCTTTCGGGTGCCGATCTCCCTAGTCCTCTCCGTGATGGACACCAGCATGATATTCATGACGCCTATACCTCCCACCAGCAGCGCAATGCCTGCGATCACAGCGATGGCCGTAGTGATTGTGGACATCATACTCGTCACGATCTCCACCATGGAGGCCATGCTGAAAGCCATGACCTGAAAGTCCCTGTTGTTACGATAATAGGGCGCAAAAAAATTCGCCGTGGTATCCGCAAAGGCGGAGCTGTCCACCCCGTCCACCGTGACTACCGTAAAGTTGGTAAAGCCCTCGGTATGGCTGATCTCCTGCGCCGTGTTCAGCGGTATATAGAGATTTGTCTCCATATCCTTTTCCGAGGTCATGGAAAAAACCATGTCATCCCGATTATATTCATATACCCCGATAATGACAAACTCATAAAATTTGTCATCCAAATTGACCGTGAGTATACTGCCGATGGCCTGCTGCGTATCTCCGCCAAACATATTATTGACTACGATATCCGATGCCAGGGCCACCTTGCGTCCCTCGTCCATCTCCCTGCCGCTGAAATACCTGCCGTCAAGGAGCTTTAAATCATTAGCCACAAAATAACCCAGGCTGGTGCCTGCAACCTGTACATTTGCGTACAGCCCTTTATCCTGCAGCCTGCTCTGGCCCAGAGTCACCACAGCGGAAATCGCCGCTACAGAGTCCGCATAGGTCTCACAGTAATTGCTTATCATCTCCCGTGTGAAGAGATCACTTTCATCGATTATCACTCTGCCCGGGCCGCCGCCAAACGACATGCCTTCCTCCGTAGTCTCCTCCTCCTGAGGCCTCTGCTGTATGCCTACCGTGATGTTATTGACGCCCATGGAGGCCATGGAATCCGTCAGGGTAGCAGTCATGGACTGGCCCACAGTCATAATGGCAATCACAGAAGAAATACCGATGATAATGCCCAGCATGGTCAGCAGAGCCCGCATCTTGTTGGCTTTCAGGCTAAACAGCGCCAGCCGCACGTTCTCATAAAACATTATCATATGCCAGCTCCCTGCCTTTCTCCAATAATAGAGCCATCCTTAATAGTGACCACACGCTCTGTCTCCTCCGCCAGCTCCGGAGAATGCGTAATCAGCACGATAGTCTTGCCCTGCTCCTTGTGCAGTTTGTGAAACAGATCCATCACCATGCGTCCGGTGGAGGAATCCAGCGCCCCGGTAGGCTCATCCGCCAGAATAATGGCCGGATCATTGCCCATAGCTCTGGCGATTGCCACACGCTGTTTCTGCCCGCCGGACAATTCCTCCGGCAAATGTTTCATACGGTCCCCCATACCCACCATAGCCAACAGCTCCTTGGCCCGGTCCACCCGTTTCCTGCCCGTGACGCCCCCATAAAGCATGGGCATCTCCACATTTTTCAGGGCATTGGTCTTGGCGATCAGGTTGTAAGTCTGAAACACAAAGCCGATCTTGCGGTTGCGGATGCCGGACAATTCCCTGTCCTTAGCCGCAATCATATCCACGCCGTCCAGGCGGTACTGTCCCCGGGTAGGACGGTCCAGCGCGCCGATAATGTTCATCAGTGTGGATTTGCCGGAGCCGGAGGCTCCCACAATAGCCACAAACTCCCCTTCATATATGGTCAGATCAATGCCGCAGAGCGCCTGGAATTCATTGGGCGTACCGATAAAAAAACTCTTGCAGATGTCCTTCAGTTCAATCATTGCCCGCTTGCTCATCTAAAATCCTCCCATGGGACCCATCTGCATCATCAAATCGTTCAAACTATCCAGGCTGTTATCCTTAGGCACGATAACTTCCAGTCCCTCCTCAATTCCCTCGCCGGAAATCTCCACATAATAGTCGCTCTCAATACCTTTGATCACAGGTATCCGGCGGGTCTGCAGAGCATTCGGCATGGCTGCGCTGCCGCGAGGCTGTCCTGTGGGCGGCTCTCCCTCTGCGGGGGCCTCACCGCCGGGGCCGTCTGCTGCCCCACCGTTTTCATCCACCACTTCCACATAAAAACTACCGTCCTCCGCAGTCTGCACCGCCGCATAGGGCACTGTCAGCACATTTTCCCTGCTGCTGATGATAATGCTCAGTTTTGCGGTCATATCCATGCGCAGATCCTCGCAGGGCGTTTCAATACTGGTCTTCACCGTGTAGGTCACGCCGGAACCAACTGTTGCCCGGGGAGCAATGGAGATCACCTTACCCTCCAACTCCAGATCCCCGGTGCCGTTGGTCTTGATTACTACCCTTTGGCCTGTCTTGATCTTGCTGATATCATACTCATCGATCTCCACTGTGACCTCATAGCTGCTGATATCCTCGATAGTCACAATGGCGCCGCCGTTGTACTTGTCACCAACCTCTAAGTTGACCGCAGTCACCACGCCGGAGAGGGGAGCCGTCACTGTACAGGCCGCAATCTGCTCCTGATAGCGGTCAATCTGCTGCTGGTCTGAGAGACCTGAAGTAGAGGCGTTTAACCGGCTGGAGGTCACGTTGTCCTGTCTGCTTAGCAGAGTACTGCCGCCGTTTCGTATGGCGTCCTCCTGGTTCTGCAGCTGCCGCTCATAGGCGTCATAGGCATTGTTCACCGCCGAGACGGCCTGGTCATAGACAGACTTCAGATTCCGCTCCGTCTCCTGGGCCGTACTGTATTTCCTCTGGTACTCATCAATAAGATTCTTCAAACTCTCAGCCTGAGCCTCCAGTTCCTCACTGTCGGAGGCGTCACCGCCGGACACGGTATCCCGCTGTTCATTAACCTGAGCCAGCTGCGCCTGATATCCCTCCAATGCCTTGCGGATCTCCGTGCTGTTGTTATTTGCGTTGCCGTAACTGGAGCCAGCCTTATTCATGCTCTCCCGGGCCTCCTCATAGGTTCTCAGAGCGCTTGCCACCTGTTCCTCCATCCGGGACAGGTCAACCTGAACAGAGATTCCCGCCTCTGTCAGATTGCGCTGGGCGGATTCCAGGTCCAGCTGTGTCCTGCGCTGTGCCACACTCAGAGAAAGTTCGGAGTTTGCCAGATTCTCCTCCAGGTCGGCCGTATCCAACAGACACAGCAGATCTCCTTCTTTTACCATGTCACCCACCTGTATCGGCACACTGAGGGTTTTCACACCCGTCACCTCCGCCGTCACGCTCTTGCTGCCTGCGCTGGTCACGGAACCTGTGGCGGATACACTTTCCACCAGAGAACGGCGCTCTATGGCCGCCGTCTCCTGCCGGGTCAACATGCTCATCATGGTTTCTGCCGTCTCCTGCACACTGCGGACAAATTTTCCGATCAAAAATACGAGAACAATGGCGATCACCAGAAAAATACAGAGCTTTTTATGCTTTTTAATCCATTTCATAGGGTTCCTCATTCCTGTGCCGCTTTCCTGCCGTCGGTTTTTGCCCGGCCATGCGGCACAAAAAAGGCCGGGGCAAATATCTGGAAATCATTTTACCCCCGGCCTTGAAAATAGTCTATAGAAATCATAAAAATTTCATAGATTTTATGGTATTTTTATATGTTATTTCTGCTGCCTCTCCACCATCCTCTGTATAATATACTTTGCTCCCACAATGCCGCTGCTCCCCACATTGTAAATATAAGTATCCCGCAATGCGGCGAGAGACTGCCTTGAAAATCGATTATCATACAACAGAGAATGAACAGCACTGGAAACCCGGTCCAATTCATCCTCTCCCAGAGAGATACCCACCTTATCCCGCAGCACCAGGTCGATGGGTCTGGTCTCCAGCTCCTCATAGTCTGGATTCACCACTTTCATAGGTGTGTTGATGAACAGCACCGGTTTCAGAGTGGAAAAAGCATACTCAAAGGCAATGCTGGACCAATCCGTCACCAGCACATCCGCCATATACACCGTCCTGTTGGAGGAAAAATCTTTCTGTACTTCCACGCCGTGCCCGGCATACTTCCCGGCCAGTCGGTCAACCTTTTCCTCAAAATGACGTACATATTGGGGATGAGGGCGCACAATCACCCGATAACCTCCGCCCTTTAGGCCATCCAATAATTCTTCAATGCACGAATCCATTATATTGTCTTTCTGCCATGAGGGAGCAATCAGTATCGTCTTTCCCTCCTCTGCCCCATCACTGTCGATCTCCTCAAAAGCGGCAGACATATTATCAATAACGCTGGAACCCCATTCCACCAAATTCTTGCTGGGAAGCCCACACTTTTCCTCCCGCTCCTGTATCTCCGCCTTATTTTGCATACCGGATACGAAGATCGTGTCAAAATGATCCAGCGCATCCTTGTGAAAGGTCAGATTGGAACTATTCACATCATGGGGCACATAAATATACTCAATGTCTTTCTTCACATAGGAGCGTTTCAACTGAAAATTCTCCAGATCGGGCGTGGTCATCACCATAATATCGGCTTCCAGTTTCATCATCAACACGATCAGCCGATTCTCCCCGATATAATAGGGCTGGAACTGTTCACTCTCCAGAGCAAACACCTCATCCTCCGGATCACTTGTAATGTAGTGCACCACGATATTGGTCCTCTTGGTGATCTCCTCAATAATATTTTTATAATACTTATAAAATCCATTTTTTTCAGAGTAAAATACCAGTTTCTTTCTCTGACCGGACAGAAACCGCTTATAGTCCGCTTTCTCTTTCTTGCGGTAAGGATTATTGCGCCCCTTCTTTTTCCTGTCCGTCATAAAGGCCCGTGCCTCTTTCAATTCTTCCTTGCTCTTCTCAAGGGCCTCATAATCGATATAGTCCTTAGGGTTGATCCAGACATTGAGCAGTGCCAGCTGCAGAGTAGACAGAAGATTGCTGCATATCCAGTAAAAACCCACCCCGATCGATACAAAAAAACCCAGATACAGAGATAGTCCCACTGAAAAAATCATGGTTCCATACTGGTTGAGTGCTCCCTGCTCGGACTGCAGAACATTGATTTTGTTCTGTACAAAGCACATGATAAAGGCAGATACTGCCGCCGCTGCCGGAACAAGCAGGGACAATCCCAGCGCCTCCACGGGAATGACGGTAAGGGGCGTCCCCTTTTTAACCGCCTCCACAACGCCCATCAGCAGAGCAAGCTGGACAAACAGCGGGATTAAATCTGCAAGAGGACTGTACTTTTCCCGCTTAAATAATTTGTACTGTTCTTCCGAAATCAGCTCCTGATTACCGGCATAAACTGCCTTTATATGGTTAAGCTCCGGCTCCATCTTTACGGTCTTAATGGAATTTTTCTGTATCCAAATGGACAGGGGCAGCAGAATCACTTTTGTCAGCAGCGTAAACAGGAAAATGGCGATCCAGTAATTGTGGCACTGCATATAGCACCCACTGATCAGGCCCACCAGGGCATCCACTATTCCAACTAATATTCGACTCAATTTGCATCCCATACCTTTCCCGTTTCAAGGACCTATTCTTCCACATCCTTGAATTCGATCTTGCTCTCCTCTTCCTTGTCCTTTTTCTTGCCGCGGAAGAATTTGAAAATCTTATGCCGGAAAATGGTAAACGCAGCTCCCAGCGCAATCAAAACGCCTGCCACCGCCTGAATGATATACGTCACAACAGAGGGATCGATGTACGCATGTACCGGAATCGTAAACAGTGTGTAAAAACAACTGAAAAAATACACAAATGAAAATACCCTGCCAGCTAATTTCTTCATAAAAACATCCTCACCTTTCCTGCCTTTCGGTATGCCCTATGGTTTGCTTTTCTGCAATACTGTATTCAATGCCACTATGCATGTCACAAATATAGTAATGACAAAAAAGACCTCAAATATTTGTTATTATATATCATGTGCGGTATGATTGCAATTATTTTTCAAGCGGATGCTAAATATACCGTTTTACAGGCAAAAAACAGAAACGGCCGTCACCATACTATACTGACTAACGTTAAGAAAAGGAAAAACTAATCGTTAGTGAGTATAAATATTTTAGTCTGATGATAGCCGTTTCTGTTTTTTATAGATAATGCAGGATGTTAAAAAAAGGAATCCACCATCTGCACTACATCATACAGCTCCTGTTCGATCTGCCAAAGCAGGTCGCCGTAATCCCCCGTATACTTATATACCTTGTAAATATTGGCATAACCAATCCTGTCTTCCACATAGTTCTGGACAATTGTGTACCTGGTATCCGAATCCCTCACCCACACCTCTCGTTCTCTTTGCTCATTCTCGGCAAAATCATGGATCGTCTGCCCAAACAGGGATGCATCCAACCCGGCCGCCTGGGCAATGGTGGGGCGCAGCTCGTGCAAGGAGATAGGGGCATTGGTCTCTGCCGTGGTCTCCCGCTGTACTCCCGGTTCCTTAATATAGAAGATCACTTGGGAATCCACCATGTCCCCGTGGTCTGCTGTAATAATAATGGTGGAGTTATCATACACGCCGAGCTGTTTCAGCTGGTTCAAATACTCCTCCACCATAACCATGCAGCCTCTCACCGTGTCTTCCAGTGTTGAGCTGGGACTCTGAGCACAGTCGGCCGTGGTTGTATATTCATGGGTTCCCAGCAAATGCTGGACAATGAAATAGTTAGATCGCTTGTCCACAGTCAGCCCGTTTTCTAACAGCCCCCGATAAAAATCTGCGTTATTATGCCAAATTACATCTTCCTCATATGTGATGATATCCGTATATTCAGAACCCGCTGTATAAAAAGTATTCTTCAGCATTTCCGGCGCCATCCGGTAACAGGACATCTTGGTCAGTGTTTTAAGCAAAAGCCGGTAAAACACATTCACTGTTCTGGATGAGTTGGTCACATTAGAAAAACAAGTGTTGAAAATCTCCACGTCATTGGTTCCACACAGGTAATGGGTATCCGAGGTGTATACATTGACCACATAGTCTTTCTCCCGCAGCTTTTCATAGAAAGAAATGGTATCCGGATCTGTCCATACATTATTAAACCATTCATTCACAGGTATAGACGCATCCACCTTTTTGCCTGTCAACATATGCGTGATAGAGGGAAATGTCCCATAATAATTGCAATCCGCATTATTATAATAAGTAAAATCATGGAGACAGTCCATCACATCCGGATACTTCGCCTGTACCTCCAGCAGACGTTGATTGCTGAAGTAGTCCAAAACAATCAAAATCACATTCTCTTTGGCAGACACTACATATTGATCCTCACCCGTCAAGTGCCATTCCTGAGTCTTGTGATGATATGCCTCATCTCTGGCTGTCACCAGCAGGGATACAAGAGCAACCGCCTGAATACAGAGCAGAAACGCTGCACCATACTTTACCACATTCTTCCATAAATCTTTTTTGACATATGCCAGAACAACCACACAGCCTATAACCAGCAGCCAAATACAAAGATTCCCCACAGCTGCACCCGTCCGAACCTGATAGCCATCCGGATTCAGCCCCAGAAGGTCCAGCTGTCCATTCAAAAACATGACCTGTAGATACCCTGCCAGAGAAAACCCAAACACGACGGACATAGCCAGCCGGTACAGCTTGTCCGGCAAAAGCACCAATACACCGCTGACAACCAGCGACACCCCTGCTGCCGCCAAAGCCAGATACCCGGCAAATTCGCCATACACAAATTCAAATTCCGTGGCATTTGCAAAAAATATCTCAGCCGGACCAAATATCAACAACATAAACGCCAACAAAAATACATTTAAAAAAGATAATCCATATTTTTTCATCTCTACCTCTTTATACCTGTATTCCTTGCTAAAATACTTAATGTTAGTCAGCATAACTATGAAGTCCCTCTAAATACTCCATAAACCCAATCTTATTTTCCACCGCGCTGGTAGTAGGACGCCCCAAATCACCCCTGGACCCTATAGCGCATCTTGCCTCTATCAAGGTTAAGGCATTTCGCTCTTTGGCAGCTGCAAGCTCCCAATCCAGCTCCTCAAAGCTGTCCACAGTGACGGCATAGGGATAGCCACAGGCCTTAGCGATAGTGGGAATATCCATCTGGCCTGCCACCGTGGGCATTCCTCCCACTGTTTCATGGGCGCCGTTGTTGATTACCACATGCACCAGATTTTTCGGACAGTTTGCTCCAATCACAGCCATTGCCCCCATATGCATCAGCAGGGCGCCGTCCCCATCGATGCACCAAATCTTTGTATCCGGCTTGTTGACGGCAATTCCCAGGGCAATGGAAGAACTATGTCCCATGGAGCCCACTGTCAGGAAATCATATTTGTGGCTCTGGTTATTGGCAGTTCTTATCTCAAACAGCTCCCGGCTGGCCTTGCCGGTGGTGGAGACAATGGGATTCTCCCCTGCGGCAGCAGCAATATGCTGAATAACCTCCTCCCGCATCATCCCATATCCATTCTCATATGCCACATTTCCGTCATAGGACAAGGCGCCTTTACGCACTACCAGAGCAATACTTTTCCCCGCGGAGAGCACCTCCTGGAACTCCGCCAGAGCTAATTCCAATTCCTTCTGGGTGGTCTCTTTTCCCACAATAAAGGATTTGATATCCATCTCCTCCAACAGCCCCAGCGTAACCTCTCCCTGAAAAATATGCTGTGGCTCGTCATGAATGCCCGGTTCCCCCCGCCATCCGATGACAAAAATCACCGGAATTGCATATACCTTATCGTTTAACAGCGAGGCTGCCGGGTTGATGATATTGCCTTCCCCGCTGTTCTGCATGTACACCACCGGAATCCTGCCAGTTGCCAGATGGTAACCTGCCGCTATGGCTGTACAGTTGCCCTCGTTGGCAGCAATCAGGTGATGCATCGGATCAATCCCATAGATTTTCATCAAATAATCGCACAGGGGTTTCAACTGTGAATCCGGCACTCCCGTATAAAAATCAGCTCCTATGGTTTCCACGAACTGTTCTACTTTCACTTCTTTTCCCCCTGACTTTTAGATTTCAAAAAAGCATTTAGTCTCTCCAGCTCTTCCACTGTGTCGATCTCATAGATCTGTTGCTCCTCTATCGGATGCACAGATAGCCTAAGTCTGTCCAGCTTTTGATCCGCCACCTCATCCCAAAACAATTTTTCATATCCCACCGCGCCATATTTCTCCCTTATGGCATCGCGCAGAATGATGGAGTCCTCCTGACAGAAATAGGAAATTCCTACCATATTATAGCAGTTTTTCCCGCCCTTTCCCACACGAGTGATATATCCCTGGGCGTCCTGCTCAAACAGCCAATCCGCAGAATATCCCTCCACATATTTTCCCCAATAACAGGATTCCTTCATATCCGCATCAAAAATCTCTGGCTGAGCCACATACAAGTCGGCCTCGCAAATAAAGCAGTCTCCCTCTCCCATTACAGAAGTGGCATAGTAGATGGAAGAAATATTGTTCACCGTCTCATAGTCTTCATTCACAATCAGACTGATATTATTATATTTTTTTTCCAAATATCCAAATTGCTCCTTCAGATAACCTATCACTATATAAATCTTTTCAACTTTTCTTCTCTGCAGTCCTTCGATAATCGTTTCAATCATTGGCGTTCCATTTACCTGTATCAGAGGTTTCGGTATCTTTTCTGTAATCGGCTGCAGCCTGGTTCCCATCCCCGATGCCATGATAATAGCATATTCCATGTATACTCTCCTCAGTTATATATTTTCACACTAATCCCCATGCATATCTGTAGTTGGCTTTGCCAACTACCACTGTGTCTGCGATATTGCTCAAATAGAAAATTGAAAAATCTTTGATTTTTCAATCTATAGCTCATCAATCAGTGTAAGAATCTCGCTGATCGGCAGCAGTCTGTCATCCACCTCCTGAGCGCGATGGTTTTTCAGAATATCGATGGCGGTCTGCTGCATGGCCGGGAATGCGCTTCTGGTCAACTGATTTGCATATATCACAATGTTGACGCCATGTGCCTTAAGCTCCTCCTCCGTAACAGAGTTAAAAGATGTAGGAACCACTACAATAGGAGTATTCTGATCCTCATGCCGGAAAGAATCACAGAATGTAAAAATCTCTTCCGGGTCCTTCTTGCGGCTGTGTATCATGATTCCATCCGCTCCTGCTCCCACATAGGCTCTGGCGCGCCTCAGGGCATCCTCCATGCCTTGCTCCAGAATCAGGCTCTCGATCCGGGCGATAATCATAAAATCATCCGTCAGCTGTATCCTCTTGCCCGCCGCTATTTTTTCGCAGAAATGCTCGATGGTATCCTGGGTCTGTTCCACCTCCGTCCCAAACAGAGAATTTTTCTTAAGTCCCGTCTTATCCTCAATAATGATGGCTGAGACACCCATACGCTCCAAAGTCCGGACCGTGTAGACAAAATGCTCAATCAATCCGCCGGTGTCCCCATCAAAGATAATGGGTTTTGTTGTCACTTCCATGATATCATCTATCGTTCTGAAGCGTGAAGTCATATCAACCAGCTCAATATCCGGCTTACCCTTGGCTGTGGAGTCGCACAGCGAACTCACCCACATGGCATCAAACTGATCCAGCTCCCCTCCGCGTTCCACTATAGTCTTTTCCGCTATCAGACCCGTCAGCCCACTATGTACCTCGATGGTCTTGACAATGGGGCACAGGGATAACAGCAGCCTCAGCCGTTTCCGACGGTACTCAGGCATTCCGACCTTTTCTCTGATGCGGGCATCTATCCGTTTCACATTCTCGTTATACGTATAGGGGACATCAATAATCTCCCCGCCATACTCCTTCAGGGCGGTTTCTACCTGATCCCGCAGCGCCCTCATGGGGCCGCTTAACCAATTGTCCCCATGTATCACATAATCCGGATGAATACGGCCAATAACATCGTCATAGACAATCTCGTCCTGCACAACCACCTGGCTTACACCCTCTATCTCCGAGACAATCTTCACTCTCTCCTCAAAGGAAATAGTGGGAAAACGGTTAAAGCGAATCATTGCGGAATCACTTAAAACCCCTACGATCACTTCTCCATACTCCATGGCTTTGTGGATAATATTCAGATGTCCTTCATGAATCACATCCGTGCAAAAGCAAGTGTATACTGTCTTCATCCTTCATTCCGTCCTCTCCGCATATTTTATGGGAATAGCCACATGATATTTCTGCAGCGCCTCTCGCAGTACCACAAAGAAATCGCGAATGTCCTGTTCATCTATGGCCCCCAGCGCACACAGGCGGAAGGTATTGGCCTGGGCAACCTTTCCGGGATAGATGGTAAACCCCCTCTCGTAGCAATAGTCATGTATCTTTTCAAAATCCCAGTTGTCATCCTCCGGGTACAACACCGACACCACCAGCCCCGACTGCCATTCCCGCTTAATTAAGTCTTTGAAACCCAACTCGTCCAGACCCTCATGGATGGCATTGAATACCCTGATATGTCTGTTCCATTTCTCTTCCTCACCTTCCGCAAAGTACTCCTTCAAAGCCTGCAGTGTAGCATAGATCGTCTGAACCGGCGGAGTAAAATGCATCTCTCCCGTCTTTTCAAAGCAGTCATACTGCAAAAACAGATTGCAGTAGTAGGAGCGCTTAGGATAAAACTGAGAACGCTTTATGATCTCCCTGTTTCCAATGATAAATGAGAGACCTGTCATAGCCATCAGTCCCTTTTGGGCGGACGCCATACAGAAATCTATATTCTCTGTCTCAATGTCAATGGGACGCATTGCCAGCGTGGAAGTGGTATCCACAGTGAATACCGCCTGGTATCGGTGGGCCAGCTCCCCAATCTCCCTGACTGGATTCAATATGCCAGTGCCCGTCTCATTGTGAGTGGTATGTACCAATGCAATATCCTCGTTTTCTGACAAAGTCTGTTCTATCAATTTCAAATCTGGGAGCTGATCTGCCGGAAACGACAGGTTGATGTGGGGCAGGCCATAGTAGCTACAGATTTCCACCGCCCGCTGACTGTAAGCCCCGTTGTTTATAATCAAAACTTTTTTATTCTCAGGCAATAGGGAATTCAGACACACATCTATATTTATTGTACCGCTGCCGCAGAAGAGTACGGATGTATACTTTTCCGGATCTCCGTGGACGATCTTGACCAGATCCTCCCTGAGTCCTTTCATCAGGGCAGCAAACTCCTTTTCCCGGGGACAGATATCCGGTACTACCTGAGCCATCTTTACAGTGTCTGTAGTCGTGGACGGTCCCGGGTTTAACAGAATGTTGCGCTTTATTGGTTTATTCATAGTTACCTCCCTACCACTGTCAAAATATGTCTAAATCTCAAAAACTACACCTATTATACGCACTTTCATAAAAAGTATCAACAGGGGAAAAAACTACATTAATTGACCGTCAATCGCTCTCTCAGCCAGCTCCCGTCCGCCCTTTTCATATATAAGGCGCACCTCCTGCAGCAGATTCTCATAGTAATCTGCCGCCGCCTGCCTGCGGGCCTGGGCCATCTCCGCCCCCCTTTTCGTGTAGAAATGAGAGTAAATATTTTCCAACTTGTATTTATATTCCTGAAAGAAGGAAGGCTCCGTATCCTCCGTGCCATCCTGCACCCTGCCCTGGCTGTCCACATTGTAGAGCGGCTCCGACACCCGTCCCTTGTAAAACAGAGTGCGGGCAATGCCGATGGCTCCCGTCACATCCAGTTTGTCCGCATCAAACAGAATCTTGGCCTCTATGGTCTCCGGGATGTTGTTGTTGCGGTAGCGGTGGGCCAAGATACAGTGCCTCACTCTGGCGGCAAAGCTTTCCTCAAAACCCTGCTCCATCAGGAACCGATATGCTTTTTCCGCACCCACCTGGGCGTGGCAGAGGGAGGGATTATCAAACTGCTCCCGGCGTCCCACGTCATGCAGCAGACAGGCGCAGATCAGCACATCATAGTCCACATCCTGCTCCTCCTGAGCGATTTCCAGCGCACTGTACAGAACCCGGTAGATATGCTCCTTGTCGTGGGCGCTGTCCCCCATGCAGGACAGCATATATTTTTCCAGTAATTGGTATGTTTCCTTTGTCATAATAGTCCCCATGCATATCGCGGACTGTGTCTGCGATATTGCTCAAATAGAAAATTATCTAGTTACCTCACCTGTGACTCGATCTCTTCTTCATTTGATACAATTCTTCCGCCGCCAGCCTGGTCTTGGCCGCCACATCCTGTCCGTTCTGGGGAAAACAATAATACAGCGCCCGATGATCGCCAATACAGATCATATCCCCCAGTTCGTACCAGTAATAATCCGCATACAGGCTGTAGGAGGCAGAAGGCTTTTGCACATAGTCCAGCTGCCCTTCACATCCCGTCAGATGAAAGCCTTCCGCGCTGTGCTCCAGCATGCCGCTGCCCACCCGATAGATGCATTTGCTGTTCACCAGCATGCAGATATCCACAGGAATTTGCAGATGATAGCTGCCAGCGGCAAGTTCCTGATGTACACACTCCCTCTCCCAGCGATACCAGTCCGGTACATGGCTGAACCGCTGGTTATCTGTGGGCATATCCACTCCCCGCAGATAACCATATTCTGTCAGTTCATAGGCGGCGCCGCAATTTCCACAGACCAGCCTGCTGCCCTTGCCCCGCATCTTTCCCTCCGTCAGACAATGGGGGCATTTGTATAGCACCCGGTTCAGGTAGTCCGCCCGGAATGGTTCATTGATCCGCACATGGTTCTGTTGCTGCCAAAGAAAATTGTCAAAGCTAAACCGCTCCCTCAGCAGCCCGTTCAGCTCCTCCGGCGTCCGTAGCGCAATCTCCTCCGGGGAGAGCAGATACTCCATCTTGGCAGAGACCTTCACCCGACGCCGCTGCAGATTGTTGTAGAGCGGGTCCCTGGCAAAAGCTCCATAGGTGCGGATCATAACCACCGGCACTCCCAGAGCCTTGATACACTTTCCCATACTGTCCGGCAGCGGCGTGGCCGTGCCGTCAAAGGAATAGCTGGCCTCCGGGAACAGCAGCACGGAGCTGTGCAGCTCCTTCAGCGCATAGTGCATATCTTTCACCAGCGTCAGGTCCGTGACAAATTTTGTGGTGGGAATGCATCCCAACAGCCGCATGAGCCGATTTTTTCCCACAAAACCGTCCGAGGTGCACACAATGTTAAAGGGACGGGGATACAGCACAGACGCCGCAATCTTCAAATCGATAAAGCTGGAGTGGTTCATGAGAATCAGACATGGCTCGTCTTTTTCCAGACGCTCCATCCCTTCCTTTTCCCAGGTAAAATGGGTAACTCGCAGCTCCGGCCAGGACAGCACTTTCAGCAGGGTCCGAAACAGTATGCTGGGCCGCCTGGGCCGAATATGTTTTTCTGCCGACAGCGCCAGCACCTGATTGTAACTCATCTCTTTTACTTTAATCTTCATCTTCTCCCCCGCCAATTTTCCCTTTTCAGAGCCGCCCGACTCCCGTTTCTGCCAGAACCAGTCGGCGGAAAATTTATATAATTAATAGAGTTAAATGCGGAGCATTTTACTCATTATACCATGATTACATGCGCTTTAGCGCATATTCAATTCAGTAGAGTTAAATGCGGAGCATTTTACTCATTATACCTTATCCCATGCGCTTTAGCGCATACTCTAATCAGTAGAGTTAAATGCGGAGCATTTTACTCATTATACCTTAACACATTTTTGCGTATGACACAATGCGTAAAAGTTTCTTGAGTTTCCGCAGTTTTATCCACAACAACTGCATTTCAAGCAGTTCATTTATAAAAACTTTTTAAAAACTGCAAAAAAATAAGGAATCTCATTCCTTT
>JAAUZI010000050.1 GCA_014804645.1 Lachnospiraceae bacterium | reverse complement strand
CGTATCTTTACGGCTTCCAAACTTCCGTGGCTCCTTTGACTTCTCTTTTCTTCGATAAATCACCAGCGGAAGCAGAACCATACTTCCCATCAGAAATCTTGCTCCGTTAAAGGTGAAAGGCCCCATGTAATCCATGCCTACACTCTGTGCCACAAACGCCACACCCCAGATAAAGGCGGCCAAAAACAATAAAAAACTGCTCCTTAATGCTGTCTTTTTCATCTCAATGTCAATCCTTTTGGTATATTTTTCAAAATAATAACAGAAGTTATCATTTCTTCATATATTGATATGCAATTTCCTCCATAATCTGCCGGACCTCCCTGCCGCTGCAATCCACCGTAATGTCCGCATAATTTTCGTACAAATGAATCCTCTCTTCGTACAGCTCCTTTAAGGTGAAGCCGGGTTTTAATACGACTCCCCTTTCATGCAGATCTCCAAGCCTTTCCCGCAGCTCCTCATAAGGCAGCTTCAGATAGACCACCTGACCTATTTCACCCAAGTGCTTCATAGCTTCTTTTCCATAAACCGCACTGCCGCCTGTTGCAATGACTGTCCTCTGAGCCAAAATCGATGAATTGATCTCATTTTCAAGCGCAAGAAAACCTGCTTCCCCCAACTCCTCAATGAGCTGGTGAAGCAGTTTCCCCGTTTTTTCCTGAATGACCAGGTCCGAATCCAGAAACCGATACCCAAGTTTCTTGGCAAGTACCACTCCTGCCGTGCTTTTCCCCGATCCGGGCATTCCAATCAAAATTACATTATTTTTCATAAAACTGCAATCACTTCCACTTCACACAGAACGTTCTTCGGAAGCTGCTTTACCGCTACACAGCTTCTAGCCGGTTTTCCTGTGAAATACTGCTCATACACACCGTTAAATGCAGCAAAGTCTTCCATATCCGCTAAATAACAAGTGGTTTTTATTACATTTTCATAGGTCGTTCCCGCTTCTTTCAAGATTTCTCCCACATTAAGCATTACCTGCTTAGCCTGTGCCGTAATGTCACCTTCCTGAATCTCTCCTGTCTCCGGTATAATAGGAATCTGTCCGGATGCAAACAGCATACCATTTGCAATAATTCCCTGTGAATACGGTCCGATCGCCGCAGGTGCCTTGGATGTAGATACTTTAGTTAACATAATATTCCTCCATTCTTTTCTTTCATTTCTATGATTCACTTATTCCTATTTCTCTTCCATAACTGTAAATCCTATTCCTCAAACTGTGCCGTCACGTAAAATCCCCTCTCGTTCTCAAGCACACGGACTACAACTCCCTCTCTTGCCGAAAGCCTCTCCCGAAAAGGAATATTTCCTGACATGGCAAGAGACGGATCGATGGTATAGTAATAATTGCTGGGAAGCACTCCCTCGGTAACGGTGATCCGATCCCCTTCTTTCAAAAGACCCGGACGCTCCATCTTAAATTCCATCTCACGCATATGCATTCCTCCATCTTTCTTATTGTAATAGGCTTATCCGCATTTTTCAATCCATTCTTTTATGAGCGGAAAGTTCCAAATAATACCCCTTTATTTATTACTGAAAATTCTGTCAGGATGATAAACAATATTCCCATGACCAGGTTTGGCAGTACCACTGGCCACCCATCCGGCATCTCCCCTAAATTCCATCGGAATCTTATCACTAATTCCCTTTAATAGATTTTCGCAGAGAAAAATATTTTCACTAATAACTTCATGGGCCAGTGCTCCATTTCCATGTGAAGCCAAAGCCTGATCATATTTCCCCTCTAACTTATTCTTAATCCCTATCAAGCTGATCCGATAGTCTTCGATTGGTAAAGAATAATCTTGAAACATAAACGTATAACCATTACACGCATCACCCAAAAGCAACATTCTTTCTTCGGGTATCAACATAACTAAACTCCCCTTGGTGTGCCCCGGGCAAGCATATATTTCAACGGAAATACCTCCTAAATCAAAAATATCCCCTTCCGCTAAATCATGATAATTTTCAATTGGAACAACCGGTGTAAAATCATTCTCCGTAATACTTATCCCCTTTTCTCCCATCAACAAAAACGCTTCGCTTCGAAACTCATGAGTACAATGTTCCCTATAAATATAAGCGTCCTTCTGACTTATGTAGACACATTCTGTTGGAAATTCGGAGGCTCCCATGGCATGATCCACATGTCCGTGTGTCAGAAGAACTTTTATAGGTTTTGCTGTCAATTTCTCCACAAACGGACGGACAAAACCAATACCACTACCGCTATCAAGCAGCGCCGCTTCTCTATCACCTTCCACCAAATACATTAACTCAGAAGAAAATGCATAAATCCGAGTAATACGTTCGCTTACCCTTTCCGCACGAAATTTCAGTTCCGACATTTTTCCTCCCCTTTACATGAATTTCTACTCGCCTATATAATAATCCTCAAGTGTCATCTTTCCATCCAGGAAATCATAAAAATCTTCATCAAATGGGTAATCCTCATCCTCATACTTCTTAGCAAGCTCTTTTGCCTCATCTACCCTGCCATTTGCTGCCAGTGCAATAATATAAGTATCGATTACATAATCGCCCTCCTCATACATTTCATAAGCCTTGGAAGCATAATCAAGTCCCTTTTCCAGATTTCCCTCTACCAACTCCAGCGTAGCATAAGAACGCAATACCGAATAATCCTCTTTATTTACTGCATACACTTCTTCAAGCACCTGTCTGGCCTGCTCCAAATCCCCCTGTCTGCGGCAGTAGGTGGCAATCTGTGCCTGCGCATTAAAATAATAAGGATTAATGGCAATACATTCCTTCAGGTAATTAATTCTTGTCTCCTCATCTGCAGTCATGCTCCCTAAACAATAATAGAGCAGCGCCTGATCATAATCATTGTTTCCAAGATATTCCGCCATGATCCGGCAATATTCATCCATTATTTCATATGGATCTCCATCCTCGCCCATATCCTCGTATATCTGATTTATAGTCTCATCATTTAAATCACAGGTGTCATAATATATATTAAGTTCGTTCACATACCTGCTCAATCTTCGATACTGCTTATCAGAAATATCTTTTTCAGCTATGTACTGGTTGATCGCATAAGCTGCATAATCATAATAAGCGTACTGCATAGCAAGATCTGTAAGCTTAAATGCCGTGCTGATATCCTCTGGATTCTCCTCTAAAGCGGAAAGCAGTTCATTCATCTCGGTGAGAATATATCCCTCCTCCGATAAACTGTTTTCCACATTTTGATTCTCTCCTAAATCGGAAGTATCTTGAACAGCTTGATTGTCCTGAGTATCCTCAACTTTAGATTTTTTCGTAAATACTAAAAAAGACACTCCGGCAACAAGAATAACCATCAATGCCAGCGTACCGGCAATACAAACTGCTTTGCGTTTCTTTTGTCTGATCGACTCATCTCTGCACTGCTTACATAAAACAGATTTGGGATCCTCACTGCGGTCTATCGCTCTGCGTTTACACTTTTCACAAAGACCTTGACTCATATTTTCAAACGGATCTCCACTATATCCTGCCCACCATTCGTTTTCCTGATTTTCCATTTTTTCCTCCATAGCTACTTCTTCTGTAATAAACGTCTTCTTCCCGTTTAAGTATAGTACAGGGAACCGGCTCTTCGCAACATCTTTCAAAACCGGCTAGAAAGAAATTGCTCCAACCGTTACTATTCCATTCAAGCTGAGAATATTATTAAGTTAACGTTTAGATGGGGAAGGGGACTGAGTCATTTCCGCTTTCTGTGGCGATAGCGGAAACGACTTCAGTCCCCTAATCTTCCTCAAACTATCGGCTAAATATGCTGACCGTCAGGCGATTTGGGGAATGAAGGTTACTTTACGTTGAAATAAGCTTCTCTGAATCAAAACAAATACGAAAGGCTTATAGAATTTTTGGTACAAAATCAAGAATCCGTCTCTCAGTGAATGTGCAGTCTGTTTTCTTTGTTCGAACGTAGTGAGTTTGAAAACAGACTGCTAATATCATTTCTGAGAGCGGATTCTTAGATTTTGCCCTAAAATTCTATCGCCTGAGTATTGTTTTGGTCAGGGAAGCTTAAACAACGACTCAGTCCCCTTCCCCATCTAAACGTTAATTTACTGCCCCGTAAGGAAAATCCCCTTTGCAAAATAAATCAGGCTTCCCGCCAGCTTTCCCAGTGCCGCGGCCGTCACAGCTACACCAAGTCCGTGCCGGAAACCGATCCTCCTGGCAAAAATGGGAATGGAATTTAGCATTTCCGCAATTGCAAGCGCAAGGCATCCTACAAACATTCCTGCGAAGAGACCAAAAACAATGAAAAATATATTTCCGCCTACCTGAATGAACGCCTCAGTAGAACTGCCAAATACCTGTTTCTCGCGCAGGGCACTTCCAATGTTTAGCCAGTCATAAAACACACTGCAAAAACCACCCGTCAGGGTTCCCAGTACCACTGCCTCTTCCAATGCAAATATCTTTTTGGCAACGTGCATTTTTCCTGCAAACCGCGGAATCAATCCTACGGAAACAAGCACCGTAAATACGCCTGCTGAGGCTAGAAAGCCGAAGCTGAGACCGCAGACACACATAAAAATCTGTTTAAGAAGCATCAATGCTTTTTCCCTCCCTGTCAGCCGTTTCGATAAGCGCTTTATTTACATCTGTTTCATAAACCCGCATTTCAACCTCGATGGGTGTAGGATCTTTCGTAATCCGTCTGCCGCCAATATGGTTAAAAAACAGGATAATTCCGATCGCCAGTCCCAGTGAATAGGAAATTTCCAAGATGCTGTATCCGTCAGAGGCTGTCCCCATCACCAGCTCATAGACCTTGGAAAAAATCTTATTGATACTGATATCATTGTGAAAAGCCATGATTGTAAAGCCGGTTCCAAAGAAGCTGATCGCTGCCACAAAAAGCATTTTCAGCATCTGAACCGGCCCTTTATGTCTATTTACATCAATCAGTTCAATTAATGTAGCATTTTCTCCTACACTGATCACTGTGATTCCACTGCATTCCTTTTCCATCAGCTCTATTACCTTTAATACGCTGATCACCTGACGTTTCTGCTCATTTTCATGAAAATGATGCACCCTGACCGCTTTAACTCTGGCACTGATATTCTTGTCAGCACAATAAACGGAGGCAATGTCCTTCACACTCACCTGTGGCTGCATTACCTCCGCATTTTGTTCTGCTTTTAAGTAAACAATTGTGTTCGCCATCCTGCACCTCTGCCTCATTCCCGCAGCTATTACGGGTTTTGCTTTCTATTGGTTAGTATGACCGCACTTTTATTTTCTATTCCTTATCTTAATATGAACTGCATTAGAACCGGGTCATGATCCGAAAACTCATATCCCCAATCCATATTATTATAAAAATTTACCTCCACATTATCCGAAACAATGAATCCATCCAGGGTTACTGTATAAGTATGCCCCTCTTCATATGGCTCATTAGCATTCCGACAGGAATTGTGCTCCACATCCTGAGGCTTCGCTGAATCAATTGCCAT
>JAAUZI010000049.1 GCA_014804645.1 Lachnospiraceae bacterium | reverse complement strand
CATTTGCGGAAAATGTTCCGGGACATAATGAAACTGGATTGATCGCTCATAATTCACATTTCCTTTTGTTGGCTGTACCAAACCTGCGATAATTTTTAACAAGGTACTTTTCCCACATCCGTTATGTCCAGTAAAGGCAATGGACTGCCCCCGCTCAATCACCATATTGACGTCACGTAAAACTACTTTTTTATTGTATTCTTTTTCGATGTTGTCCAGGGTAATCATTGAGCAATTCCTCTTCCAAATTGTTATGTTTCTGTTTTTGCGGTTTTATTCCAAAATCATTTTGTTCAGCCGCCTCTTTTTTCTGCAAATTCAAATATGCTGCACTATATCTTATCATAGGTATCTGCCTAATTTAATATGTCCTGTTGAAATCGCCGAAGTCCTTCTCAGCTTACATTTTACACAACATCCCACATTATGAGATATAATTTTATAAGAGGCAGTACAACTCATCCACAACAGGCTGGCATATATCCTCTAATGTGTTTCCGGTGAATGGATTGGATAAATGAGCGGTTTCCAGTAATTCCAGATAGGATTTACTTCCTCCTTCGCTACACAGCCTCACATAGTCTGACCAGGCCTGCTCAAAGTTGTTTTTCATCTTAAGATAGAACTCATAAGTACTGATTTGCGCAATGTTGTACTGTATATAATAAAACGGACTTTCAACTATATGTGTCTGGCGCGGCCAGCATTTTCCCTGATGTATATCTTCCAGAGGTATATTGTTCCAGGGAATGTATCTGTTTGAAATATCAGCCCACAACTCACAAAGCTGTACCCTTGACATATTTCTGTCATACATCAGATGCTCAAATTCATCTATAGCACACCGATATGCCAGATTTTCAAGCTGCTGCATCAAATGATTCCGTATATACTCTTTTTTATGTTCTCCTACAAACATATTTAAATAGGGAAACATAAAGTGTTCCATTGTCTTGGAATGTATTTCATTCACAGCGGGGGAAGAGCGATGTAATTCATATAACGGCTGTTTTCTCGCCGCGGTATAAAAGGCGAAACCGTGACCGAATTCGTGGACGATATATCCCGTTTCCATTCCATCGCCTGTATAATTTCCAATGACAAAAGGGAGTTTCTCATATGGCAGCATACAGCATGTAAACAGGATACTGCGCTTATTCGCCCTTGTGTCCAGGTCGTACAGCTCCTTCTGCACCATCTCCTCAATATAGTTTCCCGCTTCATAAGACAGATCTTTAAACATTGTGGCAATGGCGGAAATCAGCTCCCCAGAGCTTGCGGCAACTGCAGAAGGATGGCCAAAATCAACTCCCTTTGCCTTTATTTCAGCCACTGCGGGCGTAACATATTTTTGGATATTGCGGCGGAAGTCCGCTATCTCTCTTGTCCCGTAATCCTGCCTTCTCTGAATGTGGTATCCGAGGTCTATATAGCTACTATAGCCAAGGCTGTCCGCAAGCTCACAGCGGACCTCTATCAGCTTTCGGAACACTTGATACAGCGCTTCATCGTCACGGCTATCCTTTGCCATCAATTTTCTGTACTGCATTTTCAGCGCTGATTCTTCCGACTGCAATCTCATACTGTCCGAATTTTCCGCCGCCTTATGCTGATCAATATTCGCAAAAATCTGTTTTCCAAACTCCCGTTCCAACTCATAGCGATACCCAGACGCCGCCGCTATCCTATTGCACTCATCGCGCAGCGCATACACCGGAGGCTCCTCTTTGTTTTGTATTTCAACTTCCTCCAGACTGTATTGATAATCTATTCCGCACAGATGGCGTATATAGATAATTTCTTCTTGAAATTCCATATATTCTATTTCTCTTTTTACGTCCAGCCATGCATCGCGGAGCATCTGATAGGACGTGGCGTTCTGCATCTTGTCTTTATAGTGACTTATTTTTTTCTTTACTTCTGAATAATCAGGTCTCGTATAATTCCATGTTGAAAATTTCATATTGGCCCCTTTTGCCCTTTGGCATATAATGTCTCTCTCCTAATTTTCATTTATAGCTTTGATTATATCATCGTGTTAGATACATTACAAGGTAAATCAGAGCTACCAGGGGAGATTGGCGATCAATATGCAGGTGGCTTTTTAAAAGACTGCCATACAAAGAGAGGCTTTCCGGTTTCTCGGAAAGCCCCTTAATTCTAAGCAATATTCAATTACTCGATGATGGTAGCCACACGCCCGAAACCAGCAGTTCTGCCACTCTCATGTAATTTATCGTCAAGGAAATTGTATTTCTCCTTGCCATTACAAAGCAACGCAAAACAATCATATAAGTAACAAGTCGATCAAAAGTATATCAAAATCCGTATTTCAAAATAATATTATTAAAATATTTTTTAAAACCTAATCCCTTGTACAAATGTACGGCGTCACCGCACGCACCAAGCGTTACTGTTTCTGCGCCATTGTTTAACAGGTCATCTATTGCACAGGAAGATAATAAAGCTGCCGCTTTCTTTCTTCGATATTGCTCAAGAGTCGATACAAATTCCAATGAGCCTGTGTTTCCATTTTGGATTGTTGCGCACGTTGAAACAGCGACCCCATCGATCTCAGCTAAATAGATCTTGATATGTTCACTTTTCACCCACGTAAAATAGTGTTCCGCATCGATCATATCCCAACCATGCAATGCCGTATTTACTACGTCTATCCATGATCTAAAATCTTCCATTGTACTTACTTTCCGACAGGTGATCAGGCTGTTTTCCTCTCTGTATGGACGGAAATCTTTTTTACGTAACAACATCGCTGGCTCGTCATCTTCTCCCGACAAATTCTTGAAACCGTTTTGCTCCATAATATCAATAATATTATCAGGAGTGGCATCCGGCGTCACAATCCACATCTGCGGCACCTCACCCCTACGGATGCCTTGACACAAAGCCTTTATTTCGCTTTCGGCGTTTTCTTCATTCAAATGAATGTGAAAAGCAAGGGATGGGCCTTTCTCTCCTTTGCACGGAATGATCCAGCTAACGGAACCCTCATGAAGATCAATGATACCCGACCTTGCAAATGCCCTATAATAATTGAAATAATTTGAGGCGATGATCCGATCCGCAACAACATACTTCTGCATAATGTCCTCCGGTATTTCAATCTCATATTCACAGGTCAGATCACCACTGAGCACAGAACGAATAACTCTACCTTTCAATTCTCTTCCCATAAATCCTTCATAACAATTCATCACGTGACCTAAACTACAATTGCATAATGCAGATGACACAATGTTTTCTGATAAAATGGATTCTTTTGCAAAAGGACAGTGGCATGCATGATATCGTTTCATTTTTTCATCGGTGGCTTTTATATACTCCTGCATATTATTGGGGAAAGCCATCGTGTACAGTTTGTTTCCCCTTCTTACAGCAGTTAACATTTTCGGATTTTGTTTTATAAACTCTAAAACTTCATCCGTGATCTCCTGTCCGTAAAAATCCTTTTTCTCACGGTTCAGCATGGCAAATTCTTTCACTCCGTCTTCGCCATCACCAAGATATTCATCCAAATCGCCTATTTCCACAAATCTCTCATGAGTCCCCGCGCATTGTGACGGGTGTAATCCATGCCTTACTTTGCATAATATTTTCTTCAAAGTATCTTTATCTGTCATTTCTTCAAAACGTTTCATAAACAGATACATATTATGGCATTGACATTTGCACTCGGAATCCATGTCGGGTAACTCGATATCTTTAACAAGTTCATTCCAAAAAGTTTCACCCAGCTCCGCACAGATTTCCTTTCTAAATGTGTGAAACCCAAAGCCCAGTTCCTCATAATTTATTGTCGTATCTCCCATACTTTCTTCCTTCCCCGGTCAAATTCTTATATGTTTCACCGTCAACCATTTTTCTGATCTCGCGGAACAGCCCCGCACTCGATCGCCTATTGTCTCTGGCATATTGGGCAGTAATAGATATTTCCGCCCAGATAGGATTCACGTATCAGGGTACTGCCGCATTTTTTACAGGGATACTTTAGCGTCTTTGCCGACAATATGGTCTTATATCCCCCCGGACGGTTAAATAAATCCTTCTCTGTATCCCGGCCACCACAGTCCCTCATCTCTTTTAGCGTTGATTTGATACTTTGATATAATTTCGCTTTTTCTTCTTCTCCAATAGACTGCAGCTTTCTCTTTGGATGAATTCCTGCTTGAAACAGAATATCTTGCAGTACGCCATTCCCAAGTCCCGGAATCCGCTTTTGCGTGGCCAAAAGCGCTTTTATACTAAGTGAAGGTTTCTCCCGGCGCCACAACTGATCAAAATAGGTTTCATCAAAAGCATCCGTCAGTGGAGTGGGACCCTGATGCCGTCTCGGCAAAACTTCTGAATAGGGAACACAAAGCATGGACCCCCACATCTGTACCGTACAGCACATGCAGGAATCATCTTCAAATTCAAGAAGCAGCTGATGGGATCTCGGCAGTTTCTCTCCTGGCTCAAAATATTTGACAGGTGTACTGAGGGATAAGAGCATGTCTCCGCATATCACTTCCACATTACAGTCCCAGATATCCATTGTCCCTGTATCGGGACTGGCTCCCATAATTCTTTTTCCGACCAGCAGCTCAGAATATTGGGATGGATCCCCCGTAAATGACGCAAACCCATGGGGAACTGCATTGGCAATCACCTTTTTCACCGTTTTCCCCACTATTGTCCTGTTAATCTGCTCCGCTAAAACATATACCTCTGGTAATTCAATCATGTAATAGCCCTGCCTTTCCGTAAACTCACACCTATGGCGCTCCTGCCGCAGCTCAAATCAGGATGACAGCCATATTGCTATCCGCAGAAATAAAAATGCTCCATACAGATCGCATTCTCATTCTAACACAATCCGCATAGAGCAGATGAACCATTTATATCATAATTGACGTATGGGCGTAAACCATTCCATCTGACAATATGTCCCGTCATAATCCTCATCGCTAACACGTTCAAAATACAATTTCTGATTTTGCATTTCATATTTCTTTCCTTCCTTATTCGCAAAATCACAAATAGCATCATACATACCTCTGGCCATGTCCACATTGATATCATAATAATGATGTTTGCCGATATAGTGGAATCTGGCACACATGCTGGTAGGGAAACAGTCCGCCATCATTCCTTCCGGTATATGAGAAATGTCATTTACTTTGACAGAAGGCATGTAGTGTGAATAACCATCCTTCAAATCACCAATGCGGGTTACACCATAATAGACATTTGTTTCTGCAACATTTTTAATTCTGAAACTGTCCTCCTCCCAGAAGCTCTTCGCAAGTTGAGGCGGAAGCACAACCGACTGGTCAAACGGCACAACATAACGCCTTCCTATCACCTGAAATTCCGGCACCATAACAATATCCGGGCCAAACATCGCTCCACTTTGTAGCTTATTCTCTGGAAAAATCTGCAGCGGTGGAAACACTTTGATAACCGTTCCCGATCTGCGCAGTTCCCCGGGAGTAATGTGGTACTCTTTTTTAAAGGCGCGTATATAAGCCTGTTCATGCGTAAAGCCATATTCATTTGCAATATCGATGATACGGTATTCTGTTGACAACAGTTTCTCTACACTGGCAGCCAGTTTTCTGGAACGAATATATCCAGCCAAAGGAATCCCAAAGGCAAACTTAAAGAGGCGTTGCAAATGAACCTCAGAAATATAAAATTTTTTTGACAAATCAGATATCGTCACCATCTCTGTGATATGGTCTTCTATAGCAGATAACAATTGTTCCATCAGGTCATATGGCTGCAGCATTGATTTACCTCCCGTGGCATAATAGCATACTCAGAAAATCTGCCTTTTTATAGCAGCGGAGTAAAAATGAAACTGTCGCAATATGAATTGACATTCGTCCACATGACAATCTCCCATTATCAAAAATAAATATCTAACAGATCACTATATGTTTTCCGCGCGCCGTCAGTGTCATGAGCAAGTACTTTCTTTGCCAGAACCTTCCCCAGCAACATGCCCTCCTAACACCATGTTCAAAGCATTATTAGTCAATATACCTAATTCTTATTGAAAATTACTCGATTATAGCAGCCACACGGCCAATCCTCATAGCAATTGAATAGCGCTTTTTGTGGTATTTTCTATGCTTTTTATGATGCAAAGCAGCATAAAATCATTGTTTTTCCTTTTCCAATAGCTTATCTAATTCTATACGCAGTCGGGTTTTTAAATCATCTAATTCCTCCGGCGTCGGCAGAAATTCATCCGCTACCAATTCCGAACCTAATTTCCAGACAGGCCCTCCCGTATCAGTGTCTCCTTTTCTTCTGGGAAAAATATGCCAATGCATATGAACACCGCTACCTGCACCTAAAAGCTCATAGTTCAGCTTATCTGGCTTAAACGCGTTGTAAACAGCCTCTGCCACAATTGCCATTTCATGAAGAAATTCATCTCTAAAATCCGGTTCCAAGAAATGCAATTCCGTTGCATGCTCCTTGCACAGAAACAAGGAATAACCTTTAATTCGTTGATGATCTCCAATCACAACATATCCCGTATTCAATTCTTTGACAAAATATGGATTATTTCCATTTTTGTCAATTCAATTCTATCACAAACCTCACAATATTCCATAGATTTTTCCTCCATTCTGTCGCTTGCTCTTCGAAATATTAAATTACAGTTTTGAATAATTACATTGCAATCTAGCGCATTATCATATCCGCCACTATATCAACTGTCAAATCGCTTGTATCAATACTATTTTCTAAAGATGAGAAAAATAATAAAGATTTTAAACTTACTTCAAGCCATTCCTGTGTTCTCCATTCACAGTTTTTATCATTTTTCCACCTATCCATCAAATTATTTTTATCGCAAACCAAAACAGCGCTTTTTACTTCTAATCCCATATCGGAGATTCCGTCAACGACTCTTTGATACACCCATTGTTCATCCATTAGCCATACCAAAACAATCATTTTGCATATCGAACACTTCCTGTAGTTGTCAACCATATGCAAAATATTGTCTATTGCCATCGTTTTGGTTTCGCGATTTCCAACAAATGGATGAATATCTAAGCACCAGTCTCCATCTATAAAAGCTGTCCCTTCATATTTTTCTGCAATATACTTTCCTATCGTTGTTTTTCCCACTCCCATGGGACCATTTATAATGATTACTCTCATGCAGAATCTCCTACAGTACCATTTTCTAAATAATCTTTTTTCCAATAACTTATATTCTGTTCTGGTTGATATTTTACATCAAAACTACTTGAGGACATAGCAACCTCATCTGATGTTGCGCTTTCCCTCGGTCATTTGTACTTTGTGTACAGGTTTCTTTTCTCTTGCCATAATAATAGGCCTCCTATGATTTTGATTATATCATAGAAGACCTAATTGTTAATAGCTATTTACAGAAAAACTTTCATACACTCCCCAGGCAAAGCTTGGAATCGGCTGTCTAACCAGTTCAAGAAAATGTCCACATCTCCGTCTCAAACTTTATTCAATTTTTTTCTCTCTCGCTTATTTATCAATTCTTGGAAATAATGGCACCCACTTGAAATCTTCTGTATCAACTCTTAACCATAATGGAGTTATCGTATATGTAGGAGTATTCCACGAAAAGGCAATTAACTGTTGTGCATCATTATACCCCAAAAGGCTTTGTTCAATTCTTTCATCTGTCCACTTTTCTTTTCTATTGCCTTTTTCATCCAACGCTTTATATTCTATGAGCTTTTTACCCACTTTCAGAAGATATTTTTTTACTACAGAAATTTCAATCTGCTCACTTTCATCCCTACTCTGTCTAAAATATCCTTCTGGAAATGTCTGTTGAGCAAAAATTTTTACATTATTCAAACCAATTTCCCTCAAACGAGAATAGAAAAAATCTTCATTACTCTTTTCATAGTATATAAATGAAAAATATAATTTGCAACGTTTCAGTTTCTGTTTCAGTTCGTCAGAAAGTTCTTCTACATGCGTTTCTTGTGTTTGTCTTTCATCTATAGGAATTCCCATATATGTCTCAAATACTGACAAAATTTGTCTTCCCGAACAAAAAGCATCCTCTAAGAAAACTATCTTTTGACCCTCCACTGCATCCTTTAGAATTCTATCCAAAGATTTTGCCTTCCATTTGCTTCCCATAACATTATTAACAATATTCACATGATATGCAACTAACGCGCTACTGTCCTGTAAATCACCTATATTACACACCGCCAAATCACTCATATTACATGATTCTTCAGTTATAATTTTTGTAAAATTATTTTTTAATGCAGAAGTAATCTTAGCTTTTGATATAATTTGAATATTGGAAAGCATTTTCAAATACCCATTTAAAAAAACTTCAAAATCTCCAATTTCATTTCTAAATGACATATATTGCTTTAAATGCATTTTTAAATAAGTTTCGTCAATTTTAATACCTGCCCCGATATTAAAATCAAAAATTTCATAAGATTTCCAAGCCTCAATTAGATCTTTTATTCTGCCCCATAGTGTATCAATACTATTCTCTGGTGCTAACATATATAATTCTTTAAAATAGTTTTTTTGGTCTAAATACTTTTTAACCTCATTAATATGTTGCTCATCTTCTTCGCTGTATATTATCATATCATTAATCAACAAACCAAACTTTTTAAGTAACACCACTTCAGCTGCAATATAAACAATGTATCGATCCTCTGGATAAGATACCAAAAAATTTTGTGGTTTACGCGATGCACGACTCTGCAACCAACTATCAGCTTCAAATTCCATATCACGATCTTTATTTATTTTATCATCAATTGCAATATTACTATTCATAGATGCTGCTGAAATTTCTGGTGTAGAAATAAAAAGCAAATCTGTATTTTTATTAAAATAGAAATGTGAATTTTTCAAATATCCTTTAATGATTTTTACTTCTTCTATGACATTGCTAATAAACTCATCTTTTTCTTCAACCACTTTCTCTGCAATTATTCTAGTATAAAATTCCTTATCTTTATAAATTGCTTTGGTCAAATTTCTATCTGTAAAAGCAACACATCTCTTAAATATTGCTCTTTTATGAAGATTGCTTAATATATCGCATGCTCTTTGATATCTATCATGATCATTAATTTTAACTTCAAAACCTAAATTCTTAATTATAACATCGAACTTTTGGCTAATCACCATGCTGTCATTTAGCACAAGTACTTTAGATAAATCATCAAATAGCCCTGTTGTTGACATATCCAAATCATAAATTGCATATCTTAGCATTTCCTCTGCTGTCAAAGTTTTTTGATGATAATATATATTTTCAAACATCATAAATCGAGACATCACTAATTGATCTATAGTATTAATTGCAGCAGGTGCAATAGCCATCTTATATACTTGCGTTTTTTCAGGATCATGATGTGATACCATATCGTAATCTTTTTGATTGGCTACAACTCTCAGTTTTTGAAAAACTCTTGACATATCTACTGCCACCGGAACACCTGTTGAATGGGAGTCCCGCTTTAAATAGTCTAATTTATCCGAATCAATTTGTCCACTAATAACTTTAGCATAGGGTATATATGATTCTGAATACGGAAAACCTAAAATTATACAAATTATTTTTTCAATCAAATCATCTTGATTATATTTGACAAAATCAAAATTATCTAAACCGCTTTTGATAATATCCAATAGTCTTCTTATGCCTGTAGAATTCAAAATTAATATTGATATAAACTCTGAAAGAGAGGGTTTTATTCTTAAATTACATGAAAATACTTCTCTAATACTATTAACTTGTTTATATAAATTAGCCTTACGATTTTTTTGAAAATACATTTCCGACGCATGGCTGCAGAACATATGTCCACAATCATGAAAAATAGCAGCAAGTCTTATAACCTGCCGCACTTCCTCTTTCGTATGAACCTCTTTCTTCTCAAGTTCTTTAGTAATCTGAAACGCCATTGTATCAGCCGTCTGTAATACTCCTAATGTATGTGAAAAACGAGTATGTGTAGCACTGCTATATAATACATCGGCTAATCCTAACTGTTTAATATTTCTGAGACGTTGCATAATAGGACTATCAAGAATGAGTATTTCACCTTCATTTATTTCAATTGTTCCCCATACAGAATCATAAAAATTTTTGGTGTGCGTTGGTGCAAGCCTCGTATTATTACACTTTTGTTCGCATTCTTCTAAATACGCCCCCATGACCTGAATAACATACGACTCTATCTGGTTTCTTATCCATTCAAATTCATCACTTTGAAGTAAATCTATAACTCTTCCCATAGTTCAACACCTGCCGCTTCACAAAATTCTTCTGCAATTCGATTCATGAGATTTATGTCAACATTAATTATAGAATCATCATTTAAAACTTTATTGGCACGATATGGTGTCATCTTAATAGTCATAACTGACCACATTGGGTTGTCTACTCCTGAAAAACTAATTCCATGTCCATTCAGATTCATAAACATTGTTCTTATCTGCTGATAGGTCTCCTCAACAGGAACTTTTATAAACATATCAGATAACTTTGCAAAGTCCACAGTATTCAAATGTTCATGCAATACATTCTCCATCGCACAAACACCTTGCTGAAATTCTTCACCAGTAAAAGGAATTGATGTAACTCCACGTACACACAACGATGCCACAAATTTCTCCAAAAAATTACTAGCTTCCTGTTCCATTGCTCCACATCACTTTCTATTAGATTCAATATTTATATTGTACCATACTTTATCTTGTATGAAAAGACACTATTTCAACAATATTTTGTGTAAATTTTTATTTATTATTCTATTTAACAAATTTTTAGAACCAAATCAGAACCTTGTATTTGTTTATTCCTAATATATGTAAATTTCCTTGAATTGCGTTCGCAAACCTTTTTAAGTAAAAAGAAACCGCAACCCCTTGAAAAACAAAGGATTGCGGGGATTCTTTTAATAGTATTTGGTTTTAAACTGACGATTACTCAATAATAGTAGCCACACGGCCGGAACCAACGGTTCTGCCACCCTCACGGATAGCGAATGTCAGACCCTGCTCCATAGCGATGGGATGAATCAGCTCGATAGTCATCTCAACGTTGTCGCCAGGCATGCACATCTCGGTGCCAGCAGGCAGCTCGCAAACGCCGGTAACGTCGGTTGTTCTGAAGTAGAACTGAGGACGATAATTGTTGAAGAAAGGTGTATGACGACCACCCTCGTCCTTGGTCAGAACGTATACCTGAGCGGTAAACTTCTTGTGGCAGGTAACGCTGCCGGGTTTAGCCAGAACCTGGCCTCTCTCGATCTCGGTTCTCTGAACGCCACGCAGCAGTGCGCCGATGTTATCACCAGCCTGTGCCTCATCCAGCATCTTACGGAACATCTCGATACCGGTAACAACAGTCTTCTTGGTCTCCTCCTTGATACCAACGATCTCAACTTCGTCGTTCAGGTGCAGAGTACCACGCTCCACTCTACCAGTTGCAACAGTACCACGACCGGTAATGGTGAATACATCCTCTACAGGCATCAGGAAAGGCTTGTCAGTGTCACGCTGAGGATCAGGAATATAATCGTCAACGGTAGCCATCAGCTCCATAACCTTGTCGCCCCACTCGCCGCTGGGATCTTCCAGAGCCTTCAGAGCGGAACCCTTGATGATCGGGCAATCGGTAAAGTTGTACTCCTCCAGCTGCTCGGTGATCTCCATCTCAACCAGCTCCAGCAGCTCGGGATCGTCAACCATGTCGCACTTGTTCATAAATACGATGATATAAGGCACGCCCACCTGACGGGACAGCAGGATGTGCTCCTTGGTCTGAGCCATAACGCCGTCGGTAGCAGCTACCACCAGGATAGCGCCGTCCATCTGTGCAGCACCAGTGATCATGTTCTTTACATAGTCAGCATGGCCCGGGCAGTCAACGTGTGCATAGTGTCTCTTCTCGGTCTGATACTCAACGTGAGCGGTAGAAATGGTGATACCACGCTCTCTCTCTTCGGGAGCCTTATCGATGTTCTCGAAATCTACCTTCTCGTTACCTGCTACTCTCTCAGCCAGAACCTTGGTGATAGCAGCGGTCAGTGTGGTTTTGCCATGGTCAACGTGACCAATGGTACCAATGTTACAATGGGGCTTTGTTCTTTCAAATTTAGCTTTAGCCATTATTGTAGTCCTCCTTAAAATTAAACTGGTTTTTTGTTTCGCCAAAGTGGCCTTGCGCCCTTTGGCGCTTTGAACTTGGCTACCTCTGATTATATTAGATAATCAGAGGTTTTTCAAGTTATTTTTAATGAAAATACAAACTATTTTCCTTTTTCTGACAGAACCTTCTCCTGAACGTTCTTAGGAACCTGCTCGTACTTGTCAAAGAACATGGAATAGTTGCCGCGGCCCTGGGTCTTGGAACGCAGATCCGTGGAGTAACCGAACATCTCCGCAAGGGGTACGAACGCACGCACCATCTTGCCGCCGCCGATGTCGTCCATGCCTTCCACACGGCCACGGCGGGAGTTCAGATCACCGATAACATCACCCATGTACTCCTCGGGCATGGTTACCTCAACCTTCATGATAGGCTCTAACAGCACGGGGCTTGCCTTCTGCATGGCCTCCTTGAACGCCATGGAACCGGCAATGTGGAACGCCATCTCAGAGGAGTCAACCTCATGATAGGAACCGTCAAATACGTTGGCATGAACACCCAGCACGGGGAATCCGCCCAGGATACCTGCCTGTGCTGCCTCTTTGATACCTGCGCCGACCGCAGGGATATACTCCTTGGGAATGGCGCCGCCCACTACGGTGGACTCAAACAGCAGTGTGGGAGGCTCGTTGATCAGGATATTCGCCTTGGGATCAAACTCAAACTTCTCACAGTTGGCCTCCAGAGGTGAAAACTTAACCTTACAGTGACCATACTGTCCACGACCGCCGGACTGTTTTGCATACTTGGAATCCACTTCCACTTCCTTGGTAAATGCCTCCTTGTAGGCAACCTGAGGAGCGCCTACATTAGCCTCCACCTTGAACTCGCGCAGCAGTCTGTCAACGATAATCTCCAGATGCAGCTCGCCCATACCGGCGATAATGGTCTGTCCGGTCTCGGGATTGGTGTGAGCGCGGAAAGTAGGATCTTCCTCTGCCAGCTTTGCCAGAGCCTCACCCATCTTGCCCTGACCAGCCTTGGTCTTAGGCTCGATAGCCAGCTCGATAACAGGCTCAGGGAACTCCATGGACTCCAGGATAACCGGATGCTGCTCGTCGCAGATGGTGTCGCCGGTGGTGGTGAACTTAAAGCCCACAGCCGCGGCGATATCGCCGGAATACACCTTGTCCAGCTCTGCACGCTTGTTGGCATGCATCTGCAGGATACGTCCCACACGCTCTTTCTTGTCCTTCGTAGCATTCAGCACATAGGAACCGGAGTTCATGGTGCCGGAATACACACGGAAGAATGCCAGCTTACCCACGAAGGGGTCAGCCATGATCTTGAACGCCAGAGCGGAGAAAGGCTCTTCATCAGAAGAATGTCTCTCCACCTCATTGCCATCCAGATCCGTTCCCTTGATAGCAGGGATGTCTGTGGGCGCGGGCATATACTCCAGAACAGCATCCAGGAGTTTCTGCACGCCCTTGTTACGATATGCGGAACCGCAGCATACCGGAATTGCGGTACACTCACAGGTCGCTTTGCGCAGAACCTTTTTCAGTTCCTCTACGGAAGGCTCCTCGCCCTCCAGATACATCATCATCAGATCGTCGTCCAGCTCACATATCTTCTCGATCAGCTCGCTGCGATACAGCTCCGCATCATCCTTCATATCTCCCAAATCGTCGGTTACGGTGATATTCTCACCCTTGTCGTCGTTGTAGATATATGCCTTCATCTCAAACAGATCGATGATGCCCTTGAACTCGTCTTCCTTGCCGATGGGCAGCTGCAGCACGATAGCATTCTTGCCCAGACGGGTCTTGATCTGCTCCACTGCGCCATAAAAATTGGCTCCCAGGATATCCATCTTGTTGATGAATGCCATACGGGGTACATTGTAGGTGTCAGCCTGACGCCAAACGTTCTCAGACTGAGGCTCAACACCACCCTTTGCACAGAATACACCGACAGCTCCGTCCAGTACACGCAAGGAACGCTCTACTTCTACAGTAAAGTCAACGTGGCCAGGAGTGTCAATGATATTGATACGATGCTCTAACGCGCCTTCAGCGGGCTTGGTTTCTTTTTCCAGAGTCCAGTGACAGGTCGTAGCAGCTGAAGTGATGGTAATACCTCTCTCCTGCTCCTGCTCCATCCAGTCCATGGTAGCAGTGCCTTCGTGAGTATCGCCGATCTTGTAATTAACACCAGTGTAATACAGGATACGCTCAGTCAATGTGGTCTTGCCCGCATCGATATGAGCCATGATACCTATATTCCTGGTTCTCTCTAAGGGATATTCTCTTCCAGCCAAGATTTTTTCCTCCTATTTTAGTCTCGTTCCTAGAAACGGTAGTGCGCAAACGCCTTGTTCGCCTCTGCCATCTTGTGTACGTCTTCTTTTCTCTTTACTGCGGCGCCGGTATTGTTCGCCGCATCCAGAATCTCGTTGGCCAGTCTGTCGATCATGGTCTTCTCGCCTCTCTTGCGGGAGTACATAGTCAACCAGCGCAGACCCAATGCCTGACGTCTATCAGCTCTCACCTCGATGGGCACCTGGTAGGTGGCACCACCGATACGTCTGGCCTTAACCTCCAGAGAGGGCATGATATTGTTCATGGCCTCCTCAAATACCTCCAGAGCGGGCTTGCCAGACTTTTCTTCAACCTTTGCAAATGCGCCGTATACAATCTTCTGTGCTACACCTCTCTTACCGTCCAACATGATGTTGTTGATAAGCTTGGTCACCACTTTGTTATTGTATAAAGGATCTGCCAATACATCTCTTTTCTGAATATGTCCTTTACGTGGCACGGTTCTTCCCTCCTTAACAATTTAGTTTCGTTAATTCATCGGTACTCACATGTGTTTCCCCAAGTGTTCGTGCGGTATATCTGTAGTCCAGAATTCCAACACTTTTCTTAGTTTCGTTGTTGTGGTCCGAGATGCTGCGCTTGCAGCATCCGAGGATGGCATCACAGGATGCGCTCCTCCTTTTTCCCAAATACTACACCTGCTAGAGCTACGGATGCTTACTTTTTAGCATCTTGAAGATGCTTACTTTTTAGCATCTTTTGGTCTCTTAGCGCCGTACTTGGAACGAGCCTGCCTTCTGTTAGCAACTCCCGCAGTGTCCAGTGTACCACGGATAATATGATATCTGGTACCGGGCAGATCCTTAACTCTGCCGCCTCTGATCAGAACAACGCTGTGCTCCTGCAGATTGTGGCCCTCGCCGGGAATGTAGCTGGTAACTTCGATTCCGTTGGAGAGACGCACTCTGGCGATCTTTCTGAGAGCGGAGTTAGGCTTCTTGGGGGTTGCAGTCTTAACGGCGGTACACACACCTCTCTTCTGCGGAGAAGACGCATTTGTTGCCTTCTTGTGCAGAGAGTTGTAGCCCTTCTGCAGTGCAGGTGCGGTAGACTTCTTCACCGTTGTCTGACGGCCCTTCCTTACTAACTGGTTAAATGTTGGCATTCTGTTTCACCTCTTTCTTAAATAGTGTACTTGCGCTGCGCCGGCACTTATTGTCCACAAAAAAAGCATCCGTGCGCATGCTATATTAGTATAGCCACTCGCGGATGCTTTGTCAACAAATTTTTTCAAGTTTTTAGTTTTTTAAGACCTCCAGATATCTTTTCAGCGCGTCCTGCCACGCCGGCAGCCTTTCAAACCCGTTCTCCGTCAGTTTTTCCTTGCTCATACGGCTGTTTGCGGGACGGCTTGCCTTGGCGCCGTACTCCGCCGTGCTGACCGGTTTCACCGTCATATCGATGCCCGCCTCCTCAAAGATCGCGCAGGCGAAATCATACCAGGAGCAGATCCCCTCGTTGGTGGCGTGATAAACGCCGTACTTCTCCGTGAGCACCATATCCACCAGCAGTCTGGCCAGATCATAGGTATAGGTGGGAGAGCCAAACTGGTCGTTCACCACCGTGATCGTGTCATGATTCTCAGACAGTTTCAGCATAGTTTTGACAAAATTCTTGCCGTTGACGCCAAATACCCAGGCGATACGCACAATAAAATACTTGTCCAGCAGTTCCTGCACCGCCAGCTCGCCCTCGTACTTGGTCTGCCCGTAGACGCTCTGGGGATCTCTGTCGTCCTCCGGCTCCCAGGGCCTCTCCCCCTGACCGCCGAACACATAGTCCGTGCTGATATAGATCATTTTGCAGTCCAGTTCTTTGCAGACCTGCGCTATATTGCGGGTGCCGTCCGCATTGACCCTGCGGCACAGAGCCTCATTCTCCTCCGCAGCGTCCACCGCCGTGTAGGCGGCGCAATGAATCACCGCATCCGGCATTTCCCGGTGGATCACACTGCTCACGCTGGCCGCATCGGTGATATCCATCTCCTCGATATCCACTCCTACGGCCTCTATCCCTCTCTTCTCCAGCTCGTTCACCACGTCATATCCCAGCTGGCCCTTTACACCCGTCACCAAAATTTTCATCTCGCTCATACCTCTCCTGATTTATTGTTCCGCAACTGTCGAAACAGCACCCAATCACCGCAGCAGCAACTCCATCCGTGACACCTTGACATACTCCAGCTCCCGCACGGTCTCCTTTAGCTTTTTCAAATTCCACCCCAGATATACCGGCTGTTCTTCCCTGACCTCGGCGATCCGTCTGCGCCACCGGGCGCAGAGCGCCATATAACGCGCTATACCCGCCGACAACGCCATGATCAATACCGCCGCCAGCCCAAAACAGATATACATACTCCCTGCCATGTTTGGTATCATTCAGTTCACTCCTTGTTCTGTCATCAAATATATCACAAATCTATAAAAAAAGACTGGGATGTCTTGAAAAAAGGTTCATTTTTTTTTATAATATAGAAAACACTGCGCATTTGGTCGTATATTGGGAGGGGGCGAGACCATATGCCGGAACCGAATCACCAATATCTGGCAAAGCTCGTTACCCGCTTTAAGCAGCAGGACACCGACGCCTTTGCAGAGCTATACGCTCTTACATATAATAAGGTATATAATTATGCCCGGCATTACCTGAAGGACGAATATCTGGCTCAGGACGCCATGCAGGAGGTCTATATAGCCGCGTTCCGCAACATAGACAAACTCAGCGATCCTACGCTCTTTATCGCCTGGCTGAACCGGATTTCTTTTCATGTGTGCTACGATATCCGGCAAAAGCAGTTCGGCCACTCGGAGATTTCCGATCCGGAACTGCTGAAACTGGTGAGGGACGAACATCCGGACTCTGACCCAGAGGCCCTTGCCCTGCGCTCCAGCGAGATCCGCCAGTTGCGCCAGGCCATGGAGGAACTGCCCTTTCAGGAGCGGTCTGTTCTGTCCATGCGCTATTACAACGACATGAAACTGGAGGAGATTGCCAGCACTATGGAATTGAGCCGCAGCACTATCAAGCGGTATATCACTTCCGCAAAAGAACATTTGGCACGAAAACTGAAAGGATGATTCCTCTATGGCATTTCGTAAATATAAGATGGATAAAAAAGAGGCCGAGGCGGCGCTGCAGGATATTCTTGCCGCCAGCGGCCAGGATGATATAGTCAGGCGCTCCCACTTGGCGTTTCACCAAAAGAGCGGCAGACGCCTGGTATTTTGGATACTGGCCGCCGTCCTGGCGGCAGCCCTGGCTTTCGCGGGGCTCATTGTGTGGCAGCATTAGCCTGCCGTTTTGACCACAGGAAAGGTTCTATCACAGCCAAATATGAAAAAAAAGGGGTTCTTAAGACTAACTTCATATGTTATATGCGCGATGCTGCTCACTGGCTGCGGAGACACAAATTCCATTCCCGTCCCCTCGGTCGAGCAACCCTCTCAGGGGCAGTCTGACATTATGGACGCCCTGCAGATCGGCGCCACCAGCGCCCCGGGGGACCCGGACGAGCCGGGCACTTCCGCTCAGGTTTCCGAGCCTACGGCGACGCCACAGCCCACGGCGACACCCATGCCCACGCCGGAGCCTACACCCTTTGTACCGCTGCGGGACAATACGCCCTATTGCCCTACTCCCACAGCTCCCGGAACAAAGACCCACGGCAATGATGTGACCACCATTGACGTCTCCAACCTGAAACAGGGCTATATCATGGCCAACTACACCGGAACCTGCGCCAAGGTCAAGCTGCAGATTATTGGACCCAACTCCTACAAGTGTACCTACAACCTGAACACGTCGGAGTTCCAGGCCTTTCCGCTGACTGCGGGTGACGGCAGCTACACCATTACCGTGAATGAAAATATACAGGGCAAAGAATACAGTGTCAGTTACGAGCTGAGTCTGGACGTGACCATAACAGACCCTTTCAGCCCCTATCTGACTCCCAGCTCCTATGTGGACTATGACGCCGACACCCGGGCGGTGGAACTGGCGGCAGAGCTGTGCGAGACAGCGGAGTCCGATCTGGATTGCGTATCGATTATTTACAACTACGTGGTGAACAATATTTCCTACGACTACGACAAGGCGGAACAGATCACCAGCGGCGCTCTGTCCACCTATATCGCGGATATCGACAACACCCTCTCCAGCGGTAAAGGCATTTGTCTGGATTATGCCGCTCTGATGACATGTATGCTGCGCACCCAGCGCATTCCTACACGCATGGAGGTGGGATACGCCGGAGTCGCCTATCACGCTTGGGTCAGCGTATATATCACGGATGTTGGGTGGGTCAACGGCATTGTAGAGTTTGACGGCGACGATTGGAGTCTGATGGATCCCACCTTTGCCGCCAGCAACAGTGAAGAAGAGCTAAAGGAATTCATAGGCGACGGCAGCAATTATTCCGTCAGATATATCTACTAGTCCGAAAAAAGGAGAACGCATATGAAAGTAAAAAGAACACTTACACAGGCCGAGATCACTGCATTTTGCTCCCAGACAGCCATGCTGCTGCAGGCCGGAATCACGCCGGTGGAGAGCATGAGCATTCTGCTCAGCGACATGAAGAATGAACAGGGCAAAGAAATCATTCAGGGAATCTGGGACGTATGTAAAAAGGGAACCAGTTTCCACGAGGCATTGGAAAGCGTCGGCGTCTTTCCGGACTATTGTCTGCGCCTGATCGCTCTGGGCGAGGAATCCGGCAAGCTGGACAGTTGTCTGCAGTCCCTGGCGACCTATTACGATAAGGAAGATACTGTCCGCAAAAATATCAAACAGGCGGTCTCCTATCCTCTGATTATGATTATTATGATGTTCGTTGTCATCTATGTGCTGATGAGCCGCGTACTTCCCATTTTCAGTCAGGTGTTTGCGGAGCTGGGAAGCGACATGAGCGGACTGGCGGCCTCCCTCATGAACCTGGGCAATACCCTGAACCGCTATTCCTGGGTGCTGCTGGGCATTATCTGTCTGCTGCTGGTGCTGTATTTTGCCTTCACGCGGATTCCTGCCCTGAGAAAACTTAACACCCGGCTTTTGAACTGGTTCCCTCCCACCAGAGGCTTTTTTGAAAAATATGCCTGCCAGCGCTTTGCCAGCGGTCTCGCCATGACATTCAGCAGCGGCATCGACACCTACACAAGTCTGGAAATGGTGGCGGAACTGGTGGGAAATCCCAAGATGCATGAACAGATTCTGGGCTGTAAGGAACGGTTGCGCAAGGGAGATAATCTTTCCGAGGCGCTGGTGGACTCCCAGATTTTCAGCAACGTGCATTCCCGCATGGTGGCCATCGGTTTCCGCAGCGGCAATATTGACACCGTCATGCAGAAGATTGCCGATGCCTACGAGAAGGAGACGGACGAGAAAATGCAGTCCATCATTGCCGTGCTGGAACCCACGCTGGTCATCATCCTCTCCGTTATTGTAGGACTGATTCTGTTGTCCGTGATTCTGCCGCTGATGGGCATTATGTCCAGCATCGGCTAGATGAGGAGGTAGTCATGCGCAGGAATCGTTTTGAACCCAATCCCCTGGGGATTGTTCCCCGGTTGATCAGCCTACTGCCCCTGCTGGTGGGCATACTCATCCTGATCTTTTTTCTGAGGGGCATACAGTCCGTCAGCGACACCACTGCCGCCAAGCAGCAGGAGAGTCTGGAGACGGCCCTGGCCCGCAGCATCGCCCAGTGCTACGCCGTGGAGGGCATGTATCCTCCCAGTTTAGCTTATATCAAGCAACATTATGGCCTGACTTATGACGAGAGTAAATTCATGATTGACTACCGCTCTGACGGTTCCAACCTGATGCCTGAGGTCATCGTGCTGCCCATAAACTGAGCAAAGTCCATTTGAAAGGATTTTAAATCGATGAATATAAAACATGAGAAAAATCATATTGTGGATGTGCTGTTTGTGTTGGCGCTGTTTGTGGTGTTCACTCTGTCCGCGCTGGTTCTGGTGATTCTGGGAGCCAGCGTGTACAAGCAGACTGTCAGCTATATGGACGAGAATTACACCGCCCGCACGGCCTACTCCTATCTGACGGAAAAGGTACGCCAGAACGACCTCTATGACAGCATTTCCATCGGTCAGCTGGAGGGCACCACCGCTCTGGTTTTGGCCCGTGAGATAGGCGGCACAGACTATGCAACCTACCTCTATCTCCACGATGGGAGTCTGCGGGAGCTGTTCATGCGGCAGGGCAGCGATATCGGCAGCGATCCTCTGTCTGCGGGCCAGGAAATACTGCCCCTGCTGGACTGGAATCTCCAAAATGCCGGCGAGCATCTGTTGCATATCGAGCTGACTCTGGAGGACAATACGCAAAAGGAATTGTATATTTCCCTGCACAGCCATTGACAGCAGCTGAACCACTAACCGAAAGGAGGATGCTCCTTTGAGACATTCCAAATCATCGCTCTTTTTGATGGAGCTAATTATCGCACTATTGTTTTTCTCCGTGTCCAGCACGGTATGTATACGGCTGTTTGTCAAGGCTCACTCGCTGTCCGCCCAGACCGTTGACCAGAATTACGCAGTGAATTACGCCCAGAATATGGCTGAGGCGTTTATGGGCTGTGACGGGGATCTGCAGGTCATGCAGACCATATTGTCCGGCAGCCAGCTGTCCGAGGATGGGGACTACCTGGTCCAGGTTCAAAACGGTTATCGTATTCAGCTGAGCCGAAGCGGGACCACAAACCCCGGCGACATGGTATCTGCGGATATCGGCGTATACAGGGCAGATGCCGTGCCGCCTGAATTGATATCCTCCACTGCCACACAGGCTGCCCCATACGAGCCTCTCTATACCCTGCATGTGGACTTACACATACCCTTGGTGAAATAGCGAGACTTACCAGAAAGGAACATCCTATGAGCTTTCAAAAAAAATCCGGACCGGAATTTCATGTGAATGTAGGTTCCTCTTCGATCCTGCTGATATTTGTGATTCTCTGCCTCATTTCCTTTGCCACCCTGTCCATAGTCAGCGCCAACGCGGACGCCAAGCTGAGCAGGCGGGTGGAGGAGAGAACCTCCGCATACTATGAGGCGTGTAACCAGGCACAGGAGGACATTGCCAGCATAGACAATACCCTAGCCTCGGTCTACGCCGACAGCTTTGACGAGGACGAATACTTTATGGCCGTAGGACACAAAAAGACCTATATGGTCACCATATCCGATCTGCAGACCCTGTCTGTCACACTGGACATTCTCTACCCGCAGCAGGAAGGCGATCCCTTTTACCGTATCACTTCGTGGCAGGTCGTCACCGACAGCTCCGATATGGAGGACGAAGAGGACTCCGTGTTACTGATTCACTGATATATCTTAAAGCCACACACAACCAAAGAGGGCCGAACCCATCCGGGTTCAGCCCTCTTATTAACTCAATTCTATTCAACCGGTGCAAACTCTTCCTCAGTCTGTTCCTCGGCCATCTCTTCTGTTACTTCCTCGTCCTCATCCACAGTCTCCAGCAGTTCCTCGTTCATTTCATTGTCCACTGTCTCCTGCAGCACATCATCCTCGATCAGGATATCCTCCTTAGGCTCCTCCTCGGCAATCACCTCCGGCTCCTCCTTCACAGAGATACGGCGGATATAGTCGGTATTCAGCCTGGTATTGCGGTATCTCTTCATGCCGGTACCCGCAGGAATCAGCTTACCCAAGATTACATTCTCTTTCAGACCGATCAGAGGATCGATCTTGCCCTTGATAGCAGCCTCCGTCAACACCTTGGTGGTCTCCTGGAAGGATGCTGCGGACAGGAAGGAATTGGTGGCCAGAGCCGCCTTCGTGATACCCAGCAGTACCTGCTTGCCCTCTGCCGGCTCCTTGCCCTGTGCAATCAGCTCCTCGTTCATATCATCAAACTCCAGCACATCCACCAGAGTTCCCGGCAGGAACTCCGCGTCGCCGTTGTTCTCAATCCGGATTTTCTTCATCATCTGACGCACAATCACTTCGATATGCTTATCCGCGATGTCCACGCCCTGCAGACGGTACACTCTCTGTACCTCCCGGAGCATATAGTCCTGAACAGCCTTGATGCCCTTGATCTTTAACAGATCGTGGGGATTCACGCTACCCTCTGTCAGCTCGTCACCGGCCTCCAGAATCTGCTCATCCACCACCTTGATACGGGAACCGTAGGGAATCAGATACGCCTTGCTCTCGCCAGTCTCCTCGTTGGTAATCACAACCTCGCGTTTCTTCTTGGTGTCACGAATCTCAGCCTTGCCGCCAAACTCGGCGATAATGGCAAGACCCTTAGGCTTTCTGGCCTCGAACAACTCCTCTACACGGGGCAGACCCTGGGTGATATCGTCACCGGCCACGCCGCCGCTGTGGAATGTTCTCATGGTCAGCTGTGTACCGGGCTCACCGATGGACTGCGCGGCGATAATACCCACTGCCTCGCCCACCTGCACTGCCTCGCCGGTGGCCATGTTTGCTCCGTAGCACTTTGCGCAGATACCATTGTGGGAACGGCAGGTCAATATGGTACGGATCTTGACCGCCTCCACAGGCTCACCCTTCTCATTCACGCCCACGCTCAGTATTCTGGCGGCGCGGCTGGGAGTAATCATGTGGTTGTGCTTAACGATCATGTTGCCGTCCCTGTCGTAGATATCCTCACAGGAATATCTGCCGGTGATGCGGTCCTTGAGGCCTTCAATAGTCTCCTTGCCGTCCATAAAGGCTTTCACCACACTTCCGGGAATCTCATCTCTGCCCTCTGCGCAGTCTACCTCACGGATAATCAGCTCCTGTGACACGTCCACCATTCGACGGGTCAGGTAACCGGAGTCTGCGGTACGCAGCGCGGTATCGGACATTCCCTTCCGGGCGCCGTGCGCGGACATGAAGTACTCCAGTACGTCCAGTCCCTCACGGAAATTGGACTTGATGGGCAGCTCAATGGTCTTACCTGTGGTATCCGCCATCAGGCCACGCATACCGGCCAGCTGTTTGATCTGCTGATTGGAACCACGGGCGCCGGAGTCCGCCATCATAAAGATATTGTTGTATTTGTCCAGACCGGCCAGCAGCACGTCTGTCAGCTCCTTATCGGTCTCATTCCAGGTCTCTACCACCGCGCGGTATCTCTCCTCCTCGGTGATCAGGCCCCTGCGGTAGTTGGCCGCAATCTTATCAACGGTAGCCTGTGCCGCAGCCAGCATATCCGCCTTCTGGGCAGGCACGGTCATATCGGAGATGGATACGGTCATGGCCGCTCTGGTAGAATACTTGTAGCCTATGGCCTTCACATCATCCAGCACCTCCGCAGTGCGAGACGCGCCGTGAGTATTGATAACCTTCTCCAGAATCTGTTTCAGCTGTTTCTTGCCCACATGGAAATCCACTTCCAGTTTCAGATAATCCTCCGGTGTGTTTCTCTCCACAAAGCCAAGATCCTGAGGCAGAATCTCATTGAACAAAAAGCGTCCCAGCGTGGATTCTACATTGCCGCTGACCGTCTCTCCCTGAGGAGTTTTCTTGGTCACTCTCACCTTAATGCGGGAATGCAGAGTGATAATCTGGTTTTCATATGCCAAAATCGCTTCGTTTACACACTTAAAGAACTTGCCTTCGCCCAACACGCCGGGTCTCTCCTGAGTCAGGTAATAAATTCCCAACACCATATCCTGAGAGGGCACTGCCACCGGGCCGCCGTCGGAGGGCTTTAACAGATTGTTGGGAGACAGCAGCAGGAAACGGCACTCCGCCTGGGCCTCCACGGACAGAGGCAGATGCACTGCCATCTGGTCGCCGTCAAAGTCCGCATTGAAAGCCGTACATACCAGAGGATGCAGCTTGATAGCCTTGCCCTCCACCAGTATCGGCTCGAATGCCTGAATACCCAGTCTGTGCAGAGTAGGAGCGCGGTTCAGCATCACAGGATGCTCCTTGATAACCTCCTCCAGCACGTCAAACACCTGGGTGTCCATTCTCTCCACCAGTTTCTTGGCGTTCTTGATATTCTGGCTGATTCCCTTGGATACCAGCTCCTTCATCACGAAAGGCTTAAACAGCTCAATAGCCATCTCCTTGGGCAGACCGCACTGATAAATCTTCAGCTCCGGGCCCACCACGATAACGGAACGGCCAGAGTAATCCACACGCTTGCCCAGCAGGTTCTGACGGAAACGGCCGCCTTTACCCTTCAGCATATCGGACAGGGACTTAAGCGCTCTGTTGCCGGGTCCTGTGACAGGACGTCCCCGTCTGCCGTTGTCGATCAGCGCATCCACAGCCTCCTGCAGCATACGTTTCTCGTTGCGCACTATGATATCCGGAGCACCCAGCTCCAGCAGTCTCTTCAGACGATTGTTTCTGTTGATAATCCTTCTGTACAGGTCATTCAGATCGGAGGTAGCAAAACGGCCGCCGTCCAGCTGCACCATAGGGCGCAGATCGGGGGGGATTACAGGAATCGTATCCATAATCATCCACTCCGGTCTGTTACCGGACTCGTTGAAAGCCTCAACCACTTCCAGCCTCTTGATAATGCGGGCACGTTTCTGACCGGTAGAATCTTTCAGTTCCTCTTTCAGCTCCACAGACTCTGTCACCAGATCAATGGACTGCAGCAGCTCCTTGATGGCCTCTGCGCCCATGCCCACGCGGAACTTGTTGCCGTAGGTCTCCCTCGCATCCTGATACTCTCTCTCTGACAGCACCTGCTTGTAATCCAGACCTGATTCGCCTGCATCCAACACAATGTAGGAGGCAAAATACAGCACCTTCTCCAGCACTCTGGGAGACAGGTCCAAAATCAATCCCATACGGCTGGGGATACCTTTAAAATACCAGATATGGGACACAGGGGCCGCCAGTTCAATATGCCCCATACGCTCTCTGCGGACGCTGGCCTTGGTCACTTCCACGCCGCAGCGGTCACAGACAACGCCCTTGTATCTGATCTTCTTATATTTTCCGCAATGACATTCCCAGTCCTTGCTGGGTCCGAAAATCTTCTCGCAGAACAGACCGTCCCTCTCAGGTTTCAATGTCCTGTAGTTGATGGTTTCCGGTTTCATCACCTCGCCCCGGGACCACTCGCGGATCTTCTCCGGAGAGGCTAACCCGATCTTAATGGCATCAAATGTCATGGGCTGATATGCTTCGTTTCTTGTTTCTGACATTATGGCACTCCCTTCCAATGTTAGTTTCATAACTGTTTAGAACTCTTCGTCTGTGTCGTCGTAACCCTCATCTGCGTAATCTTCATCGCTGTAATCATCTTCCGCATTAATAAGCTCGCCGCTTTCATCGTCGAATTCCTGTGCCTGATAGCCCATCTCACCCAGAGAATTGCTATCATAGTCGTCATACTTGCGGTCGCCTTCCATCTCATAGCGATAATCCGTCTCATTGTAATCGATGGTCTCGGCAATTTCCACCTCGGTGTTGTCGTCGCGCAGCACCCTCACATCCAGACCCAGAGCCTGCAGCTCTTTTAAGAGCACCTTGAAGGACTCGGGAATGCTGGGCTCAGGGATATTATCCCCTTTGATAATGGCCTCGTAGGTCTTTACACGGCCCACCACATCATCGGACTTCACAGTCAGAATCTCCTGCAGAGTGTAGGACGCGCCATATGCCTCCAGCGCCCAAACCTCCATCTCTCCGAAACGCTGACCACCGAACTGAGCCTTGCCGCCCAGAGGCTGCTGAGTAACCAGAGAGTACGGGCCTGTGGAACGAGCGTGTATCTTGTCGTCCACCAGATGATGCAGTTTCAGATAGTGCATATGGCCGATCGTTACCGCACTGTCAAAATACTCACCCGTGCGGCCGTCGCGCAGACGAACCTTTCCGTCACGGGAAATGGGAACGCCTTTCCACACCTCTCTGTGCTCTCTGTTCTCGGACAGATACTGTACTACCTCAGGCAGCAGTTCCTCACCGTGCAGGCTTTCAAAGCTCTCACCGTTCCAGGCTCTGCCGTCGGGAGCAGTCGTTCTCTCCTCGGCCTTCCACTGGTCCGCCTCCGCCTGGTCAAAGGGCAGATTCGCATAATCGTTGGCCAGATCCAGAGTGTCCATGATATCTTTCTCGTTGGCGCCGTCAAACACGGGAGTTGCCACATTAAAGCCCAGGGCCTTGGCGGCCAGGGACAAATGGATTTCCAATACCTGTCCAATGTTCATACGGGACGGCACGCCCAGGGGATTCAGCACGATATCCAGGGGACGGCCGTTGGGCAGATAGGGCATATCCTCCACCGGCAGCACGCGGGAAACCACACCCTTGTTACCGTGACGGCCCGCCATCTTATCACCCACGGAAATCTTTCTCTTCTGTGCAATATAGATACGGACAGCCATATTTACTCCGGGAGAAAGCTCGTCGCTGTTCTCTCTGGTAAACACTTTGGCGTCCACCACAATACCATACTCGCCGTGAGGCACTTTCAGGGAAGTGTCTCTCACCTCTCTGGCCTTCTCACCAAAGATCGCTCTCAGTAGTCTCTCCTCCGCCGTCAGCTCGGTCTCTCCCTTGGGAGTCACCTTACCCACCAGGATATCACCGGCACGCACCTCCGCACCTATACGGATAATACCGCGGTCATCCAAATCCTTTAAAGCGTCATCGCCCACGCCGGGCACATCCCGAGTAATCTCCTCAGGCCCTAACTTGGTGTCGCGTGCCTCAGCCTCATATTCCTCAATGTGTACAGAGGTATATACATCCTCCATCACCAGTCTCTCGCTGAGCAGAACGGCGTCCTCGTAATTGTAACCCTCCCAGGTCATAAAGCCGATCAACGGGTTTTTGCCCAGAGCCAGCTCACCTTCATTGGTGGAGGGGCCATCGGCAATCACCTGTCCCGCCTCCACATGATCGCCCTTGAAAACAATGGGTTTCTGATTGTAGCAGTTGGACTGATTGCTGCGGGAGAACTTGGACAGACGGAACTCCGCCTTTTCCCCGTCGTCATAGGTTATCTTGATCAGGTTGGAGGAGACATAGTCCACCTTGCCCGCCTTGGGTGTCACCACACAGACGCCGGAGTCTACCGCCGCCTTCTGCTCAATGCCCGTGCCCACTACCGGAGCCTCTGTGAGCAGCAGAGGCACTGCCTGACGCTGCATGTTGGAACCCATCAGCGCACGGTTGGCGTCATCGTTCTCCAGGAAGGGAATCAGTGCCGTAGCTACAGAGAACACCATTCGGGGAGACACGTCCATGTAGTCGAACATGGCCTTGGGATACTCCTGAGTCTCCTCACGGTAACGGCCGGACACGCTGTTGCGGACAAAATGTCCCTCTGCGTCCAGCTGCTCATTGGCCTGAGCCACATGGTAATTATCCTCTTCATCGGCCGTCATATACACCACTTCCTCCGTCACACGGGGGTTGGCCGGATCTGTCTTGTCAATCTTGCGGTAAGGCGCCTCCACAAAGCCATACTCGTTGATACGGGCATAGCTTGCCAGAGAGTTGATCAGTCCGATGTTAGGACCTTCAGGTGTCTCAATGGGGCACATTCTGCCATAGTGAGAATAGTGCACGTCACGCACCTCAAATCCTGCACGGTCTCTGGACAGACCGCCGGGGCCCAGAGCGGACAGACGTCTCTTGTGGGTCAACTCACCCAGTGGATTGTTCTGATCCATAAACTGGGACAGCTGGGAGGAGCCAAAGAACTCCTTCACCGCGGCAGTCACCGGCTTGATATTTATCAGTGACTGGGGAGAAATATCCTCCGCGTCATGAGTGGTCATACGCTCACGCACCACACGCTCCATTCTGGAGAGACCAATACGGTACTGATTCTGCAGCAGCTCGCCCACCGCGCGGATACGTCTGTTGCCCAGGTGATCGATATCATCATCGTTGCCCAGGCCATACTCCAGGTGCATGTTGTAATTTATGGACGCAAAAATATCTTCTTTAGTGATATGTTTCGGGATCAGCTCATGCACATTCTTGCGAATCGCCTCTGCCAGTTTCTCCGGATCCTCGCCAAACTCCTCGATAATCTGTGCCAGCACGGGATAGAACACCCGCTCCGTCACGCCCAGTTCCCTGGGATTGCAGTCCACAAAGCTGGTGATATCCACCATCATATTGGACAGAATCTTCACATTGCGCTCCTCCGTCTGTATATAGACGCAGGGGATGGCGGCATTCTGAATTGCATCGGCAATCTCCGCAGTCACCTTGGTACCGGCGGCGGCTACCACCTCTCCAGTGGAGGGATCAACGGCATCCACAGCCAATATCTGGTGCCGGATACGGTTGCGCAGCGCCAGTTTCTTATTGAATTTATATCTTCCGACTTTAGCCAGATCATATCTGCGGGGATCAAAAAACATGGCGTTGATCAGGCTCTCGGCGCTCTCCACGCTCAGGGGCTCACCGGGACGGATCTTTTTGTATAACTCCAACAGACCCTCCTGATAATTCTCAGCAGTGTCCTTGGCAAAACTGGCCTCGATCTTCGGCTCATCGCCAAATACTTCCCTGATCTCCTCGTTGGTACCGATCCCCAGCGCTCTGATCAGCACAGTGATAGGCACCTTTCTGGTGCGGTCCACACGCACATAGAACACGTCATTGGAGTCCGTCTCATACTCCAGCCACGCGCCGCGGTTGGGGATAACAGTGCAGGAAAACAGCCTCTTTCCGATCTTATCATGACCTATTCCGTAGTAGATACCGGGGGAACGAACCAACTGGCTTACAATGACACGCTCCGCGCCATTGATAATAAATGTGCCCGTGGCAGTCATCAACGGCAGATCGCCCATGAAAATCTCATGCTCGCTGATCTCCTCTTTCTCCTTATTATAAAGGCGTACCTTCACTTTCAGAGGCGCTGCGTAATTGGCATCTCTCTCCTTGCACTCCTCAATGGAATACTTTACGTCATCCTCGCACAGTTCAAAATCTACAAACTCCAAGCTGAGGGAACCGCTGTAATCGGCGATGGGAGAGATATCGTCAAAGACTTCTTTCAAGCCTTCCTTCAAAAACCACTGATAGGAGTCCTTCTGGACTTCGATCAGGTTGGGCATCTCCAAAACCTCTTTTTGTCTCGAATAACTCATACGCATGTTCTTGCTGTTCGCAATAGGACGTATTCTGTTTTTTTCCATGGACACTTCACCCCGTTCTTTCTGATTTGCCTATTTTCCGTTTGTCGTTTCTATATTACAACGTCATAAATAAGCATAACACACCACAATAGTGCATCTTCCATATTAACACAAACATTTCGGAGAGTCAAGCAGATTTTTGGATAAAATTAGAATAAAACGAAAACAACGGACTCGCCCGAGACAGGCGAGTCCGTATAAAAGGACATGGTTTACTTCAGAGTTGCCTTTGCGCCAACCTCTTCCAGTTTCTTCTTGATCTCCTCGGCCTCTTCCTTGGAAGCACCCTCCTTCAGAACCTTAGGAGCGCCGTCTACCAGATCCTTAGCCTCCTTCAGGCCCAGACCGGTGATCTCACGAACCACCTTGATAACCTTAACCTTCTCAGCGCCAACCTCAGTCAGCTCTACATCGAACTCGGTCTTCTCATCTTCAACTGCCGCTGCGGGACCGGCTGCCACTACAACACCAGCTGCTGCAGATACGCCGAACTCCTCTTCACATGCCTTTACCAGGTCATTTAACTCTAATACGCTCAACTCTTTGATAGCGTCGATTAATTCCTGAGCTGTTAATTTAGCCATTTTCTTTTCCTCCTGATACTATTTCTTGTTTTAATCGGTTACTTAGTGCTTACTCTGTCACAGCTGCTGTTTCCTCAGCGGGAGCTGCCTCCTCCGCTGCGGGAGTTTCCTCGGCTGCTGCTGCGGGAGCTGCGGCTGCTGCGCCGCCTTTTTCTGCCAGCTGATTCATCACGCGGGCAAAATTAGTGATCGGGGACTGCATGGAGCCCAACAATCTGGACAGCAGTACTTCTCTGGAAGGAATGCTTGCGATGGATGCCATACCCTTGGCGTCATACACAGTTCCTTCCACCACACCGGCCTTGATTTCCAGCTTGTCGGCCTTCTTGGCGAACTCGGCCAGAATCCTTGCGGGCGCCGTTGCGTCCGTGGTGGAGTAGGCCATTGCGCTGGGACCGTTTAAGTAAGGAGCCAAGCCTTCATATGCGGTATCCTTAAACGCAAAGTTCATCATGGTGTTCTTGTAAACCTTGTAGACGACGCCTGCCTCACGTAAATTTCTACGCAGCTCGGTATCCTGCTCAACTGTCAGTCCACGGTAGTCAACCAGAACTACAGACTGCGCATCCTTGATACCAGCAGAAATCTCTTCCACAATAGGCTGTTTCAGTTCAACCTTTGCCATTTTTCTACCTCCTTATAGATTTTGTTGCCGAAAGAAGGTTCTATATCAAAAAGCCTCCCTTGGACAGGGAGGTATCGTTTCCTGATAAAAAACGCACTCTCCTCGGTAGGCGCTGTGCTTACTCCTGTCGATTGCCGCGCGCTCCTGCGGGAGCCTCGCCGCAACCATCCGGAACCTACTGTCTTCGGCATGGTTTGTCAACCTTTGATACCATAGCACATGAGGACGTTTTTGTCAACCCCTGAGCCAGAAATTTTTTCACGGATTGCAGATCCGGTATACCCACACCTCATAGTAAGCGGCATCGTCGGTGAATGGGCTGCCCTCCACCAGCTCCAGCGTCAGAGCGGTCTGCTCCCGGCTTAAAAGGCTCAGTTCCACCGGAGCTGCCGCCAGCAGATAGCGGATATGCAGGGAATTCATGGCGTCCAGATCATAGTCCAGCTCTGTATAGCCCGCCTGGCCCTTTCCCACCATGCCGTTTATGCCGTAGGGCGCTCCCGCCAGGTACAGCCGATTGCCCCAATCGTCAAAATAGTGTCTGGTCTCCTCATTCTCCTCCAGCTCCCGGGCCATCACCTGCCGGAACCGATGCTTGTATTCCAGATCATAGTTGTTGGAGTATCCGTCGGCGCAGGTGTAACCGTGATACAGCGCCACAGAGGGATAAATCCCCAGACTCACCACACTGTAGCTTTCCTTATCCTCCCCTATGGCCCGGTCAATCTGCGCAAACACATCCTCCATATAGACGCTCTCCCACGTCACCTGTCTGTAATCCGCAAACAGCATCAGCCGGATATTTTTATTCAGAGTACTGTCTCTCAGAATCTGCAGTCCCTCAACGCCCAGCAACAGCAGACAAGCGGCGCAGACGGCCAGACGCGGCCACAGCGCTTTGCTCTGCCGGGTTTCCACCTGCTCTCCCAGCCTGCAGGCGCTCTCCAGGACCAGTCCCAGCACCAACATCCACAGAAAGGGAAAACACCAGTAGACCCGGTCCGCCTGAAAATAGGTTATCATACCTCCCACGGACAGCCGCAGGGACACCACCGGCCCGCAGTTCCACAACACCGCCAGCAGGGCGCCCAGAAAAATCAGACCGATCAGACCCCATATGACGCGGAGACTTTTCACAAAAGAGCTGCGTCTGCCAGCGAGCAACAGCGTCACTAATGTAAGCAGCACTACCGCCGCAAGTATCCCCGCAGAGTACACCGGCGAGTAGGAGCCGCCGCTGAAAATAAGCTCTTTCAGAGACGCCAGCGGGTGCTCCGCTGCCCGCAGAGCCATCTCCTGCCTGTGGGTTGCAAATCCCTTTCCCGTCAGACTGCGCAGCAGGTCCGTGTTGCACGCCAGATAGACGCCCAGCAGCGTCAGAGTGCCGCCGCCTACCCGCAGCGCGGGACCAAAACCGTTTCGCCGTCTGCCCGCAGCCAGATAAGCCGTCCAGAGAAATCCCACAGCCACCCACACAAAGCCCACCAGAGTCAGGGAAGAGCATGCCGCAAACAGGGCAACGCCCAAAAAGCACCGTGCCCGCCTTGAGACTTTTACCGTTTTCTCCTCCCTCAGGCCCAGGCCGCACAGCGTCAGCATAGGCTGCCCCAGCGCTGCCAGTCCATAGACGGGATAAAAGGGAATATAACAGAACATACAGGCCGCGGCCCAGCTCACAAGGGCCCGCAGACCCAGCTTTCTGCCCAGGCCATACATACCCAAAAAGCCCACTATCAGGCAGAGCCAATGCATCACTCCATAGGCGGCAAAGGGGGGAAGAATTTTGTAGAGCAGCACTCCCAGGGGGGCCGGAGGCAGCATGGATGCTTTGTCCATTCCGTTCATAAACTGAGGAATCACATTCCCCCGGCCCAGGTATCTGGCCTGATACATGTAGTTCAGCACCTCGCCGTCCAGCTGGTCATGCACCTGCACATAGCTGCCCTCTCCCAGCACGAGATAGGGAAGCGCGATAAGGCTCACCGCCAGCAATCCCAGCAGCACCCAAACGATATCTTTATGTTTTAGGCTATTCCACATTTTCCACAGCTTTCTCATGCCTGTTTTCCTTCTGATAAAAAGAACCCTCCCATAAGGGAAGGTTCCTTATCCACTTGATAATCGCGCCTTTAGAACTTGGCTACGCTGACCTTTACGCCAGGGCCCATCGTGGAGGTCAGGGTGATACTTCTCAGATACTGACCCTTCAGAGCGCTGGGTTTAGCCTTTACAATGGCATCCATCAGTGCATTAAAGTTCTCCTGCAGAGCCTCTTCCGTAAAGGACGCCTTACCCACGGGAACATGCACAATGTTGTTCTTGTCCAGTCTGTACTCGATCTTACCGGCCTTGATATCGTTGATGGCCTTGGTGACATCCATGGTCACAGTACCTGCCTTGGGGTTGGGCATCAGACCCTTGGGGCCCAGAACCTTACCCAGACGGCCAACCACACCCATCATATCGGGGGTAGCAACCACGACGTCAAAATCCAGCCAGCCTTCATTCTGAATCTTGGGGATCAGCTCCTCGCCGCCCACATAGTCAGCACCGGCAGCCTCTGCCTCATTCAGTTTGTCGCCCTTGGCAAACACCAGCACCTTTACGGTCTTACCGGTTCCGTTGGGCAGCACCACTGCGCCACGGATCTGCTGATCCGCATGACGGCCGTCACAGCCGGTTCTGATGTGTACCTCGATCGTCTCGTCAAATTTTGCAACTGCAGTTTTCTTTGCCAGCGCAATCGCCTCTGCAGGCTCATAGAAAGTTGCTCTGTCAACCAGCTTTGCAGCCTCTACATATTTCTTACCATGTTTCATTATCATACCTCCTAGGTTCCAGCGACAATTTTTTGCAAATTGTCTCCCAAATCAATTAGTGTTTAGTCTTCAACAACAATACCCATGCTCCTTGCGGTACCGGCGATCATGCTCATGGCCGCCTCGATGCTCGCTGCGTTCAGATCCGGCATCTTCATCTCCGCGATCTCGCGAACCTTGTCCTTGGAAATGGTAGCAACCTTGGTCTTGTTAGGAACCGCAGACGCAGTCTTTAAGTTGCATGCCTTCTTGAGCAGTACTGCTGCAGGCGGAGTCTTGGTAACGAAACTGAAACTTCTGTCCGCATATACAGTGATGACAACAGGGATGATCAGGTCACCCTTATCTGCTGTTCTGGCGTTGAACTGCTTGGTGAATTCAACAATGTTGACACCGTGCTGACCCAGTGCAGGACCAACAGGCGGAGCCGGTGTAGCTTTGCCGGCAGGAATCTGTAACTTGATATATCCTTCTACTTTCTTTGCCATAGTGGCACCTCCTATAAATGTGGTAATCCGGCGCAAGCGCTCCGAATACTTTGTACTCAGATACAGTATATCCGGGTCTTGCTCCCACTGGAACACTGCGGTATTTCACGCCGCCGCATCCCTACGCTGCCAGGGCGTCCGCCCTGTCGCCGCCCAGTCCCGAAGAACTGACGGCTATATTCACCGAGAGGGACATGCCCGCCCGGAAAATACCTTTAGGATAGCTTTCTGATCTCTGCGAAACTGATTTCCACAGGGGTCTCTCTGCCAAACAGCTCCACGTTGATGGTAGCTGTCTGCTTGCCAAAGTCCATCTTCTGGACAACACCCACGGTGTCCTTCCACACACCGGCCACCACCGATATGCTGTCTCCCTCCGCGAAATCCACGGATACATTGTCCGTCTTGATTCCCAGAGGTTTCATCTCCGCCTCTGTCAGCGGAACAGGCTTACTTCCCGGTCCCACGAACCCGGTGACGCCACGGGTGTTGCGCACCACGTACCAAGTGTCATCGTTCATATCCATGTTCAGGAGCACATAGCCCGGGAACATCTTGCGCTGAACCGTCTTTTTGACACCGTTCTTCATCTCCACAACTTCCTCAAGCGGCACACGAACCTCCAGAATCTGCTCTGCCAGGGAAGGGTTGTTCTCGATGGTCTTTTCTATATTGGCTTTGACCTTATTCTCATATCCGGAATAAGTATGAACCACATACCACTTTGCCTCTGCCATACAATCACCCTCGCTCTAAATAGTTGTCAGGATATTCACACCATACTGAATGAAATGATCCAGCACAGCAATGATAAATCCCAGAACTATGGATATCGCCACAACTGCTACGGACTGCTTAAAGGTAGATTGTCTGTCCGGCCAGGAAATCTTCTTGAACTCGGCCTTAAGCCCATCAAAAAACTTGGGTTTTGTGGTCTTTTCTGCGGAATCTCCCATTCTAACCTCTTTTCTGCATAACTGTAGTTTGGCTTAGGCCAACTACCGTTATACTCATGTTGTTGCGTTAATCAGTATTTGGAACGTCAGTTCCAAACTTACCTCTTTTCTGGATAGCATAGGCTGCGCCCGCACCATCCCCACTGATACGTTATTTACCGTCTGCGCCCCAAAATCAACCGATTACTTGGTCTCCTTGTGCATGGTATGGGTTCTGCAGAATCTGCAGTACTTCTTGGTCTCCATACGGTCGGGATGAGTCTTCTTGTCCTTGGTGGTATTGTAGTTACGCTGTTTGCACTCTGTACATGCTAAAGTGATTTTTGTACGCATTGTTTCCTCCATTCCGCTGCCGGGGCAGCCGTCTAACGTTTTATATTTTAGGCATAAAAAAAGGACCTAATATCCATCTCGCTTAATAAACATAGCATACTCCGGTTCATTCGTCAAGCCCTAATTTCTATTTCTTCATATTTCTTCATAACTTGTTGGAAACGGGTTACTCTTCATGGAACTGCCAGAGAGGAACGCTGTGACGGGGATTCACATCTCACTGCGAACCCCCGCGCAAATCAAACTCTGACGCTATGTTATAGTAACTGCAGGCCCACCTTCTCCGCCTCCTGCATCACTTCCTCCGGCCACAGGGAGCACTGTACCTCCCCAATGTGGGCCTTGCGCAGGAAGAACATGCAGATTCGGGACTGGCCGATGCCACCGCCGATGGTGAAAGGAACGGTCTCATCCAGAATGGACTTTTGGAAGGGAAGTTCTGCACGCTCCGGGCAGCCCGCTTTCTCCAGCTGGGACAGCAGCGCCTCCCTGTCCACGCGGATACCCATGGAAGAAAGCTCCAGGGCAATGTCCAGCACGGGGTAATACACCACGATATCCGCATTCAGCGCCCAGTCGTCATAGTCCGGCGCCCGGCCGTCGTGAGGCTTTCCGTTCTCCAGCGCGTCTCCGATCTGCATGATGCAGACGGCGCCCTTGGCCTTGGTTATGTAATACTCCCTCTCCTTGGGGGTATAGTTCGGGAACATCTCCTCCAGCTCTTTGGTGGTGATAAAGAAAATGTCGTGAGGCAGAATCTCCTCTATGTAGTCATAGTGAATCGCCATGTATTTCTCTGTCTTGCGCAGCACCTTGTACACCGTGCGCACCACGTCTTTCAGCGTGTCCAGATTCCGCTCCTCGCGCTCTATGATCTTCTCCCAGTCCCACTGATCCACATAGATGGAGTGGATATTGTCCGTGATCTCATCCCTGCGGATGGCGCTCATGTCCGTGTACAGACCCTCTCCCGCGGAGAAACCGTATTTGTGCAGCGCATAGCGTTTCCATTTCGCCAGGGACTGCACGATCTCCGCCTCTCTGCCATCCTGCTCCTTAATGTCAAAATTAACCGGCCGTTCCACACCGTTCAGATTGTCGTTCATGCCGGACTCCGGAGCAACGAAAAGCGGTGCGGACACGCGCAGCAAGTGCATACGCTCCGCCAACAGGCTCTGAAAGAAATCCTTCACGGTCTTGATTGCAACCTGGGTCTCATATAAATTCAGTTGGGATTTATATCCCCTGGGTACTAATTGGTTAGCCATTGTGTTATAACCATACCTTTCCATAGTTTATCTATCAGTACTATTTAACCGCTTTTTTCCCTGTTTGGCAAGTGTTTTTTCAGACAGCGCAAAGATTTTTATAAGTTTTCTCTGCCGAACCCGTCATATTCTGTGACACAAAAACTTTTTGGACTTAGTCTGCCAAAATAACGACCCTTGACATTCTCCAAACACATGGTATAATGACCTTATTCAGGGCATGGCAGGCCAGACGGCTATCCATGCCATAACAAATACAGACAAAAAGGCATCGACGAGGAGAAGTACATACGTTTCCGGATGGACAGAGAGAAAGTGGCTGGTGAGAACTTTCGTGAAGGGCGTGTGGAAGTGACCTTTGAGCTTTGGGCCGAACAGGATACACTCAGTAGGTTCCAACGGAGATTCCCACCGTTATCAGGGGAAGCGATATCGGAAGGCCATCGTGCGAATGGTTTTTCCCGTATTGTTATGAGTGCAGAAATATTTCTGAATTTAGGTGGTACCACGGACATGTTGTTCGCCCTAAGCGTTGGCTTGGGGCGATTTTTTTGTCTGTTTTGTAAAAAATAATATTTTACAGGAGGTATCCATATGGATCAGAAGTATGATTTTCAGAAAACAGAGAAAGAACTGGAGCAAATGTGGGCACAGCAGGGTATCTACAAGTACCGGCACGGAAAGGGAGGCCCCATCTTCTCCATCGACACACCGCCCCCCACAGTGAGCGGACAGCTCCACATCGGCCATGTCTTTTCCTACACCCAGGCGGAGATGATAGCCCGTTTCAAGCGGATGCAGGGCTATGATGTATTCTATCCCTTCGGCTTTGACGACAACGGTCTGCCCACGGAGCGTCTGGTGGAGCGGGATGAAAAGATAAAGGCGCACATGCTGCCCAGGAGCGTCTTTCGGGAAAAATGCCTGAAGACTGTGGAACAATATGAAGAAGAATTTCGGAAGCTGTGGCAGCGTCTGGGATTCAGTGTGGACTGGAGCCTGCAGTACCAGACCATGTCGGACCTGTCCCAGAAAACATCTCAGAAAGCCTTTATCGAACTGGCTAAGAGCCGCAAGGCCTATATGAAGGAGTCCCCCGTGCTGTGGTGTACGGAGTGCCGAACCTCCATAGCCCAGGCGGAGCTGGAGACCCGGGAGTGCGAGACCACCTTTAATTATCTGTCTTTTGAGACGCCCCTGGGGAATCTGCCCATCGCCACCACAAGGCCGGAACTGTTGGCGGGCTGCGTATGTATTTTTGTCCACCCCGAAGATTCCAGATACCGGCGTTATGTGGGACTGCAGGCCACCGTGCCCCTGTACGGTTTTCTGATTCCCATCATGACGGATGAAGCGGTGGCAACAGACAAGGGAACCGGCGTGGTAATGTGCGCCACCTTCGGGGACTCCACGGACATGGAATGGTATCAGAAACACAGCCTTCCCTATAAAAAGGTTATCCTGCCGGACGGCACAATTCAGGAGGACGTGGCTTTCATCGGCGGCATGAAGGTCGCCGGCGCCAGAACCCACATAATAGAGCTTTTACGGGAAAAAGGACTCCTGGACAGACAGGAGACCATCTGCCATATGGTCGCCATCCATGAGCGCTGCGGAAGAGACGTGGAATTCATCCCCTCCAGGCAGTGGTATATTGACGTGCTCTCCGAAAAGGAGCGGTTCCTCAAGGCCGCGGACGAAATCCGATGGCACCCGGAGCATATGAAGAACCGCTATCGGATATGGGTGGAAAACCTGAAATGGGACTGGTGCATCTCCCGGCAAAGATATTTCGGAGTTCCTTTTCCCGTCTGGTACTGCCAAAGCTGTGGGGAGCCCGTCTTTGCGGAGGAGTCTCAGCTGCCTGTGAACCCTCTGGAGAGTCAGCCGCTGCGCCCCTGCAGCTGCGGGTGCGGCAGCTTTGTGCCGGAGGAGGCGGTTTTCGACACCTGGGCCACCTCCTCCATAACCCCGCTTATCAACGCCAGATATGGGGAGGAGATCCTGCCCATGGGCATGCGGTCCCAGGCCCATGAAATCATTCGCACCTGGGCGTTTTACACCATTGTAAGGAGCCTGTACCACACGGGACAGATTCCCTGGAGAGACATTATGATAAGCGGTTACGTGCTGGCAAAGCCCGGCGAAAAGATCAGCAAGTCTAAAAACAATGCCTCCTCCTCCCCCATGGCGCTGATTGAGACCCACTCCGCCGACACCATCCGCTACTGGGCGGCAAACAGTAAACTGGGGACGGATACATTCTTTGGCGTGGAGGAGCTGAAAATAGCTAGGCGTTTTCTCAACAAATTGTACAATGCCGCAAGATTTGCCATCCTGCAGTTACAGGATTTCACAAAGCCCGCAGAGTATAAGGAGTCTGAACTGCTGCCCGTGGACAGATGGATACTGCAGCGGGTAAACGAGACCACCTTAAAGGCCATTGCCCTGCTGGAGGACTATGAGATCGGGCAGGCCAGACACGAGATCGACAACTTGTTCTGGAGCGATTTCTGCGACAACTATATTGAGATTGCAAAGGAGAGGCTGTACCAGCCGGAGAAGCATGGGGCGGCCCAGAGATATTCCGGGCAGATTGCGGTTTATTATAGTCTGCTGGGCATCTTAAAATTGTATGCCATCTATACGCCCTATATGACGGAGTACATCTACCAGGATTTTTATAGAAAATACGAGGAGGAGCTTTCCCTGCACCAGACGCTCTGGACCATCGGACAGGTACATGAAGAGTACCTCGATTTCGGGGCGCATCTGAAGGGCGTCATCGCCCAGGTGCGCAAGGACAAATCCGAAAAACAGATGTCCATGAAGGACCCCATCCCACAGCTGGTCATCTCCTGCCCGGAGGGTCTCAGAGAGTTTTATGAGAGGTCTCTGGGGGATATTATGGCCTGCACCAGGGCAGAAAGGATCGTGCTTTCCCACGATTGACTGGGCAGCGGTTCCCTGCTAAAATAAATATTGTCACACTCTATTATCTGCGCTGCGAAAGGAGAAAACCGCAATGAAAGTTATACTGGATCGGGAACTGGAGGACCGGCTGTGGGACAGGATGTTTGGCGAATATCAATTTAGCCCCATGTGGAATCCGGATAAGAGTCCCTTTTCTTTCCCGCATCCCTATCGGTTATATCGGCTGGGGGAACACGGTTGGACCCAGGAGCAGGAATCGCGGGTAAACGAGGTTTTTGAGTCCCTTGTCCCAGAGGACGGATTCCTCTATGCGCTGGACTATAATCACGACTGCTTTACTTTCAATCCCCGCGAGCGGATTCCCCTGTATTATCACTACCATGATGATGAGCGGGACTGCAATGTATATTTCCCCAGCTACTGGCCCGATGGAGATTACTACTTTTTCATTGCGTCGGACTGGTCCTTCGGCATGCTGGGGCATCCGTGGCGGAGTGAACTCTATCTGTGGGGAGACGAGTTGATCGCGCATTTTGAGCGGCTGGCCCAGTATCTGGAATTACAGGAGATGGCTGTCCCCGAATAGGGGGCAGCCATCTGCGCTCTCTATTAAAGCAAATTTATGTCCCGCCGGTATGTATGCGTTATCACTGCACCACCAGATTTGAGTAGCCCATCAGGCTCTCATCCACGGCCTGAGCGGCCTCCCGGCCCTCGCGGATGGCCCATACCACCAGGGACTGGCCGCGGTGCATGTCACCGGCCACAAACACATTCGCTGCGCTGGTCCGATACTGTCCCGGCGCAGTCTTTACATTGGTGCGCTCGTTGCGCTCTACGCCGAAAGCCTCCGTCACATAGTCCTGACTGCCCAGAAAACCTGCGGCGATGAGCACGATATCCGCCTCCAGCGTCTGCTCGCTGCCGGGGATCTCCCGCATGTTCATGCGGCCGCTCTCCGGGTCCTTTTCCCAGGACAATTTTACCACCTTTACCGCTTTCAGATTCCCACTCTTGTCCTTCACAAATTCCTTCACCGTGCTCTCATAGATCCGGGGATCATGCCCATACAGGGCGATGGATTCCTCCTGGCCGTAGTCGGTCTTGCAGACCTTGGGCCACTGGGGCCAGGGATTGTCCTGCGCCCTTTTATCCGGGGCCTTGGGCATCATTTCAATCTGGGTCACGGACTTTGCCCCATGGCGGATGGCCGTTCCCACACAGTCGTTGCCCGTGTCCCCGCCGCCGATAATCACCACCGCTTTCCCCTGGGTATCCACATACTTTTTGTCCGCAAAATCGGAATCCAACAGACTTTTCGTGTTGGACGTCAGAAAGTCCACGGCAAAATATACGCCCTTGGCGTCCCTTCCGGGCGCCTTGATGTCCCGAGGATTGGAGGCGCCGCAGGCAAGCACCACCCGGTCAAAATCCTGCAGGAGCTTTTGCGCTTTCACGTCCCGGCCCACATCCACGCCGGTGCGGAATACGACGCCCTCCTCCTCCATAATCTTTATCTTGCGGTCTATGATATGTTTTTCCAGTTTCATATTGGGAATGCCGTACATCAGCAGCCCTCCCACCCTGTCAGAGCGCTCGAACACCGTGACGCTGTGCCCCCGGCGGTTCAGCTGGTCCGCCGCCGCCAGCCCTGAGGGGCCGCTGCCGATAACCGCCACCCTTTTCCCGGTTCGCACCTTGGGCGGGTCCGCCACCGCATAGCCCTGTTCATAGGCATACTCTATGATGGCATACTCGTTTTCCTTGGTAGTCACTGGCTCCCCGTTTAAGCCGCAGGTGCAGGCCGCCTCACACAGCGCTGGACACACCCGGGACGTAAACTCCGGGAAACTGCTGGTCTTTTTCAGCCGCTTGTAGGCCTGCTCCCAGTTGCCGTGATACACCAGATCGTTCCACTCCGGGATCAGATTATGCAGCGGACAACCGCTAGCCATGCCGCACAGCATCATGCCCGACTGACAGAACGGCACGCCGCACTCCATACACCTGGCCCCCTGCAGCTGCTGTTTCTCCCGGGGCAAATGCTCATGAAACTCCCGGAAATGTTTGATTCTCTCCAGAGGCGCCGCCGCTGCGGACACCTCCCTCTCATATTCCATAAAACCTGTAGGTTTTCCCATATCTCTTCTCCTCTATTAGCGTCCTGTTGCACTTGTATGATGCTACACTTAACACATGCAATATCCAGCTTCCGGCGGGTAATTGTTTCCGTGAGGACAGGAGTTGTGCTTTAGGCACAACTCCATGAACACGTCAGTGCGGAGTTTGCTATGCAAACTCTGCGAGGCTATGCCGAATGTGATTCGGCACGAGTTTAGCACTGCTACGCTGTGAATCCGAGCGCAAGCGTGTCCACACGGGAATGATTACCCACCTGGAGCGTCCCATTTTTGCGGTACCCTCACTTCCTCGTATTGGCGTAAAACGCCTCGATCTGGGCCTGCTCCGCACTCAGTCCCTTCTCCTCCATCTGCACGATGGTCTTAAGCACCCGCTCGTAATCGTGGGGGATGATCTTCTTGAACTTGGGCAGATACTCCCCAAAGTGGTCCAGCACCTCCCTGCCCTTGGCGGAACCGGTCATCGCCACATGCTCCCGGATCATCTCTTTCAGTTCCTGCACGTCATATTTGGAAGTGATTTCATAGGAGGAGACCATCTCCTTATTCAGTCTCTTATACAGATCGTTGCCCTCATCCAGCACATAGGCCACACCGCCGCTCATACCTGCGGCAAAATTCTTGCCGGTGCGTCCCAACACTACCACGCAGCCGCCGGTCATATACTCGCAGCCGTGGTCGCCCACGCCTTCCACCACCGCTCTCGCCCCGGAGTTGCGCACGCAGAAACGCTCGCCCGCCACGCCGTTTATGAAAGCCTTGCCGCTGGTGGCCCCGTACATGGCCACATTGCCGATGATAATATTTTCCTCCGCCTTAAAACGGCTCCCCTTAGGCGGATAGACCACCAGCTTACCGCCGGACAGCCCCTTGCCGAAATAATCATTGGAGTCACCCACCAGCTCCAGTGTCAGCCCCTTGGGGATGAATGCGCCAAAGGACTGCCCACCTGCGCCATTGCACAGCACATGATAGGTATCCTCCTCCAGCGTATCCCCGAACCTGCGGGTGATCTCGCTGCCCAAAATCGTTCCGAAAGCCCTGTCCGTGTTGCCCACATCCACGGTGACACTGCGTTTCTGCCCTGCATCTATAGCCTTGGAAAGCTGTTTTAGCAGCACTTTTTCATCCAGAGTCTTTTCCAGTTCAAAATCATACACCTGCTTGGGGTCAAACGCTGCGCTCTTTTTCATGCCCACATAGGGGTTGTCTAAAATGCGGGACAAATCTATCTCCTGCTGCCTCTGGGGCAGATCCGTCCTCACCTTCAGCAGATCCGTGCGCCCCACCAGCTCCTCCACGTTTCTGACCCCCAGACGGGCCATGTATTCCCGCAGTTCCTGGGCGACAAAGCGCATGAAATTCTCCACATACTCCGGCTTGCCCCTAAAGTTCTTGCGCAGCTCCGGATTCTGGGTAGCCACGCCCACGGGACAGGTATCCAGATTGCACACCCGCATCATGACGCAGCCCATAGTCACCAGAGGAGCGGTGGCAAAGCCAAATTCCTCCGCCCCCAGTATAGCCGCAATAGCCACGTCTCGGCCGCTCATCAGCTTGCCGTCCGTCTCAATACGCACTTTATTTCGCAGACCGTTCATGATCAGCGTCTGGTGGGTCTCCGCCAGCCCAAGCTCCCAGGGCAGTCCCGCGTTGTGAATGGAACTCCTGGGGGCCGCGCCCGTGCCGCCGTCATAGCCGGACACCAGAATCACCTGTGCGCCGGCCTTTGCCACGCCTGCGGCCACCGTGCCCACCCCCGCCTCGGACACCAGTTTTACGGAGATTCTGGCCCGGGTATTAGCGTTCTTCAGATCGTAAATCAGCTGCGCCAGATCCTCGATGGAATATATATCGTGGTGCGGCGGCGGCGAGATCAGAGACACGCCGGGGGTGGAGTGCCTGGTCTTGGCGATCCAGGGATATACCTTGCCGCCGGGCAGATGGCCGCCCTCTCCGGGTTTTGCCCCCTGGGCCATCTTGATCTGTATCTCCTGGGCACTGACCAGATAGCGGCTGGTCACGCCGAAACGCCCGCTAGCCACCTGTTTGATGGCAGAGCAACGGTTCAAGCCGTCCGGCGATACCGTTAGCCGCTCCGGCTCCTCGCCGCCCTCACCGGAATTGCTCTTGCCGTGTAAGCGGTTCATGGCGATGGCCATGGTCTCATGAGCCTCCTTGGAGATGGAACCGTAGGACATGGCCCCGGTCTTAAAGCGGGTCACAATACTCTCCACGGACTCCACCGACTCCAGGGGAACGCCCCTTTTCGGATAGGCAAAATCCATCAGCCCGCGCAGATTTCTCACCGAATTCTCATCGTTTACCAGAGCGGTATACTGCTTGAACATGTCGTAGTCGCCCCGCCTGGTGGACTCCTGCAGCAGATGAATGGTGGCGGGATTGTAGAGATGCTCCTCGCCGCCGCTGCGCAGCTTGTGATGACCCGGGCTGTCCAGAGTCAGGTCATTGTAAAGTCCCAGCGGATCAAAAGCCATGGAGTGCAGCCGGTCCATATCCTTCTCAATGTCTTTGAGAGTGATACCTCCCACCCGACTCACCGTGCCGGCAAAATATCTGTCAATCACCGTCTGGTCGATGCCTATAGCCTCAAAAATCTTGGAACCCTGATAGGACTGTATCGTGCTGATACCCATTTTGGAAGCAATCTTTACAATCCCGTGGAGCACGGCGCTGTTGTAGTCGTCCACCGCCGCATAGTAGTCCTTGTCCAGCATATTGTTGTCGATCAACTCCTTGATGGATTCCTGGGCCAGGTAGGGATTGATGGCGCAGGCTCCGTAGCCCAGCAGTGTGGCGAAGTGATGCACCTCCCTGGGTTCTCCCGATTCCAGAATCAGCGCCACACGGGTACGCTTTTTCGTGCGCACCAGATACTGGTTCAGGGCAGACACCGCCAGCAGAGAGGGGATAGCCACATGGTTCTCGTCCACGCCCCTGTCGGATAAAATCAATACATTAGCGCCGTCTCGGTAGGCTCTGTCAGCCTCCACATACAGCCGGTCAATGGCCCGCTCCAGGCTGGTATTCTTATAGTAGGTGATGGGGACCACCTCCACCCTAAAGCCCTCCACCTTCATATTCTTGATTTTGAGCAGGTCCGTGGTGGTCAAAATCGGATTGTTCACCTTCAGCACCTTGCAGTTCTCCGGGGACTCCTGCAGCAGATTCCCCTCTGTGCCTATGTACACCGTGGTGGAGGTCACGATCTCCTCACGGATGGCGTCTATAGGCGGGTTGGTCACCTGGGCAAAGAGCTGCTTAAAATAGTGGAAAAGCGGGTGATGGGTCTTGCTCAGCACTGGCAGCGGCGTGTCCACGCCCATGGCGGCGATGGCCTCCCCGCCATTATTTGCCATGGGCAGAATGCTGGTCTTTAACTCGTCGTAGGTATAACCGAAGGCCTTCTGTATCCGCTGTCTCTCGTCGTCCGTGTACTGCGGCACCCGCTGATTGGGAATCTTTAAGTCGTGCAGCTCCACCAGATTGCTGTCCAGCCACTCGCCGTAGGGCTGCCGGGAGGCATAGCTCTCCTTGAGCTGTTCGTCGTCAATGACTTCTCCTCTGACCGTGTCCACCAACAGCATTTTGCCCGGACGCAGACGGTTCTTGCGCTTGATTTTGGCAGGGTCCACATCCAGCACCCCCACCTCCGAGGACAGAATCAGCTGGTCGTCCTCGGTAATCATATAGCGGGAGGGTCGCAGACCGTTGCGGTCCAGCACCGCTCCCATCACATCCCCGTCGGAAAAGAGAATGGAGGCCGGGCCGTCCCACGGCTCCATCATCGTGGCATAATACTGGTAGAAATCCCGCTTGCTCTGGGACATGGCCCTGTCGTTGGCCCACGGCTCGGGAATGGCAATCATTACCGCCAGCGGCAGTTCCACGCCGCTCATCACCAAAAATTCCAGCGTATTATCCAGCATGGCGGAGTCGGAACCCGTCTTGTTGATGGCGGGCAGCACCTTGTGCAGCTGCCCTGTCAGATGTTCGGAGGACATATTTTCCTCCCTCGCCAGCATTTTGTCCGCATTTCCCCGTATGGTATTGATCTCCCCGTTATGTACGATAAAGCGATTGGGGTGCGCCCTCTCCCAGCTGGGATTGGTGTTGGTAGAAAAACGGGAGTGCACAATGGCGATGGCTGATTCATAGTCCGGGCTCTGCAGATCCGCAAAAAAGGTCCGCAGCTGCCCTACCAGGAACATCCCCTTGTACACGATGGTCCTACTGGACAGAGACACCACATAGGTGTCGTCCGTAGACTGCTCGAACACCCGTCGGGCGATATAGAGTCTGCGGTCGAAGGCCAGTCCTTTCTCCACATCCGCGGGTTTTCCCACAAACGCCTGCATGATGCAGGGCATACATTCCACCGCCTTGTGACCCAGCACATTGGGGAAAATGGGAACCTCCCTCCATCCCAGGAACTTCAGCCCCTCCTTCTCCACAATGATCTCAAACATTTTTCTGGCCTGGTTGCGGCGCAGCTCCTCCTGAGGAAAGAAAAACATACCTACGCCGTACTCTCTCTCCCCGCCGATCTGTATGTGCAGAGCCTCCGTCACCCTCCGGAAAAAGCCGTGGGGCACCTGGGTCAGGATTCCAACGCCGTCTCCGGTCTTGCCCTCGGCGTCCTTGCCCGCCCTGTGCTCCAGATTCTCCACAATTTTTAAAGCATTTTCCACAGTGGCATGGCTTTTCTCTCCCTTTATGTTCACACAGGCGCCTATTCCACAGTTGTCATGTTCAAACTCCTCCCGATACAATGGGGCCTCGGGAACTTCCTTTTTCACATCAAACATATCTGTTCTCCTTTTTGCTTATACTCGCTAACGATTAGATTTTCCTATCCGCATAAAAATAAGTCGCAATGAGGCCTTTATGCACCTCATTGCGACTTATTTAATGTATACTATACATCTATTTTTCTGGTCTGTAAATAAAAACTTTTTAATAAATTGTCAGTCTATTCGGCAACAGTGCCTTTAAGCTTTCTTTTGTCAGAATCCAGCAGTTTTACGCCCACAATTGTCACCGCCAGGCATACAATTGTCGTCGACCAGCTGTGAATAAAGGAATCCGCCACACTGGTATATCCCAGCACATAGGCCAGACTGTTGGCCAGCATATGTACCAGCACCGGCCACAGAAAACTCCCGAAATACTCATACAGATACACCATCAGCAGCCCCATAATAAATCCGTATCCCCCTTGAACCAGATTCATATGGTACAGGCCGAACAGCAGAGCCGACACTACCATGGCCAGGGGCAGTCTGTAGTTTCTCTTCAGCTCGTTGTACACAATGCCCCGAAATATCAATTCCTCCGCCAGGGGAGTGACGATACCGTAGCAAATCAGTCCCACGGCCAGAGAGGCGGACAGCTGGCTCTGGGCCACAGCCCTATAGGTGGCGGAGCTGTTGGTAATGCCCGTCAGATCGAACAGCAGATTCAGCCCCAGCACAGCGCCTACGGTCGTCAACAGCGCTATGATATAGTTTCTGGAATGTTCTCTTCGCAGGTGGCTCAGCGCCATGCGTTTTTTGGCCTCCCTTATCACGGGCAGCGCCGTATAGAGCAGGGCGATTCCCGCCACGGCATAGGACAGCGCATGCATAATCGAACCCAGATTGCCTGTGTAACCCAGCGCCTCTGTTTCCGTATCCCGGTAATAGAGCCATTGCCACAGGCCCGGCGGCACATGGGGTTCCACCGCCACCGCCAGCCACATCGCCCCGTTGGCCACTACCTGCCGGATCATCATAAACAACAGAAAGGGAAACAGCATAGGTCCGATGACGCCCATAAATCCCTTGGGCTGCACCTCGCACAGCTCCCGCAGCAGAAATTCCTGTAACTCCTCCACGCTCTCCACTATATAATCCGCATGGGCCTCCCGCAGCTCCTCCATGCCCCCGTAGCCGTAGGTAACGCCCACGCTTTCCACTCTCATGGCCCGGGCGCCCTCCACGTCGAATCTGCGATCTCCGATCATGTACACCTCATTGCAGAGGATGGGCTTGTCCCCGAATAGCTGATGCAGCGCCGCCATCACCACCTGGTCCTTGCTGCTGCGGCTGCCGTCCAACTCGCTCCCCACCACTGCCTTGAAATATTGACGTATGCCGAAATGCTCCAGTATTTTCTCCACGAACACGGTGGGCTTGCTGGAGGCCACCGCCAGCCGGAAACCCTTGCCGCTCAGAATCTGCAGCATCCGGGCTATCCCCGGATATATCTCGTTCTCAAAAAGCCCCTTGTCGCTGAACCGCTCCCGGTACTTCTCCACAGCCTCCCCGGCCTGCCGCTCGTCCATGCCGTAGAACTCCATAAAGCTATCCTTCAGCGGCGGACCGATAAAAGGCTCCAGCTTGTCCAGATCCGGCTCCTCTATGCCAAAGCTATGTAACGCGTACTGCACACAGGTAGTAATCCCCACCTTAGGGTCTGTCAGCGTGCCATCCAGATCAAACAAAAAATATTTCTTCATATATCAAAAACTCCTCAGCTTTACGCTATCATCATCCTCTGTATTCTCAATCTCGGTGATCTTAACCTCATAGCCCACGGCATCGTTCACCTGCACATGCACCACATCTCCCACCTTGTGCCCCAGCAGTGCCTTGCCCAGCGGGGATTCGTTGCTGATAAGACCCTCCAGAGAATTGCCCCGGACAGTGGTGACGATCCGGTACCGCTCCACACTGCCGTCGTCCAGCATCTCCACAGTTACAGTGTTGTTCATTCCCACCTCGTCCTCCGCGGACGCGTCGGAGATCACCTGGGCCGTGCGAATCATTCGCTCCAGATACCGAATGCGGCTCTCGTTCTGATTCTTGGCTTTTTTAGCCGCATAATACTCAAAATTCTCGCTGAGATCCCCGTGCGCTCTGGCCTCCTTAACATCCTCCAGCGCCTTGGGCCGCACCACCAATTTCCGGTGCTCGATCTCCTCCTCCATCTTTCGTATATCGCTCTGTGTCAGTTTGTCGTACATATTTACCCCTTTATTTAGTGTTCCGCATCCGCCCTGCCTATTTTACCGCATATATCACCGCCGCCGCCAGAATGATCTGAATGATGGCAAAGCGGAACACGGTCTGCGTGTTGGACCATCCCCAGACCTTTCGCACATGGTCATGCAGGGGAGTGCGCACATTGTTCAGAATGTGAATCTTCAAAAAACGTATCAGTGAGACCTTGAGCAATCCCAGACCGCCATCCAGAATCAGCACCAGCGCCACCAGAATGTACAGAAAAGGACAGCCTGTTTTCAAAATGGAAATACTGATGAACAGTCCCATGGCTCTGGACCCCGCATCTCCCATCATCAGTCTGCTGGGAGTCGCGTTGTACCACAGATACCCCAGAATACAGACCGCAAACAGCAGAATCATAAAGGAGAAATCCCCCGCCAGACTCTTGATCTGGTCGATCAGGTAAATTGTCACGATCGTGATGATCGTCAGAGTGCCGGATAACCCGTCCACACCGTCGGAGCAGTTGGTCACGTTCACCGAAGTCCAGACCAACACCACCGTCAGCAGGGCAAACACCACCGGCGGCATGGTAAATTTCACGCCGAACATGGCCAGCTCCACCACGCTGGTGTTGTAGTGCAGAAAGGTGATCGCCACCAGGGCCGCCACGCAGAGGTCCAGGAACCCTTTCTTGTACTCTCCCCAGGGACTTTTCGAGGCGTCGTCCAGAAAACCGGTCATCATACAGATAATAATCAACACCAGATATATGGCGTTCTCTGTGGAAAAGGGTATAAAGAGCACCGCCGCCACCACAAATGTCAGCACAAAGATTATACCTGCTCCCCTGGGTTTTCCCGCCGAGAGCTTACCGTCGTGGGCAAAATCCCGCCCCGCATCCTTGGGAAGGTATCCGCTCAGTCTGGATATAGCGATGATCGTGGCCAGGAATGCAAACAGAATCCCGGCAAAAGCGGCAAAGGAGGCATAGCCCTCCGGTATCAGCGTATGTATCATGATCTCTTTCCCTTCTTAAACAAGCGTTAATATTATATAGTATAGCCTATTTTGTCATATAATAAAAGAGCCAACTTAAAAATGTCGGCTCCCTTACATCGCCTTTTTTCATGCCCATTCTACTTTTGCCGCTGTTTCTTGTGCAGACTCTTTTGGGCATACATCAGGTCATCGGCCTTTTTCAGGAAATAGTCCAGAGTGTGACTGCTGGCACAGTCCGTATAGGAACCAATGCTGGCTTGGATCTCATATGCTTTTTCAGATACTTCATTGTATTCGCGAATGCCCTGATTGATGCATTTCACTATCTCCTGAATGCGGACATCGGTATCTCTTCCAATAAAGGCTATCAGGAACTCGTCGCCCCCGATCCTGGCCGCAAACTCGTGGTGCAGACTGTTCTGAATAATGCCGCCCAGACTGTGCAGGGCCTCGTCCCCCTCCGCATGTCCGTAGGTGTCGTTGATCTGTTTCAGCCCGTCCATATCCAGAGAGATAATGGACAGATTGAGGTCCCCTGCCACCTCCAGAAGCTGGTTTATCTTGAGATAGAAACCGTTTCGGTTGTACAGTCCCGTGAGCAGATCCTCCATATACATCTTCATCAGCTGTTTCTGGGAGCGCTGCAGCTCCATCAGATGGCGAAAACTGGCCAGAAACGCAGAGTAGCCCACAAACCAGAAACTCTCCGTATCCAGCGTAATCGCCGTGTAGCCTATGCTCTTGCCCTGCAAATGAACTGTGGTAATCAGCAAAAAATCGTTGTTTTCCAACTGTGCGTACAGCCCCGGGATTGCCTCTCCGAATTCCATGTCCTCCCAGCACTCTATCTCCGCCCGGCCGAACTCCACGCTCGCCTCATCCAGACTGTGGTAGTGCAGCACCTTCAGCACCTGCGTGTAATCCTCCGCTGCGTTGTCCTCCTGCCGCTGATTGCTGAAATCAATGACCTCCCGTTCCAGAAAGCCCTCGTTGGCGCAGAACCAGAAGTCTCGATAGCAGAGATCGCCCATGACCACCGGCACCTCCTGCAAAGCCTCCTCCAGCGTTTTCACCATGCCAATATTCACGACCATCTGGTTCAAATCGCCCTGGTATTTCAGCAGCCGCCGCAATTCCTGTTTCAGAACCACCATCTCCGAAGAGACGCTCTGGGTCTCCACGCCGCTGCACCCACAGGACTGCCCCAGCCTCATCTCATTGTAAATGGGAATCCGCTGATGCAGATAGGTCTCAGGACAACCCTCGTCCACAATCCGAAAGATCGTTTCGGTCAACAGATTGACATTGTATATGCCCGTAGTCAGCCGGGGGCGATAATAGCGCTCCAGCTCCAGACCGTCAAAACCGCTGACTGCAATGTCCTTCGGTATCCGGTAGCCTCGCTCCTTCAGAAACGTACTGACCTCCAGGGCCATGGAATCGTTGGCGCAGATAATCGCCTCCGGCAGCTCCAGCCCCGCCTCTATCTCCTGAAACATCTGCTCCATGGCTTTCCGACAAGGCTCCTCCCAGAAATATCCAAAGTATATTCTGCACTGCTCCCGGGGCACACCCACCGACTGCATGGCGTCCAGATACACCTGCTCCCTCTCCTGAGAAAAACTGTTGTCCGGCATGCCGCTCATAAAATATACCCGGCGATAACCGTGGAACTTTATCATATGTTCCACAATCTTCTGAAAGCAGTTTCCGTAGTCCATCACCAGATTGATACAGCCCTCAAAACTCTTGTCTACCGTGATCACCGGTACTCCCGCCGCCTGAGCGCGTCCCACCATGGCAAGCTGTTCCTCGTCAAGCTTAAAGGACTCCGACATCAGCACAATGGCGTCAAAGCGTTCCACGCTCACCGCCGAAAATATTTTCTGCTCGCCCTTATCGTTTATGTCATTGAAATAGAAATCTGCCAATGTGGAGAAAAAAATCACTTTGCAGCCATGTCGGGGACTTTCCTCTATCACCCGCCTCATGATCCGCTGCTCTTCATCCTTAAAGAAATTGGCAAAAATAAATGCAATTACCTTATATGCTTTACCGTCAGAATACTTTTCGCCCATGCATGTTCCCTTCTGTCGTCAACTGTCGGCCTGCTGTGCAAAATAGTGCTTTTATACAGTATAACAGATTTAAAAGCATATGAATATAGCAGAAATACCTATTTTTACCAACTAAATTTTATTCATTTTTAGTACTAAAGTCCCGGTTTGTCGCAATGCCAAAACTGCAGAGCCTCCAGGTCATAATTGCTGCCCGGCAGGAAGATCAGTTCCAGAATCCCCCGCCCCTTAAGCGGCTCCAGAGGGAAAGTCTGGGGATTGTATTCCTGGGGTTCTTGAACCCGGGGATTGTTATCCCCCATTCCCGGAACCTCCAACACTCTGGACGTCATCTCGCCATCGTCACGGGTAAAATGTATGTGAATGGTGTTGTGCGGCAGGGGCGAGCGGCCCCACAGCGTCACCCGATCCGCGCCATCCTGACCGAAGTCCATATTCTCATATACCACGGTCACATTGTTGCCGATGCCTGTGATTGCCCGATCCTCCACACAGAAACTGTCACCGTACACCCTGTTACACTCTGCGGCCCAAAGTTTGCCGTATGCCTTCTCACAGTATGTAAAGGTAAAGCCTTTGATATGTACCTTGCGGCTCTGCAGCCGGAAGGCGATAGTAGTCAGACCCTTGAGTCTGCAGGGCAGTTTCCAGGTCTCCTCCTGATACACATTCCACTGGGAGGGTTTCTGATACAGCGCATTCAACAGCAGCCTGCTGCCCTCGGCCTCCGGCTCACCCTGCCAGATCTCGATCTCATGGGGATCGCTGCTGAGGGCAAAGACTGGCACCGTGATCTCATCGGAGCCGTACTCCCCAAAGTCCAGATCCCGATAAATCACGCCGCTGACGCCGTCTCTGGAAGTGGCGATCCCCTTTTCATTGCCGTTGGTGATCTCTCCTATGGTCTCGCTGAACAGCCCCGCCGAGATAAAGGTATAGGGATTTAAAAACGCCTGGCCCAATCCCTGCGCCGTAAACTCCAGCTGAGAGATGATTCGGACCGGGTTTCGCCCCGATTGACAGCGCACATAGAAATCCCCGTCTCCCATGGCCGTGACCCTGGCGTGACATTCATCCAGCGCCTCCACCTTGGCAAAGCTCACCGGAATACCGTTCTGATTGACCGCCTTCCACTCCAAATCCCGATCCATGGCGTCCGCCGGACATATCCGGGCCTCTATGACAAGACTGCGCTTGTCTGCGTCCATGACACTGCCCTCCGGCGTCAGCAGTTCCACCTTGCGGACAGGAATCATATCCGGCAGACTCCCGCCGCATGCTGCGCTCCGGCTCACATCCTCGGCCGCACAGCTGCCGGGCCGCTGCGGTGCAGGCGCCACCAGGAGCTTGAGGCTGGCAGACTCCAGGCCCCGGCCCTTTGCCGTGATCCTGACGCTGCCGTCTGTCAAAACCGGCCTGGACGCCACCACCGCCAGGAGTTTTCCGTTGAAAAGTTTTCTCACACATCCCTTATAGGGATCGTAGTCCGTGCTGTCCCCGTTGTCCATGCCCAGCAGCCGCCCCTCTCCCTCAAGAGTCAGCTCCACATAGTTCATGGCATTTTCCACCGGGTATCCGTCCTCGTCCACGGCGCTGATCGTGACAAAACACAGATCCTCCCCGTCTCCGGTAAGCTGTGATCTGTCCGCCTCCAACACCAGACGCCTGGCCTCCCCAAAGGAATGCCTGGACTCTCTGGCGATCTCTCTGCCCTCCCCGTCGTAGGCCACGGCAGTGATCTCACCCGGTTCGTAGGGCACCTGCCAGTCCCCCTGGAGCTGTCTGCCCCGGACATGATCGATATGCTGTCTGCCCTGAGAGCGGCCGTTCACAAAGAGTTCCACGCTGTCTGCATTGGTGCAGGCCCGCACATCTATGAGCTGCCCCGGATTCCAGTCCCAATAGGGATAGAGATGCACCATGGGATGCTCCGCCGCCGAACGCCACTGGGCCTGAAACAGATAGTATGCGTCCTTGGGAAAACCCGCCGTGTCGATATACCCAAAATAGGAATTCTTGGTGTGATAGGGCGTAGGCTCTCCGATATAGTCAAATCCCGTCCACAAAAACTGCCCGAAGGTAAAATCCGCATCCCGGTCATCGGCGATACATGCCTCCACGCTGCGCGCCCCCCAGCTGGTGCTGGAGTTGCCCAGGGCCGAACACTGCTCGTCCTCGTCCGCCAACACAGACTGCCGCAGGGGAAAACGGTACACTCCCCGGCTCTGCACCACGGAGGCCGTCTCGCTGCCGTAGATGATCCAGTCGGGATGCTCCCGGTGATGCTCCGCATAATATTTTTCCCCATAATTGTACCCCGCCACCTTCACGATGTCCGCACAGTTCTGGGCGCCCTCCCAGGGCATGTAGTTGGAGCCTATGGTGATAAGCGCATTGCCCTTGGGGTCGTGGCTGCGCACATAGTCCACCAGCCTGTGGGTGATCTCCTGTCCGTGGGCGTCCGCATGGGTATCGTATATCTCATTGCCGATGGACCACAGAAAGAGGCTGGGGTGGTTGCGGTCCCTGCGTATCCAGGAGCGCACATCCCGCTCCGCCCACTCCTTGAAAAACCGGCCGTAGTCGTAGGGCGTCTTGCACCGCTCCCACATGTCAAAGGCCTCGGACAACACCAATAGTCCCATCTCGTCCGCCAGCTCCATCACCTCCTCGGCTGGCATATTGTGGCTGGTGCGCAGAGCATTGACCCCCATCTCCTTCAAAATCCTGAACTTCCGGCGCATGGCCTCCCGGCGGAAAGCCGCCCCCAGACAGCCCAGGTCATGATGTTCACAGACCCCGTGTACCTTTACATATCTGCCGTTCAAGAAAAAGCCCTTATCCGGGGTAAACTCCATGCGGCGCAGCCCTATGGTAATTTCCTGACTTTCTCCGTTACATGCCAGGGCCGTCCCTTGCAGCTCCACCCGCAGCCGGTAGCATACAGGGTTCTCCAGATCCCACTCCTCCAGACCTGTCAGCAATGCCTTCAGGCCAAAACAGGTCCGTCCGTCTTCACGGGTAAAGAGTTCTCCCCACCCCAAGTCACGCACAAATTCCCCCTGTCGCCACAGGCTATAGCGGCACCTGGTATTCTCACTGACGGCTCCTGCGCATTCGGTCTCGATCTCCAGCAGGTAGCCCTCCTCCTGCCATTCAGTATGTACATATGTGCCGTCCAGGGGCAGATATACCGCGGGACACACCTTCAGCCACACATTGCGGTAAATCCCTGCGCCGGAGTACCACCGGCTGTTGGGGCTTATGTGGCGCACCTGCATCAGCAGCTCATTTTCCCCCGGCCGCAGGTACTCAGTAATATCATGGTCGAAGGCCGAGTACCCATATTTCCAATCTCCCACCTTCTGCCCGTTGACATAGAAGGTACTGTCCATATATACGCCGTCAAAGCGCAGTATGACACGCTGCCCGGGAGCGCAGTTCAACTGCCCGCCTCCCCGTGAATGCGTATTTTCCTCACAGCACACACAAATGTGCTTTCGATACCAGCCCGTGCTGTTTTCATACAAATTGCGCGTATTGTAGATCAGCCAGTCGTGAGGCAGATCCACCGGCGCAAACTGTTCCTCCCGTCCCCGTATATCCGCCAGTTCTGTCCCCGGCTCCGTCTTCAGAAAACTCCAATTGTCGTTGAATAAGATCGCGTTACTGTCCATCTCTCTTTTCCTCTCTGCCATTACAGGACTTTGCCCGCAAGCGCCTGAAAAAGCTGCCGCCTGATCGCTCAGACGGCAGCTCTGTTCTATCTGCTATATTCCTGTATTCCGCTCGCCGCCCTATGCCAGTTTCACAGTAAAGGTGATACACTCCTTGCCCGTCAAGGCCCGAGTGCGGGCATCCGGCTGGCCTAAGCCCACGCTGACGGTAAAGGTTCTGCCCTCCACCAGTCTCTCACCGGCCTCATTCACCACAGTGAAGGCGTCTGCGCCGACAGGTATGGTTACGGACGCCTCGCCGCCCGCCTCCACCTGTGCCCGAGCGAACCCGCACAGCTTCGCCGCGGGAGTAGCGTCAGGTGCGTCCTCCGCCCTGATATAGACCTGTACCACCTCTCCGGTGGATGTCTCTCCCTTATTGGTCAATTTCACATGCAGCTTAAAGGCATCGGAGTTGTCCAAAGTGATCTCCCCGCCGCTTGTCGCCGGACTGCCTGAGCAGCTCACAGCGGATACCGTCACATCCCCGTAGGTCAATCCATAGCCGAAAGGATACAGCGGCTCGGATTCTATGTAGCGATAGGTTCTGCCCTTCATGGAATAATCCTCAAAAGCGGGCAGCGCCTCGGTGTTGTTATAGAAAGTTATCGGCAGTTTCCCTGAGGGAGACAACTCGCCAAACAGCAGCTGTGCCACTACCTTGCCGCCTCTTGCGCCGGGATACCACAGCTGCATCACGGCCTCTGCCTGCTCCTGCTCCACGCGCAAATCCATAGCGCTTCCGGTCATATTCAGCACAATGGTGGGTTTACCCACTTTCAGCACCGCCTCAACCAATTCCCTCTGGGGCTGGGGCAGCAGCAAATCCACCTTGTCGCCTGAGGCGTAGCTGTTGCCGGTATCGCCCTCCTCGCCCTCCAGCGTCTCATCCAGGCCCACGCATAAGATCACTACATCACTGCTCAGAGCCACGCTGACGGCCTCGGTGATGCGGTCATGTCTGCGGCCCAGGCCCTCCGTCTTATCCTTAAACAGGTGACAGCCCTCAGAGTAATAAACTCTCACATCGTCACCCACTGCGTCCTGGATACCCTCCAGGACCGTGATATACCGGGAGGAGGTTCCGTGGTAGTTGCCCACCAGCGCCGCACGGCTGTTGGCGTTGGGTCCCACCACGCCGATGGCCTTCAGCTGCTCCTTCTTCAGCGGCAATATGCCGTTGTTCTTCAGCAGTACAACGCCCTCCGCCGTGGCCCTGTCAGCCAGCGCCAGATGCTCTTTGCACTCTATTTTATCATATCCGATCTTGTCATATTCCGTCTCGTCAAATAATCCCAACAGGAACCGGGTGGTGAACAGCCTCTCTGCTGCCAGCGTGATCTCCTCCTCCGTCACCAGACCGTCCTGATAGGCCTTCATCATATGCAGATAGGTGTTGCCGCAGTTCACGTCGCACCCGGCCTTCAGCGCCATGGCGGCAGACTCCTCCGCTGTGTCCGTCACCATGTGATGCTCATGGAAATCGCGAATCGCCCAACAGTCAGATACATAGTGGCCCTCAAAGCCCCACTCGCCTCGCAGAATATCCTGCATCAGGGTCTTGCTGCCGCAGCAGGGTTCCCCGTTGGTGCGGTTGTAAGCACCCATGACGGCCTCCACGCCCGCTTCCTTTACCAGCTTTTCAAAGGCGGGCAGATAAGTCTCCCGCATATCCTTTTGGGACGCCTTCGCGTCAAACTGGTGCCGGACGGCCTCCGGCCCGGAATGAACTGCGAAATGCTTGGCACATGCCGCTGCCTGCATCACTTCGCCGTCCCCCTGCAGACCCTCCACGAAAGCCTTGCCCAGTTCTCCTGTCAGATAGGGATCCTCGCCGTAGGTCTCATGGCCTCTGCCCCACCTGGGGTCGCGGAATATATTCACATTGGGGGACCAGAATGTCAGCCCCTTGTATATGTCCCTGTCCTCCTGAGCGCTGTATGCGTTGTACTTGGCCCGGCCCTCCACGCCGATCACCTGACCCACCTGGCCCATCAGCTCCGTATCGAAAGCCGCCGCCATGCCGATAGCCTGGGGAAAGCTGGTCGCCACGCCCGCGCGGGCAACGCCATGCAGGCCCTCATTCCACCAGTTGTATGCGGGAATATTCAAACGAGGGATAGCAGGTGCATCATACCTAAGCTGCGATGCCTTCTCCTCCAGGGTCATCTGGCTCACCAGCTCCTGTGCTCTTTTTCTTGCGCTTGCTCTGTCTCTCAAGATCGTTTCCTCCATCTCTGTAAAATGCTGTGATTCCTGCCCTATTAGGGCATAATATTACATCTTTTAATTGTAGTGTACCAGAAAACGTTTCTCATTTCTTGCCAGATTATGCTATCTTTTAGTCATTTATTGCGTTTCCGGAATGGTAGACGATCTCAAAATTTGTGAACGTCGCGGGCTGCGCTCCCCTGCCGCGAAGAGTCTCGTCCTGAGCATACAGAGCCACCATAACGCCCGTGAAACCACAGGCAACCTCTGAGGAGAGATAACGGGTCTGAAGACTGCCCAGAGAACATTTTTTCTCCTGACCATCCTTGGCAAACACAGCCGAAAAGCTGTACTGTGTGGGTTCCAGCTCAATCTGCAGCGTGATCTCTGCATCTGTGGGAACGTTAGAATCCTGCGTCACAAAGCTGACGCCCACACCGCCCACCACGCTGCGAAGTTTGACGCGGCATGTCCCCTCCGCACCGTCCGCAGCCTCCGTCCGCTCCACGGCCAGATCGTAATGATGTTCATGGTTCATGTACAGGCTGACGCCCGCCTCTCCCTCCGAGACGCTTACCCCGCAGCGGATATGTCCCTCCATCTGCCGCTGGCGGATAGCTATAAAGGTGGGGGAATCCTGCTTTTCTCCCAGAGTCAGTCCCGTGGGATACAGCCTGTATGCGTTCTCTTGAATGAGATAATTTTCCATGTGGGGCTTACGCAGAAAACACCAGTCCACGCCCACACGGGTATCGGCAAAGGTGTCTCTCATCTTCAGACGCTGCTCCACGCTGTCGTCGATGCGGTCCGTCTCCACCTGGGTGGGGGTAATGCCGCCCACGCCTGCGCTAAACCAGCCGTCCTCCCCAAATGTCACCGGGACCAGATTCACTTCCCGCCCGGTTATATGGAAAGGCATCCACCGGTGAATCTGCCTAAACGCCAGGTGCACCATCCAATAATTGCCTCTCTCATCCTCCACCAGATCCCCGTGACCGCAGCCCTGAATGACATAACCGCCGAGATTGCGGTTGGTCAGCACCGGATTGCCGGGATAATTGGTAAAAGGTCCATTCACGGTCGGCCCTTTGGCGTAGACTACCATATGGCCGTACTCTGTGCCGCCCTCCGCCGCCATCAGATAGTACTGCTCCTTGATCTTATACAGGTGGGGAGATTCCAGATATCGGCCCCCCGCTCCCTGCCAGATACATACGGAGGGGCTTAGCTTGGCGCCGGTCTCAATATCGATCTCGCACTGGGTTACGCCGGATATCCCCTTATCGTCGTCCCCATTGCTCATAAAATAGGTCTTTCCGTCCTCAAAATACAGAGAGGGATCGATCCCCCCCTGCTGCACGCGGATAGGCTCAGACCACTCTCCATAAATATCGTCGGTCCACACATAGAAATTCCCCAGGCTGGTAACGTTGGTGGTCACCATATAGAAACGCCCTTCATGATAACGTATCGTGGGGGCATAGATACCGCCGTCATGGCCCGCCCCAGCAAGGGGCAGCTGGCTCTCCCGGGTCAGCACATGTCCGATCTGACTCCAGTTGACCAGGTCCTCACTCTCAAACAGCGGCACTCCCGGAAAATACTGAAAAGAACTGCATACCATGTAGTATTTTCCCTCCGCCTTGCAGATGCTGGGGTCCGGATAAAATCCGGGGATAATTGGATTGGTATATTTCATTTCACGCTCCTTCCGGTCATCTCAGCAGAGCCAAGACGCCCTCATTTTTCATATTGGCCTGAGACAGCATAGCCATCCCCGCCTGTGCCAGAATGTTTCCGTTGGCATATTCCACCATAAGCTGCGCCATGTCTGTATCGCGGATGGCGGACTCCGATGCCTGGGTGTTCTCGATCACATTGTTCAAGTTGTTGATGGTGTGTTCCAGGCGATTCTGGTACGCGCCCATCCTGCTTCTCTCCTCGCTGACATACTTCAGCGCTTTCTCAAAAGCCGCAATGGCCTCTTTAGCCCCGCTCTGGGTGCTGAGATCCACATCCTGGATCTTAAGGCTGCTGGCAGAGATAGAGGGCAGTTCTATGCCAATCTCATGGCCCATTTCCGTGCCGACCTGCAGGATCACCAAATCCACCTTGGCGAGCTTGTCGACGTCGTCCTTGGAGTAGGCCGTTCCGGGAGCGAATTTTCCATAATCGCCGCCCGCTCTTGTGTCAAAATATGGATTGCTCCATCCAGACCACGTGATGGTAGTATCGGCTGCCGATGGAATGGGGTCTGTATCCCTGGATCTATCGTCATATATGATTAGTTTCTTGCTCGCTGTATCCACTGCCAGCTTGGTATAATGGCTCTGCGGATAGCCGTTATCCATCGCCTTCACAATACGGTTCAACAGCTCATCAGCGTCTTTTACGTCTCCGATGCCCACATTGTAGATATAGTGACTTCCGCTCTGCTCCATACTGCTGGTGGTTCCCATTGTAAACTTGACGCTGTAATGGTTGGTACAGGTACAGCAAGTCGTGTGAAATCCGTTGTTCTCCAGCTCCTTCAGTTGCGCGGCTGAACCGGTAAACTTGGAGAAATCCAGCGTGGCCGCCTCGTGATCGATGTTCTCCTGCCCCTGCGTCGTCGTGGTGCTGCCGTCATTGGGATCCGTGGTCGTACTCTCATAGTTCTGCGTAGTCGTGTATACCTCCGACATAACCCCAGTCGTCGATCCCAGTTTCACCCATGTCGGCAGACCACCAGCGATAATCACTTCCGTATTTCCCTCCGGCTTGGGCACGTCTTTTCCCTTCAGCACCCATATCTTGTTGAAAGTAGTTCTGTCGGAGATTTTGTCGATCTCCTCCTTTATCTGCGCGATCTCCCGCTGGATATAGGAGCGGTCCTCATCCTGCAGAGTTCCGTTTGCAGCTTTGACGCTGAGCTCCGTACCGCGGTGAAGCATGTCCTGCACCTCCGCCATGGCCCCGTCCGCTATCTGCACCATGGAAATGCCGTCCTGCGCATTGTTCACCGCCTGGGACAGACCTCTGATCTGCCTTCTCATCTTCTCGGAAATAGCCAATCCCGCCGCATCATCCGCCGCCCGGTTTATCCGGTATCCGGACGAGAGACGCTCCGAGCGCTTTGTCTGTTTCCGACTGGTGCCCAAATACATTCTATTGGCGTTCATCGCCGCCAGATTGTGCTGTATAATCATGTCACTTCCTCCTTGAAGTATACAGTTCTCTCCTACAGTTTCCCTGCTTAGGAATCATTACCCAAATGGTTATCGGCACAAAACGACCATATACTTACTCCCTAATTACACTTATAACTTCGTCATCACCTTCACATACTCCTCGCTCTTGTCCCGCATGATCTCCAACCCCTGCGGCAGCCGCTCAAAGGGGAGCAGATGTGTGATCAGGCGCTCCGGCTGTATTCGCCCTCCGGCCAGCCGCTCCAGCACATAGTGCCAGTCGTCGGTCTCCTCCTGGGTGAAAGAGGAGTTCCAGCAACCCATGACAGTCAGCTGGTTTCTCAGGATTTTCCAGTACACTGCCTTGTCCAGGCACACGTCCCCGCTGGGATTTCCCACAAGCACTGTCGTGCCCATGGGGGCGGTCAGATCTATGGCGGCTCCTATAGTTTCGTTCCTGCCAATGCATTCAAAAAAGACGTCCACACCTGCTCCGCCTGTCTTCTCCGCCAACCAGGGGCCCATTTCCTGGGTTCTGGTATCGCAGAAATCCTCCTCGGCTATGCCCATATCCAGGGCCGACCTTCTCTGCTGGGCCTTGTTTCCGATGGCCAGTACCCGCTCTATACCGGACTCTCTGAGGAACATGGACAGCAACAGCCCTATGGTTCCCTGCCCGTACACTGCCACCGTTTTGCCTGGACTCACCTGTGCCCGGCGCAGGGCGTGAACCGCCACCGCCATAGGCTCCAGCATGGCGGCAGCCCCAAAGCTGACGCCCTCCGGCAGCTCGATCAGACTCTCCCAGGGCGCCAGCGCGTATTCCGCAAAGCCTCCGTCCGTCCGGGACCCCAGATAACTGTAGCTCCTGCACAGCTCATAGTGTTTTTGGCGGCAGGGGGCACACTCCCGGCAGGGTATCAGAGGAAAAATCCCCACTCTTTTGCCTGTCCACTCCGACGGGACCCCGGGCCCCATGGCCGCCACCACACCGGAAAACTCATGTCCCGGAATGGTGGGAAACGAATACGTTCCCGTCCGAAATATTCTGGGTATATCCGAACCGCAGATACCGGCGGCTTTCACCTGCACAAGCACCTGGCCCGGACCCGGCTCGGGCACAGCCCTCTCCTCCATGCGCAAATCGTTTATTCCGTGTAATACATATGCTTTCATTTATATATCCCTTTTCACATTCTCCAGTTCCCGCTCAAAACGTCGCAGATCATCCATCGTCGTGATCTTGTAGTTGCACTCCTCCCCGGGGATCATGGCGATATCCAGTCCCGCCAAGATCGCCGGTTCCGTGGAGCCGTTGATCTCCAGAATCCGCTCCGGCAGCAGCGCCCGGTTGGCCTCCAGATAAACTCCCAGCCGAAACGTCTCCGGGGCCTGCCCCGCATAAATACACTCTCTCTTAAGCAGCCGATCCACCTTCCGCCCCGTCTCGCTGTAGTAGACCGTGTCCTTCATGGGCAGCACCGGCAGCACCCCATCGTGCCCTTTGAGGGCCTCCAGACTGCGCTCCAGCATTCCCCTGGTGACTGAGGGCCTGGCCGCGTCATGGACGATTACCGCCGCCTCGGCCTCTGCGTATCGGGAAATATCCTCCAGACCGCTTAAAATCGATTGCTGCCGATTTGTTCCCGGTCTGGAAAAACCTCTGAATTTATCGCTAAGACCCGCCCGTGCCACACATTCCCCGGCCACGTCATGCCACTCCTGATCGGCCACGATCTGCACAGCGTCTATGTGCTCGCTCTCCGCCAGCGTCAGCAGACAGTATTCCAGCAGAATCCTGCCCCCCACCTCCAGATATTGCTTAGGGGTATCCAGCCCCATCCTGCTGCCGGTCCCGCCGGACAAAATCAATGCTGTGTTCATACTAATCCCCATGCATATCGCAGACTGTGTCTGCGATATTGCTCAAATAGAAAATTGAAATATCTTAGATTTTTCAATCTACCTCTTCCCGCCTGATCTCGCTTAAAATATCTCCGTAAGGTCTGTTCTTTCCGAACAGCAGCGTCGTTCCCAGTACGAACCCGTCCACGCCCTTGGGGGCAAACTGAGTGATCCTGTCCATACTGCAGGCTCCATCCCAGTACACTTTGAACTTCATCTCGTCCTTCATCTGCAAAAGTCTGTCTATTTTCTTTCCCACATAGGGCAGAAACATCTGACCCGCGCTTCCTGGGTTCACAGACATTACCAGCACTTTTTTCACTATGCGCAGCATCTCATATACAGTCTCAATACTGGTGCCCGGATTGATGGCAATGCCCGGGACCATACCTGCGTCTATGATTTTCTGCAAGGTGGTGGATGGATGATACTCCGCCTCGGGATGGATATACACCGTGTCCCCCCTTCTGAGCTTTTTCAAAAAAATATGGATATTGTTGTTGGGATGCTCAATCATCAGATGTACGTCCAGAGGCTTTTGAGTCGCCGACGCGATATAGGCCATATCATTCAATGACATGGCAAAATTCGGCACATACCGCCCGTCCATAATATCTATGTGAAAAGAATCTATCCCTCCCGCTTCCAGAGCCTTGACCTCCTGCTCCAGATTGCCGTAATTGGCACACATCATTGATGCCGTCAGCTCAAAATTCATCGCCGTCTCCCTCCGTGGAACATTGTCGCTGCTTTCGCTGCAGCGATATCCACTTTATTTTATCATTGATAGAATAGCTTGTAAAGCGCGAGGAATGTCACGCCCGGCTCTTTCTGCCAAACACGATTCCTCTCCTCAGCTGAGCCTCCAGATAGGCCTCCAGCGTCCAGTTCGGACACATATATCCCCTGGAGGTGTCCGTTGTGAATCCATGGGATTCCAGAGTACGGCGAATACTCTCCTCGTCCTCCCTGCAGTGGTAGGAACAGATTGCACACCGTATATTCTCGCACCTCTCCAGCATCCCGGCCGCTCCCTCCAGAGCCGCTTTTTCCGCACCCTCTATGTCCATTTTAATATAGTTAATCTCCTCCGTCTCAAACAGTCCGTCCAGGCTCACATGACTGCCCTCGTGAAAACGGTCCAAAAAGCCGTACACGATCTGCACCTTATCCCCGTCTCCGCAAAAGGTCTGCTCCAGCGCCTCTATCCATTCGGGGTCCGCCTCAATCAGATAGATCCTGGCCGCCCGGTCCACGCAGTCCAGGGCAAAGATCCCTTCTGCAGCCCCGGCGTCCACCACGACATCCCCCTCGTTTACCCCGTAGGATTCCTTGTCGTAGCAGTGCGGCGAGCGCTTATCCTGCTCCATCACCACCGAACGGTAGTAGCTGGCGATTCTGTTCTCGTCCCAGGCTCTGGGAAAAAACATTTTTCTCCCCCTGTAGGGCACATACCGCATACCACAGTTTTCATCCCACTCCACCGCCACAGGCAGAGCCTGGTATTCCTCCACAAACCCATAGCTTATCAGATCGATCCGCCCTTTTTTATCTATATAGTCGATAATCTCCGCCACCTGGGGATCGTCCTTATCCGCCCGGCGCTTATAGTTCCAGTACTCCCGGTTGGCGAGAGCATAGACGGACTGGGACAGCATATCCACACAGAGGATAAACGCGTCCATGACCAGCAGGATTTTGTCCCTGTCCGTCTCCCCCTCCGCGATATTGGCGCACAGCGCATCAAACCGATTCAGCACGTCCACATACTGACTCTCCGTAAAGGTGCTGCGGTTCACCTGCAGCTCCGCGTAAACGCACTGCCGGATATCCGCCAGCGGAACATTTTCCACCGGCAGAGCGCCGCTTTGAATGGCGTTTCTGAGTTTTAACAGCAATTCTCTTGTATGATTCATAATCTCTCCTTATTTTCATACTCACTAACGATTAGATTTTCCTTTCCGCACGGTGCATGTTGCCCGATTATGCGACATGTGCTGTGCGGAAACTTAAAAATCTTAACATTAGTCAGTATAGTTCCGACTTCCCGGGCTTTGACTTGTACAGTCTTTCCCTTTGTGCTAAAATTAGAAAAAACCGATACACGGTTCAAAGACAGGTGGTGTATTTTATGCGGACTATTGAAATTCTACAGGGGCTTGTCAACTCCATAACGGCTAATCCCTTCGTCCTCTCCAAGTTGCCTTGGGAAGACATTCAGTTGTGTTTGCTGACGGAACTGGAATATCGCAACAAGCTCTACACACCGGAGCAAATTCAACGCAGGGATGCGCTGTTTGGGGAGCTGATAGAGGAGATGCGCCGGTATGCGGCGGATGGCGATGCGGTAGAAGTGCTCTCCCGTTTCCGGCAGGCCATTTTCGTCCTGCAGGCTCTGCCGGACCCTGCGTACACAGACCCTTTGCTGGAACAGGCCAATTTTGACCACGCATGCCTGCGCCACCACAGGGAAAATACCGTCGTGGTGTTGGGCGATTCTCATGTGAATTTTTTCAGCGGCAACGAGGAATTGACCTTCCTCCCCATAGGGCAGAATATCAACGTCTGCCCGAGCTGTGCGCCCTATCCCTTTACTCCGCTGCACTTAGGACCATGCCTGGCCTACAACAGCAACCGCTATGACACTACATTCCGGTTCCGGGAAAAGGCGGAATACCTGTTTCAGAACTTTATCCGGCCCCATGCCCGTATCCTGTGCTGTCTCGGCGAGATCGATATCCGTGTACATGTGTTCAAGCAGGCGGCGCAGCAGCAGAGGCCCTATCAGAATATCATAGACGATATTCTGGCGCAGTATTTTGCGTTCCTCCTGTGCCTGCGGGAGCTGGGCTATCAGGTGTCCTGCTGGGGACCCGTGGCCTCCCAGAGCGAGGCGTGCCCGGTGGACCCCAACTTCCCCCGCAACGGAACCGAAGTGGAGCGCAATATGGCTACCGCCTACTTCAATCTGGAGCTGGCCCGGTTCTGCGAACAGAACAACATGCCCTTCCTGTCTATTTTTCCGGAACTGATTACGCCGGATTTTCTCACGCGGAATGAGTATTATTCCCCGGATCACTGCCACCTGGGGCAGGCCGCGCTCCCGCTGGCTTTACCGCAGTGGCAGAAAATATTGTAGACGTCAGTTCTCCCAAACCTCCATATAGCTGTCCTTGAACTCCTCCTGAGCAATCTCCAGCATCTGGCGGGCGGACAGCTTGCTCTGATACTCCTTGTTGTCAAACAGATTCCGATGATCGGGGCGCACGCTGTGCCCCTTCTCAAAGGACAGGGCGTCAAAGCTCTTTCCCAGCCATTCGTAATCCTCGTCGTCAATCGTATAGGGGTCCAGAAATTCTCCCGCGTAGCGGAACGAGTTCCAGTTTCGCAGCTTGTAGGCCATGGGGCGGCGGAACGCCACATAGGTCCCATAGGTCTCAAACTCGCTGAAACTGTTGCTGACCAGCCGCTCCGGTGGGATGGCATGGATAATTTTTTCGTAGAAAAGCTCCCCCGGAATCTGTGCGTTGGCCTCCATGTCCCGGATCAGATTCTGCATGATCTCCCGGTTTATCAGCATATGCTCGGCGATAAAGGACTGCTGAATGCACTTGTGCATACCCGGCAGCAGCTTTTCCAGCGTCCGAAAATACTCTTCATGGTATTCATGTTTCAGATCCAGATAGGGCTGACCGGTCTCCTGGGAAAACATGGAAAAGGCCTTGCAGGGCACTGTGTCCCCGTCCCACATCAGATAATATTCATCCTGGCACTGCGCGGAGTATTGCATCTTGAGAAACTGCTGGTAATACCAGCCTGTCACCCCTCTGGGCACGTCCTCCCTGCCCAGCGCTTTTTTCATCACGCTATGTACGGCGTCAAAGGGAATGACCGCATCCTCCGGCAGAAAGCCCGCCCGCTCTCCCAGGCCGCTCTCCGCCACCAGCTGTCCCACTTCCTCATTGCCCACAAACACCAGCCGCCTGCCGGGCATATTTTGAATTAGTCGCGGATAATTGCACTGCAGCCGCAGATAGTCTTTCGCTGTGGTGACGATCAGTACGTCGTAGTTTTCTTGCATGTTAGAGTCCTTTCTGTAAGGAGTTGCGCCAACCTCCCTCATCTGGTTCAGTTTGTTTATTTTTTTGTGGTTTTCTCAGTTTCATAACTATGTACAAAAAATCGAGATTTCTGGAACAGTGCATTGCCTATTTTATTATAGGCACATTCCAGTTTTTCTCTTTTTTTGCTGTCTGATTCCATTTTCAATTTTCTTCCGATCCCATCATAGACCAGTTTCAGTTCGTCAAGAAACCAGGCCATCTGTTTCGTCGGGCGATATAACTGTAGCCTTTTGATCATGTCTTTTCCAAGTTTATCTTGCGACTGTATTCTTCCCATTTCATCACGAGTAAAAATTGTATTATAATCGGTATCAACCGGATTGTAAAAAAATGGATTTTGTATTTTATCCGTCCCTATCTCTCCTGTGAACGCGTCACTTTTTAACCGATTGCATACAGGACAAGAATACATAAGATTTCGATAATCATTATCCAAATCGACTCTTCCTGCCTTTTGAAAACTTGCCCGGGGTATAAAGTGATCTATTTGAAACGGTAATGGCTTAACCCACTCATCATGCATATTACAATAAGCACAGCGATTTTTAAAATCCTCTTTCAAATATAGCTTATATTTATTATAGTCTTTGTATTTTTTGTCACATTTTCTTATAATTGTATGTTTCTTGAAATCATTTGTCATTTCTTCTTATTACTCCAATAGACTTTTATATTCCCTGAGCATTTCCAAACCTTCGCGCATACTTTTCATATCGTATGCCTGATCGATTCCTGTCATTTCGATCGGAACATATTTGCTTAACTCCTGTTCTATTTTCAATAGTTCACCATATGTTTCATCTTCATATTCGGAATCATCAACAACCTTATCCAATACTTGCATTCTTCTGATTTCCAGTTCCGCTCTCTTCTTTGTGTACCGTTCAATGTTCCGTATGATATGATAAACCATTTCCTTTGTTTCCACATCATCCGGTTTCATGAAGATTTCTTTAGCATATACCTTGTCAGGATCCGCCTTATCATTTTCCTTGCTCCTTTCCGGAACATCTGTAAGAATGACCACCGGAAACTCCGGCACGACTTCGTGCATATAATTAACCACTTCGATTCCCTCCAACACCTCGTCTAGAGTATCAAGTTTATAATCAACAATCAGGCATTGTATCCTGCCATTTTGTACATCCTTTATCAACTTTTCAAAGAGTTCTTGGCGAAAATTCTCTTTTTTTTCCAATTCATATAGTATAAAAGATTCTTCTCCCAATTGCCCCGCATTATGAACAAGAGACAGCATAACCGAACTTGCTTCTGCCTTGTCATCTTCTATCATGCCTATGCGATACATATTCTACCTCCGCTACTTTTTCAGATAAATATCCAGTCCAAAACCTTGTTGTTGATCAGATACCTCGATCATACCGTCATACCGTTCGACCGTCTCTCGCACGATCCAGAGTCCAATCCCGGTACCCTCCTCTGCATCTTTGCTGGTTTCTCCCAATTCAAAAATGCGCTCCGGAACTCCATTATATTTTGCGTCAAGTTCCGGACCATTATTCCACAAGGTTAGACAGAAGTGACCTTCTTGCTCTTTTATGACAACCACTATCTTCCTGTCCGGATTTTTCGTCTTTTCCAAGAAATATACTGAATTCAAAAAGAAATTATTCAGAATAATATATAAATCGGCCTTTGCCATCCCATATGTCGTTTCGGCATCCGTACCATCCTCATATTCCATAGCAATATCTTTTGAGCCTAATAATTCCTCCCACATTTTTACTATGTTTTCAATTTCTTTCCCAATGCATATCTGTTCCGACTGCAGTTTTCCCTTTTGAACTCCTTCCATGGCGACCTTGAGCCATAGGGCCAATACATCATCTGTCGTCCTCATCTTGTCAATAATAAGAAAAGGATCATAAATAAAACTAGGATGCAAGTTTTCGTTCTCGACCATGTAATTGATTCGATGCGTAAGTTGCGCCGCCCTGGAACCATAATGTGCCTGTATACCTCTGAACTCGTGAAAAAACGTATTTAAAATCAATCCCGATGAACTGAGCAGTTGGAGAATTTGCTTTGCATTCAGGGTTTCCTGAACTTCCTGCATCAAATGATACACTGTCTTTTGATATTCCTCGTCCGTATATCTATTTTCCTGACTACTCTGCCCTGCGCCTCCGCTTTCCTCATTTTCCGCCTTCGTTTTCGATGACATCACTCCCGTATAATTTGCTACTGCCTCCGCGCGAATATTGGCATCCTTTCCAAAGGACTTCTCCGTCTCATCATGCCATCGCATATACTCACGGTAAAATCCTTGTCTGTCCGTCTCAAACACATGGATTGCCTCCTGAAGAATATCTACAAATATCTGATACTCATCATTCAATGTCAGCCCCTCACGGTTTGCCATATCATATAGAGCCGGATTTGTCTCCCGACCGATCGCGACCTGTCCTATCAATTGGTATGCCAGAACACGCCATGAACCGCTGGCGCTTCCGACGCCTCCGGGGCTTTCCGCCTGCCGTTTTCCCAACTCCAGCCAGTCAAAATGACTCCCCGCATCGCCGTATGGCCGAACCTTAAATCTATCCCGATATATCTTTATTCCTGAAAATTTTGAGAGTAATTCTTTCCTGCTTTTCGCTGCAACTGGTTTGATAATCTCTACATCACTCTTCTGACTTTTAACAAAAAATAACTCTGCCAAAAAAGGGCCTACATTGCGTATTTTGGCTGGATCGTCCTTTAACACATCCGCCATCTCTCTCTCTATGACAATATCCTGCTCATACTGTTCACGATGACAGTTTTCTTTATCGAAATAAGGCCTTGCCCAAAATGAATCAAGGCTCACTATCTTCTCATATTCTTTAAATAACACCTTTTTCTTATGTATATCTACTTCATTTCGTCCCAATGTCACTGTGAGTTTCTTCTCACCATCAAATCTGGCTGTTATTTTATAGTCATAGTCTTTCACGCTGATCGACACGTCACTAGTCTCATAATTATATTCCGGATAATACTCATTATGAATAAACACTTTGAATGGATCCACTGTTCCAAGCGGATTTATGCTCTTCATATTTGTATTTACCTTTTCAAAGAGTCGCATAGTCCACTCTTCTCTGATTGGCGAAAGTACGATCGTTGTTCCTCTGCCCCACTCATGTCCATCCGAAAATGCTTGGGGAAATTTACTGCCGATAAGATTCTCCACAATCTGCGCATAGCAATCTTCTGTCTGATTTATTTCCGCGGCAATCTGATTTAAAAGCTTTGAATTCTCGAATTGTTCCCAATTGATACTCCAGTTGACCAATTTATCTTCTTTGCTCTTTGTATACATTTGTGAAATGACCGACAGCTTATCCAGCGCAAAACGTCCAATTCCCTTTGCGCCGGTTTTTATCCTGCCCTTTTCACTTGTGTAATTAATCTCCTTATCGCTTGTACCTATATACATCCACTTGGTCTGTACATCAGATAAGGACATGCCAATACCGTTATCCGCGATGATCAGACAGTTATAATTTGCGAACACCCTGCGTAACTCTTCATTTTCCTCTTCTGTTATATCTTCTTTTTTCTTATAACCGCCTTGTGCAGATTTCTCATAATAGTTCAAGACCTTTTTTTGATCTTCATCCTTTAGAATCTGCTGTATTTTTTGCGCAGGTATCTCATAAGGGACATATGGAAACGGCATATCAAACCAGACGCAAACGCAAGACGCATCTGCATCATATGCGTTTTTGATCAATTCAATGAGAGCGCCGTCTACATCAGCTATATTTTCCCGGCCTATAAGTCTGGCGGCCTTTGCGCCTACTTCGAAGGTAATCTTCCCCATGTATATCACTCCCAGCTTTCAAATCTGTACTCTGCGATATCTTTTACCGTAATACGTCTGGATTTTCCAGTTGTAAATATTCCAATATTTTTCAGATAATCATAAAAGTATTGGCTTTCCAATATTTTTTTTGCACATTCAAGAGAATGATTACCCTTTTTGGTTATAAAGAAACCCGCGCACGGAATTACATTCTCCTCTTCCAGAGTAACATTTACTTTAGAAGAAGTGATAGATGGCATAACTAATTTCTCTCTATTTATCTTAGTGATTGCCTGACTTCTCCCATACTCAAACCACAGCGCTTTTTTATCGGATGCCCTCTCCTGCAGACGATTCTTATAACGTAATAAATGTTTTACCGCGCAGGGGAATTTGTTGGCAAACTCCTCCTCGGTATAATGGCAAGGGGTATCATCTACATAATAGTACGGAAATATAATGGCTAAACTATTTGAATTCTTCCCTCTCCTTTTACTCACTGCCGGTCTCACGAGCTCGGCCTCTATCTTCTCTCCGTTGGGTAAGACATAGAAATCACCGTCTCTTTTGTAATTTTCAAGCACAAAGGCATCATTACACAAAGTTGCCACAGTATTATTTACATAAAAGAAATCCCCAAATCTAAATTTTCCAGTATCAGGCTCAGAGACATCAAATTTCCATTTCTCCGCCAAATCCAGCTTACTTATTTCCATTTGCCTTCCTGTCATCACGTCCATATAGAAAAACCGCGTGCTACGCCGTTTCTGCAATAATAAAATCGTTGAGGAAGTAGTAATTCCCGGAAATTTATTCTGATAGGTATAATCAAATATTTTTTTCAGGTATGGCTTGATCAATTCTCTTAGATTACTCGCGTACACATTTTTATAAATGCTATACGGGATAATATATGACATTTTCCCATTTTTCGCCAATTCCGATAAAGCTTTTTCCACAAAGGCATAGTAATAATCGAATTTACCTTTTTTACAACTAGTAAAATTATCTTTCAGATATTTTCTGTCGATCTCCTCAATATCACGATATACAATATAAGGAGGATTTCCGATAATAAAATGAAACTGCCTGCTTAGTTGTAAGCGTAGGTAGTCCCCTTCGATAATGTTCCACACTACATGTTGTATCCCCAATTCTTTGGCTATTGCACTAAGATTTTTCCTGCACTGCGCTGCATGGACATGCTCCAGTTCTATGCCCCATATATCTGTTTCTAACCCTTCTTTGATCTCTTTGTTGCTTTTCTGCATTTTACGACAGGATAATATGTATCTCCGCACTATCTCTACAAGAATGTTACCATCTCCGCAAGAATTTTCCAATATACTTTTTCCATAAAGTTTTCCCCGATACCCGACCGCGTCCAACAATTCCTCCACATATCCCGATGGGGTAAATATTTTACAATTATTTGCCATCTTAATTCCTGCCTTGTTTTTCCTCTGCCGGTTACTGTAATACAAAAGTTGAAGAAAATGCTGGTTTTATGATACACCATAATGGTTGAAATAACAAGTAGAAAAGTTCCGGAAACTCTTGTCCCGGAACTTTTCATTCGTCATTCCACCCATAAATGCAGACTACTTCCTACCTGCTCGGTAACAACAAAAAGCATTTTACGATTTAACAGAAACGCCTTAACTACACTTGCATGAGGATGTTGAAACTGATTTGAAAAACCAGCAGAAACAACAAAATATGCATTCATATTTAGAAAATTAATATTAAAATTATGTTTAGAACCATGGTGAGGTAATTGAATACATCCTATGAATTTCCAATACTCTTTATAGGCCGTTTCCAACTGTTCCCACTTTTCCTGGCCTGATGCATCATAATCACCCGTATATAAACATCCCGATGGTTTCGATTGAAAACACCAACACGGATTTTTACACCCCCTCATGCACTGTGTGTCTAGGCATTGCCTTAAATTATATTCTTTTTCACCCGAGAACAAGGTCATCGAGTTAACATTTAGCTTTCCTGGCACGCCCTTATATGCCGCTATAATTTTTTGCCGATCGCTGTTACCCGCCTGAGATGTATCTCGCCACATATGTTCCATCTCTTCCTCTGTAACCGGTCTTCCAAACTGAGTTTTCAAATTATCTTTTAACTTTTCTATCCGACTCTTACGTCTAAAATTGAAAGGAATATATAGCCACTCCCCATGTATTTGAGGCGGCAGATTCATATCCGCAAAAACATTGTGTCCCGACTCCAATATGCGAATGTCTTCTTCTCGTTCTACCAGAAACTCTAACTCCCTTTCGTAAGACTCTTGTCCCTGCTCTCGAATACCGATTAATTCCGGTCTATAGCCTATTTGTAAAGCTCGAATTGCTCGCCCCGGATTTCTCAAGAAGTCTGCGGTAAAACCCCGTATGCCATTTATATCATTATAGATGTCCAATATTTTTTTGTTATTCGATGCTATCAGCGGGAAATATATTTTCTTTACTTTGCAATGTCTCAGCAAAAAAGGGATTCCGTTTATATGATCTTCATGTAAATGCGATATAAATAGCGCCGCGATTTCTTCCCCCTGGTAAAAATTATTTTTTATTGCGCCTTCTAGAATGTTTTTATCCGTCGAAGACCCGCAATCATATACAACATTTACATTATTGGGATTCGCCCTAAAGCATTCACAATAAAACGCTCCTTGTCCAACAGCCAGAAAACTTCGTACCATAATAATTCCCCCTTTGTAAATTATTTCCCCTTTCACATTGGCCTTTGATAATATAGTAATCTTAGTAAAGAGCATATCATCTTTTTAATGCCATGTCCATAGCATGATTGCCAAAGAAACAATCAAAAAGCGGTGACTGCCTCTCACGTCACCGCTCCCGAACCACCTCCGGCAGTTCAAACCGATCTCTGTCCATATTCAGCGCCACAGCCATGTTAAGGCCAGACGGTTTCCTATCGTTCACCACGATTCGCTCCCCCATGGGCATCTCGAACAGAATCTCGTCATACCGTATCCCCTGTTCCCGCAGGAAGTCCAGCGTCGGTTGGCGGTATGCCTCCGTCCTCGAGGTGAAGATGACGATTTTGTCCTCGGCGGGAATTCCGTCCAGATATGCCTTGGCCCCCTCCAGCAATGTGTCCACACCGTCCAGCTTATATCCGTTGTGTTTCAGTATCGTCCCGTCCAGATCAAATATCCAGGTCTTGGGCAGCGTTGATAAAATCAGTTTCTGTTCCATACAAAATCCTCACCTATTACTAGATTCTCCCAGCCGTCTATGGCGTACATATCTATGGCTTTCCATTTGGTATCGCTGTAATTGTAATCGGGATACAGGGCGATCTTCCTGCATCCGGCATAGCGGATCACGTCACACAGCCCGCTCCGTATGCCGATAAAGGTTCCCGCCCGCTCTACAACGGACTGCATCTGAGAAATGCGGGGGCTGATCTCCCTCGTTCCCGCCAGCGGTCTTTCTCCCTCCGCCACATTGGTAAAGCATTGATATCCCCGCTCCTGAAAATCAGCCACTATGGGCTGCCAAAATGTCTCGTCAAAGGTAGTGACGGACTTGGCGTAGGGGGCGAAAATAACCGCCCTTCCCGGTATAATACTTTCTAAATCCGGATAGTCCTTCCAGCGAGTCGGCCTGCAGGGCACTGTCTCCCAGGGCAGTCCGAACACGCCGCACTTGTAGATCGTCTCCAGCGGTATGCACTTTATGTACAGGGCCTTGTGCAGATTTACCACATAGGGTCTGTCCTGATGTGCTATATAGGAATTGCCATCCTCTGTGTATATGCACGCCTGAATCAACTCATCCAGATCCTTCTGGGCATACGTCTCCACGGGATATGCGCCGAAAAGCTCCGCCACCTGTTTACAGGCACCGCCAGACACACAGACCACACAGTTCTCGATATGCCGTATGGCGAGAAAATGCGGCAGATAGGACATGGCAAGGAAGATGTCTCCCAGGGCTGAAAAGGGGCATAAGATAAGAAAATGCCCTGGATATTTTTTCTTGATATGCCTCAGCTGCAGAATTCCCCTGTCCAGTCGTTCCTTCTTTCTAATGATAGTATTTTCTGACAAGGAGTATTCGGCATAAGAATTGTAGTCCACCAGTTTTTCAATCCTGCCGTTGTAGCCCAGCTGCCTTAGCTGCCGCGCCATGGCCTCATACGCCCGGGCGGCTATACACACGATTTTCTCTGACTGCTCTCCACGCAGAATCTCTTCCGGCGGCAAAATAAGAATCCCCTTGTAGTCGTCGCCCTGTTTGGAACGGTTATTGTCAAGGATTCCGCTGACTGTGTATCCCCTGTCAAGCAGCAGATCCGCAAGGGTCTCCGTGGCATTACTATGCCCGAACAGATAGATCTCTTTTTTCTGAAACTGGCCGCTTTGCACAAGAGAGTTTACATTTGTCAGCATTTCTTCATAATGTGGCTTATCCATTCCTATTCCCCCAGCAATGCCTGCCATGCCTCTTCAGGTGTCAACAACTCGATCCGCACATAATTGATATTACACGCATATCGTCAAAACAGCTTGTCTCAAAACAGTTTTACAGACTTAACAGATAATCGCACAATTCTCTCACCGCTCCATGCCCGCCATTGTAGTGTGACACAAAATTACAGACATTTTTTATTTCAGACACAGCATCATTGGGACATGCTCTGATACATGCCAATTGAATTGCCTCCAAATCATTTACGTCATCTGCAATATATGCAAGCTCATCTGAACCAATCTTATGTCTCTGGATTATATCTTCCAGCCTTTCCCTCTTATTCTTGACTCCCTGGCAAATATTGGTAATTCCCAGTTCCTTGCATCTTTGCTTCACAATCTCCGATTCCCGGGATGTCAATATGATGGGTTCAATTCCTCTGGCAATTATTTTTTGAATTCCCAGTCCATCTCTCACATAAAAGCCCTTGCACAGCTCTCCAGAATTTCCGATATATACCACCCCGTCTGTCAAGGTTCCATCCACATCTATCACCAAATATTTAATCATTCCCATCCCCCTGCAAAAGCGTTCGATAATCCGTCAGCCAATACGGCTCCCTCTGGTAACCGTATCGCTTTAGTTGAAAGCAAATGTTGCGGTAATGCCTGGATATCACTATGATTCCCACTCGTTCAAGTTTTTCTGTCTTGATCGTCTCCGGTGCGAATACCATCAGCCCTGCGTATTCCCGATTCTGCTTTCCCTTGTCATTATCCAGGATTCCCTTTATCACAATACCTCTCTGCTCCAGTTTTTCTTTTACGCTTTCCGCGAATTCATTGCACCCGAATAGATAACACTCATCCCCAAGGTCATAGTTCAAAAGCATATCATTGATTCTCTGCTCAAGCTGTTGACCAACCTGTTTCCGCACTTCCAGATCATACTCTCTTGCATCCAGTACATTCCCACTCTCAAAGGTGTAGTTTGCGATCTCCGCCAGAAATAATCTTCCCTCCTGCTGCATAATATCACACTCCATCCGCACTACATCCTGCGCGATCGGAATACGCCCCAGCGAAGGTACGCCAAATACATATTCCAGAATCGGAAAACGCATCTCGTCTTCTATCCATGTATAGATACCTGATTGGATCGGATGAAACAAAAAGTCATCGGAATAATGTACAAAGAGAAGATTCATCACACAAAAAGTCTCTATTTTAATGTTTTTGTCATGTTCTCTCAAATAGGCAAAAAACTCGTCAATATTCTTGGGTGCAATTCTGTCCACAAAGCTGCGACACTCCATGCCCCTATAGTCGAAATTTCTATAAAAGATTTTCGGCCAATCTAATTTCCCGTTTGTATATGTAATTCCAAAAGACCATGAATTTCCTCTGCTCTGGGTTCTCCACATATCCAGTGAAAAGACATCGATCTCATTTTCCTTCGCATATTCCTCTACTTGAGACAAAACCTTTGCCGCCTTAGCATAATCCAGGCACATCACCGTATCATCCGCATCAATATTCCAAAAGGAATCATAGCCATGCTCCGCTGCGTGTAGAAAAGTGGTTAAATGTGCATATCCGGCATTCGCCCATCGCTCATTTGCCATATGGGATATCATCCCCTGCGCCTGCTCAGACCGAATACTCTCCAGCCACTCTATATCGCAGCCGCCGAAGTCCATCTCCCTTATAACTCTGCTTTTCAATTCCGGGGCATCGCATACCAAAAAGCATTTATCGTTTCTCTCCATCGCAATCCGAATCCAGTTTCTAAGATTCCTAATTGTATATTCTATGTTTCGATTAATCTTTAAGTATAAAATACTCATCCTATTCCCAACTCCTGTAATTGTTTTTCATATGATTTTCGCGGGATAAAATCCAGCAGTGTGCTGGATGACAGATTGATCAACTTAATCCCGTGTTTCATACAATATTGGTTAATATAGTTCCAATTCTGAAAGCAGTAATGTTCTGTTCTCAATTCCTGCAGAATCCCTCTCCTGCGCATCTGTGTTTCAAAGCTCTTCCCATCATTTCCATAGAAATGAACATTCCCTGCCGCATTCCCCATAAACACATCGATCCTCGATTTGATTACACTCGCGTCACAACCAAGTAAATAGATTTCCGTAAACCCCATATATATTGCCGCCATGACCGCATCAATTGCAATAGAATAACTCAAATACCGGAATCGGGTAAGCTCACATGGGTTTACTTCCGAAGCGACTAACTTTTCCATAGACAATCGCACCGGCCCAAGGTAATTAACATCAAGTTTCCGATCAAATCGATGCCCTCTCAAAAAATCTCGGCACTCAATCGGAAAAAAGCACGCAACATTCCCCATCTTTTCAATATATCGGAGATTTTGAATCATGTGGTTTCGATCCTCGATATACCCCTGAAAGAAAATCCCATCCAGAGACAAATAAAAACTCAACGGAATTCCCGCATTATAAAATGCCTCTCCACACAAATTCACACCAAACAGAATCTCCCCTTTCAGATACGACAGATCTGTTTCTTTCAGGGATGGTCCGTTCGCAAGGATAAAGCAGCGCTCACCTTTATGTATTCCCCTAAATCTCTCATTTCGCTCCACAAGCGATGCCAATTCCGGATTCAACTTTTTCCAGAACGCAAAGTCATATTTATTTTTAATCTGATTGGTCACATGCGTGTCGAGACCATCCATTATCACATTCTGCCATGTTTTATATAATTTCATTCTGTACCTCATGACTCATGAAAAAATTAACAATCTCATCCAACATCAGAAAAGACACTGAGTTTGGCAGATTCAAATTGCAGAGCACATCTAAAATTGCTGTCTTAAAAACCATCGGAGTGATTACGATTGCATCCGGCGTCTCCTGATTTGGAATCAGGGAGGGATGGATTACCTTCGCACCCTTAACATTTTCAAATTCCTTTCTCGTCTGGTCAACAACATAGAGAATCTGAATCTCTCCGCCAAACAATTCCTGATAAAGCATCTCTCCCAGCGGTCCTGCTCCATAAATAGCTATTCTTTTTATCCCGTGAAAACGAAAATATTCCTCCGGTTTTCTTCCGCTGTTCTTTAATATGATCCAACGACTTACTACCTCATAATATTCTCGGAAATCATTGTTCAGTTTTTTGACCTTGGCTTCCTTAACCCTGATATATCGCCCATAAAAAAAGGCAAAAAGCAGTTCTATCACCAATACCGTATACACGAGCGCTCTCATCTGTCTTGCCTCCTTTGATTTTGCATAATTTCCGCCGTTGGAATTGCCGGATACGCATTGTCATTGTATTCGAGTCTGCTCTCAAAGTTGAACGCAAAGGTCGCTTCCCTCCCCCAGCAGATTCCCTCACGAAGTATTCTCGCCGGATTCCCACCGATTGCCACATGTTCCGGGAAACATCCCGCAACCACGCTCGCAGCGCCGATCACGCTCTCGTTTCCCACCCGTGCGCCTTTTAAAATAATGGCATTTTGTCCACACCAAATATGATCTCCCAATTCAATATTTTTGGAATAATTTACTCTTTCCCCCGTCTGAAGATCATAAATATGATGTCCATCATGACTTCTGAGCCATGTTCCAAAAGAAAACGTACAATTTTGCCCTACCCGGATGTCCCCAAAGGCGGCCTCAATATGCGTGTCCTGAAACGAAGAACCATCGCCTATGCAAACTTCAGCATCTGTTCCAACGATAATCTCCAGCTTATTTACGACCACACCGCTCCCAATTCTTATTGTACTCCCCTGACCACCAAATGATACAATCAGATTTTCCGGCACGGTATCGTCGAAGATCAGCTTATTATGAAACAGATCCGTATACTCTCCGGCCCCTTTGGCCCGCAAATCATTCCCTGACAGGCGACGAAAGGCTTCAAGCTGAAGTATATGTATTTCCAGATTTGAATTCTTTGCCAGAAGATTTTTTACCTCAGCACATTCATTCAGATCAGCCAGACACAAATAGACCGCCGCCGGTTGCGGAAACTCTATGAGTTCCGCAACGGTCATTGTCTTCTTCCCTCCCAAAAAATCCGGCTTTTCCCTGTCGAACCTCCGATCACATATATAGTCAATTCCACCTGCACAGATATTCCTCATAAAATAATGCCATGTTTTTCCTGCTCCGTACACAATCACCTTAGACATTACCGTTTTCATCTCCTTATTCCCTGTAAACAATTAACTCCGAACATACTTTTTCAGACTTTAGCTCCCTTCCCCAACAAGGCCTGCCACGCCTCTTTCCCCGTCAAAATCCCGGTTCGCACATAGTTAAGGATTGATGCGTATGCAGAATTTTCCTCCATCAAAATGAAGTTATCCGCAAATTCATAGGTATGATAGAGCAGGCACAGACGCTCTACCTGCTCTGGGTCTATCTGTCTGAAAAAAACCTGTTTTTCTTTGACATCAATCTGCTGTGCAGACAGTATCAAAATCTTCCGGCGCATCAGGCTTACCTTTCCAAAATCTATCCGTTTGAAATCCTCACAAAAGCCCTCCGATGCTAGAATAACCATGTCATATTCCTGAATTATCCGCTCTATATATGCATTATCGTTCATTTTATATCACGTCACCCATTCATCGCGCTACTAAATTGCCATCTCCGCCAGTCAAGCTAAAAATCTCACCGACACTCTGATCTGCAAATCCACTTGCAAGATATAAAACCGCCACAGCGACCTCCTCCGGCATGGTATCCCTCCCTGACGGCAAATCTCCTCTGTAAATACTGTCTCCTTCTACCTTTGTCCCCATCCCCGTCAATGCTGTCGGACCGGGCGCAACAGCATTGACGGTAATACCATATGGCGCCAATTCCTTCGCCGCCCCTAATGTAAAACCGCGTATTGCCCATTTTGATATTTGGTAAGGAGTATATGCCGGTGCAAAAGCTGTCGATGAGCATATATTAACTATATGTCCCCGAATCTTTTTCCCTATCATATATCTTCCCATTGTCTGTGTCATAAATACAGTACCTTTCAGATTTGTATCCATCACCATATCATATTCGTCTTCGCTAACATTCATAATCCTCTTACTTGTAAATACACCTGCATTATTTATTAAAATATCTATCCGATTCTCACTAAACAGATGGGCCGCTTCCTCAACGACATCTGCCAATTCACAGACATTTAATACATCCATCACAGCAACCTGTATCCCATCCCGATCCTCACACTCACATAATGACTCTTTAGCGCGTAACAGCTTATCTCTATCCCTTCCGGCAATAATGCATTTACAGCCTGCTTTCAAAAATAATTCCGCAATGGCATATCCTATTCCGCTCCCGCCTCCAGTTATTAATGCTACCTTCCCGGCAAGAATATGCCTGATTTCCACAGGAACCAAAAGGGGAGCAAGATGGCGGGCAGATAAATTGACTCCATTCCTGATGACAACATTTTTAGGGAACTCATTTTTCACGATCTTTCTTATTTCTTCGGCTCTCTCACTGTCAAGAACTCCCACGATAATCTCTATGGTCACATCCTCGCATACGAGCCGCACTGCCTCTTCTTTTCCTATAATCGGCACATTTTCTACTTTGCTGCCGTGTAACTGGGGATTCATATCGCAATATGCCACAACGTCATACCCCAGCCATTGCACTTGCTCCAGCAGCTGCCTTCCGCCTTTTCCGGCTCCCCATATAATACATTTTCTCATTTTATTCATTCCCTGTCTCCTCCCGAAATAGATGTCTCTTAGTAACAGTCATCAAAAAAGGTGTTTTTAATACTTAGTGGAATACTATCATGCTCTCCACAAGCCTTATAACGCAGAATCGCATTCATATCTGTCGGGGAAATATACATATTGCCCTCATCTGATATCGCGCCCCCGGCACTCTTTGATGTTTCATTACTTTTCAATTCATACAGCTTATCCGCTCTGCCTGATACGATGTCATACTCCCACACATATCTTGATCTTCCCGGAACATTATATATCCTGCCATTTATGCCAAGCATTGTTCCGCAGCTGTCCGAATCCATGTCTGTTCTGATTATTTCACAGTTTTCTCTCTCCACATCTATCTTCATGATACCCGGGCCTCTTCTGAAACCGTAGATATTTCCGTCAGCCGCAACCTTTGCGCCAAAACACTTTGCCGCAATATAGTCCCCGATAAACGTATATTCCAATGTCTGCGGATTTAACCGAATAACCCTTCCTTCAGAGAACGGAAAAATATATATAAATCCATTGGGATGCAGCACTCCTCCTCTGTAGTCAAGATATCTGTTCTTATCATCAAAAAGCTTAATCTTCGTACAAGAAAAGCATTTCAGGTCAATACACAATATATGGTTCGTATTAAAAATCGGATACTGGTACAAAATTCCAGAATCAGTTACTATACCGCCATAATGGTGCTGTCCAGGATATTGGATTGGCAGTGAAACCTCCTCCACTTGATTCGTCTTTAAATCCAAAATCAAAATACTGTTGGCAGACCTCGGAAACATATACAGTTTTCCCTGATATACCACCCCGCCTGTCCATTTGTACTCCTCTGTGGAAAAATGTCCTATTTTCTCTATCCGCTCTGTCTTCGTATGATAGCTGAGAATAGTACTCGCACTGTTAGGAGTGGCATAAAAGACATCATTTACCACCTGTCCCCCCACCCACTTGTGTTTTCCCGTTTCACGGATCGGGGTCTCTTCCACTGTATAGTATACATTCTGATTCTCTGCGGTATAATGCCTGTAATCCTCCCAAAGTTTCTCGACCGATTTACAGGTATCCTCTTTTGTCTCTGGAAGATTCATCCTTCTTAAGTATTCGTAGGTTGTATCTGGCACATATCTTTTTAATTCTTCATACTGCTTTTCCTTAAGCAATATCCTTACCCGTGAAGCAGACACCCATTCCGTCCCTGTTTTTAATCTTGATATCTCACAAAGCTCTACCCCATAGAGCCCAAGATACTTCTTCAAGGATGCGTTATACTGAGCTGTCACCTTATCAACAGGCTCTGTTCCCACGAATCGCACTGAAATATGCAGAGCTGGCGCAATATACTGTCCAAAAAGCTGTACATCATCCGCAGCGTCTATTGCGGCGTCGGGTTTCTGCTCCTTCAAAAAATATTCGGGAAAAGTAAGCGTTGAGATAATATAGTTTCCACTGGGCAATACAAATACATTCGAGAGATCCTTTGTCCCCTGCCTCACCATTTCCAGTCTGTCAACATATTTAAAAAAGGATTTATCCTCCTCCAAAACAAACAACAGCAAATAGTCCACAGACTGCATAGCCTGTTCAATCAAATAGCGATGTCCCCGCGTAAAGGGATTACAATTCATAACAATTGCGCCGTTCTTAGATTGAAACAGTTTTTCCATTGGGAGCGCTGCTTTAATCCCAGACAGATAATCTTCTACCGCCCCAATATGCTCTGTCCCAAATGATTTTTTGGGCTCTCGTGCCATATGGACCGCATCACCGACACAATTCAGCACATTTGCATCACCCAATTTTTTATACATATAAGATGCAATAAACGTATATCCTTCTGCCGTCATATGGCCGGGTATGTCATAAAAAGTATTTCCCTTTCTCAAAAACTCATGAAATGCCTCTGTCGTGTCATAGCAATTTATGGACATTTTCTCCAGTTCTTCTTTTGCAAGCCAGGGGCGAAAGGTTGCATATATTACAACAATGTCATTCTCCTGTATGACCCCTTCCTCTATATCTGCCTCCATATTTGCCATGAATTTTTCTTCATCTGCTCCCCACAATCCATGATTTTCAACGCGTATGTTCATCCCTTTCTCATTGAATAGTTTCTGTAGTTGCGAGGGCATCGTTTGGCAGTCTTCCACTGCATACCCAAAAACACCGCATCTACCATATATATGGATGGACATGCCGTACTCCTCTGGCGCTGCAACTGTAATTCTCTGCCCGCCTATCACATTAACAAATTCGGACTTACTGTCTGCATGTTGATATCTGTTCCCTTTCTTGACAATGCCCGAAATGTGACATAACTTTTCCACGTACTCCCTTGAAAAATTCTGTCCTAAAACATCGCTGAACTCCTTAGAATATAGCTCAATATCTGTCTGCATCTTTGAAAAAGAAAGTCCTTTTTCTATTCGATCCTGTTCTTCAGGGGTATAGACATATCCCGGCAGGAAATCCGGTCTCTGTACAAAAAAGCAGGGGGTCTTCCTGTTTCTGAGCTTTGCAAGAGGAATCAGCTGTTTCCTCCTGTCACTCCTCCCATTCGCTCCTGCAGTTCTCCGAATTTCATATAACAGTTTTCCATGCTCATCTAAGACTGGCACCCTTATTATTTTATCGCTCTTTCCGAATATACTCCTGATTTTTTCAGCATTGATATCTGACAGACACAAATAACTAAAATCAGTGTTTACCCAGTCTTTTCCCCGTCCATAGTTCAAAATGAAGGAACCAAATGTTACGATTCCCTGTATTCCGCCTTTTTCATCCGAAATATATATTACTTCCTGGGTGTCCTTTTTAAAAATATCTATTACCTTCTCTGCACTGACAAGCTGTGTAATCTGTAAACTGTCTGGCAAAATTACATCTCCAAATAATGCGCAAATCTCATAAGCCTTTTCAAAACCACATTCATCCAATAATTTCAAAAAGGCGTCTTGGTTTACATTCCCCTCGGGAGGGTGGTTCAAAAACGGGCAGCTCTTTCGCGCCATATCTTCCGGTGTCTCTTCGCTCCAAAGCCCGTCTGATATGCCGTCAAAAATATCTGCACCAATTTGTGTATTTACGAGAACAAGAGAAAGCCCTCTATTAGCGCTTTTCTCCCTCAACGCCCCCTCATATTGCCAATAATCTGCCAACGTTATATCAGCTATTCTGGGCAGTGTTGCATATTTGCACGAAACACATCTCCTCTCCATATTGATTCCGCGCAAATACAGTAAATGAACCGGATGCTCCCGATTGGCATATGTTCTCGAGGTTCCGTCTGCGTAGTATTCCGTGATGGAATTATCCATCCAGCCGCTTCGTTTATCGCGAAAAATGATCTGTGTTACCTTTTTTTCATACACAGACTCCTTTTCGACCAAATATTTTTCCATTACTCTGTTCATTGGAGCGCCATGACAGATGACCTCACATGTGACCAAATTTTTATATTCACCCTTTAAATATCTCTTCAAGCCGTCTATCTGACACCCAACCCCAGAAAACAAGACCAGTCTTCCATCTTCCAAATCTTTCTTTGCTCTGGCATAGCAATCGTTTATCCTGCTCTGAAGATATTTTGATCTCTGAAATGAAACGGCCTCCTCCAAGGTTTCAGCCCTTTCATGTTTTACTTCCGTCGGCTCCGTCTGCACAGCACCGTATATCACCCCTTTGTGCTGTACTATATATTTACATAATTCAAAAAAAATACCTCCTGAGGAAGACCTCTCTACATTGTCCCGGTCTCTGGAAAAAGCAGCATAAAACAACGGATATTCCTTTTCGATAATGCTCATTTTTACCCCTTTTTATTTTTAGAATCATTCAGTGCGTCATTCAAAAAGGCCATAGAGTTATGACGCCAAACATCCAACTGTCTCTCTATATATTCCCAATTAATTTCTGACCGCTCTCTTATTTCACTTTTCTGCCCGACCCACCTGTCATGGATATTGCAGATCTCACATAAATTTTCAAATCGTAAATCATTTTCTACAAACGAATTTTGCCGCTTACAAACATAAAAAGTCTTGTGATATATTAAGGAAAACGCCACGCCATGATAAGAGTTTGTCAGTACCGCCTCCGCGCCTTCAAACAGTGCCAGAAAATCCTCCGGTCCCAGTCCACTCTCTATGTATAAACGATTGTTCAATGTTGTTCCCGTATATATCGTTACTGCACTTTCCGCGCCATGTTTTTCCAGAATCTCCTCAATCAGATCATCATACTCATTGGTATCATCAAGCAGATACAAGACAATATAGCGGCCGCTTGGTTTTGATATACATACCGACATATACTGCCGCCAATCGCTTGCTTTCCACAGCAGAGTAGGATCCAAAACCACCTTTACATCCTCAATACCACAAACGTTTGCAAGCAATTCTGCGCCCTGGGATTCTCTGGTAGAAATATAATCGATCCTCTGAATCTTTTCTCCCATCACCTTTAAGACATCCATATCCTCTTCCGTAAAGCGTACAAAACTGGGAGCATAGGAAATTTTTAACTTCCCCTCCGTCCCTTTGATGTCCAGATAAAAAGCAGGGTCAAAATGCTCCGTTCTCCAGATTGCATCACTTCCACAAATAAGAATGTCTGCATCTGCTGTCTCCCGGCATATATCATTTTCCCCATAGGTCTGCACGCATTTCATATTCTTCTCAACAAATGCCGTCGTTTTGGCAAAACATTTTGACATCATGCCGCACAATGACGGGGATGTCTGCTCGTTGATATAGTTTTCTTTTACTTTAAGTTTTCGCCTTTTATGGGAGATGGTCAATACATAAAAATCCTGTTTTTCCAGTATTTTCTGCAAGGCAAATGCCTGAAATACCTGTCCATAATTTACCAACAAATCTCTATGGCAAAATGTGACTATTGCAATTCTCTTCATTTAGAGCGTCCTTTCCAATATCCTATCGAGCGGCAAACCTCTCCCACATCTCCAGCACATATGGCTTACGACATTTTGTCTTCATTTCTGTCGGAATTGTATGAATAAACCTCTCAAAGTCTGACACAGAGACATTATATTCCTCCAGCAAATAGCTTGCATAGTTAGGATGGCAGTGGTACAGCGCAGTTATGAACAGATATGGGGAATACCCCCATGCTCTTTGTTGATAAATAGGCATAATGTACTTGCTGATCATATCCAAAATGATTTTTATATTGTACTTGTGTCCAAGCGTCATATTGTAATAATTCGCTATCAACTCTGTGTTCATATTTCCTGCCCCCCTTCCCATACCGTATAATGATGAATCTATTACGATTCTGCGCGATGTATTATACTCCAAAATATCCTGAGCAGTAATAAATGCCAAATTCATATTGTTATGAGAATGAAAGCCCACAACAGCGTCTTTTTCCAACAAGTTGTCCAGTATCTTAAAATATTTCCGAAAATCCTCCTTCAGCATATACCCAAAACTATCTACAATTGACACTGCATAAGGATTCAATTCCGCTATCTTATGAACCAGTTCCGCATACTCGTCGATTGAGTAGTCAATCGTCACCATAGGCTGCATAAACAGCTTATATCCTTTCTCTTTCACTGCCTTTGCTAATTCCATAGCCTCTTCTATCTGATATTTATAAAAAACTACTCTGATTCCATCTATGGAATTTCCTGTATATTCCGTCAGATCCGCTGCCGTGAACTGTTGTACATCCGCCATTGCCAAAAGCACGCTGTCTTTTCTGTCTTGGGGCAAATATTCCTGGATTTTTTCAATAGAAGTAAACTGAGTTGAATTTCCCAATTTCCCCTGGTTATTTAAATATCCCACCTCTATAAAATCCAATCCAGCTTCTATCAAATTTCTAATCATGTCTACAATGGCCTGATCTTTGAAGTCCCATTGATTGATATAGCCGCCATCCCGTAGAGTACAATCCAGCAAATTATATTTATCCATTTTTGATGTCACTCCCTTTCAAAATGTGATATTCTACATATTTCCTAAGGTGTCTATTCTACTTAACAGGTTCTCTAACTTGGTACGGCTTTCCTTATAATGTGCTTTCTCCTCATCTATCGGGATAACCTCTTCTTGTTTTCCATAGACACAATTCATGCACAGGGTATTTGCCAGATCGCCAGCCAAATATTTTTTACGGAAAGCAACAAACTTCTCACAATTCCAGGCATCTTGGATTTCCATTTCGTGTAAATCTGCTACTACAGTCAGATTTTCAAAGTCCTGGCAGCAGATATTGACATAGCCCTCGGCAGATACATAAATATTATTGAATAGCTGAGAACACGGATACTGATAAGAATAGGTGTCTTCCCCTACAAATAAACGGTCATCCATCTCTTTGATGCTGCCGCCTCTTCGATTGGCATTCATAATGATCAGATCGTCCACATAGGCGCCTAATTTATTCTGAAGGGCCGGAAATTCATCTACCGTCTGTTTGATGGCCACATATGAAACATACAACTTACAAGCGGCCTGTTTCTTCGCCCTTAGTTCTGATAGATAAATCAGATTTTCAATTACTTTCTCATAACCATCTATACCATGTACCAGCTTATAGCTCTCAGCGCTTCCAGCATTAATTGAGAATTTGATGCTGTCTATTCCTGTTTCCAATATACTCTCACAGCGTTCCTTATTCATCAAATAGCCATTAGTATTGAAAAAAACATAACTATAACCAAGCTCTTTTGCCAGTATAATGTATTTTTCGAGATTCTGATTCAATAACGGTTCTCCCGTTGACGACAGGCAGATCTCTCTGGCTCCGGCTTTATATGCGTCTTTAATTATTTTCACGCACAATTTATCATCAATATTTCCACATTTTCCAGTATACTTTGACTGGGGGCAAAATACACAGGAATAATTGCATGTATTACATATGTCAATTTTTACTATTGGAGGAAATGGCGGCTCTGCCATAACCTTAGATCTATCCCGCTGTTTTTCCAAATATTTTTTCTTAAAATCCATCTTCCTGTCTCCTTTCGGTTTTGCTGTTTACAATAGTTTCTCCGCCAGTTCAAAATCTTCCCTTGTGTTTATATCTACTGCCTCTTTATAGGAAACTTCTTTTATAAATGGAGTCACTCCGATTCTTCTGTGATATTTTTCATATACAGATTTTCTAAAAACATATACCCCCGACGTTTCTCTGTATATTGGTTCAATATCCTGACTTCTGGGTATATTTTCCGCATCAAAATTGAGCGGTTTATTATCTTTCCACAAGAAATCCTGAATTTTAGTTGCGCAAAACGCACTATCATATTTACCACTTAAAACCGCTCCAAGGCATTCCCGCATAGTTTCAACTGTGACAAAGGGCGCTGTGGCATGGGCGTATATGTATGTTTCCGCATCTATCTGTTTCATGACTTCATCGAATATCTGATTAAAATTGGATTGCGGTAAATCAAGATACTCCGGTCTGCGCAAAAACTCTACGCCCTCCGGCAAATACTTTATAATCTCTTCCTGACTACAAAAGACAAAAACTCGTTCTATACATTCTATTTGTTTCAAATTCTTAAGCGTGTGCTGAAGCAATGGCATACCGCCAAGGAGCATGGTATTTTTCCCGGGTAATCGTTCATTCTCCATTTTTATTGGCATAATGGCTACTATATTATGTATTTTCACAGTAATCCTCCTGTTCTTTTACAGTGTCTATTATTGCGATAAAGTCTTTCAGGTCAAAGCATTCGGTTTCATAAATTGTATTTGCCGACATGAAAGTATATAAATAGTTTTGGATTTTCCGTTTGTCTTCATCATCCAAGCAAATTTCCAGGTTTTGAACCTGTCCTGTTTCCATTTCCACTATGATAAATTTTTCATCGAATACAGAGAAAATTGCTAACCTGTTGTTTTCTATTACTTTTTGGAACAAAGAATTATTCTTATATGGAATCCACTCTGCTGCCGGAGATATGCTTTCAGGAAACCTGTAGATATACTCTTTTGTTCCTGTTGTGGACAGGCAACGCACAACTGCGTTTCCATACATGGGCACTATATAAAGCCAGCCCTTATATGCAGCAAGAAACAACCCTTGTGTGTATTTAAGCTCTGCATCATTTAAGGCAACGAGGTTTTTGCTCTTATAATCCCCAACTCCCCGCTCATCCTTGTATGAGAATATAATGTTACCCTCTATCTCGACAGCGTCCGATAAGGATACATTGCTTTTTTGCATGGGTCTCAATATCTCATATTCACGGGAGCAAACGTTTAATATAACTGTTTCCTGCGACTTCCAACAGGGTAATATACAATTTCCTGCTGCATCTATATGTATATTTTGAAAAATAATCCTTTTGTCTTCTTGTTCAAAAAAGCCTTCTGATAATTCTTCATACCAATTATCAATATAAGATATAGCTTGTGACACTGGATCCAGTTCCACAATTGCACGAAATCTCCCAGGGAAAAAGTATACTTTTTTATGGATTACCTCGACATGGGAAAATATATTATAATTATTTTTTTCTCCATATTTTTCAAAATCGATATCCATTGTGGTAAAAGAGGACTTTTCCAGATCATAAATCAATATATGATCTCCATTTCTTGGACCTATGTATAATTTATTGTCCAAATATGCAATGGGAGCGTACAGTTCCAGACGCTCGAAATTATCATCCGGGAAAAAATCCAGCAGCTTAAGTTTACCTGTTAATATGTCCATTTGAAAAAGGGCATTATATCCTATGTTGCAAAACCATGCTCTGTTTTCATGTACAGCTATATCATGAAAGGCAATTTTTTCACAGCTACTAAATTTATATTTCATATCTTTCCTTTCTGTTTTCCCTTTACATTCCTGTTATCTTCTGAAAGATTTCATCAGCCAAATCCTGTTCTTTAATACTTTCCACACAGATCTCACATATTTTCTTTCCGATTTCCATATTCCGAAATGAAAAAACCTCTTCCACATTCTTTAATCTTACGGAATGTGTATAGAGAAATATCTTTTTACAATCAGCATTACTTATCACATCACAGAGCCCGCTCCTCATACCGATAAAATATCCCGCAATTTCGCTGACAGCTATACTGTCTTCGATAGAGAAATGAAAACCTACAGTGCCTGGCAATGGCTGTTCCTTATCACTTGTAAGATTGGTACAGACAGAAAAACCAGCCGTCTTGAGTTTTTCTATAATGGCATCCCATGCAGCCCTTTTCATACACACCAAACTATTTGAATCCGGCGCAAGAATAACCGTTTTCCCTCTTTTCAGCCCCAGTGTAGAAAAAGCTGTTTCTATACATTTCCTGTCTGGTTGATAGGAAGGATGTGTGAATTTCGTCTTCTCCCCAAAAATAGCATACTCATATGTGATATTAAAAGGGATTGCATATTGGGGCATATTTTTATGTATGTTTGTTATCAGTTCCCCTTTCTTCTCAGCCCAGTGTGTACATAGGATTTTTGCTTTCTGATATCCGACCAGATAACCAAAATCATTCAGTATGCGCAATTCTCCTACAGGTATTATGGTAATATTAGATATTCCAAATAACTTACCGATAGAAACAGCGTTTTTATTTACCGCTAAAACTCTCCAGTTCTCAATTTTATGTTTCTCGATGTAAGTCAGCAGATATCCAAAGATGAAATACATATCCCCTAATCCCTTTACCGGCATTAAAAAGAGCCAAGTATCCGCATCCCACTGTTTCCTATACCGCTCATAAACCATACGGCATTTTAACGCATACGGTACAACAGATACAAAACGCGGCTGCTTTATAGGAATCATTTTTAAATCTATAAGTTGAAAAATCTGGGTTCTCCTACTATAACCCATCGATATCAACTGTTTACTCATACTGTCAAAGTGCCTTGATGCAATTAATATCACTGCATCCTCTCTATAAGTTTCTAAAACGTCTTCCGGTTTGGCAACTACAGTGTTTCCACAATGCTCTCCTGCTCTGCTGGAATTGTTATCAATAATCGCCCATGCGTCAAATCCATGCTTATTCAAGTTCATAATAATATGTTCTGTATATGCATTAACTCCAAAAATAACAATATATTTACGATCAAAAACTCCCTTTCCCGCCATGTATGCAATATTAACCGCTATATCCTTATCCTCCAAAGAAGCACATTTTGTATATCTAAACCTTCTCTCGATTCTGTTTCGCATTATTTTCATTTCCTTCCTACTGCATACCATATATCCCATATATCACATAATCTTCAGTGTTGATAAACCCCTGTTCCACAAACAGCTTAGTCTCTCTTCCCTCCGGATAGTCCCATGACGCTATGACAAAATAGGGAATTCTATTATGTAATTGATGCAATTTACAAAGTTCAGTTAATGGCAGAATCCACTTATTGGGAATGGAAATAACTTCAACATTTTCTCCACACAAAGCACTCGGGTTTTCGCTTTGTGCATTTAATATCCATAACTTACGAAAGCGTTCTTTTGTCCCCGGAATAATATATTGTCTATATTTTTCCGCATATGTGCATACATACTTTATGAGGTCCTCGTCGTCTGACGCAATCAGCACAATGCCATCCTGCGAAGAAATACGATAGCGCCTCTTTAGCCCTTTCCATATTCTGTTTCCTCTTGCCGCGGCAAAAAGACATTTACAAAACTCTGTTGTCATTTTATGTTTTCTCCTGGACCTGTTATTTTAGAACTTCTGCTATCGGCATTTGAGGAATCGATTCTATAAGTGTTGGTGCGGATAAATTGACCAGACGGATGTTATTCCTTTCGCACAGCTCATTTAAAAGCCTATATTGCAGCAACTGTGTCAATTGTGTCTTTATCTCAAAGTACATACCTTTTGATCGTATTCTGTTCAAAGCGATTTTCCCGGAGGTATCGTCATCTGTGTAAGCATGCATATTTATTCTTTGATTTCCTAAATAATACTTGATTTCGTCTTCTAAAACGCTCTGATTACATCCCAATAAATATATTTCCTCAAACCCCATATATATCGCAATGTTAATGCATCCTATTACTGCATTGTACGGCTGCATAATAAATTTTTTCATATCTGGGAAATTTATTTCCATTGGGCAATCTAAATTAATGTATTGCTCTTTTATATTCATGTAATTGATGTTCAATTGTTCTTCCAAATTGTGATATCTACAGTAATACCTTGCCTCCACCGGAACAAACACATCAATGTTCCGCTCCGACAGTACGAGCATTTTCTTGTAAAAGCTGTAATCGGAATTATTCCACATTCCCAAAATATCCCCATCAACACAAACCCAATAATTTATATTTGCGGCCTCCCACCCTGGTACGCTCATGATTTGATTAACCCCAAAAACAAACTCCTTTTCCAATTTTGAAAAATCTACGTCCCCGAGCGAGGGACCATTCCCCATTATGAAACATCTTTCTCCGTGGTGGAGGTCTTTGTACTTCTCGTTCTGCTTTGTAAGCTGGCAAACATCTCTGTGTGTTGCTTTATATAATTGATATCCCCAGCCATTCAGAATTGCATTGTATCGATTTGGCGATTTCTGCCTTATATTATGACCTATCTTATACAATCGGGATTCCCAATTAAACAGCTCATACACGGCTTTGCCCTTTTTATATCCGTATCTTGCCGCCTGCTTTACTATTTCCTTGTTGTGTCCCGTTGCAAGCAATATGACGATGTTCGAGTCATATGGAAACAAGACCTCTTCCGGGCGACGAGTTACAATACCTCGAAATTCCTCTTTTACAGAATTATCCACAATCGATATTTTATCTTTTTCAATCCCACAGCCAAGCAGAAAAGATATTGACAATCTTGTTTGATGATTTATTCCCCAGAAAACAATTCTTTTGTTGTTAGAAACTATTTCTCGATCCAAAAATTCTCCAATTGCATAAAATAACTCGTTTTTTTGAAAGTCGAACATTTCCTTATTACCTCAGTTTAGGCAGCTGTTATTCCAAAATATTTGAGCAATCGCCACATCATCTTAACAACTGGCCAATCGCTCCTCCAGGGTGATTTCTCTTGAAATCCTCCAGCTTAAGCCCCATCTTATTAGCCACCATCATAGCCAGCCCCTGCAGTACGATCAGGTTCATCGTGGTTGAATTGTTCGGCACAATGTTCCACAAATCTCCCTCATGCGTCAGGTCAAGCACCACCGAGTTGGGAATCTCCCGGGTCAGTGTGCTGTCCTTTACAAATGTCAGCAGCCACATATTTACCCTGCGCTCCTTCAGCAATCCGGCCAAATATATGGACTCCGCCGTCTCCCCGCTCTTTGTGAGCAGTATCACCATATCGCCGTCCTTGACCACGCCCATATCCCCGTGTACCGCCGAGTTAGTGTGCAGGAAATACGCGTCCAGCCCCATGGAGATCATGGACCCCACAAACTTGTCGCATATGGGAACGTTTTTTCCCAGACCGGATACAATGAGCTTATGCCCGGCCCGCAGCGTCTCCACCGCCTCATCCACCCATCTCTCAAAAACCTTCTCGTCCAGCGAATGAATAGAGTGATCAAACTCCTTTAATTGTCTCTCAAAATAACTTATCATAGCACATCCTCCAGATAATACAGCCCATTGTAAAACGCGCCGCATATCGAATCATAGTCCTGCCACGCATATGTAGTGAGTGACAGCCATATCACTGCGTGCAGCAGCTTGATATCTGCACTGTCCATTCCCGTCATCCGGAAGAAATCCTCCTCCATATCTTCCCACTGGTTGGAGGCTATCTGCAGCGTTACTTCCTCCTCCCCGATATCCAGTCTGAAATCCTTTAGATTGAAACGGTCATAGTTCCCCACCAGGGAGTAGTACAGTTTTGCCCAGTCATACTTGGGATCACCGTAAATCTCTGTATGTCCGAAATACCCTCGGGGGTCTATCAGCACCGGCGTTCCGTCCTCCCGCAGCATCATGTTGGAAAAAGTGCAGTCCCCATGGATCAGACAAAAAGAATCACATTGCAGCTGTTCCAACGCTTTTTCCAGCTCCCGCTTATAAAAGTACACGTTCCGGCATTTTTTCCCGTTGACAGTTATCGTTCTCCTGTCCACAAAGGGCACCAGATCCCGGATGGCACTGAGACGCTGCATGGTCTTGTTGTAATACGCCTCCTTGATACTGAAAGTGTCTGCAGGTACTTGCTCCGCGTCATGGAGCTTTTTGAGCGCCTCCACCAGTTTCTGCAGAATCTCTCGTTTCTGTTCGTAGGCCAGCTGACACTCGTAAATATTCTCTCCCTTGATCCGCTCCATCCGCAGCGGGTTCGTGCCGTAGACTTTTGGCAGTATGGTTATGTTTTTTCCACGCGCCGCCTCATACCAAGCGCATTCCCTGACAGCCAGCTTTCGCCCCTGCTCGTCGATTCCCTCTTTTATCACCACATCTCCGTCAAAGGTCATCTTATTGAAGGGTCTGCACTTTTCCTGAGCCAGTTTGTTATATTCTTCCAGCAGGCCAAACTCCCTTGTCCCTGCCAGCCCAACTTCCTCAAACACAAAGTTTTTTTCCTGCATCCACCGAACCAGTTCGCCGCTGGCGGGCACATCCTGCAGCTTTGCCTTCTCGGTGAACAAAAAGAAACCAGCCACTCCCTTCTCAGTGGATTTCTCCTCCACCAATCTGCCGTCCTGATAACTCCACCTGCAGGGAAAAGTCTGAGAGATGCCGATATAATCCTTTTCCTCCTCAGGGAGAACAAAATTCTGGGGGAGAATCAGATCGGACCATACCAGCATGAACGGAACCTTGTCGGGCAGCAGTTGTATGGCCTGCCTGACGCCGGAACAGGTTCCCGTTCCCTCCGCGTCCACCACCTGGTACTTTACTTTGGCAAAGCTCGCCAGATATTCTCTGAGCACCTCTCTGTGGTAGTCAGCAATAATCACATATTTTTTGTCCGGATATTTACGAAACAGATGAAAGAGCATGGGAAGGTTTTCCACAGGCACCAGCGCCTTGGGTTTATTCTTTGTCAGATATTCCAGCCTGGTTCCCTTGCCTCCGGCCTGCACCACGATATAGTCGATATTCACACCCTGATTCCTCCTTGAATCTATAAAAAAAGTCGCCGCACCTAAAATGCGACGACAGTTCCTCGTCAATTCTTTGTGCCTCCATGCAACCCGATATTCAATAATCGTTTCACAGAATGGACCCATCTGCGAAAAGAAAACCACAGATTTACTCTGTACTATTATTAAATATATCGGTTTTATTTTACACTATTTAAGTCGGACTTGCAATATTTTAAAAATATTTCCGCTTTTTTCCACAGCTTTCACCGGTTCAAAGTAGTCGTGAATTCACGATTAGGCATGTTTTGTGTAAAATGAGGAACATAAATTGAAGAAAACCGATATTTTGCGGTCAGTTTTGGGGTCAAAATCTCGGGAGTATGTATCATCAGCCGAAAGGAGAAAAAATATGGCACGACACGGAGAAAATATCAGGAAGAGGATCGATGGACGGTGGGAAGGACGTTATAAGGCGTTTGATGAGAATAGGGGAAAATATGTCTATCGTTCCGTTTACGGTGGCACTTATGAAATGGTAAAAGAAAAGCTGTCCATATCCAGGCTTGGTCTTACAGATATGGCAATAAGAGAAAATCAAGCGCGGGCAGAAAAAGGTTATTCTGAGAGGGATGCCCGGTCCTGTGTTACGGTTTTATTCTCACAGGCTGCTCGGGAGTGGCTTGCAGATATCGCAGATAAGCGGAAGTATTCGACCTATGTGAAATACGAGACGGTATACAGAACCCATCTTGCCGGAATTATCGGTTTCTGCCAACTTTCCAATACTGCCGCCTCAGAAATACAGGCAAAGATTTTTGACCACTTATCAGAGGCAGCGTTTTCAGAAAGCCTGAAGAAGAGCATCTGCGGCATCGCAAATCAGATATTGGTCTTTGCAAACAGGAAATACTTGGTCAGCATTCCCACATTGGAAAAGCCTGAAATAAAACAAAAGAACAGGCCAATCAAGACATTTTCCAAGGCAGAGCAGGCCAGGCTGCTCTCCGGTATCTATGGCGATTTGAATTCGTTCAAAATTGCGCTGCTGCTATGTCTGTACACAGGTCTGCGGCTCGGAGAGTTATGCGCGCTTAAATGGACGGACTTCGATCTCAAAAATATGTCCATGACGGTGAGCAGGACGGTGCAACGTATTACCGCGCAGGACGGTATGACCAAAACTATTCTGCTGGAGACTGCTCCTAAAAGTGAGGGTTCCCAAAGAACGATCCCTTTGGGAGCCGAAATCATAGACCTGCTTGCTCGGCTGAACCAAAGCCGCCCCTATGTATTTGGCGGGAACAAGCCGCTGGAACCGAGAACCATGCAGTACAGATTTAAGAAACTGCTGAAAGATACAGATATTGGTGACAGGAATTTTCATATTCTTCGCCACACCTTTGCGACAAACTGCATTGAAAACGGTATGGATGTAAAAGCTCTGAGCGAAATTCTGGGGCATTCCGATGTGAAGATTACCCTGAACCGCTATGTACACCCAACAATGGAATCTAAGAGAAAACAGCTAGGACTGCTCCCGGACTTTTATGGTCAAATTCTTGGTCAAGTCTCCTGAAAACGCTGGACCTGCGGCGTCGGGGAAGAGTTTCGCAGATGGGTCCATTCTATGATAGTTCACTGTTGCTGATATTGTATATATTATGCCCGTTAGGCAGAGCTGCCATAACAATGCGCTGCAAGTAATTTATGAAATGAGCTCATTGGCTACCATGGAAAATGAATACTAAAAACGCAACTTTATATCTACTAGGTAAAGTTTGTTAAATTATGGGGTAAAAACTTGAAAATAAATAGAAAATTGAGCTTTGAAGCCATAGCTGTCTTAGAGGATGGAATTGCCTATGCGTCTTCCAAGGAGTTTAATGGATTATTCCAGGTGAATATGCATACCAGCAAATGTCAATATATATCATTATTTCCTCACGAAAACTTAAATCGGACAAGACTGCATTGCAAGGTCGAATTCTATCATAACAAACTGTTTTTTGTTCCGAGTTCTGCAGTATATTTATCTGTATATGATCTGATTGAGCATAAATTCCATCAGATTGAATTGCCGGATATAGTTATTCAAAATAGTTTTTATAAACCTTATTTTAAGTTTATAGATTCTTATGTGCTAGATGATTATTTGTGGATGATACCATCAAGCTATCCAGCGATTTTCAAGGTTAATCTACATACGGAGACAATCACTGTTATAGATAATTGGGTTCCAGAAAGTGGGTATTTTTTTAGAAAAGGTTCCTATTTATCAAGTTCAAAAATCTATGTTCCTGACACTACAAGTAATAACATTTTGGAAATAGATACAAAGCTGGACATCGTAAAACTCTATCCGGTTGGCGAAAATAATAAAGGGTGCTGGAGCTGCAATTCAGACGATGCAATAGATATCTGGTTTGCCCCCAGAAATCCCGGACCTATCTTTAAATGGAATAAGGATCGTAATAATATTGTTGAATTTGATAATTATCCTGCCGGATACAGGCATAACAATTTTCTCTTTTCTAAGGTATACATGAGAGATCAAAATGTATACTTTATTCCTGCATATGGAAATATGATGATAACAATTGACCGGGCAAACGGTTGCATGTCAAATATATATAATGAAATTTTTGAAAATGCCGTATATACAGAATATCTTTTTGAGACAAATGCATTTCTATACATAAATGTTGTTTATGCTGATAAAGTAACTGGATATAAGATCTCTAAAGCAGACAATGCACTAACACAAGAGGACTTTATTATAAGTGATGGTATTGAACAAAGAGCCAGGGACTACATTCATTTTGAGACAAGCAAAAATGCCGTCATAAAGGAATCTGAGACCTTTGGACTGGATGATTATATTGCCGGTCTGTCATGTGAGTGACCAAAAGCATAGGCTGTGAGAAATATATAATAATAAATAGTGAGGGATCCCAATGAAATTAATCGAATGCTCTGCTCAAAAATTGAAACGAGTATCAAAAAAAAAGAAAATCATTTGTTTTGGTGCAGGCGACAGATTGAATCGTATATTTGCCGCTTTCCCTGATCTGAAAATAGAAAAAAACGTAAGCTTTATTTTAGATAACGACGAAAAAAAATGGCAGGATTATAGATTATTAAACGGGGAAAAAATTGAAATTAAAAAGCCTTCTCTTTTAAAAGAAATAAATGTTTCTGACTATATTATTGTGATTACAACATATAGGGTAAATGAGGTCTTTGCTCAAATACAAAATTATACAAACAATGTTGAAACAATATGTATTAAGGATATTCCTTACAGATTCCAGGCCGCTTTTTGGCTTGAAAAAATAATAAGTTTTTTTCCCTTAAAGAACTCTATAGTGTTTCAAGGTGAAGGCGACACTTGCGAAAATGCTGTAGCATTGGGAAAGGAATTATTAAAAAGCAACGCGGGCAGAAAATATAAAATATATTGGCTGTGCGACCATCCGAAAATGTTTCATTCCACCAAACAGGAAACTCATATAAACAGGAACTCTAACCTTGCTGATGTTTCGTTCCTGGAATTACTAAAATACATAAATGCCACTAATCGCAGTAAATATTTGATCTTTGAAAATCAAATGATTAAAAAGAAAAGAGATACGCAAATATCTGTATATCTTAACCATGGTGCGCCACCGCTCAAAGCGACAAAGGGAAAAATAAACTTAGCCAATAATTTGAATTACTCTTTATGTCCATCGGTGGCCTGTGCAGACATAGTATCCGAGCAGTTTAGTATCAATAAAGAGCGGCTATTGTATTGCGGATCACCGAGAACGGATGTCCTATTTGACGATCAAATCCATGAGGGTGTCGCACAGCTGTTCAACAGGAAACTGTATAAGAAAATTATTCTGTGGGTGCCTACCTTTAGACAGTTCTATCGTTATGGAAGAATTGACTCTAAAAAAGAATATAAAAGCGGAATGCCAATTGTTGAAGAAGAAATGGACTGGATAAAACTGGCAGATGAATTGGAAAAAGAAGAAGTTCTACTTTTGATCAAGCCTCATCTGTATCAAGATCTGACAAAGCTTAAAATTAAAAAGAATAAATATATTATCTTTGTTACACAGAACGATTTAAATACAGTAAAAATGAACGTCTATGATTTAATGAAAGCTTGTGACGCAATGATTACGGACTACTCTACGATCGCATTTGATTTTATGCATTTGGATAGGCCCATCGGTTACACTATTGATGATATCAATGAATATACATTGGGATTCTCTGTAAATGATCCGCTGACGTATATGCCGGGAAATAAAATTAATGATATGAACGAATATATTTCCTTTATACATCAGATTGCAGTTGGAGATGATCTATATAAAGAGGAAAGGAACAGCGTTAGCCGCTTAGTACATGGTGATTTTTCAGACGGAAAAAATGCGAAACGATTAATAAATTTGTTGGGATTATGACAATCCAATTGTTAAGATGAACTTTTGTGAGGGCGCTATGGTAAGTATAATTGTTCCTGTATATAATGCAGAAAAATATTTGGATTGTTGTTTGGAATCCATCGTCAATCAGACATATGCAAAATTACAGATAATACTAATTGATGACGGTTCAACGGATGGAAGTTTCCATATTATGCAAAAATGGATAAATCGAGATAATCGGATCATTGCCGTCCAGGAAGAAAATTCGGGACAGGGGATAGCAAGAAATAAGGGAATAGAGCTTGCTACCGGTCAGTATATCATGTTCGTAGATGCAGACGATTGGCTTGAGCCTGATTGTGTTTCCTGCCTGAGAAAATCTATTGAAGAAAATCGTACGGATATTGTAATCGGCTTAATTTCCAAAACAGGTTTAGATGACAATTCTGAATCTACAATATTAAAAGAGTATGACGGGGAGATACTGTCCGGAAACAAGCTGATGGAAACTATCTTCCAAATAACAACATATGTACATTCAAGATTGATTAAAAAGGAAATTTTTGATGTCAATAATATTCGTTTTCCAAACCACTACTTTGAAGATATTGCGATAATGCCGCTGTTATATGCATCGGCAAGTTCGATCCTCTTTATACGGAAGGTCGTATATCATTATAGAAATAACTCCGGAAGTACAGTTAACAGTATTAATAAGATTGACGACCGCATCCGTTGCATCGATACATTGCTCAATGAATTTAGAAACCGGGGAATATACAATACCTATGAGAGCCAATTGAAGGAATACATAGTTGAGAGATGTCAGATTAATCTTCGTTGTGTTAAGGGATTGGCCAATAGAGTATATGTAACGTTTGAGGATAAGCAGAATAACTATGTAAACAAATTAGGAATGAACTCATGGAAACTCCCCAAGGTATATACTTTTGGAAGTTACAACCTCATGATCGTAGCTAAGATTTTTATGCAGGTGGCGGATACAGAAACACTGTCAGACTATTATGGCGGGGAAAGCGTGATCAGCTGCATGGGTGAGTCAAACACAGAGTTGTTGAAAACAAACATTCATCATAAAAATTCCTTTAGGGAGACTTGTATTTTTTACGATTTCGAAAAAACATTTACACATTTAAATCCCGGTAGATTTAAAGACGTTGATTACATACTTGTGGATTTTTTGGATGAAAGATTTGACATTGGTAAAACAACAAAAGGCGAATTTTTCACGCTCAGCGATTATTTTAAGGATATCAAAGATACCGTCGACCTTCAATATACCGTCATCGAAAGTTTTTCCGATGAATGGTTTGAATTGTGGAAGGAATCATTTGAACGATTTATATGCCAACTTAGCAAATATGTGGACCTGAATAAAGTTATATTTATAAAAAGTAAATTGGCAAGCACCTATTACGATGATGACGGTAATTATCCGTTTGAAAATAGCTTTCAAATTGAAAAAATCAATTGTAACCTAGAAAAATGCTATCAAATAGCTGAGCAAAGAAGTCCGGAGTCCGTATTTTTTGATGTATTGGAATTGGATTCTTATATGACAAACAAAGCGTTCAGACACGGCTGTTTCCCATGGCACTTAAACGATGGTGCATATCTGGATATGTCCAAAATGATTAAACGGAATTTATACTCACTGGGAGCTAAAAATAATGGAACAGACAAAAGTATTAAAGATAGGCCTTAACGCAATTGAGCAAGTTGGCGAAGTGCTTACCGCCGAAAATATATCCGGAAAAATACTCTATGTATCGGACGCTATTGTTGACGGACTTTATGGAGATGGCATAAAGAAGCAAATTCGCGAAGTAGGAAGGTTAAAGGAGGAATATGTTGACCACAATACAATATCTTACGCAATGTCCATAGCAGAAAGAGTTATTGCCACAGATATAAGCTGTATTGTCGGTATGGGAGGCGGAAAGGTTCTTGATGTATGTAAATATGCTTCATATGTATCCAAAACACCTTTTCTTTCTATTCCCACTACTGCCGCAAATGACGGATTGGCCTCACCTGTAGCTGTCTTGAAAAGACAGGATGGTAAGCCCAAGAGTCTAGGCAGTTCTATGGCCAGTATGATAATTATTGACACAAAAGTTATTTGTTCCGGACCGACTCAATTGATCAAGGCCGGTATTGGAGACACAATATCAAATTATATGGCTCTTCTCGATTGGGAACTTGCATGCGAGCGAGAAAAGGACAAAATGAACGGATATGCGCACCTTATGTCTAAAAACTCCTTGGATGCTTTGATGAAAACTCAGTTTGATCGTATTTGCTCGGAGTTTGTAGAAGTCCTTGTAAATTCACTGGTTCTTTCGGGAATAGCAATGGATTTTGCCGGAAGCAGCAGGCCCGTCAGCGGTTCAGAGCATCTGTTCAGTCACGCACTGGACTATTTTAGTGAAACAAAAAATTTGCATGGCATCCAAACTGGCTTAGGGACGGTCGCTGTTCTAAAACTGATAGAGCATGATCAAACAGAGGTTGTGGATTATCTTCATAAATTTAAAGTGAATGTAAATCCAAAGTCTCTTGGAATTGATGAGGATACTTTTGTGTATTGTATGCAGAATGCAACCAGAATGCGAAAAAATCGGTATACCTACTTACATGAGATCAACCTGAATACAGCCAGGCTTAAGCAAGTATATCGGGAACTGGTTGAAGAACTATAGTTTATTGCATTTAATCATTCACAAGAAAGGCGCAAAGAAATGGTCATTGATGCTAAAGAAATCCGAGTACTTATTTTAGCTGCTGGTCTTGGAACGAGATTGGCCCCTATTACAAACGACAAACCCAAGTCTTTGGTTCCAGTAAATGGAACCCCCATTTTGCTGAAACAAATTGATAATTTGCATAAAAACGGAGTGTACAACATCACAATTATTTCCGGATACAAGGCAGATATTCTTGAAAAAACAGTGCATGAAAGACACCCTGAGATTCAGATAATAGAGAACGTGGATTATGCAACTACCAATAATATGTATTCCGCATATCTCGGCAGATTGGCGGTAGAAGGTCATGCATTTCTTATGATGAATGCGGATGTTTTTTATGATGCTTCTGTCGTCAAGGCATTGTTGGAATGTAACGCGAGCAATGCTATCGTTACTGATATTGGACGATATCTTGAAGAATCCATGAAAGTAGTCGAGAGAAACGGAAGGATCGTAGAAATATCTAAAACCATTGCACCGGAGGATGCACTCGGCGTCTCTATTGATGTTTATAAGTTTTCGGCCGAGGGTGGTAAGGCTTTCTTCAAGAAATGTGCAGAGTATATTGAGATGCTGAAGGAAATGAAAAAATGGAGCGAGGTAGCACTTAACGATATTCTGAACGAAATCGAATTTATAGCCTGCCCTCTCGACGGACGCTGGCTGGAAATCGATAACCATGAGGATCTTGCCGCAGCCGAAAAACTTTTTAAGGATTAAGAGCGATGAACTATAAACCATTGACAGATGTATGGGGACAATACCCAGCAGAATTAACTGCAAAGCTACTTTTTCTTTTCGATATGGACGGAACGATATACGAAGAGGAAACTGTTTTTGACGGCACATCTCAGCTGCTAGACCTTATAGAGCAAAATGGAGGAAAATATGTGTTTATAACTAACAATTCCTCTAAATCTGTTATTGACTATGTCAAAAAGGTCAATCGATTAGGAATAAAAGCTAATTTCGACAATTTCTTCACATCTGCGCAGGCCACTATCATGTACTTAAAAAAGAATCATCCCGGAACAAAAGTGTATTGTCAGGGTACTCGTTCTTTTGTTAAGGAACTGATGGCGGAGGGGATTCTAGTTACCGAAGAGGTAGAGGATGATGTAGACCTTGTATTAGTTGGATTTGATACGGAATTGACCAGCGCAAAATTGAGGAAAACCTGTGAGCTATTGCAGAGAGAGATTCCGTTTATTGCTACAAATCAGGATTTGAGATGTCCGGTAAGTTTTGGCTATATTCCCGACTGTGGTTCTATGTGTAATATGATATACGCTGTGACAGGCAAAGCGCCAATATATATCGGAAAGCCAGAACCAACAATGATTGACATCGTCAGAGAAAAGTTTGGTTATAATACCGAGGAGACCTGCGTTATAGGAGACAGATTATACACAGATATTGCAGCCGGATTGAATGCGGGCGTAACAGCTATTTGCGTACTGACAGGCGAGGCAACAACGGAAGATATTGAACGCGGAGATATCAAGCCTACATATACTTTTCATTCCGTAAAGGATATCTTTGAATTTTTAATGATGTCAGAGTCGAATCCTTAAAAACGAGAATATCTCAAACAGCACCTGAAAATTATGACTGAATCAAAATGGAGATGTAATCCAAAAATGATTTTAAGAAATTCAACTTATTTAGAAATGGCCGCTGATGCTCGGCGCAACAAAAAAAAGATCATAGTTTATGGTGCCGGAATGATCGGCCAAGTAATAGTACCCTATCTCATCCGTGAATATATGTTGTACGATGCCATAGATTGTTTTGTTGATATGGATGAGCGAAAAAAGGGAAATACAATCGATATCGACAGTTTCTCATACGAAATACGCACCCCCGATTATTTAGAGCACTATCACGGAAGACAAATACTCCTTATTGCAAACAGTAAATTTATTCCCGTGGTTCAGTATCTAGATGGAATAGAAACATTGAATGATGCGGAAGGTTATATTATACCAATGATGCAGATTCATGAACTGGATCAGATGAAATCAATACGCATGGAGAGAAACCAGTACCCTGAACTAATACCAAGAAAAATTCATTATTGTTGGTTCGGCGGCAATCAAATACCAGAATTTTTGCAAAACTGCATACAATCTTGGAGAGAAAAGTGTCCAGGCTATGAAATAATCGAGTGGAATGAAGATAATTACGACATAAACCGACATGAATATACGAAACAGGCATATGTGCAAAAAAAATGGGGGTTTATTTCGGATATGGCTCGTCTGGATATTTTGTATGATAACGGCGGAATATATTTAGACACAGATGTAACCCTTATCCGAAACCTGGATACACTATTGTGTCAGAAAGGCTTTATCGGAACCGAGAAGTGGGGAAACATCAATACTGGCGGCGGATGCGGTTTTGTTGCAGGACATCCCATGCTTAAAAAATTAATTGAATATAGAAATAAAGTTCCGTTTATTCTTAATGATGGAACCTTAAACGTGGAAACAAACGGTGTGTACGAAACAAAGCCTTTTTTAGATGAGGGCTTTAAGCCGAACAATAGTTTACAGACTGTTGGAAACGTAACTGTCTATCCGTCTTATGTTAATCATCCCTATGATTATATGAGCTGCGAATTACATAAAAAAGAAACCACTGTATCCATACATCATTTTTATGGCGGTTGGATGGATGAAAATGATCATCAAAGCAGGAAACGCACCCAAGAGCAATATCAGCAAATTGTAAACAGGATCAATGACGGAGGCAAGCCTGATTGATAGAGTGTATTGCGTATCCTATATTTGTTCGAGGAATATCTCCTCATCTCCCACTCGCCACCATAACTGCTTTCCCCCGCCTCTGGGCATTTTCCGCCAGGCTGTTTCCTATGCCATAATACACATCGCATATCTCCACAGCCCACAGCGGAATTCCTGCCACAGCGCCTATATCATTTTTTCCCGAAAATCGCTAAAGCTTTCCGCACAGGCGGCCGCTTTGTGCCATCTGCGAAGAGTATCCAAGCTCTCCTCCGCCTGGATACGGGCAACAACATCCTCGGGAATCTCGCCCAGTTCCTCCAGCAGATCGAGGATGACTTGGCTTATTCCCTGGCTTATTCCCTGCGCCATTCCCTGGCTTACTCCCTCCGCATACGCCTCTTCTCTTTCCACCGCCATCGCATCGTCCCAGTTCCACTGCGTGTACAGCATATTTGCCACCTCCGAGCCATGCTTCTTGATGAACTCCACCAGGACGCCCTCTGTCTGGCAGTCTTTCACTGCCTGAGTAATCGCCGCGTCTCTGGACCAGCCGTCCGCCTGATAGTCCTTGATCCGCTGGATAAACCAGGAATACTCATACATTGGGCGGCACTCCTGCAGGAATTTATGTCCTGATGAAAAATTGATATTGATTACTTTCACTGGCAATTCTAACATAGGTTGCTCCATCTTTTCAAGATAGGCATCAGAAAGTCGCAGGATTTTTTCCGCCGGATACGGATCGTTACCGTTATAGAAGACAAAAAATTCCGGGGTGGGAATCCTGAGCAGACTGCGCTTATAGATAGATCTCTCATCCAGAAGTTTCTCCAGAGTACGCCCCAGATACAGTAGATCCCGCAGCGGCATGTTTTCATTGATCGTGGACTGATGCTCGCTGATGACCAGCACCCGATTTTTTACAGTGAATGCCAGATCGTTTTTCCGGGCAATAAACAATACTCCCTCTAAAGTGACATAAGTAATGTCCTCCGGGGATGCCTCCCCATCCCCCAGCGCCGCATATAGCTGCGAAGCGTTCTCAGGCTCGCTGAAATAAGTTATAAACGCGCTGCTTTTTGTCTCCCGGTTGGAAATCACTTTCCCGTTTCCGTTCTCTTGTGCCATAGATTGATTCCTCCTCTTTTTCTAAAAAGTAAAACAGCAGAAAGAATAGTGACTCGCTTAGAATGAGTCCTGCTATTCTTTCTGCTGTTGTGTCTTTATTATACAGCATATCAGAGAATTGTCAACATTTAAATTCCGCACTTTTCCAGAGTTTTTCAATATTTTATTTAATCGTATCTGCTAATAGAGACATAAAGGTCTCCTCTGTGCCCTCCCTAAATCCTTTTTTATCAAAAGCCAGCGTCATACTTCCTTTTACAAAAAGAATAATCAGATTCTTTGTTTCGATATAGTTTTCAACATCCGAAAATTGAATGCGGCTATTCCCCTTTGAAGAAGTAACAGAAATATCCTCGCCAACCTCCACACGATAGGATAAAGGCGAACTACGAAACAGGATGTCTACTCGTTCTTGCTCTAATTGAATCGCTTTCTTTTTCTTGAGCCCAAATAACGCTATGACGAAAAGAGGAGCGAGTTCAATCATCAAAAGGACGGGCCGTTTCATAACGATTGACAGCACTGCAATCAGAATGAACAGCACCAACATAGAACTGTATCCAGATTTAAACTTGCAGTCCCACCATGCCCCCACGCTTTCTTCAAGGATTTCCGGCGTGTATTCATACTCATTGATAAAATGCTGCATATCATCTCCCCCTTGCCACCATAACTGCTTTTCCCCGTACCCGGGCCTTTTCCGCCAGGCTGTTCCCTGCGCCATAATACGCATCGCATGTCTCTACAGCCCGCAGCTTATCATTGCTCTCGTCGCAGACTCCCCAGCCCGCAGCTCTATATCGCTCTAGGATAGCGCCATACCGCTCTGTCAGACCTCGCTCTGCAGACTGGTCTACCAGCGTCAGGACCCGGGGCATTTCCTCCTGGGGCCTCCACCACAACAGTATTTGCTCTTTCGCCTCATAAAAGATTTGCAATACGGATTCCAGCTTATCCAGCGCCTCTTCCCCATATGTGATAAAATCACTGATATCGTTGGTATACAGGACAATCTTCTTCTTTGCGCCGTCAGCTCGAACCCGCAGTTTCTCCCAACCGGTGGGAGAAATCCCCTCATACACACTGTCTCCGGCCGTCTGCCCGCGCTGTCTCACCATCTCCCGCAGCTCCTCCAGCTGTCTCTCATAATACGGGTAATCATGGCTGGTCCCTCCCCGGCGGCGCACTTGATAATTCCCGTAAATCCGCTGCAGCACCTCATCATACTTCCACGGAATAGGCAGCATCACATTCTCAAAAGTCGCTCCCCATACCTCGTCAAACCACTCCTTGGGAAATATTTTATGCTCCCAGTTGGCATAATCCCGGAACATGACCAGATAATCTGCATCCCGCTCCGAGCACCGGCGGACCACCTCATTGGCAATGCGGTACACAGCGCTGACAGCTTTGTCCCACTGCCCCTGTTCCAGCAGCCGCGAGTCCACTTTCAGGCCCACATGTTCCTCCAGAAACCGGATTCCCTCCCGAATCTCTCTCAGGTGCCTGTCTCTCTCCTCCTGGGCGGTCTCGGGCAGCCTCCGGTATTCCTGTATAGTCTGTGCCGTCCTTTTTGCCAGCAGAAATATATTTTTCTGCCGCTTGCACAGCTCTTGATCTCTGGGCAGATAATCCAACGGGAAAATATCCACTCCTACACGAAACGGGCAGCCATAGTGTCTGGCCAGATACTGAGGCTCAATGCTGATTCCCTCGCCGCATACCACGCATGTGTGGAATTGTTCATACCCCTCCCGCGTCTGGGGGCTTAAGACGTGATACTCCTCCGGCAGCTCCCCCGGCAGCACCTCCAGCATTTTCTGATAGTCGTCCCGTTTCATCCAGATATCCAGATCATCGTCCCAGGGGATAAAACCCTCATGGCGGATGGCGCCCAGCAGCGTACCGTAGGCGGCATACCATTCCAGGCCATGACGTTCACAGACCTCCGCTATAGTCTGTAAGAGGTCCAATGTTGCCGCCCATACCGTCTTCATAGTGGAATCTATGTAAAAATCTTCTCTGATTTCATGTTGTAGAAAGTCTTGTGAAAACTGTATCATATTTTCCTCATTTTCGTATATGCAAGGTATTCACTGCCACAGTACCTATACCATTTTTTCCCGGAAATCCGTAAAGCTTTCTGCACGGGCGGCCTCCTTGTGCCATCTGCGTAGAGTGTCTAGGCTCTCTTCCGCCTGGATACGGGCAGTCATATCCTCGGGAATCTCGCCCAGTTCCTCCAGCAGATCGAGGATGCCCTGGGCTACACCCTTAGCTATTCCTTGGCTTATTCCTTGGCTTATTCCCTGCGTCATTCCCTGGCTTACTCCCTCCGCATACGCCTCTTCTCTCTCCACCGCCATCGCATCGTCCCAGTTCCACTGCGTGTACAGCATATTTGCCACCTCCGAGCCATGTTTCTTAATGAACTCCACCAGGACTCCTTCACTCTGACAGTCTTTCACTGCCTGGGTGATCGCCGCGTCTCTGGACCAGCCGTCCGCCTGATAGTCCTTGATTCGCTGGATAAACCAGGAATACTCATACATCGGACGACACTCCTGCAGAAATCTATGTCCCGATGAGAAATTGATATTGATTACTTTCACTGTCAATTCTAACATAGGTTGCTCTATCTTTTCAAGATAGGCATCGGAAAGTCGCAGGATTTTTTCCGTCGGATACGGGTCGTTACCGTTATAAAAGACAAAAAATTCCGGGGTGGGAATTCTGAGCAGACTGCGCTTATAGATGGATCTCTCGTCCAGAAGTTTTTCCAGAGTACGCCCCAGATACAGCAGATCCCTCAGGGGCATATTCTCATTAATTGTAGACTGATGCTCGCTGATAACCAGCACCCGGTTTTTCACAGTGAATGCCAGGTCGTTTTTCCGAGCGATAAACAGTACACCCTCCAGAGTGACATAGGTAATGTCCTCCGGGGATGCCTCCCCATCCCCCAGCGCTGCATATAACTGCGAAGCGTTCTCCGGCTCACTGAAATAGGTTATAAACGCGCTGTTCTTCGTCTCCCGGTTGGAAATCACTTTCCCGTTTCCATTCTCTTGTGCCATAGATTGATTCCTCCTCTTTTTCTAAAAAGTAAAACAGCAGAAAGAATAGTGACTCGCTTAGAATGAGTCCTGCTATTCTTTCTGCTGTTGTGTCTTCATTATACAGCATATCAGAGAATTGTCAATATTTAAATTCCGCCGCCGCATACGGCCTCGTCCTGTATCATGATGGGCTTACCACTCTTGCGGTACATCTCATATATCTCGCCGTAGTCTCCATACATGGCGTCACAGTGCACCACCGCCCTCGCATAGTCACCGCTGTCATCAAAAATTCCCCACCCGGCATCTATGTACTCCCGACACATCTTCTCAAAATTATCAAAAAGGATCGGATTCTGCTCCCGATACAGGCAGTTTTCCGTTTGGCAGGGTATCCACCACAGCGCCACGTCCCGCTGTCCGCGGAAAATATCCAGCGCGGATTTCATTTTTTGCAGATAGGCGTCTTCTCCCCGCAGCAAGCCCAACAGAGAGGTCGCATACAACACAGTCTTTTTGGGCTTTCCCGTATCATCCTGCATCAGCTGCTGCCACTCCTTGGGCACCACAGCCCCTTCGCCTTCCTCTTTCATTTTCTCCCACCCGGGAATTTCCTGATATACTCCCGCTTCCAGGCCATCCTCCAACACCCATGTGTCCTGTTGCTGCAGCAGTTCCAGCTGCATCCTATAATAGGGATAGTCATGTCCGCCGGGACGATATATCGGATTGCGGTAATCTTTGAAGGTAGCCCGCAGAACCTTGTCATATTCCACCGGTACCGGTATCCAGGTGACGTCATAGCCCATGGGAACAGCCCTGTCGAACCACTCCTTCTTCCATCTGCCCGCCAGTCGGGAAATATTCGCCTGGAACGCCACCATCTCATCGCATTCCTCCGCCTGATACATCATGCATATCTTGTCATAGATGTGGAACAGCTGGTTACGGATATTTTGAATGCTCTTTTCTGTATCCACCGGAATGCCCAGATATCCATATTGCAGCTCCAGTCCCCTGACCAGAGCTTCCTGGCAAAGCGCCACCACGTCCTCCTGCGGATTCTCCATCTCCAGCAGCTCATCGCAGTAGTTGATATTTTTCTTTACCACCTCCAGCAGCGCCCACTGCAGTGACTGCTCCTGAGCTGTCTTAGGATAGTAATCTATGGGAAAAATATCAATCCCTACGCTAAAGGGACAGCCGTGATACCGTGCCAGATGTTCGTGCTCTGTGGATATTATTCCTCCGTTAGTTATACGGGAGAAAGAGCCGTTCCACTCCTCCTCATAATACATGCTGAGTATTCGATACTCCGATGGCAGCTCCTGCCTGGCCACCGAGAGAAAACGCATATAGTCCGGGCGTTTCATAGTCACGTCTATGTCGTCGTCCCAGGGGATAAAACCCTTGTGCCGCACGGCACCGATCAGGGTGCCAAATCCCGCAAAAAAGGTGATATTGTGTTTGGCGCACACCTCCTTCAGTACCTCCAGCACCTCCAGCTGCGCCGCCCAGTTGGATTTCATCAGCTTGCCTATGGTAAAACGGCATCTGGTCTCCGTGTCAAAGTAGTTTTTAGGAAAGGATATCATCATTCTGCCTCATCATCGGTTTGCCCGTCTGACGGAACAGCTCATACAGTTCCCCCGTATCGCCGTAAAAAGCGTCACACAGCTCCACCGCTCTCTCTGTCTGATCTGTCTGGTCGAGAATACCCTGACCGCTTGTCCGGTACTCCTCTACCAAACGCTCATATTCCTCAAAAAGCTCCGGTTCCAGCTCTCTGTATCGGCACTCCCGGCCGTCATGGGGATACCACCAGAGAACCACGCCTTTTTGCCCGGCAAAGACTTGGATTGTATGCCGGATCTTCTGCAGGTATCTCTCGCCGCCACGCAGCATACCTGTCAGGCTGGTGCCATACAGCACCAATTTGCGACCATTCCTTAACGCCTCCATGCCTCCTGCCTGCTGCGGTATATATAGTTCCCCCTGTCTGGGGAGGGGCACAGGGGAAGGCTCCGCCTTGGGACTCCACACCCCCCTTTGCATCAAGATCTCCGTCTGGTCCGCATACCCGCCATGACTAACCTTCCGGACAGGGAATTTCATATAATCCCCATAGTTTATCCGCAGGATATGATCCCATCCCGCTGGTGCGGGCAGAAACACATTCTCAAAGCCCATGGGAACACTCTCTGCAAACCACTCCTTGTTCCACAGCATCCGATCCGCATTACAGGATATCTGATGAGAGGTGACATAGGCAGACTCTTCCTCCCCGTACATCATACCCACCAGATCATACAGCGTCAAAAGCTGCCAGGATATGGACTTTGTGGGATCCATCGCATACTGGAACTGTCGCTCCAATTTCTTCAGCCCTGTTTCCATCTGTCTCCGGCACTCGTCCGCCACTGCCGAATCAAGTCCCAGTTCCTCTCTTTGGATATAAGCCATGGCATTCTGAAACGTCCTCTGGATCAAATGCAGCCAATCGTACTGCTCCGCTCTCGCCCCAGCATCCGCAGGCACATAGTCCAGAGGGAAAATATCAATTCCCACCACAAAGGGACACCCATGATATTCCTCCATACGCTGCCCGGCCAGATCGATCCGACTGCCATTGAGCACACGGGTGATAGCTGTCACGCCGTCCGGGTCCGTATATACCCCAAGCATCTGATACTCCGGGGGCAGCTCTCCCTGTGCCACCTCCAAAAACCCCATATAGTCCTCCCGCAGCATGCCGATATCCAAATCGTCATCCCAAGGGATATAGCCCTTATGCCGCACAGCTCCCAACAGCGTGCCAAACATGGCATAAAACCTCAGGCCATGACGCTCACAGATCTCCGCTATATGCGCCAGCACCTCAATCTGCGCCGCCCACACTGTCTTCATGGTTCGGTCCACCATATAGCCACAGCGTATCTCCGGTCGAAAATAATCATCCGGAAAATCTATTCGTCCACTCATCTCACAGTTCCTGTCCCAGTCCCATAGTAAACGACATCTAAATATCTAATGTCGTTTACTATGATAGCAAAAGAGGTTGACTTTCGTCAACCTCTTTCCGTTAGCTTTTACTATGGTCTTACGATTACTGCAGTAAGGAAAGTACGCCCTGGTTAGCCTGGTTGGACTGTGCCAGCATTGCCTGACCAGCCTGAGCCAGAATGTTGTTGTTGGAGTACTTAACCATCTCAGTTGCCATATCGGTATCACGGATACGAGACTCAGCAGCTGTGGTGTTCTCAACAACGTTATCCAGATTGTTAACAGTGTGCTCCAGTCTGTTCTGTACAGCACCGAGATCAGCTCTCAACTCGGAAACGGACTTGATAGCAGCCTCGATTGCAGCGATGGAAGTCTTAGCAGCTGTAGCAGTATCCATCTTTACCTTGGCGCTGCCAACACCGATAGATGTTGCGCTCATGCCTTTCAGATTAACCTGAATCTCATGACCCTTCTCAGTACCAACCTGCAGCGTAATGGTCTTGGTGCTGGTCAGCAGCTGGAACTTGTTGAAAGTGGTGTCATTGGATGTTCTGGTAATCTCAGCCTGCAGCTGTACAACTTCCTTCTGGATGTAGCTACGATCCTCGGACTGATTGGTTCCGTTAGCAGCCTTAACAGCCAGCTCGTTCAGTCTCTGCAGCATGTCGTGCACTTCATTCAGAGCACCTTCTGCTGTCTGCACCATGGAGATACCATCCTGAGAGTTAGCGGATGCCTGAGTCAGACCTCTGATCTGACGTCTCATCTTCTCGCTGATAGCCAAGCCAGCAGCGTCATCAGCTGCACGGTTGATCTTGTAACCGGAAGATAACTTCTCGGTGGACTTGGACTGAGTGGATGCTGTTAAACCAAGCATTCTGTTAGAGTTAACTGCGCGTAAGTTGGGTTGTACTACCATAATATATTCCTCCTTGAATTTTGACGCCGCTTCCTTGCGGCTTATTATTTTTGCTTGCCGTTCCTTCGATTCGCACGTATCGCCATCCCGGCAAATGTTACTGTAACCTGTCCCTGATTGTGCGGATCAGTTCTCGATTACGTTGGTGGTAAGCTCTGAACTTTCGTTCATTCGCTTTACTTGTTATGTATATCGGTGGGTTTCTGGAAAACTTTAGAGCTTTTTGAAAAATTTTTTTATTTTATTTTATTTTTCCTTCAGGCTCTGTAATCCTCCTGTCCTTCCGACATATTATATATCGGTGGCTTCAGAAAATACTTTAGGGGGAATTTCAACTTTTTTTTCCTTAAGTTGCTCCCTCAGTTCAAGAATTACCCCGGCCTGTCTGTCAATCGTCTGATTCAGCCGTTCAATCACCTGTTTCTGGTGCTTGATCAACTGCTTTTGACTGCGGATAGTCTGCTCCTTCTGGGGCATTTCCTCGCATGTCTTGAGCATGGCCAGATATTTGCCGAGTCTCTGGCGGCTGGGCTGGGAAAGTTCAAGTATAATGTTCAGGGCGCCGCCCACCGTGTACCCGTCCGTCAACTGTGTATTCAGACTATCAATGGGCATTGCGTTTCCCGTGAGGTCCAGAAGATAATCTGTGGATACCTTGAAATATTCAGCAAACCTGCACAGAGTCTCCAAATCCGGATAATGTACACTGTTCTCATAGTTGGATATAGTGCCTATTGACACAGACAGATACTCCGCCAGCTGCTTTTGATAAATTCCCCGTTCAGTTCTCAGTTGAAATAGCTTTTCTCCGAAATTCATATTGCAATTCCCCCATATCTAAACCCCTATGCGATATTATAATATGTATTCTAGATATTATCAACTGATTTTCTGACATAATCTTCTTATATTTTACAAATTTTTCTCTAAACTCTCCAGGCGTTCCTTAAGACGGCTGATTTCCAGAGCCTGCTGGTCTATGATCTGTTTCTGTTTGCCGATAATCCTCTCCTTTTTGGGCATCTCCTCATATATATTAATCATGGTCAGATATTTGATCATTTTCTGGCGTCCGGGCATGGACAACTCTTGAATGGAATTCAGGGCGTTTCCGACCGTATGACCCTCCGAGAGCTGCACATTCAGATTCTCCATAGTTTCCGCATTGTCAGTGAGTTCCAGCAAAAAGTCCGTAGACACCTGGAAATATTCCGCAAATCTGCACAGGGTCTCCAAGTCCGGGCTATGTACACTGTTCTCATAATTGGAAATCGTCCCTATCGAAACGGCCAGATACTCCGCCAGTTCTTTCTGGTAAATTCCTCTCTCGGTTCTTAACTGATACAGTTTATTTCCAAAGCTCATACCATTGTTCTCCTATGTACTATTTCCATAAATTCCACAATCGAATTCTTTTAATAGTATAATTCATGTCATAGATATTATCAAGTAATTTTTAATTTAGATGGATATTTTCTTATAATATAGAAAATTTCAGGAGTATGGCCCAGAAACCGTTGCACACATAAAAAAACTCCGCAGGAAAACCTGCGGAGTAATATATTGAATCTTTGTAGCTCTTCTGTTTATCTCTTGCTGAACTGAGGTGCGCGTCTCGCAGCCTTCAGACCATACTTCTTTCTCTCCTTCATACGAGGGTCTCTTGTCAGATAGCCCGCCTTCTTCAGAGTGGGTCTGTAATCGGCATCCGCCTGCAGCAGCGCTCTTGCAACGCCGTGTCTAATGGCTCCTGCCTGGCCGGTATATCCGCCGCCCTTTACATTGACAATGATATCAAACTTGTCAACGGTATCTGTAGCTACCAGGGGCTGACGCACGATCACCTTCAGTGTCTCCAGACCAAAGTAATCGTCCATATTTCTCTTATTGATGGTCACATCGCCCTTGCCGGGTACCAGATATACTCTTGCGATGGACTTCTTTCTTCTACCAGTTCCGTAGTATTTTGCTGTCTTAGCCATGATCTATTCTCCTTTCCGTCCTTTAGAATGTCAGTACTTCAGGTTTCTGAGCGGCATGGTTGTGCTCAGGCCCTGCGTATACATGCAGCTTGGTGTACATCTGTCTTCCTAAAGGTCCCTTAGGCAGCATACCCTTGACAGCCAGCTCAATCACCTGCTCAGGTTTCTTCGCCATCTTCTCTCTCAGGGTGGTCTCTTTCATGCCGCCGACATAGTCGGAATGATGATGATATATTTTCTGGTCTAACTTCTTGCCTGTAACCTTAACCTTCTCCGCATTGATTACGATCACATAATCGCCGCAATCCATATGAGGAGTAAAGATTGCCTTATTCTTTCCTCTGAGTACCTTGGCAATCTCAGATGCCAAACGGCCCAGGGTCTGATCTGTAGCGTCTACTACATACCATTTTCTATCGATAGTAGCTGGACTAGCCATAAATGTTTTCATTACATTACCTCCGTATTACTTTGTCATTCGACTTGTTGAGATGGTCTCTTCCTCTCAGGCGCTGCAGATGTCCGGCTACAGCTCAAGAAAATCCGAAACCTGATTGATCTTTTCTCCATGCCTCATCGGGGCTTTGACTCAGCATGGCCGGGTGACGTACAAACTCCGTCACAGTGATATATTATATTATAGGTTTTTCCCGCTGTCAATACAGTTTTTCAACTTTTTACCACTTTTTACTGCTGCTCACTCAGATAGAGCTGCACACGTCTCTGAATGACATCCGCCACATGCTCCGCGCTCTGATTTCCCCCAAAGAAACTAGCAATTTCTTCCTCGATAATGTCCTCTATCCTGCTGTCCACGGGCGACTGTCCCTCCAGGGATTCCATGTAGGCATAATAGGCCTCACAGCACTCCAGATATTCTACATAGCACTCTGGCATCTCCTCGCTAAATATGGCGGGGTCGTTTTGTTTCAGCAGATAATGATATTCATAGCCTCCGGTGGGACTCCGCTTAATTATGGCCCATTTGCCTTCCCAGTCCCTGACGACCTCGAAGGTGTCACGGCAATCCCTCCGGTAATCTCCCATAATCTGGGCGCTCATCAAAAATTCCAGATATGCCGCTGCCGCCTCCTTATTTTTGCAGTTCCTATTCACCACGTAAAAACCTATAGGGTTAACCACCTGGCTGGAGCCGCCATCCCCCGGTATGCCAGGTCTATTATACTTGTCCCCCATAAATTGCTTTATCGTCACAAACTGCCCCCGATCTGCAACTATATCTACGACTGCCAGGCAATTGCCGTCCAACAGATCTTCATACATTCCTTCTATACTAAAACTAAAGGTACCTCCATCTGCTACACTCGACTCAGTCCGGTACTGCTTTGCCGCGTTCAACAGCCGAATGAACAGGTCACTGTCAAAGCTGCAGGTTCCTGCGTCCCAATCGATAAAGGGGGAACCGGCCATATCATAGCATGTCAACATATACACAAGAAGGCTGTCTCCGACGTACCCATACATTCGGTTGAAAGCCTTGGGATATTCCCCCGCCTCCAACAGGGCCACCATCTCCTCCACGGTCCATTCCGCCTCCGGCCATATTTCCGTGCTGGTCACCATGGAGTTGATATTATAGAAAGTACTGACTCCGGCCAGACTGCCGTCAATGGTTCCCGTAGCCAGCAGGCCGGGATAAATCTGGTCCAGCGTCTCCTGGCTGACCAGTTCTCTCAGATCCATCAACACACCCTTTTCCCACAGAGCATCCAGATCCTCCTTGTCAATAAAGAATATATCCGGACCTTTTCCGGCTATCAGCTCGCTCCACACCCTGTCGTGGACGGCGCTGCGCTCTTCCCTTGTCGTTTCTGGCACCACCTGCAGATCAAAGGCATACTCCGGGTGTTCCGCCATGAATATCGGCAGGGTGTTTTCTATATCCACGGTAAATTGCCAGTTTGCAATGCTGGTGGCATACAGGGGATCTGTGATGAGGATGGACTCGCCGCCCTCCCCCATCTCGGTCTCCCCGGCGCGATTCAGCACATAAGCCACGGCGCAGTCGTCCTTCAGGACAAAAAGCAGTACCTCTCCCTCCCCGTTGACCGTCACCTCACCCCAGGTTCCGATGATATTTCCGGCATCAAACAAAAACTCCGCATCCCCTGTTTTTTCATCCCCCTGATATATCTTTTTTTCGCCCGTAATATAATAGTATATACCATTGTCCAGGGGAATGATCCGGTCTGAAAAGCTGCCGCCTTGCACACCTCCCAGATGCTTTTCCTGCTCTCCCTCCAGCCACACCCATTCCATGCCGTCTGTCTCATGATACCCATGGGTCAGGATGCCTCCATCCGGCCCTGCGGTCATCCAGGGAATAATCTTCTTGTACCGGACACTGCAATCCCGTTCTCCCAGAAGATTTCCCTCCCCGTCCAGAATCGCCATCTGCTTGCCGTCAAAGGATACTATATAGTAGTTTCCCTGGCTGTCCACACAGATATTGGTGGGCGGCACCTGCTCCTGTATCATGTTCAGCTCCTGACATATGGGCAGCAGATCCACCCTTTTCAGCTCCTCTCCCGCCCGGTTTACATGCACTGCGTAGTATGCCTCATACTGCCGACCGTCCATAACGGTGATCAAATATACTATCTCCTCATCAGAGACGGCAAACATACTGTACAGGTATCCTTGTTCCAGCAGCTCCAGCTCCAAAAAACCGCTGCTCCACTCCTTCCTGTCCCCGTCAAACACCTGCATTTCGTAGGACACCGCATCCTCCGCATAAAGGGGACGCATCAGAAAAAAGCAGTGCTCCCCCACGCAATACGTGCCGCTGCCATAGTCTCCCGCCTCCGTGGCGGACGGAAGGTCCACTATGCTGCGGCCCGCCAGAGACATGGCGGGCGCCGCACCCTGTCCAAGCTGGATCTGCAGCTCCTGCCGTCCCCAGAAATAAGTCTTTTCTACTGAGTCCGTCTCCTCCGGCAGATTCTCCTCCCGGGGCTTTCGATCCGTCAGGCAGACCACCGATGCTGCCAATATAGCCACCACCGCAAGAGCAATGATACAGATACCCGTTTTTTTGTACTTTAACACATGTTTCACCCTCTTTCCTGTTCCCGATTCCCCAAAGGCCGCCACGTTCAGAGGCCGGTAACGTCTGCCCGCTGCATAGGACAGCAGGGATAAGCTGTAATCATACCGTATGTCCTCCCCCATCTGCTCCAGCACATACTCGTCGCAGCGCATCTCCATATCCCGCTCCATACAGCGGACCGCCACCCATACCAGGGGATTGTACCAATAGACCACCTGCAGGACACAGGCCAGCAGCCGGACCCGAAGGTCATGACGCCGGATATGGTATCGCTCATGGAGCAGCACATATTTCTGTTCCTCCTCCGCCATATGACAGGGAAGATATATCCTGCCGCGCAGCGCTCCCATGGTGAAGGGAGTGCTGATCTTCTCACATTCATAGACATTGCCGCCGCTCTCGTCCTCAAGGCGCACCGCGCAGGCCACCTGTCTGCGTATCCTGCCGTAGGCGTACAGCTGCCGAAACGCCAGAAATGCCATTCCTGCCAGCCAGACACAGGCCATACCATGCAGAGCCATTCGCCCCCAGTCCACGGGATCGGAGAGTTCCGCCGCGGCCAGACTGTCTGAGCCGTCCTCTCGCTCGGGACGCTGTGGCGGCAGATCAAATATCCGGCCCCCATAATAGTTAGCCGGTTCCCCGATATCCCGCCGCACAGCGCCCATGCCGTAGGAGCCGTTCTGCACGCTGCCCATAGTCTCCCCGGGCTGCTCCCCAGACTGCGCCAGCTCCGTCAGCTCCTCCGGCAGATAGGTCAGCCCTGTCTCCGTCTGCACCGCCCGGTCAAATACCGGGAGATTGAACAGGCTTGTGACGGAGGAGAGCGTCACCGGGCACAGCAGGCGCAGAGCCGGTATGAGCCACAGCAGGTAGATATACCGTCTGGGTACGTTCAAACGCCCCAGGAATGCTCTCACCAGCAGCACGGCCAGAATCACAATGCCCGCCGTAATACTCCTGTTTACCATTGTCAAAAAGATTTCCGTTATGTTCATAAGTCTTCTTCCCCATTTGCTCTGTTTTACTGCCGCTCGCTCAGATAGATTTGCACCCGTTGCTGGATGACATCCGCCACATGCTCCGCGCTCTGGTTTCCCTCTAAATAGTTATCTATCTCCTCCAGAATGATATTTACTATATAATCATCCGCCGGAAGACTTCCTTTCAGAGTTTCCATGTAATCATAGTAATCCTCGCTGTATCTCAGATACTCCTTATAGATTTCCGGCATCTCCTCATCAAACAGAGCCGGATCGTTTCTGTCCAGCAGATAGGAGATATAGGAACCGGTTATGTCTCTTATGCCCACGGCCCATTTCCCTTCCCAGTCTCTGAAGATCAGAGTATCCTGGCAGTCTCTCCTATAGTCCCTGATATTATCCTCGCTCAGCACAAATTCCAGATATGCCGCTGCCGCCTCCTTATTGGCACAGTTTTTGTTTACCACATAATATCCTCTGGGTTCAGGCACCTGTCTGGAACCCGTGGCTCCCGGTATGCCGGGCCGGTTGTATTTCTCTCCCATTCGCTGCCTGATCCTTACATAATCATCCTGGGCAAAGATACCGCACTCCACAGCCAGAAGTCCGCCCTCCAGCAGCTGCGAGTATGCCGCCAGATAATCCTGCTCCATGCCTTCTACCTCCACGGTGCTATCATAGTCATACTGCTTTGCCACCTTCAGCAGCCGAAGGAACAGTTCACTGTCAAAGCTGCAGGTTCCTTTCTCCCAGTCAATAAAAGGAGAGTTGGCCATATCGTGGCCCACCAGTATCCATACAAGAGTATTGCCGCCACAATATTGGGAGCCCAGGTTGGACATCGCATGGGGAAATTCTCCTGTCTCCAGCATGCCCACCACATCCTCCACGGTCCATTCCTCCTCCGACCATATCTCCGTGCTGGTCACCATGGAATTAATATAATAGTTATCACTGACTCCGGCCAGGCTGCCATCAATGGTTCCCGTAGCCAGCAGACCGGGATAAATCTGGTCCAGCGTCTCCTGACTGACCAGCTCTCTCAGATCCATCAGCACACCCTTTTCCCAGAGGGCGGACAAATCCTCCTCATCAATAAATAATATATCCGGACCTTTCCCGGCTATCAGCTCATTCCACACCCTGTCGTGGACGGCGCTTCGCTCTTCTCTTGTCGTTTCCGGCACCACATGCAGATCAAAGGCATATTCGGGATGGTCCGCCATAAATATTGGCAGAGTGAACTCCACACCTTTCTGTTCCCCCCTCCAGCTCTGGATATCAATGACATACAAGGGATCAGTAACTGTTATGTTTTCGCCCCCCTGTCCCATCTCGGTCTCCCCGGCGCGGTTTAGCACATAGGCCACAGCGCAGTCTTCCTTCAAAGTAAAAAGCAGTATCTCGCCTTCCTCGTTGACCGTCACCTCACCCCAGGCTCCGATGATATTTCCGGCGTCAAACAAAAACTCCGCATCCCCCGTTTTTTCATCCCCCTGATATATCTTTTTTTCGCCCGTAATATAATAGTAAATACCATTGTCCAGGGGAATGATCCGGTCTGAAAAGCTGCCGCCCCGCACACCTCCCAGGTGCTTTTCCTGCTCTCCCTCCAGCCACAGCCATTCCATGCCGTCTGTCTCATGATACCCCTGGGTCAGGATGCCCCCGTCCGGCCCTGCGGTCATCCAGGGAATAATCTTCTTGTACCGGACACTGCAATCCCGGTCTTCCAGAAGGTTTCCCTCCCCGTCCAGAATCGCCATCTGCTTGCCGTCAAAGGATACTATATAGTAGTTTCCCTGGCTGTCCACACAGATATTGGTGGGCAGCACCTGCTCCTGCACCATGTCCAGTTCCTGACATATGGGCAGCAGATCCACCCTTTTCAGCTCCTCCCCCGCCCGGTTTACATGCACTGCGTAGTATGCCTCATACCGCCAGCCGTCCTTGACGGTGATCAGGTACACCAGTTCCTCGTCGGAGACGGCAAACATATCATACAGATATCCCTGCTCCAGCAGCTCCAGCTCCAAAAAGCCGCCGCTCCACTCCTTCCTGTCCCCGTCAAACACCTGCATTTCGTAGGACACCTCATCCTCCGCGTAAAGGGGACGCACCAGGAAAAAGCAGTGCTCCCCCACGCAATACGTGCCGCTGCCATAGTCCCCAGTCTCCGTGGCGGACGGAAGGTCTACTGTGCTGCGTCCCACCAGAGACATGACTGGTGATGTGCCCTGCGGAAGCTGGATTTTTAGCTCCTGCTGTCCCCAGAAATAGGTCTTTTCCACATGGGCTGTCTCCTCGGGCAGACTGTCCTCCCGTGGCTTTCGATCCGTCAGGCAGACCGCCGATACCGCCAATATAGCTATCACCGCCAATATAGTAATGCAGATTCCTGCCTTTTTGTATCGCAGCACATGATTTACTCTTCTTCCTGTCCCTGACTCTCCAAAGGCGGTCATGTCCATGGGGCGGCAACGTCTCCCCACGGCATAGGACAGCAGAGAAAAACTGTAATCGTATCGAATATTCTCTCCCAATCTGCCCAGCACGTACTCGTCACAGCGCATCTCCATATCCCGCTCCATACATCGGACCGCCACCCATATCAGAGGATTGTACCAGTAAATAATCTGCAGGACGCAGGCCAGCAGCCGGACCCACAGGTCATGCCGCCGTATGTGATATTGCTCGTGCAGCAGAACATAGGGCAGCTCCCTCTCCTCCATGCGGCAGGGAATATATATTTTGCTGCGCCATACGCCCATGGCAAAGGGCGTACCTATATTTTCACAAATAAAAACATTGTTTTGGTCCTCAAAGCGCACCGCTTGGGCCACCTGTCTGCGAATCCTGCCGTAGGCCCACAGCTGCCGGAAGGTCAGCGCCGCTACACCCGCAAGCCAGGCGCCCACCAGACCATGCAGAGCCATTCGCCCCCAGTCCACGGAATCGGAGAGTTTCACCGCCGCCAGACTGTCTAAGCCGCCCTCTCGCTCGGGACGCCGTGGTGGCAGTTCAAATACCTGACCCCCATAATAGTTAGCCGGTTCCCCGATATCCCGCCGCACAGCGCCCATGCCGTAGGAGCCGTTCTGCACACCGCCCATAGTTTCCCCGGGCTGCTCCCCAGACTGCGCCAACTCCGTCAGTTCCTCCGGCAGATAGGTCAGCCCTGTCTCCGTCTGTACGGCCCGGTCAAATACCGGGAGATTGAACAGACTTGTGACGGAGGAGAGCGTCACCGGACACAGCAGGCGCAGAGCCGGTATGAGCCACAGCAGATAGATATACCGCCTGGGTACGTTTAGCCGCCCCAGCAACGCTCTCACCAGCAGTACGGCCAGAATCACAATGCCCGCTGTAATGCTCCTGTTTACCATTGTCAAAAAGATTTCTGCTATGTTCATAGATCCTATCTCCCGTCAGACTCCCTGTGGGCCCGGATCATTTCCTCTATGGCCTCCGCCTCCTGCGTTGACAACTGCTTGTCGCCAAGAAATGCTGCCAGAAAATGGGGCAGCGAACCGCCAAAGGTACGCTCCACGAAGTATGTGGACTCCTCCCGCTCCGCCCTCTCCTGGGGCACCAGCACTGTCACCAGGGCATTGTCATTGCGCAGATACCCTTTCTCTACCAGCTTTTTCAGCACCGTGTAGGTGGTGGACTTCTTCCAGCCCAGCCTGGCCTCGCACAGTTTCACCAGCTGACCGCTGCCAATCGGGGCATGCTCCCACACCACCTGCATAAAACGATATTCACTGTCACACAATTTAGCGTACTCCATGATAACCTCCACTCCCGCAGACACACGGTTTTCCGCTGCCTGTATTTTCACGCAAATAAGTCGATAACAATAGACCTACTACAAGTCTATCATTATCGACCTCTCTTGTCAACCTTATCTCTCTTCCAAAAATTCGTATTTCATCAGCGTAAGCCCCTGGGCGGGAGCGGTGGGGCCCGCGGCCCGGCGGTCGCAGGCGGCCAGCACCGCCTCCATATCCTCCGGGCTGCGCCTGCCCCGGCCCACCTCCAGCAGCGTGCCGACGATAATTCTTACCATATTATAGAGAAAACCGCTGCCGCAGATTCTCAGCACCAGCTCCGCCCCCTGCTCACACAGCTCTATGGAGTAAATGTGCCGCACGGTACTCTCCACCTGCGCACCGGTCTGGCAAAAGCTCTTGAAATCATGTTCACCCTCCAGATACCGCGCCGCGCGATCCATCGCCTCCACATCCAGCTCATGATAGGTAAAGTAGGTGTACAGCCGCCTGGTGGGCATGGAAAAAGCCCCCCGGTATATCCGGTATTCATAGGTCTTACGGCTCTTCACATGGCGGGGATGCCAGTCCCGGGGAACCTCCTCGGAACGCTGTATCCGAATGTCCTCCGGCAGCCGCTGATTCAGCGCATAAGATATCTTTTCCGCCGGCATTCGGGCGGCGGTATCAAACACGGCAATATTGCCCAGAGCATGAACCCCCGCGTCTGTGCGGCTGGCCCCGATGACCTGAATTGGCTCTCCCAACAGCTGGGTCAGACAGCGGTTCAGCTCGCTCTCTATGGTAATGCCGTTCTCCTGCAGCTGCCAGCCGTGATACGCCGTTCCGTCGTAGGCAACTGTCAGACGCACCCTCTTTTTCTCCATACATACCTCGTTTCTCATGTGTAAGATTAGAAGTTCTTTGCGAAACAGCCTTTGCTGTAAGCAATTAGAACTTCTTCTTACACTAGCATCCCCGCTGCCACCTTGCATGCCAGATACAGCAGGACACACAGATATGCAAGCCCGTCCCTGCGCTGATAGATCAGCGGTTTCATTTTGGTCCGCCCCTCACCGCCGCGATAACAGCGAGCCTCCATGGCCATGGCCAGATCGTTGGCCCGGCGGAAAGCAGAGATAAACAGGGGCACCAGCAGGGGCACCATGGCCTTGGCCCGCCGGATCAGATTGCCGCTCTCAAAATCCGCACCTCTGGCGATCTGCGCCTTCATGATCTTGTCCGTCTCCTCCAGCAAAATGGGAATAAAGCGCAGAGCAATGGACATAATCATGGCCACCTCATGCACCGGTACTTTAAACAATTTCAGCGGCCGCAGTCCCTTTTCCATGCCGTCCGTCAGGTTGTTGGGGGTGGTGGTCAGGGTCATGACAGACGACCCCATAATCAGAAAGCACAGGCGCAGAGCCATAAATACGGCGTTGTGCAGCCCTTCCCGGGTGATTTTCAACTTCCAGAGACTCACCAGCGTCTCACCGGGAGTCAGAAACAGGTTGAACACCACCGTAATCAGCAGCAGAAAAAGAATGGCTTTCATGCCCCGCACCATAAATTTAAAAGGCACATGGGACAGACCGATCACCAGAGCCAAAAACAGGGCTGCCAGCACATAGCCCACTATATTTTCAAACAGAAACAGGGATATGATATACAGCAGAGTCCCCGCCAGTTTTACCCGCGGGTCCAACCGGTGGATCACAGACTCCGTCTGATAATATTGTCCCAAAGTAATGTCTCTCAGCATAAAAAAAACTCCATGTTAGTCAGTATAACGCCCGCATAATCTCATCTGCCGCCTCCTGCACTGTAGTGGCCTCCGTGTCCACCGGCAGGCCGCTCTTTTTCAGCGTCTGCAGGATATAAGTCACCTGAGGAGCGCCCAGGCCGATCTCCTCCAGTTCCCGGTAACGCTTGAAAATCTTCTGCGGAATATCGTCGTATAAGATTTTCCCCTGGTTCATCACGATAATCCTGTCCACATATTCAGCCACATCTTCCATGCTGTGGCTGACCAACAGAATGGTCATGTGGGTCTGGATCTGCAGCTGCTTGATCTGGTCCAAAATCTCACGGCGCCCCTTGGGGTCCAGACCGGCAGTGGGCTCATCCAGAATCAATATCTCGGGCTGCATGGCCAGCACACCGGCAATGGCCACCCGCCGTTTCTGGCCGCCGGAGAGCTCAAAGGGAGACTGGGTGTACAACTCGCTTGGCACCCCCACCCTTTCCAGGGCCTCCCCAGCCCGCCGCTCCACCTCTTCCTTGTCCAGGCCCAGATTCTTAGGTCCGAAACACACATCCGAGAACACATCCACCTCAAACAGCTGATGCTCCGGGTACTGGAACACCAGTCCCACCCTGCTGCGCAGTTCTTTCTTGTCGTAATCTTTGGCGTCAATGTCCTGTCCGTTATAATAGATATGCCCCTCGGTGGCCTTAATCAACCCGTTTAAATGCTGCACAAGCGTGGATTTTCCCGAACCGGTGTGGCCTATGATCCCTATGAACTGTCCCTCCGGTATCGTCAGGCTGATATCGTCCAGCGCCTTGCGGGCCTGGGGAGTATCCGGATCATATATATAATTCACATGTTCAACAGTCAGCGCCATCTTCTCCCCCTTCTCCCGGCTCGCTCTCGGCCCGGGGCCACTCATACCTTCTAAGCGCCTTCACCAGCTCCTGAGTTGTCAGAATTCCCTCCGGGAGTTTCAGCCCTCGCCGCCGAAGCTCATGGGCCAGCAGCGTCACCTGTGGCACATCCAGCCGCAGTTCCTGCAATCTCTCCACCTGGGAAAATATCTCCCGGGGAGTGCCCTCCAAGGCGATACGTCCCTGGTCCATGACAAAGACCCGGTCCGCATGGATAACCTCCTCCATATAATGGGTAATCAGGATAACCGTGACCTTCTCCGCCTGATTCAGCTCCCTGACAGCGCAAATCACTTCCCTACGGCCGCTGGGGTCCAGCATGGCGGTGGGCTCGTCCAGCACAATACACTGTGGATGCATGGCCAGCACTCCCGCGATGGATACCCGCTGTTTCTGACCGCCGGAAAGCTTGTTCGGCGAGTGAGTGCGGTACTGATACATCCCCACTGCCCGCAGGCTCTCCTCCACCCGTTTCCATATCTCTTCAGTGGGAACGCCCAGATTTTCCGGGCCAAATCCCACATCCTCCTCCACCAGCTGTCCGATAATCTGGTTGTCCGGGTTCTGGAACACCATGCCGGCCCTCTGACCGATTTCCCAGACCCTGTCCTCCTGCCGGGTGTCCATGCCATCCACCCAGACCGTGCCCTGAGTGGGCTGCAGTATGGCATTCATATGCTTGGCCAAAGTGGACTTTCCGGAACCGTTATGGCCTACAATGGCTATGAAATCTCCGCGCCGAATGCGCAGCGACACATCGTTCACCGCCTTGGTGACACCTTCCACATTGCCTTCCTCGTCCCGTTTTAAATATTCATACACTAGATTCTCGGTTTTTACAATACTCATTCCTACATACCTCAACTTACTATTTTACTAAAATTAGCATGCTTTTACAATCACAAAATAAAAAAGTCCCTTTTAAGATAATGGTTGCCGGGATAAAACTCCGGCGATTTCGCCAGCTCACATTGAATTTGCTGAGTGCTTATGATATATTTAGAATAACACCGAATCGGGGGTCATGTATGGAGGATTTATTGGCTTATGCAATTTTGCTCTATTTAGAATGGGAAACAGATATCAAAAAAGCTGTTATTTATATAAGAACACATATTGATTACAATGGTCTTGACTACAATCGGTTCGGCAAAATTCTAATGGGCAAATTAAAGGCAGTTTACGAAAATTGTTCAGATATAAAATATTTTGCAAGTAGAATGTTTGGCTTATGGGAAAATCTGCCAGGAAACATTCAGGACATAGAACCATTTTGGATTCTAAGCTATGCGGACGACCCTTTATCATGGGGAGATGAAGAACAAACCAGAGATATTTATGAATATATGCTGGACTACTATGGGGATTAAGCTAATACAACAAAGCCTCTGCCCACAACTAGAAGGAAGGACACGGTACATCGAATATGAATCAGAAATGGAATATCCTATTAAAAGGACTTACTGCCATTGGGGCGGTGATCGTCATATGTGTCAGTGTCAGCCGTATCGCAGGAATCGGCTCCCAGACCCTGGGGGACATTGCCCAGGAATATCCCCAGCCCACTTCAACACCGGCGGGGAGTGCCGAACCGGAGCCGACTCCCGCATTTTCGCCATCCCCCGAGACGGATATGTCTTCCGAAACTGCGCCAGAAGGTGTATCAGTCCCGGAGAGCGGTGCATATGATACAGAGAATCCGGAAACAAATGAGGCGAACAGTGATATGGAGACGGATGATCTGCAGAATTTGACAAAAAACCCCAACAGCGTTTCCCTGACAGGCCTCTCTCTGAACGAAGAACTGATGGCGGACGCGCGAATTACATGGGAGGAGGGATTTTACTATGAGCCCCTCTCCGATGGTCTGGCAGAATTTATAACGGGAGTATCTTATCCCGAAAATCTGGAGGAACCGGCTATTTTCACCAGCGACCTCTCATATGTCCATGTGCTTTACTGTGATTTTGAGGGAAATCCCGCAGAGGGCGAGCTGATTTGCAACCAGGCCATAGCGCAGGACCTTGTGGAAATCTTTTATGAACTGTACAAGGCTGAGTATCAGATCGAGAAAATCCGTCTGATAGACGAATACGGCGGGGACGATGATCTGTCCATGGAGGACAACAATACCTCCTGTTTCAACTATCGGGTGGTATCGGGTTCCTCCAGCCTGTCTCGGCATGCCTACGGGCTGGCGATCGACATCAATCCTCTGTACAATCCTTATATTACCTACAACAAGGACCACACCATAAATGTGGCCCCTGCCACGGGAGAGGACTATGCGGATCGCAGCAAGTCCTTCCCCTACAAGATCGATGAGAGTGATCTGTGCTGCCGCCTTTTTAAAGAACATGGCTTTACCTGGGGCGGCGACTGGAACTCCTGTAAGGACTACCAGCATTTTCAGAAAACACCGTAAGGAGCGTCAGAAACTATGGCCACCGCCGCTGCCGCTGCTGCCTCCGCCACCTCCACCTCCACCGCTGCTGCCTCCGCCACCGCTGCTGCTTGAGGAAGGCGGATCGTACACCTTGGTGGTGTGCGTGTATATAGCCCGGGGATTGTTCAGCCAAAACTTGTGGGGCGCCGCTCGCAACAGATCATTGCGGCAGGGTACGGTATTTTTCGAGATCAGACGAACCAGTCCCAGTGAAAACAACAGGGACAGGATCATCGCCAGGAAGGCGTTGCAGATATATTTCATGGGCTGGGCGATCCGCTGACCTTCCAGCAGCGCCTCAATCTGTGAGAAAGCCGTCTGGGCACAGCCGAAATAATCTCCCCTGCTGGCATATCGATAGCAGTTGTCCGTGATCGTGTCGGAGTAGGCATTGGTTATAATCTTGCTGATACGTCCGTCATTGCGTATCCAGATGTTGCGGTTATCCATATCGATGAGAAACATGGTGCCGCTGGAACTGCCAAAGCGCTCACGGTAAAATTCCCTGGCATAACCGTCGGTACTGGAGCTGTTTTCACTTATGGTCTTAAACATTACATTTCCGTAGGCGGTAATGCCCTGCATCTGCTCTGCCAGTTCCTGTTGCTCCGCCACGGACAGCAGTCCTGCGTCATCCTCTATGTACACCTGATAGCCTGTATTCTCATTGGTGTAGAATATCTCGGCCTTAACCGGCAGTCCCACGCTCAGGAAGATCAGCAAGCTAACCAGCAGTCCCAGCATTTTGAAACATCCAATCTTACGCACGGTCGTCACCTCCCTGCTTGTCAAACTGAGGAAGTCTGCGCATGGCAAGCCGGTTATAGCTCCTCAGAATATCCAGAATATCATACAGTATAGACAGCATGATCAGCAGCGCTCCCAGATAATACCACAGGTCCGACACCGGGTTCACATAACAGATGATCGCTGTCACGGCCTGCGCTCCCATGGCAGCCAGTCCTCCATAGCGGTGTCTGTAGTTTTCCAGCTTTTTCTCCGCCCATAGACTCATAAAGAAAAATACCGCACAGACTATCAGGGCTATAAGAGGCCAGATGACTGTGGCTCGCCCGCCAGATTCCAGGACAAGGATTGGCCATAAGGGCAGAAACATGCATCCAAACATTATGTAGATTATAAGCGATGTCAGCGACAACATCACCGATGGAGTTTTGGACGCCGCTTTCATCTGCAGCGCCGCGTCCGTCTCGTTATTCTCCCGCCGGCGGATGGCCCGCAGCTCCAGCAGATAAATCCAGGCGGCGACAATGCTCAGCAGACTGCACAGTATCAGCAGAGTACTCGGTTTCATCGTACCAATCATATTGAGCAGAATAAACAGCGGAACGGCCAGCGCCAATGCCAATGCAATAAACTTTTTGACGTCAATGGGCAGGTCCGCCGCCACCTTTCCGGTCTGGCCGTTTACGGTGGCGTAGGCCACTCTGTCGTCCTTGCGCCAGGACAGGAACCAGACCGGATACATGGTGCTGTGGGCGGCAGTACACTGGGTATGTAGCTTTTCCGTCAAGTTGGACTTCGTGCTGCTCACACTATATTTCTTAAAGGCTTTTGTGCTGCTTATCTGTGCCCAGCTGCTCTCGTTCGCCATCATCAGCGCATTATCACGGTATAGATACTCGTCCACATCCGCAATATCCGCGTAGAAACCGCTGAGATAGGCCGGGGTGAATTCCACCTGCTCCTTCACATAATAGGGAGCCAGAGATTCACTGATATTGTCGTAAAAGGTGGAGGAGGCGTCATAGGAAAAGCCATAGTAATCGGCGTCTATCTCCCCCTGCAAATCATAGTGGTCTGTGTAGACATAATCCCCTTTCCGGTAGCTTTTTTTGCCCTTAAAACATACGCCCCCCTTCTGCTCCAGCTGGTAGGTCCAGTAGGGCATATATATCCCACGAAAGCTGTCTATGTGGGACGGGTCACGCATCTCCCGGGGAGCAAAGAGCGCCCAGCGCATTTTTTTAGCATACGCCTTCTTGCAGTCCTCCTTGGTCTTTTTAAAGGGAATGATATAGCGGGGGCATTTTTCCCGCACCAGTCTGCTGGTCAGTATATTGGCGGCGCCGCAGAAACTGCAGAACGCTGTGGCGTCCTGATCGCCGCTGAGCATCTCGCCGCCACACTGGGGGCAGGTAAATCGGGTGATCTCAAAGGTATCGTCCGAGGTGGCGTCCTCATCCTTTTGCAGGCTGTGAGGCTCCACCTGCATGCCACAGTAGACACAGGCCATCTGTTGGGACGCAATATTGAATTTCATGTTGGCTCCACAGCCCGGGCATTCGTACATAATCTTCTCTCCTGTATTTAAGTTCCAGCTTTATTATACTAAAAAAGAGGAACTGATGAAAGATCAATTCCTCTTTTTGATTCTTTTTGTTATACCAGCTCCAGAATAACCTCCAGAGCAGCGTCGCCTTTGCGCTGTCCAACCTTGATGATTCTGGTGTAGCCGCCCTTGCGGTCCACATACTTGGGAGCATACTCGTCAAACAGCTTTGCCACCAGGTCAACTTCCTTGGTGTTTTTCTTTTTGCCGGCAGCTTCCTTGGGAACCTCAACTACGGGATACAGCACTTTCATCATCTGACGACGGGCATGCAGTCTGCTGGGGAGGTCTTTCTTGATCTCCTTCTCCACCTCATCGTACACAGTCACGGTCACGCCGTTCTCGATTCTCAGAATCTTTCCATCCTTATCGCGATGGGTCTCGGACAACACAGCCTTGGTGTCCTTGTCAATGATCTGCTTTACTCTCTTGCCGTCCTTGTCCTTGCGGGCAACCTTGGCGGTAACGGTAACGGTCTCGTAGTTGTCCTTCTCCTTGACAGCCAGTGCAATGAGACCCTCAACGATCTTCTGTACCTCCTTGGCCTTGGCCTGGGTGGTAACGATCTTGCCGTGTGCAATCAGGGCAGTCACCTGATTTCTAAGTAAAGCTTTTCTCTGGGAAGAAGTTCTGCCCAATTTTCTGTACTTTGCCATAATACAATTTCCTTTCTCCATTCATGGTACATCCGGCCACGCTCTTCGGACTTACATACCGGACGCAATACAATTTCCACTCGAAGTTACAGTTCCCCCACGCCCCATGGACTTACTGCGGGAACACATTTAATTATACAAGCTAAAATCCTATAACAGCTTTAGACCGTAAAGAATCGCCTCCGGCGATTCTTTATAGAGCAGATTAGAAAATCTTACATGATGTATTTTATCATGTTAGATTTTCTTCTGTCTCTAAGTAGGTTAGAATTTCTTACATGATGTCCTTTATCATGTTAGAAATTCTCCTGTCTCTAATCTTCACTGGGATTCAACTGCAGCCCCAATTCTTTCAGCTTTGCCAGCACTTCCTCCAGAGACTTGCGGCCCAGATTCCGAACCTTCATCATATCCTCGGAAGTCTTGTTGGTCAGCTCCTCCACCGTGTTGATACCGGCTCTCTTCAGACAATTGTAGGAACGAACGGAAAGCTCCAGTTCATCAATGCTCATCTCAAGCACTTTTTCCTTTTCATTGTCTTCCTTCTCAACCATAACCTCAGCATTCTTGGCATTCTCGGACAGGTTGATGAAGAGACTCAAATGCTCGCTGAGTACCTTTGCGGCCAGGCTGACTGCCTCGTCCGGAACCAACGTGCCGTTGGTGTGGACGTCCAGTGTCAGCTTGTCAAAGTCTGTAATCTGTCCCACACGGGTATTCTGCACTGTCACATTCACCCGCTCTACGGGAGTATAGATAGAATCTATCGCAATTACACCGATGGGTAAATCCTCGCGTTTGTTCTTATCGGAACTCACATAGCCTCTGCCCCTGGTAATGGTCAGCTCCATATACAGCTTGGTATTCTTGCCGCTCAGCGTAGCAATCACCAGATCCGGATTGAGAATCTCAATATCCTGATCCACCTGAATATCGGAGGCTTTCACCACACCCTCACCCTCGAACTCGATATAGGCGGTCTTCACCTCATTGGTCTCGCTGTTGTTCTTAATCGCCAGACTCTTGATATTCATAATGATTTCCGTCACATCCTCTTTTACACCGGGGATGGAGCTGAACTCATGCAATACGCCCTCGATCTTTACCTGGCTCACTGCTGCGCCGGGCAGAGAGGAAAGCATGATTCTTCTCAGAGAGTTACCAAGTGTAATGCCATAGCCTCTTTCCAGAGGTTCAACTACGAATTTACCGTATTTCTTGTCTTCAGAAATCTCAACAACCTCAATATTCGGTCTTTCAAAATCAAACACTGCAAATACCCTCCTTTTACGGATTCTTGTCGCCTCAATTATTTGGAATATAACTCGACAATCAACATCTCGTCTACAGGTACATCGATCATCTCTCTGGTAGGAAGATTCTTGATGGTTCCCTTCAGGGCCTCAATGTCCACATCCATCCACTCGGGCACCAGCCTGCCGCCGGTAACCTCCACGATGTCCTTGTATCTCTGTAAGGATCTTGCACTCTCCTTGATCTCGATCACGTCACCGGCCTTGATCAGATAGGAAGGAATATTTACCACCTTGCCGTTGACTGTTACATGCTTGTGGCCCACAACCTGACGCGCCTCTCTTCTGGTTCTGGCAAAGCCCATTCTGAACACCACATTGTCCAGTCTGCTCTCCAGCATAACCATCAGATTCTCACCGGTCATGCCCTTCATTCTGTCGGCCTTCACATAGTAGTTGTGGAAAGGTTTCTCCAACACACCATAAATGAACTTAGCCTTCTGCTTCTCACGCAGCTGCAGGCCGTACTCACTTACCTTCTTGCCAGCTCTGGCATTTGTTCTGTTGGATTTCTTGTCATAGCCCAGATAGGAAGGCTCCAGGCCCAACGCTCTGCATCTCTTTAATACAGGTACACGATTAACTGCCATTTTTGTTTTTCTCCTTTAATTAGATGTTTACAATACCGCACATTTCGCGCAGTACCTTCTTCCAACATTTGTTCTCTTTTACAGCCATTAGGCCGTAAACCTTAAAGAATTTGCAAGGCAAATTCTTTCGTAGAAAGTATAGAATATCTTAGGCTGCGTGTTTTGCAGCCTTAGATGTTCTCTTTCTACTAGACTCTACGCCTCTTAGGAGGACGGCATCCGTTGTGAGGAACCGGAGTTACGTCACGGATACTTGTCACCTCCAGGCCGCATGCAGACAATGCTCTGATAGCAGCCTCACGTCCCGAACCGGGACCCTTTACAAACACGTCTACGGTCTTGAGCCCATGTACCAAAGCAGCCTTTGTGGCTGTCTCTGCCGCCATCTGCGCGGCATACGGAGTAGATTTCCTTGAACCTCTAAAACCAAGACCACCAGCACTTGCCCAGCTCAGAGCGTTGCCCTCAGCGTCAGTCAGCGTAACAATCGTATTGTTAAAAGAAGACTGAATATGTGCCTGTCCGCGTTCAACGTTTTTCTTGACACGTTTTTTTGTTACTTTTTTTGCAACTTTTGCCATTTTAAACTAACCTACTTTCCTAATAATCATTGTCCTATGAAACCAAATTACTTTTTCTTGTTTGCAACGGTGCGCTTGGGACCCTTGCGTGTTCTGGCATTGTTCTTGGTATTCTGACCGCGAACGGGCAGACCCTTACGATGACGGATACCGCGATAGCAGCCGATCTCCTGCAATCTCTTGATATTCAGGGCTGTCTCTCTGCGGAGGTCACCCTCAACCATAATGCCCATCTTCTCGATTGCCTCACTGATCTTCTTCACTTCTTCGTCAGTTACGTCTCTCACACGAGTGTCAGGATTCACCCCTGCCTCGGCCAAGATTTTGTTTGAGCTTACTCTGCCAATGCCATAGATGTAAGTCAAACCGATTTCGATTCGTTTTTCTCTAGGTAAGTCAACACCTGCGATACGAGCCATTTACGTTTCCTCCATTTTCTTTGCGTTTTCATAATTATGAACGCTGCGTACTGTAGTTGGTCTGTTTTTGTACGCCTGTTACTAATTGATTGGGGCTTTCACCCAACCGGACGCCTTCTGTTACAAATCCGATCTTCCCGAACGCTCTGTCCCCTAGTCTGCCGCAAACCTAATATAGCCCTCGCTACAGTCTGTAAAGAATTCGCCTTGGGCGAATTCTTTGGGACAAGGCTAGTTTTTGTTAGATTGTGTTCTTTACAATCTTACAAAAACTCCTTCGTCCAGTAATCAAGAAGTAATCTCCGTAAGCTCTACCCCAGTTCTATGATAATCAGCCCATCTCAAAACAGGCTGGTTCAGCCGCACATAATAACTGGACAAGAACTCACATACTCGATCAAAAAACTGTGATCAAGCGGTGATTATCCCTGTCTCTGCTTGTGTTTCGGATTCTCACAAATAACTCTGATGCGTCCTTTTCTCTTGATGATTTTGCATTTTTCGCAAATCGGTTTTACTGATGATCTAACCTTCACGTTAAACCCTCCTTTCAAAAAAGACCGTTTTACATTATAGCATGCAAACATTGGTAATGCAAGTACTTTTTCATGTAAAATTCATCTTTTTTCCTGTTTTTAACGCCCTTCGACTACTTATCTCTCCAGATGATACGTCCCTTGGACAAATCATAGGGTGACAGCTCTAGGGTTACTCTGTCGCCAGGCAAAATGCGGATAAAGTTCTGACGCAGCTTCCCGCTGATATGCGCCAACACCCGATGTCCGTTTTCCAGCTCAACCTGAAACATGGTATTGGGCAGTTTCTCTACTACAGTACCTTCGATTTCAATTACATCACTCTTCGACATATACGCTCTCCCTTCACTAATTGAGTTCCGCATCCGCCCTACCAGCGCACGGCCTGGTGATAAATGTCTGGCCGCTTTAGCCGTCCAGGTAGATGCTGTTTATAACTTTTTCTCCGCCAAATACTGTTTTATGGCATATTTGATCTCGTGGTCAAATACTTTTTCCTCGTTCAGCAGGCGACTTAAGATATCCTGTTCCACGGTTTTCCCGATAATCTGGATATGTCTGCGGCTCTTCTTTTTGGGATGCTCCACGCTGCGCAGCCGTCCGTCGCTGAGATAGACATACGCGCCTTCCTCCCTCACAATGACATACAGGCTGCCTGTGTCATGACCCGCTTTAGCCGTTGCAAAATATCCTGTCATACCTACCTCTCTTCACATGGGCCGCGTCCAAACCGCTGGGCCGCCTCTCAATATAATGTCAGTATCTCCGGCTCTCCGTCCGTGATCAGAATCGTGTTCTCATAGTGGGCCGACAGGGAACCGTCCTCCGTCACCACCGTCCAGTCGTCATCCAGCCACACCACATCTGCGGCTCCCATATTAATCATTGGCTCAATGGCAAGGGTCATACCCGCCCGGAGCTTGATCCCTCTGCGTTTCTGTGCAAAGTTTGGAATCTGCGGATCCTCGTGCAGAGCCGTTCCAATGCCGTGCCCCACCAGGTCCCTCACTATACCGTAACCATAGGATGTGGCATGGGCGTCGATGGCATTGGAAATATCAAATAGATAATTTCCCGCTTTCGCCATCTTTATTCCTTCAAAAAAGCACTGTCTGGTCACATCTATCAGCTGCTGCGCCTGGGGGCTGATCTCTCCCACCGCATGAGTCCGGGCGGCATCAGAGTGATACCCCTTGTATATCAGGCCCGCATCCAGACTGACGATATCACCCTCCTGCAAAATGCGGTGCTTGCTGGGAATTCCGTGTACCACCTCGTCATTGACCGACACGCAGATAGATGCCGGATATCTGTGGTAATTCTTAAAGTTGGGGATGCAGCCCATCTTGCGAATGAGGGTGTCCCCCAGAACGTCGATATCCTTGGTGGACATACCGGGCCGTATCGCCTCCTCCATCTCCTTGTGTACTATGGCTAGAAGTCTGCAGGACTCCCGCATCAATTCAATTTCTCTCTCTGACTTAATCGTCACTGCCATACCAAACAACCTCTTTCCGCTATTGCAATATTCCCACAATTGCCTCGAACACATCCTTCATGTCCACAGTGCCGTCCACGGTTCTGAGCACACCCTTGGCGGTGTAGAAATCGATCAGAGGCTGGGTCTGGTCGTGGTATACCTTCAGACGGTTCTGCACTGTCTCAGGCTTGTCGTCATCACGCAGCACCAGAGACTGGCCGCAGTTATCACAGATTCCCTCCTGCTTGGGAGGAATATGCTCGATATGATAGGTTGCGCCGCAGGACAGACATGCTCTCCGCCCGGACATTCTCTTTACGATATTCTCATCCGGCACATCAACATTGATTGCATAGTCGATCTCCTCGCCCAGCTCTGCCAGCGCTTTATCCAGTACTTCTGCCTGGGGTATGGTGCGAGGAAAGCCGTCCAGCACATAGCCGTTTTTGCAGTCTTCCTGAGCCACCCGGTCTAACAGAATCTTCACCGTCAGCTCATCCGGCACCAGCAGTCCCTGGTCCATATATTTTTTTGCCTCCATGCCCAGCTCCGTGCCGTTCTTGATATTGGCCCTGAAAATATCTCCTGTAGACACGTGGGGGATCTGATACTTCTCAGCAATCATCTTGGCCTGTGTACCCTTGCCCGCACCGGGAGCGCCCAACATAATAATCTTCATATTCTCCTCCTTATGCCCATGCCGTTCCGGCACAGACAGATACTAAAATATAATGTGTCCTTAAAAAATTAATCAAATCATTTCTATTCTACCTATTTCACCCGCTGTTTGCAATACAATTTTATGTTTTTGCGCAAAAAAGACGCTCTCTGTGACAAATATCACACGCAAGCGCCTTTTTCATTAATCAATCATTCAAAAATCCCTTGTAGTTGCGAACCAGCATCTGAGATTCCACCTGCTTCATGGTCTCCAAAATTACACTGACAATAATAATCAGGCTGGTCCCGCCAAAGGAAATGTGCGCACCGAAAAGACCGCTGAAAACATACGGCAGTATGGCGATAACTACCAATCCCACGGCGCCCACAAAGATCAAATAGTTCAGCACTCTGGTCAGATAGTCGCTGGTGGGTTTACCGGGTCTGATACCCGGGATGAATCCGCCCTGTCTCTTCATATTGTCTGCCACCATCAACGGGTTGAATGTGATGGAAGTATAGAAATAGGCGAAGAAGATCACCAACAGAATATACACCAGCATACCGATCGTATAAATCGGCTGGCTCTTGTTGCACCAATAATTCTGATTCAAATACTTGAGTACCTCTCCCCAGAAACCGGTTCCCTGATAACCCGCAAAGTTGCAGATAATAATCGGCGTCTGCATAATGGAGGAGGCAAAAATCACAGGGATTACGCCGGAGGTATTGACCTTCAGCGGAATATTGGAGGTCTGACCCCCAACCATCTTTCTGCCCTGCACCTTCTTGGCATACTGGACAGGAATCTTACGCACTCCCGCATTCAATATGATAACCAGCACTACCATCAGCACGATGATGCCGATAATGACACATGCGGCCAGAACAGCCGTAGCCGGCGCTTTGCCGATAACAAACTGTTCAAACAGACTGGCAAGATCCTGAGGCAGCCGGGATACGATATTGATAACCAGTACAATAGAAATACCGTTGCCGATACCTTTTTCCGTGATTCTCTCACCAACCCACATCATAAAGGCGCTGCCGGCGGTAAGGGCGGCAATACAGGTAATTACATTGACTGCATTGTAAGTCACCAGCAGTCCCTGTCTGCCAAATCCAATGGACATTGCGGCAGCCTGCACCACAGCCAGCACTACCGTCACATACCTGGTGATGGAGGCAATTTTCTTTCTTCCATCCTCACCGTCCCGCTGCATCTCCTCCAGCTTAGGAATTGCGATGGTCAGCAGCTGCATGATAATGGAGGAAGTAATATAGGGGTTAATGTTCAATGCCAGGATGGACATATTCACAAAAGAGCCGCCCGTTATCGCATCAAAGAAACTAAATGCATCGCCGCCCTGCTGGGCAAACCATTCCGCGAAATAAGTTCTGTTCACGCCCGGCACAGGCAGCTGTGATCCCAGACGGATCACAACCAGCATTGCCAGCGTAAAAAGTATCTTTGTTCTTATCTCCTTGATTTTGAATGCATTCTTTAAGGTTGTAAGCATTACATCACCTCAGCAGTTCCACCAAGTGCCTCAATCTTCTCCTTTGCGGATGCGCTGTATGCATCTACCTTCACGTTGAGTTTCTTGGTAAGTTCTCCGTTTCCGAGTATCTTCACTCCGTCTCTGGGATTCTTGATTACTCCGGCTTCCATCAATGCCTGAACATCCACGGTGGCACCATCCTCAAAACGCTCTAACGCGCTGACATTAATTGCCACGATCTCCTTAGTGTTTCTGTTCTTGAAACCTCTCTTGGGGATACGTCTGTACAAAGGCATCTGGCCGCCTTCAAAACCGATTCTGGGTGCTCCGGAACGGGCCTTCTGACCTTTATGTCCCTTACCGGCCGTCTTACCATTACCTGAACCGTGTCCACGACCTCTTCTAAAATTATCGCTCTTTTTTGAGCCTTCCGCAGGTCTTAAATTGGATAATTCCATGTTGACACCTCCTTCTCTCTATGCTTCCACTTCTTCAACTTTTAACAAATGTCCAACCTGACGAATCTGGCCTCTGGTGGCCGCATTATCAGGAAGGATAATAGAATGGTTCAGCTTTCTGAGTCCCATGGACTCAACTGTTTTTCTATTCTTCGGCACAGCACCGATGGTAGACTTAACCAGAGTCACCTTTAACATCTTATCTGCCATGATTATTCTCCTTTCTCTGTCTGAGAAATCCTGATCTCCTCACACCTAAGCAAAAATCTCGTCCACGGACTTGCCGCGATTTCTCGCAACCTCCTCGGGGGACTTCAGCTGGCTCAGGCCACCGATGGTCGCCAGAACCACGTTCTGCTTGTTGTTAGATCCCAGGGACTTGGTACGGATGTTCTTGATGCCTGCCAGCTCGCAAACAATACGGGCGGGACCACCGGCGATGATACCGGTACCTTCAGGCGCCCTCTTCAGCAGTACATTGGAAGAACCGTACTTTCCGATGAAATCATGCGTAATGGAATTGTTCTCGTCCAAAGCGATGGTCACAAGGTGTTTCATAGCGTCTTCCTTGCCCTTGCGGATTGCTTCGGGAATTTCTACAGCCTTGCCCAGTCCTGCGCCCACATGACCATTGCCGTCACCCACTACCACCAGCGCGGTGAAACGCATGTTACGGCCGCCCTTTACAGTCTTGGCAACACGCTTGATTACGACAACTTTATCATTCAACTCTAACTGGCTTGCATCTATGATTGTCTGTTTCATGATATTTCCTTCCTTTCCTAGAATTCCAAGCCAGCTTCTCTGGCTGCGTCAGCTAATGCTGCGATCTTGCCCTGGTATATAAAGCCGCCTCTGTCAAAAACAACTTTTGTGATACCTTTTTCGATTGCCCTCTTGGCAATGACTGTTCCCAAGTATGCTGCTGCATCAACGTTATTGGTTTTCTCCAGCTCTGCCTTAACTGCTTTCTCAAGAGTGGATGCAGATACCAATGTGTTACCAACAGTATCGTCGATAATTTGAGCATACATATGATTATTGCTTCTGAATACCGCAAGACGAGGTCTCTCAGCGGTGCCGCTGAAACGGTTGCGTATTCTCATGTGCTTTTTAACACGAACTTCCTGTCTGGATTCCTTACTAACCATTTTCATACTCTCCTTATCTGTTATTTCTTACCGGTCTTACCAACTTTACGTCTGATTGTCTCATCAGCATACTTGATGCCCTTGCCCTTGTAAGGCTCAGGTCTTCTCTTGTCTCTGATTTCAGCTGCGAATTGGCCAACTTTCTCTTTGTCAATACCCTTAACAATAATAACATTCTGTCCCTCTACGACAGTCTCGATACCTTCAGGGTCCTCCATCTCCACCGGATGAGAATAACCCAGAGACAGGGTCAGTTTCTTGCCGGCCTTGGCTGCTCTGTAACCTACGCCGTTAACTTCCAGTTTCTTCTCGTAGCCCTGCGTAACGCCGACAACCATGTTGTTGATCAGAGTTCTGGTCAGACCGTGAAGGGATTTCATCTTCTTCAGATCATTAGGCCTGCTGACAACCACCTCGGCGCCCTCCAGCTTAATTTCCATCTCTGTGGGTAACACTCTCTCCAGAGTACCCTTAGGACCTTTTACAGTCACTTTATTATTTTCTGCAATATCCACAGTGACACCTGCGGGAACTGCGATTGGCATTCTTCCTATACGTGACATGCCCGTACCTCCTAATTTATATTCTATATAACTCACTATATAGCTCTACCTTACTTGAAGAATGGCTCACAGAGACATTCTTCAGGACAAACTTAGATTTTCTTAGGCGGCGTTCTTTGACGCCTTAGAAAATCTTGTTTTGTCGATTACCAAACAAATGCAAGAACTTCGCCGCCTACCTGCAGCTCTCTTGCCTTCTTGTCGGTTATGACGCCCTGGTTGGTGGAAATGATTGCAATACCAAGTCCGCCGAGCACCTTGGGCAGCTCGTCCTTGCCGGCATACACGCGCAGACCCGGCTTGGAGATTCTCTTGATACCGGAGATGATCTTTTCATTCTTATCCGCACCGTACTTTAAGGAGATGTGGATAGTCTTGAAATTACCGTCTTCAATGATATCATACTTTTTAATATAGCCCTCCTCTAAAAGGATGTCGGCGATTGCCAACTTCATCTTAGAAGCAGGAACATCAACTGTATCGTGTTTTGCAGTATTTGCATTACGGATTCTTGTAAGCATATCTGCAATAGGATCGCTCATTGCCATGATTTTTCCTCCTCCCTACCAACTTGCTTTCTTAACGCCGGGGATCTGACCCTTGTATGCTAACTCACGGAAGCAAACTCTGCAAATTCCGTATTTTTTCAGAACCGAATGTGGACGGCCACAAATCTTGCAACGGGTATAAGCCTGGGTGGAAAACTTAGGCTTGCGCTGCTGTTTGATCTTCATAGATGTCTTTGCCATGCGAATTTACCTCCTTATGATTTGGCGAAGGGCATATTGAACAGTGTCAGTAACTCACGCGCCTCTTCGTCTGTCTTGGCAGTTGTCACAAAAATAATATCCATACCTCTGGTCTTGTCGATCTTGTCATACTCGATCTCAGGGAAGATAATCTGCTCCTTGATGCCCAGAGCGTAGTTGCCTCTGCCGTCAAATGCGTTAGGATTCACGCCTCTGAAGTCACGCACACGGGGAAGAGCCAGGTTCACCAGACGATCCAGGAACTCATACATCTTTTCGCCCCGCAGAGTGGTCTTACATCCGATGTTCATACCCTCACGAATCTTAAAGTTGGCGACGGAATTCTTCGCCTTGGTCAGAACCGCTTTCTGGCCGGTGATAATCTCCATATCATGAACAGCGTTCTCAAGCACTTTGGCATTGTCCTTGGCTTCGCCTACGCCCATGTTGATAACGATCTTGTTCAGCTTGGGAACTTCCATCACGTTTTTATATCCGAACTTCTTCGTCATAGCGGCGACGATCTCGTTATTATATAAATCTTTATATCTACTCACGTCTATTTTCCTCCTTCCCTCGAATTAGTCGATCACTTCGCCGGTCTTCTTGGCAAAACGGACCTTCTTATCCCCATCCATCTTGAAACCGACTCTTGTTGCCTGTCCCTTGTGAACCAGCATCACGTTGGAAATATCCATGGGAGCTTCCTTCTGGATAATGCCGCCGTTGGGGTTGGCCTGACTGGGCTTGGAGTGTTTGGTCACCATGTTAAGACCCTCTACCAGAACTGTGCCGTTCTTGGGATCCACGGAGATTACCTTGCCCTCTTTATTCTTAATCTTTCTGTTACCGGCGATCACCTTGACCGTATCGCCTTTTTTAATCTTCATCATTGACATTGCCGCACCTCCTTACAATACTTCGGGAGCCAGGGAAACGATCTTCATGAACTGTTTCTCACGAAGCTCTCTCGCTACCGGCCCAAAGATACGAGTTCCTCTGGGTGTCTTGTCATCCTTGATGATTACTGCTGCGTTCTCATCAAATTTAATGTAGGAGCCGTCCTTACGACGGGCGCCCTTTACAGAACGGACTACCACTGCCTTAACGACATCACCCTTCTTTACAACGCCGCCAGGTGTTGCATCTTTAACCGAAGCAACAATCACATCGCCGATCTGTGCATATCTTCTTGTGGAGCCGCCCATAACACGAATGCAAAGAAGTTCTTTCGCACCGGTATTATCGGCAACCTTCAGTCTGGTTTCCTGCTGAATCATGTTAATTCTCCTTCCAAATATCTGTGAGATAGATATCTATCCGCACAATTATTTTGCTCTCTCTACGATCTCGACAAGTCTCCACCTCTTATCCTTGGACAGGGGTCTCGTCTCCATCACTCTCACAGTGTCACCGATGTTGCACTCATTGTTCTCATCATGAGCTTTCAGCTTGTAGGTGCTCTTCACAACCTTCTTGTAAAGGGGATGCTTTACACGGTTCTCGATTGCAACAACGATTGTCTTATCCATCTTATTACTGACAACCTTGCCAGTACGCTGTTTTCTCAAATTTCTTTCCACGACAGATTCTCCTTTCTTCGTCCGCTACTTATGCTCTGGCTTTCTGGGTGATTACAGTCTGGATACGGGCAATGTTCTTTCTTACTTCCTTGATCCTTGCCGTGTTATCCAGCTGGTTGGTAGCGTTCTGGAATCTCAAATTGAAAAGTTCTTTCTTGGCAGCGACCAGCTCCTGGTTCAGCTCTGCCTCAGACTTGGTCTGTAAATCCTCAACATACTTATTAGTCTTCATTATGATACACCGCCTTCCAGATCTGCTTTCGACACGATCTTACACTTGCAGGGAAGCTTGTGCATAGCAAGACGTAATGCTTCGCGGGCATCTGCCTCGGGAACACCAGCGATCTCAAACATCACACGTCCGGGCTTGACAACTGCTACCCAATATTCCAAAGTACCTTTACCGGAACCCATACGGGTCTCAGCAGGCTTTGCAGTTACGGGCTTATCCGGGAAAATCTTGATCCAGACCTTACCGGTACGCTTTGTATAACGGGTAAGTGCAATACGGGCCGCCTCGATCTGATTGGACTTGATCCAGCAAGGCTCTGTTGCTACTAGACCGTACTCACCATAGGTAAGGGTGTTTCCTCTCATAGCCTTACCGGCCATGGTGCCACGGAACTGTTTACGACGCTTTACTCTCTTCGGCATTAACATTATTTATCGCTCCCTTCCACCGGCTCTCCTTTTGTAGGAAGAATCTCGCCTTTATAAATCCAAACCTTGACACCAACCTTACCGTAGGTGGTATCTGCCTCAGCAAAACCGTAGTCGATGTCTGCTCTCAGTGTCTGCAGGGGAATTGTGCCCTCGCTGTAGAACTCGGTACGCGCAATATCAGCGCCGCCCAGACGTCCGGCACATGCAGCCTTGATACCCAGAGCGCCGGCCTTCATGGTTCTGCCCATGCAGGACTTCATGGCACGTCTGAAGGATACACGGTTCTCCAGCTGCTGCGCAATGTTCTCGGCAACCAGCTGCGCGTCCTTGTCCGGTCTCTTGATCTCCTTGATGTCAACCATCACCTTCTTGTCGGTGATCTTGGCCAGCTCCTGCTTGGTGATCTCGATCTCAGCGCCGCCCTTGCCGATTACCACGCCGGGCTTTGCGGTGTAGATGACAACCTTCACTCTGTCAGATGCTCTCTCGATCTCGATCTTGGACACACCTGCGCTGTATAATTTCTTCTTTAAAAACTCTCTGATGTTGTAGTCCTCCACCAGATATTCGGAGAACTCTGCATCAGCGTACCACTTGGAATCCCAATCCTTAATAACGCCGACTCTCAAGCCGTGAGGATTAACTTTCTGTCCCATAATTCTTCCTCCTATTTCTCGTCAAGCACGATGGTGATATGGCTCATTCTCTTCTCGATTCTATAAGCGCTGCCCCGTGCTCTCGGTTTAACTCTCTTCATGATCGGTCCGTTGTTTGCATAGCACTCTGCGATATACAGGTTCTCGGTATTCATACCATTGTTGTTCTCCGCATTGGCGATTGCAGACTTCAGCAGTTTCTCAATTACGCTGGAAGCATATCTGGGATTGTATGCCAGAATACCCAAGGCAGTCTGCACATCCTTGCCTCTGATGGCGTCCAATACGAAACATGCCTTTTGGACAGGGATTCTTGCATAAGACAACTTTGCAGAGGGTCTTGTGTCCTTCTGGGCGTTTCTCTCTCTCTTGATCTGACTTCTATGTCCTTTAGCCATAGATAATTTCCTCCTATTTTCAAGTTAACGCATCTGCTACGGCTCCGCCGCAGACAGACCAGTATCTATTCCCGCAGACGGCAAGCCGGGTACAAGCTCCCGTGCTCTCGCCCACTGCAGGGGTTGGCCACCCTCCCGGGCAGCCATGCGTTATTGATACGCCATACTTATCTGACCTTGGACTTTTTCTCATCCTTGCCGTGGCCGCGGTACGTTCTTGTGGCAACGAACTCGCCCAGCTTATGGCCAACCATATCCTCAGTCACATATACAGGCACATGCTTTCTTCCATCGTGAACAGCAATGGTGTGTCCGACGAAAGAAGGGAAAATCGTAGAACGGCGGGACCATGTCTTGATAACAGACTTCTGTCCGGAAGCGTTCATCGCATCTACCTTTTTCAGCAAACTTTCATCAGCGAAAGGTCCTTTTTTCAGTGATCTAGCCATTTATCTTTCCTCCTATTTAGAGTTCCATAACCCATTACTTAATTGCCTTACCGTTACGTCTTCTCACGATCAGCTTATCGGACGCCTTCTTCTTGCGGGTCTTCAGGCCCAGAGCAGGCTTGCCCCAAGGAGTGCTGGGACCGGGACGTCCAATACCGTTCTTACCCTCACCACCGCCATGAGGATGGTCGTTGGGGTTCATAACGGCACCGCGGACAGTGGGACGGATACCCATGTGACGCTTACGTCCTGCTTTACCGATCTTGATCAGGCTGTGGTCCACATTGCCCACAATACCGACTGTCGCACGGCAGACCAGCGGAACCATTCTCATCTCTCCGGAGGGAAGACGCAGGGTTGCGTACTTGCCTTCCTTAGCCATCAACTGTGCGCTGTTACCGGCGGAACGAACCAGCTGGCCGCCCTTGCCGGGATATAACTCAATGTTGTGCACCTGAGTACCGACAGGAATCTCGGACAGAGGCAGGCAGTTGCCCACTCTTACCTCCGCCTCGGGACCGTTCATAACTTTCATGCCGTCTGTCAGCCCCTCGGGAGCAATAATATAGGACTTGGTACCGTCCGCATAGCAGATCAGCGCAATGTTGGCTGTTCTGTTGGGATCATACTCAATGCCGACAACCGTTGCGGGAATGCCGTCCTTGTTTCTCTTGAAATCAACTATTCTGTACTGTCTTCTGACACCACCACCCTGATGTCTTACAGTGATCTTACCCTGATTGTTACGACCTGCGTTCTTCTTCAGCGAATAGCAGAGTTTTTTCTCGGGAGTCGTTTTTGTGATCTCGGAAAAATCGGAACCGGTCATATTACGTCTGGAAGGTGTATAGGGATTATATGTCTTAATTCCCATCTTTCTATCTCCTTTTCTTCAATGATTTTTTGCGCAGCGCCATCCGCGCCGCATACCTTAATCCGTTTGCAACTTACTCTCAAAAAAGCCCTAAGTTGCCAGTACCCCGCAAGAATTGCCCAAGCAATTCTTGCATGAGATGGTCAGAAATTCTTAGGCGGCGTACTTCGGCGCCTTAGAATTTCGACCTTCTCAAAGGCCCGCAAAAATCTCAATATCCTTGCTGTCCTCAGTGAGGGTTACAATCGCTTTCTTGGTCTTGGCGGTTCTGCCAACCACCATTCCACGTCTCTTCTTCTTGCCGTCGTAGTTCATAGTGTTGACACTCTTTACCTTGGTGCCCTCGAACATCTTCTCAACGGCTTCCTTGATCTGAGACTTGTTTGCCTCTGTATGAACCAGAAAAGTATATTTCTTCTCGCCCATACCGGCCATACTCTTCTCGGTAACAACCGGTTTGAGGATTACGTCATAGTATTTAATATCAGCCATTATGCGTACACCTCCTCGATCTTCGCTACGGCATCCTTGGTCAGTACCAGGGTGTTAGCCTTCATCACGTCATATACATTGATGGTGTTTACCAGAGTGGTGTTCACATCAGCCACGTTTCTGGCAGACATAACCACGTTCTCATCATTCTCGGCCAAAACCACCAGGCCCTTGCTTACCTTCAGATTGTTCATCACATTGACAAAGTTCTTGGTCTTGATCTCATCGAACTTCAACTCATCTATAACGATCAGTCTGGTATCCTGCACCTTGCTGGTCAGTGCGGACTTCAAAGCCGCTCTCTTCTCTTTCTTATTCATCTTGAAAGAGTAGTCTCTGGGCACGGGTGCGAACACCATGCCGCCGCCCTTCCACTGGGGTGCTCTGGTTGAACCCTGTCTTGCATGACCGGTTCCCTTCTGTCTCCAGGGCTTTCTGCCGCCGCCGGATACCTCGGAACGGGTCTTCGCCTTCTGCGTACCCTGACGATTGTTTGCAAGCTGCTGTACAACTGCCATGTGTACCAAGTGCTCATTGATCTCCACACCAAACACTGCATCGTTTAATTCGATTGTACCAACTTCCTTGCCTTCCATATTAAAAACAGATACGTTTGCCATCTGATTGGTCCTCCTTCCGTCTTAAACTATGCTTCAACCTTGACGGTCTCTTTGATGGTTACTAATGCCTTCTTGGGTCCGGGAACAGCACCTTTTACCAGCAGCAGATTCTTCTCAGCATCCACTCTCACGATCTCCAGGTTCTGAACCGTCACCTTCACATGGCCCATATGTCCGGGCATTCCCTTGCCCTTGAACACACGGCTGGGAGAGGAACATGCACCGTTGGAACCCTGATGGCGATGGAACTTGGAACCGTGCTTCATGGGTCCTCTGTGCTGGCCCAGTCTCTTGATGGCGCCCTGGAAACCTTTGCCCTTGGAAATGGCGGAGGCGTCCACCTTGTCGCCCACCTCAAAAATGTCTGCCTTAATCTCGCCGCCCAGAGTATACTCCTCGGCGTTGTCAAACTTGAACTCTCTCACATATCTCTTGGAGCTTACGCCTGCTTTCTTAAAGTGGCCCTGCTCCGCCTTGTTGACGCCATGTCTGTGGATTACTTCCTTCTTGCCGGTGGCATCCTTGTTGACAATTCTGTCCTTCTTATCCACAAAGCCAACCTGTACTGCGCTGTAACCGTCGTTCTCCACGGTCTTGATCTGTGTTACCACACAAGGACCAGCCTGGAGTACGGTGACGGGAACCAGCACACCGTCTTCGTTGAAGATTTGAGTCATTCCGACTTTTGTTGCTAAAATTGCTTTCTTCATGTTTTCCTCCTAATTACTCTACAGCGGGACTTGCAGATTGCATCTTCGATGCAACTGCGGCAGATTGCATCTTCGACGCAATCTGCGAGGCCAATGGGTTATCTGTACACTCTCGCAACAAGTCCATACTAGTAGGGGATATGGGGTTTGAACCCCGGGTTTTACTGTCTGATTACTTGGTCTTCATCTTGATGTCAATGTACACACCGGCCGGCATTTCCAGTCTCTGCAGCGCATCAACTGTCTTCTGGGTCGGGGTAATGATATCGATCAGTCTCTTGTGGGTTCTCTGCTCGAACTGCTCTCTGGAGTCCTTGTACTTGTGTACCGCTCTCAGAATAGTTACCACTTCCTTCTTAGTAGGAAGGGGCACCGGGCCGCTCACCTGGGAACCGTTCTTCTTAACTGTTTCGATGATCTTTTTGGCGGATGCATCAACAAGCTGATGATCGTAAGCCTTGAGTGTGATTCTCATTACCTGACTTGCCATAAAAAAAGTCGCCTCCTTTTCGCACTTTTTGTTGTATAGTTAACGGCATTCTGCCGTTTACTATAAGTACGACAAGCGGTGACTGTACACTCTCCCGTGTGTGTCCTAAGCCTTCACGCAACGCTTTCTTCTCTCCGGCTCATTTCACAGCGAGGTAAAACCTGTTTACTACTCTCACGTCGTTTCTGTCCTGAGACAGACATAACTTGGTACAGTGACTTGTCGTCAGTTTCCTAACTTGACATTCGCTCCACGGAAAACCTGTCCGCCATTGCTGACTGACAGCAACCTCACGCTTCACAGCTATCATGCCACAGCAATTAGTAGTATACATGGGAATTTTCAGCATTGCAAGAGTTTTTTTGAAAATATTGTATTTTTTTGAATACAAAACTGTAGAGAACTGCCCAAAGACATCTTCTAATTGTAAAATCTCCCGGATTAGTGTATAGTAGACACGTGGTTCTATGAGTAAAATGCTCCGCATTTAACTCTTCTGAACTGTATATGCGCTGAAACGCATGAGATCAAGGTTCTACATTATATATAGAAGAAAAGGAATCGATTATGTGGATTGCAGACAACTGGAAAGACTATGAGGTGCTGGACACCTCCGCCGGGGAAAAGCTGGAGCGCTGGGGCAAATATATCCTGGTGCGGCCAGACCCGCAGGTTATATGGGGGACGCCCCGCGATCATGAGGGATGGAAGAAAAAGAACGGGCATTACCATCGCAGCGCCAAAGGGGGCGGGGAATGGGAGTTTTTCAATCTCCCAGACGAGTGGAGCATCTCCTATCCTCTGCCCTGCCTCCAACAAGGCGGTTATAAGGCCACTTGCGGGGATCACCTGACTTTCCATCTAAAGCCTTTCAGTTTTAAGCATACAGGTCTATTCCCAGAGCAGGCCGTAAACTGGGACTGGTTCTCACAGCTGATCGAGAGCGCAAGGCGCTCTGATGCAGAACGGCCCGTAAAAGTGCTGAACCTTTTTGCCTACACCGGAGGAGCTACCCTGGCGGCGGCCGCCGCCGGCGCGCAGGTCACTCATGTGGACGCCTCCAAGGGCATGGTGGGCTGGGCGCGGGAGAACGCGGTTTCCTCCGGCCTGGGAAACGCCCCCATACGCTGGCTGGTGGACGACTGCGTCAAATTCGTGGAAAGGGAAATCCGCCGAGGCAATAAGTATGACGGCATCATCATGGACCCGCCCTCCTACGGCAGAGGTCCCAAGGGTGAGATCTGGAAAATCGAGGAGAGCATCTGGCCCTTTCTACAGCTGACCAGCCAGCTCCTGTCCCGGAACGCCCTGTTTTTCCTGATCAATTCCTACACCACCGGTCTGCAGCCTGCAGTGCTGTCCTACATGGCAAACACAGCACTGACCGCCACTCTGGGCGGCCGGGTGGAGGCAGAGGAGATCGGTTTGCCCGTCACCGGCACGGGACTGGTTCTGCCCTGCGGCGCCTCCTGCAGATGGACAGGGGGTTGACAACAGCTAACAGCTACCCCATATACGTCAAAAACCCCGGTGCAGCGTTCCACACCGGGGTTGTTTATGCTGTTTAGTAGAACATTGAGGCAAAACCCGCTCCCACTCCGATTATGATCAATAACAGATAAAAGGCTAAAATACAGCCCATAAAAATCAACTGTGCTTTAAAGAAATTGGATTTGCTCTTCTTCTCACTGCTGCTGAATGCCCACACAAAAATCAATATTAAATTCGCGCAGGGAATCATCAACAGCAAATCCGTGATCAACCACTCCTTAAGCGACATCGGCTCCTCCAGCTCGCCACTGTTCTGGTAGGTCTGATAAGTCTGATAGTTCTGGTAGCTCTGATATTGAGGCTGCTGGTAGCTGCTCTGTTGATAGCTGCTTTGCTGGTAACCGCTTTGCTGATAGGGGCTCTGCTGATAAGAGCTCTGATAGTAGGAATTCTGCACGCTGTCCTGGGTTCCCTGGCTATATGCCCCCTGCGACGATGTAGTCTGCTGTGCACTCGACTGTCCATAGGGGTCCTGCGTGCCGCTCTGTGTATAAGGACTTGTACCGCCGTTCTGTCCGTAAGGATCCGTACCGCTCTGTGCATAGGGGCTTGTACCGCTATTCTGTCCGTAAGGGTCCGTACCGCTGTTCTGCTCGTAAGGGTTCTGATTGTTATAATCCATAATGTCCTCCTCATAAGTGCTTTTTTCTATCTTAACATAAATAGGAGAATTCGTCTACTGATTTTCCCGAATGCGTTCGGGCATAAATTTATAGATAATTTTTCCAGACTGTGTTATAATGAGTAAAATGCTCTGTGTTTAACCATTCCGAATAAAGAGTGTGTCAAAGAGCATGAAATTGAGTTATACTAAAAAATTTTTAGAAAAGGGGAATCACTATGGCAAAAACATTACCTAAAAGAGAACAGGTGGCCGTGGAGGACACCTGGAACTTAAGTCTGATGTACGCGGACCGCGACGCCTGGGAGGCGGACTTGAAACTGGCCCAGGAAATGGGTAAAAAGCTGGCTGCCCGGGAGGGACACGCCTCCGACAGCGCCCAGAATCTACTTGACACTCTGCGGGAGCAGACCGACCTGTACCGCAAGCTGGGCCACCTGGGCGTGTATGTGTCCTGTCTCAGCGACCAGGACACCGGCAACGACACCCACCAGGAGATGAGCCAGCGCTTTTTCAGCATTGAGGCGGGCATTGAGAGCAGCATTTCCTTCATCACTCCCGAGATCTTAGAGCTGGAGCCGACGCAGCTGGAGGATTACTACCGGCAGTGCCCTGCGCTGGAGGATTACCGGATCGATTTGGAGAATACCCTGCGCTTAAAGCCCCATATTTTGTCCAAGGATATGGAGAAACTGCTGGCGGACGCATCGGAAATATGCAATAATCCCGACCAGACCTACTCTATTTTCAGCAATGCCGATTTGAAGTTCCCTGAGGTGGAGGACGAGAACGGCGAGATGGTACAGATTACCCACGGACGTTTTGTGCCGTTGGAGGAATCTTCTGACCGCCGTGTCCGCAGGGAGACCTTTGAAAAGCTGTACGGCACCTATAAGCAGTACTCCCGCACGCTGGCCAGCATTTACAGCGGCCATGTGAAACAGCTGATTTTCAACGCTCGGGCGCGCCACTATGACAACACTCTGGAGGCGGCCGTAAACAGAGTGAACGTGTCCTCCCAGGTGTACCGCAACCTGATAGACACCGTGAATAAAAATCTGGACAAAATGCACCGCTATGTACGTCTGCGCAAGCGTCTGCTGGGCGTGGACGAGCTGCATATGTACGACATTTACACGCCCATTATTCCAGGCGTGTCCAAGGATATTCCTTTTTCCGAGGCAAAAGAGACCGTGCTGAAAGCTCTCGCTCCCCTGGGAGAGGATTACCTCAAGGTGGTGCGCGAAGGCTTTGAAAACCGCTGGATCGATGTGTACGAGAATGAGGGAAAGCGCAGCGGCGCCTATTCCACAGGCTCCTATGACAGCTACCCCTATATTCTGCTGAACTACACCGGCAATATGGACAACCTGTTCACCCTGATCCATGAGATGGGACACTCTATGCACACCTGGCATTCCAACCATGCCCAGCCGCCCATGTACGCAAACTATCGGATCTTTGTCGCCGAGGTGGCCTCCACCTGCAACGAAATTCTGCTGATGGAGTATCTGCTGGCTCACACCACAGACAAAAAAGAGCGGGCCTATCTGCTGAACCACTATCTGGATAGTTTCAAGGGAACCGTGTACCGCCAGACCATGTTTGCAGAGTATGAGATGATCACCAATCAAATGGCGGAAGAGGGACAGAGTCTGACTGCCGAGGCTCTGACCAAGGTGTACTATGACCTGAACTGCAAGTACTATGGCCCGGATATGGTGTCCGACCCGGAGATCGGCGTAGAGTGGGCGCGCATTCCCCATTTTTACTACAATTTCTATGTGTACCAGTACGCCACGTCCTTCTCTGCCGCCGTGGCTGTCGCCCACAATATTCTCGAGGAGGGCGCTCCCGCTGTGGAACGCTACAAGAAATTCCTCTCCGGCGGCAGTTCCATGCCCCCGGTAGAGCTGCTGAAGATCGCAGGCGTGGACCTCACCACCGCTCAGCCCATTCAGGATGCGCTGGATGTGTTCGGACAGGTGATCGAGGAGCTGGAGGGGCTCTATGAGTAACGAGCTTGTCAAAGGAGGCTGGCTGTCCAACCGTTAAAATAAATAATATTGGCGGGCGTCTAACGCCCGCCAAAACTTTGTCCCCAGCCATATGCCCGCCGAAACAGATTTCCCTCGTAATAGTTCATCGGCTCCGTGTGAGGGAACATTGTGAACATTCTATACCCGGATAGAATTATCATGCCCACACAGACCGCCACCAGCATCCTCTTCCAGAGCTTTTGCTGGGATTCCAGCACGTAGCGGTCTACCACAAACACGGCTGCCAGCGCCAGCCACGCATATCCGAAGGGCTGCAGCTGCCAGCTCTCCCGAAACCGCCCTCGCAGGATCAGCAAAATACTCCTGGTCATGCCGCAGCCGGGGCAGGGCAGCCCCAGCAGTTCCCTGCTTGGACATATGCCATGCCCCAGCAGACTGGCTCCTACCACAATCGCCGCCGCAATCAGCAGACCGATCTTATAATTGTTCCAATCCCGCCGGATGGCTCTGCCCGCCTCCCTGGCTGTTCTAATCCGCATGGCTATCCAACCTTCCCCCTGATCCCGTGCGTTTCAGTGCACGTTTCACCCATTATACCAATCAGTGTTTCACCGGACTCCGGTTTACATCTCCCGCCCGATATCATATACGCTTCGCACCCTGAAACGCTCTGCGTCTCCCTCCAGAATCCGCACGCGCTTTTCTCCGGGATTCATGTCAAAATAATTGTCACTGAGTTTCACATAGCAGCCGCTATCGCCCTCGCCGCCCCATATCTCCACAGACTTGGCATAGCGCTCGGCCCGCAGAATCAGGATATCTCCCTCCCGGCGCAGCGTCAGGCCCGGGTCCGCAAAGCGAAAATGCTTGGGCGCGGTGAACAGGCAGGTGCCCTCGGATATAATTTCTCCCTTCACCTCCAGCTGATAGCTGAAATACATCTCCCGCACACTCAGTTCGGGACTCTCCGTGAAGTCTATTTTGTCCAGCCACAGGCTGTCGAGAGGCTCCACTGTCACCTGAGACTCCCCCTCCATCGCCACATCGCCCAGATAATTTCGCAGCTGCCAGCGACAGATTCCCTGCACCGTCTTCATGGTTTCATTGGATACACAGAGCCTGGCGGATACCTCCATGGGGCCTGGCTCCATAATGCAGTGCGGGCGCTCGGACAGCTCACCGACCTCCTGGCAGGAGACCAGCACCGGCGCAAACATCCTCTTTTCCGCATAGTGCAGTGCTTTCCACCGTCCAAAATAATCAATGCTCGCCCAAGACGCCACCGGCCAGATGTCATTCAACTGCCACACCACCGCACCCATGCAATGTCCTCTGTGTCTGCGAAAATGTTCCACGCCGTAGCGTATGGCCTCCATCTGCAGCAGCTGAGAGGCGTACAGCAGCTGATCAAAGCCTGCGGGATACAGATAGGTTGCTGACAGATAATTCAAAATCTTGCCATTGGCAGCCACATTCCGCTGGTGCATCTCCATAACCCGCGAGAAAATATTACGGTCCTCCAGCTCTGTAAAACTCTCCACTGTCTCCAGACAGGGAAAGGATTGAAAACCAAATTCCGACAGATAACGGAAACGGAATTTTCGGTATTCCGTAAAGGGTTTATTGCCATGCCAGACGTCCCAATAATGGACGTCCCCTCGATTCTCATCCCATGGATTGTCAAAATTACCACCCGACGAAGGCGAAGAGGGCCAGTAGAAAGTGTGCGGGTCCTCCTGGCGCAGAATTCCGGGAATAATATATTCAAACAGCTTGATATAGTCATAAAACTGCTTTTGAGACGGTTTCCAGCACTTGTCCAGCGTCTGGGTCTCCATCTCGTTATTGCCACACCACAGCCCTAGACAGGCATGGTGTCTGATACGCCGCACATTCTCCTGGGTCTCCACCCGGATATTTTCCTCAAAATCTTCATTTAGCTCATAGGAGGAACAGGCATACATGAAGTCCTGCCACACGATAAGCCCCAGTCGGTCGCATATCTCATAGAACCAATCGTCGGGATAATAGCCGCCGCCCCAGACGCGTATGCAGTTGTGCCCTGCCTCCGCCGCAGCCCGCAGCAATTTCTCCGTGCGCTCCTCGGTCACGCGAGACAACAGATTATCCTCCGGAATGTAGTCCGCCCCCATGGCAAAAATATCCACGCCGTTGACCTGGTGAGCAAACTGGTTCCCCCACTGGTCAGCCTGAATGTTCATAGTCATGGTGCGCAGTCCGATCTGCCGCTCCCAGACATCCAGTATACGCCCGTCGCTGCCCATCAGCAAAGCTTTCACCGTGTAGAGCGGTTGTTCACCATATCCGTTTGGCCACCACAGCAGGGGATGCACGATTGTAATGGTTCCGTCCGGCGACTGTCCATACACTGTGCCGTCCGGCGACGTCACCGTCACCGTGGCAGAGAATTCCTCCTCTTCTCTGAACACCTCCAGGTCCACCTGCAGCTCCAGTCTCACCAGATCCACCTGCACCTGCAGCCTGCCGTTCTCCATCTGGGGAACGGGCACTGCCAGAGGCTGTTGCACCCTGCTTTCCTCAAGGCAAAGCTCCTGCATATGCGGACCCTGGTGGCGCTGCACCACATAGACGCTGTCCAGTCTGGCACTGTCCACAAGCTGCAGGCTCACCCCCCTGAAAATACCCGCATCCGGCAGTCTGGGGCCCCAGTCCCAGCCGTACATGCAGTGTGCCTTCCGCAGATGGGGATATCCTGACATGGCCTCGTTGGAACCGCCGGTAAATACTTTCTCGTTCTCCTCTTTGATATACTTTATCGGAGAGCGCAGCACCACCCGAATAGTGTTCTGCCCGACTCTGGCCGTCTGCCGGATATCGTACTCCCACACCCGATGCATGTTCTCCACATGCCCCAGCAATGTCCCGTCCAAATAGACCTCGCCCAGCGTGTCAATTCCCTCGAAACGCAGCATGACACCGTCGTATGCCAGCATCTCCCGCGTGATCTCCACATCGGTCTCATAGATAAAATCATTCTCCATCAGTTTTGTAGCGTCCAGCTCGTTATCCCGGTAATAGGGGTCCGGCATTTTGCCCAACTCCAGGAGTGTCCCGTACACGGACCCTGGCACCTTGGCCTCCATCCACTCCTCCGGGATATGGTAGATATTCTCCCCCAGAATTTTCATTCTCCATGTTCCGCATAAATCGATCTTTTTCATGGCCCTAAATCCTCTTTCCACATTTTTTGCTCGCAACATTTATAAAGGGCAGCTCTCGCTGCCCTTTATACTCACTGTTTCAGCTGCATGATCGTATCGGTTACTTCTCTCAGTGCATTCTTTATGTTCACGCTGGTCACAGTCATACCCTGGGCCAGTTTCTGTACTTCCTGGGCCACCACCGCAAAGCCCTTGCCCGCCTCGCCGGAACGAGCCGCCTCAATGCTGGCATTCAAAGCCAAAATCTTCTGCCTGCTGCTAAACGCCTCGATCTGATGGGTATTCTCATTGGCAAGCACAATCTGCTCGGCCGCCTTGTTGATTCCCTCCTGCAGGCGTTTCACAATTCGCTCATTCTGCGTGGTCGCATAGCTGGCCCTCACAAACATATTGATTACATCGCCCAGCAGATTGGCCGACGCCTCGATCTGCTCCTTGGTCTTCACGTTCACCTTCTGCAGTGCGTCAATATAGCGGTCCTCGTCAATCCCCAGCTCTCTCGCTGTGGCACGAAACTTTTCCTCGTTAGGATTTTCCGGCAGAACCTGACCGCCGATAACGCTCCCCAGCACCGTGCCGTCATCCAGCGTAATGGGAATGCCGAAATCCATCAATCCCGCATGGCATGCATAGACTCCCTTGCCCTCCCGGTCGTTCTTCTCACAGCGCCTGCAGCCCTCCGCGCTGCCACGGGTCAACTTAATACAGAAGTCTGTAAAATTGTAACATTCACTAATATACTGGCCGTCCTCTCCCACTGCCACTGTGGCCAGCCCCGTACTCTGCGCCCAGTTCTGCATAATCTCCTCGAATTTCTTCATATCACAGAAATCCTGTATTTTCATATTCATGTCCTCCCACGCTCATTTATTTATTGAATTTTATCTCTTACTGCCTGTCATCTGAACTCTATATGACTATTCTACTATACTCTGTGGTTTTTTTCCATATTTTTTTCTTCATTATTTAACAAATATTTGTCAAAAAAGCTGGCAGTGATTTGTTTCCCCTAGACAAAGTCGATTTATACCATGCTGCCATGCGTTCGACTATACATGTCGTAAAGCCCGTCAAATCCCTCATAGGAGCTGTTGGTGATAAACAATCTCTTGTCCTCCAGATCGTGAAAAACGTGCAGATAGCCATATCGCGTACATCTGCCTATCTCACTCCAACGGTACTGTCTTTGTGGCCGGTTTCTTTTCACAATCACTCCCTGCGGCGTGTAATACACCTCGCAGAATAGATTGTTGGCCAGCCAGAAATATCCCACTGTAAATAGTACAGGCATTGCCGACAGTATGCCGAACGCGCCATAATTTTCCGGATCTTCAAAAGCTCCGTCCATCGCCGCCAGCATCAGCACGCACAATACCATTCCCCATATAAAAGCGAGCAGGAACGTAACAATACCCCTGATGATTGCCGGCGCTCTCACCACCCCCTGATCAGAAATCCGGCCCGGCACTCCCGCGTCCGTGGCGTACAATATGCTGTCCGCCGCGCCTGTCCTCTCCATATCCGTGGCACGCAGCGAGTCAGTCGTGTCAAAGCTCGGCGCATCACTTTGGTGTTCCCCCCAAAATTTCTCATCCTGTTTTTTCTGTTTCCGCGACAGTATTTCCGCCGCGATAGAGATTCCCCCTATGAAAATGATATAGATGATAATCTTCTCCCAGGCTATGGAGACCTGCCCGGTGATCAGCATATATCCCAAGAAAACCACGGCAGCCACCGCAGCAACTCTGCCCAAAATCTTTCCCATCTCTTTCCTTTCCTATTAAAGTACCGCATCTGCCCTACCAGTACCATATCCGGCAGAGAAAGTCCTGTCCAAACTTCGTCCAGCACTTACTCCATCACTTGACCATCCCCCAGGCATTTGACCTCTCCGGCACGCATCATCTCCAGATAGTCCGTGGCCTCCACCACCCTTCTGGGCAGCTCCACGCCGCTGCCAAACAGACCATGCAAATGGTGGGAGTCGGAACCGGCCGTCACCGGCAGCTCGTACATCATGGCATATATCTTGGCCCGATCATTCATCTGCGGCTGTTTCAGCTGCGCTCCGTTGACAATTTCCACTCCGTCCACATCTCTGGGAAACAGCTCGATATGGTCGATATAGTCCCGCTCGCGAAAGGGGTGGGCATGAACGATAAAGCCGCCGTCCCGGCGCATCAGAGAAAAAGCCTTTCTGGCATTCTCCCGGTCAATATCCTCGTGCTCCAGCAGCCATTCCCGATCCAAATTGTACACCAGAAAGTCCGCCGCATGTACTCCATATTCAAAGCCGAAAAATACATCCAGACCAATCTTTTCCCCCTCCGCTCTGGCATGCTCATAGCCTAAGCAGAACCGCTCCACCCGCTCCCGCCAGGGAAGATCCCTCGGCACAGCCGTGTTTCCGTTGAAAAAATGATCGGTGACAAATATCCCCGTGTAGCCCATCTCTTTATGTATCCGGGCCATCTCCGCCCCGGACGCGCTGGCACAGGCACTCCCCTCACAGGTGTGCAGATGTGTCTCATAACGATATCCCATACTAATCCTCCACAAGCATGCCATCCCGCAGTTCAAAAACCATATCTCCTGCCCCGATCAGCCCCATATCATGGGTAGTCATGACAATGGTGACACCCTCCTTTTCCACCAGTTCCCGAAAAAGCCCCATCACCGACATGGCCATGGCAGAATCCAGCTCCCCAGTGGGCTCATCCGCAAAAATAATATCCGGCCTGTGAGCCACCGCCCGAGCAATGGCTACTCGTTGCTGTTCGCCTCCCGACAATTCCTGGGGCATATGGTGGATACGATTGCCCAGCCCCACCAGTTTCAGACATTCCTCCGCCCGCTCCTTACATCCCTGTTTTACTCCCGCCAACCGCAAGGCAAACTCCACATTCTCATAGGCGCTCATCAGCGGAATCAGGGACACCGACTGAAAGATAAAGCCGATCTTCCCGCGTCGCAGCCTGTCCCTGGCGCCCTCGGACATGGCCGTGATGTCCTGGCCCTGGAGCCGCACTTTCCCCTTCGTGGGCTGGTCCAGCGCGCTTAAGATATTCAGCAGCGTGGTTTTTCCCGATCCAGAGCGCCCCCGCAAAATAGCCAGACTCCGGGGCGGTACCTGCAGGGAAATCCCCTTCAGCGCCTGAAATTCCTCCCTGCTGCCAGGCACACTCCCCGGCACCGGAAAACTTCGCACCACATTCTCCGCCACTATGATATTCTCCGTCTCGCTCTGCCTCTCCATCCCGCATCCCTTTCTATAATCAGTATCAAACTCTTCCAACACTAATCTTCACCCAACTTCAAAGCCTTGCTGATATTCATATGCGCCACAATCCTGCTGATTACCAGCAGGCACACCAGCACCACCACGCCTATGACGCCAAAGAGCTGCAGCAGGTCATTTTTACTGGTAATCAGTTCCAGCGGCAGCACCTGATTCTCCGCCGCATAGGCGTTCTGAATCATGGGCACAAACATACGGGAACCAACCAAGCCGATCAGTGTTCCCATCAAGATGGAGTACAGGCCGCAAAATATCTGCTCCAACACCAACATGCGGCTGATCTCGCCTTTTCTCATGCCCATGGCGCGCAGCACGCCAAACATCAGCTCCCGCGAGCGGATAGACAGGATAAAATACAGCAGATAGCCCACGCCGCACAGCAATAGCACCACGATAAAACTCATGGTCAGTATCCCGTTGGTTCCCTGGAACAGCGTATCCTCTCTGGTTTCCTCCCTGACTTCTCCCAGATCCACCAGTTTCGTCAGTCTCACACCGGAGTGTTCCTCCAACCACGGGTACAGACCATCAGTGCCGTTCTCCGCCTTAAACCATATCTCATAAGGCACCTGGTCCATCTCCTGCTCCAGCATGGCCAGATTGGCAACAATCAGATAATTGTCTTCTACCACCAGGGAGCCGTCATTGTTCAGGCTGTAGTTCTGGGGGGTATAAGAGGGCCAATAGTTAAAAAATCCCCTGATTTTCAGGCGTATATCGCCACCCTCCTTATCCGGTATGGTGATGGTATCCCCCAGACGGTAATCCAGTCTGGTCATAAAATTCTCCGACACCAGCACGGCGTTGGCCGAGGAGGCCAGCACATTCAGATAATCGTAAAAATCATAGGGCAGCAGCCCCTCCGGCATATGAGTCACCCGGGCAAATTCATCGGTGATAATTCCCATGAGCTGCATGTCCGGAGACCTCCTCCCCAGACTGATCTGCCTGTTCAACACTCTGGTGTGGGCATCCATGCCCGATATGGTATCATACTTTCCGTAATCCGGCTCCGAGTAGGCAGGGGACTCTCCCGGGCCGGAGACATCCTTCCACACCTCCTTCAGCACCAAATCTGCCCCTGTGGCATAGCCGGCATTTTTTTCCGCATTGGCCACGATGGTGCGGGCCACGGTGGTATTGTGAATGCCCAGAGCCACGGTGAGTATCATAAACAGCATGATAAACTCCTTTTTCTGCGCACCCCGGGTCCCTTCCACAAAAGCCACATAGGATGCGGGGGCCATGCGCTTTCGTCCCATCTTAAACACCAGCTGCAGCAGCAGGGGCTGCAGGCGCAGTACAAACAGGCCGCATCCGAGCAGAAACAGGGAAGAGCTGAGATACAGCAGCGGGTCCAGCGTCTCCCCCGTCAGCACCTGTTCCATCATCTGCTGCTGGCTGCGGGAAAAACTGTAATATCCGTACAGGGCCACCGCCAGACAGATCACGTCCAGATACAGCTTTTTCCACAGAGATCGTTTCTTTTTTGTCTGGGACTGTTTCAGATTCACAATGGATACCCGGCTGTATCCGATCACCGGGATCAGCGTCATTACCAGCATCATGAGCAGTGCGGCGCCCGCGTACCACAGCACGTCCGCCGACCATTTCACGCTAAGAACCCGCCGCCCGGAAAATTCCATGAAATCCGTAGCGGTTCCCAGCACGCTGCAGAATACGCCCCCCAGCGGCAGTCCCGCTACCAGGGAGAGCAATCCCAGAAACAGATTCTGTATAAAATACATCTGCACGATCTGCAATCGCTTAGCTCCCCGGCTCTTCATCACAGAGATCTCGTTCTGCTCCATGGTCAGCATCTGAGAGGAAATCATATAGATAAAGGCCAGCAGCAGAGCCAGCACCGGCATCTGCAAAATCATCAGAGATGCCTCCACCTTTTTGGCCTTGGCGCTGTAGCTCTGAATGATGCCCTCATAGACATTTTTCTGAATCAGGCTGCCGTTCCTCTCCGCATCCACCAGCTGCCGGGACGCCAGCAGGATATCCTTGACCTGCTCCGGTGCGATTGCGGCATAGTCCCACAGCCGGTAAATCCTCTTTTTACAGCCAAAAGCAAACTCCTGCTCCTCCCCCAGAAAATACTCCTTATAAGTCTCCATGGGCACAAACATATCCCTGTGCAGACTGGAGGGACTCTCCACCCAGAAAGGGGAGCTTTCGTTCTGGGGGCGGAACATTCCCACGATCCTGACCCGCAGAGGACTGCCGTCGGCCCACTGCAGCTTGTCAAACTCGTATACCTCATCCAGCAGCATATCCAGTCCGTCCGCCACAATGCTGCTGACCATGACCTCCATGCAGCCATCCTGGGCCAGTTCACTCTCCGGCAGCCGCCCCGCATAGACGATCACTTCCTGCTCCAGATCGGTGACGGCAGTGATCTCCAGTCTGCGCTGCAGACGCTCCTGCCTCTCCACCACAGGGCTTACCTCGTCCAGAGCGGTGCTGAGAAACTCGATCTCCCGGTACAGCGGCACGTTCAGCTGGGCCTGGCAGCGCTCCACATAGGCGGTGAGCTGCTCGTAGCTGATTCCATCCCGCCCCAGGCTACGGACATGACTCACTCCCCAGACCGCAGGCCAGCCGCCATTTTTGTCCTGATAGCTCTGAAACTCGTCCGTCAGCATGCGCTGAAAGGAGGAATTGCGGTACATGGGATAACTCACAGCCACCGCTATCAATAGGATATTTCCGATCAGCAGACTCAGCACCATCCATTTTTTATGTAAAAGTTTTTGGATAATAAGTGTGTACATGGATACCCCCTATGGCATAACGATCCTGACGCCCTCCTCCAGACCGTCAAACACCCAATAGTATTTCGCATTGCTGCCCCCGGGAATGAACTGGGTTTTGGTCATGCTGCCGCCCTCTCCCAGCACTGTCACATAGTATTTCTGTTTCTCCACCGTCACTGCCTCCGCCGGGATCAGCAGCACATTCTCCATAACGCTGGTCTGTCCGGTCACGTTGAAGGGGCCGTTGCCCAGCAGCTGCGCGATATCGTAATCTCCCTCCAGACGGCTGACGCTCACATCCCACTGACTGCTCAATGCCTTGCCCACGGCGCTGACCACCATGGCGTCATAACTCTGGGCCACCTTTTTCTCCCCCGTCACCAGCGTGACTTGGTTGCCGTACCCGTAATGCTCCAACTGATCCGAGAATTCCAGGCATATCTTGTCCGCCGGAGCCAGTTGGAGAATGACGGTGCCATTGTCCAGTTTCTGACCTTTCTGCAGCAGAGATACATCCAGAATAAAGCCGTCCTCCTCCGCCACGATCTCTGTCTGCCGCGCCAGCCCCTGCAGCTTTTCTATCTGCTCCTGGAGATCTGCAATCTGCCGCTCATATCCGGCGGCAGTCTGCTCGAAATCCAGCTGGGCCTGATCATACTGAGTAATGTCTATGGTGCGCTGAGGAGGCCATCTGGCAAAAAGCACCTCCCGCTTTTCCTGACTTTTCAAAAACTCCTCCTGGGCCTCAATATAGCGCTGCTGCAGCCGCAGCAGTTTTCTCTCCAACTCCTGCAGATCCACCTCGTCTATCTCCATAGTCACTCTGGCAACAGGAGTGCCCGCCGTGACATACTGGTATTTCTCCACCAGCAGCTCCGTCAGCCGCATGGTTCCCACCTGGTACTCGGCCTTGACGCAGGTGGTTTCCAGCATCCGCAGATTGGCCCTGAGAGCAGTCATTTCCGTGCTGAAGGTGCCGTAGGTCACCGTGTAGGTGCTGTAGCTATTCCAACCCTCCTCCGTGCCGCCTTCCTCGGACAGCGCAGAGAGATCCAGGTACTGGGACTTGTCCGGCGCTGTCGCCACGTTGGTGCCCGCATCGGAGAATATACCGCTCTGCCCGCAGGCCGTCATGCTCAGAACCACTGCCGTCCCTATCGCCGCCATCAAAATCCTCCTAGTCAATGTACACCTCATCTCCTTCCTGCAAGCCGCTGAGTACCTCATAATTCAAGCCGTCATACAGCCCCGTCTCCAGATATACCTTCTCCCGCCCCTGGGGCCCCTTTCGATAACAATATTTTCTGGCGCCCTCCTGCTGCACCGCCAGCCCCGGCACCACCAACACCTGCCAGCGGGATTCATGCTGCACCACAATACGGACCATATGCCCGTATTCCAGCGGCTCCGAGGGATGCAATTCAAAGCTGGAATAGGGCGTCAGCTGCTTGGCCATCAGCGCGCTGTAAACCTTCTGGTCCATGGGAATGTACTCCGCATCATACTCCTCCCCGTTCATAAACACATAGATTCGCTCCGCCTTCTCCGCCGCCCGCCGAGTCACATAGTCCCCCACCGCCAGATACCGGGCGGTATCCGCCAGCACCACCATGGGAGTCTCCTTGCTGACTCTGTTTCCGCTGACGGCGGGCTGCAGTTCGACCACCGTGCCGTCAAAGGGCGCTTTAATCACATTGCTGCGCATCTTTTTCTGGCAGTCCGCCAACTGCTCCTGCAGATAGGGCAGCTCCAGCTCATAGCTCTCCGTCAAGTGCTTTTTTTCCAGCTCCAGCCGGTCCATGCGGCTCACCAGATTACCCGCGTTGATACAGAGCTGCGTGTAATTGTCTTTCATGTACTCCGTGAGGTCAATGAGCTTGTAGGTCTCCTCCAACTCCAGCTCACAGATTTTCAGACTATTGTCCCGAGTGGCTATTTCATAGACATATTTCCGTGTCAGCTCATCGATCTGCTCCTGCAGACTCTCCGCCTGTTCCCTATAGGCGGACACATCCGTCACCGCCAATGTATCTCCCCGGCGCACCGTGTCTCCCAGAGACACCTGGTATTCCAGAAAAATACCATTCTCCGAAAAACATAATTCCTCCACGTAGGGACTGATAATGCCCTCGTAGATATCCCGCCTTTTCACGTCTTCCAGCCCCACCTGCACGGTCTGCACCTGCTGCAGAGGGTTGATCGACACCGACTTTACTTCCGCCTCGGGAGCATCGGGGGTCTCCCCGCCGCAGCCACATATGGTCAGGGCTGCCGCCATCGCCAGCGCTCCCACAATTTTTTTTCTCCAAAACTCACATCCAAACATCCTGATACCCCATGCCTGTCCTATACTGACTAACGATTAGATTTTCCTTTCCGCACAGTGCAATGTAGTTTATCTTTGATAAACTACATTGCACTGTGCGGCATGTACTGTGCGGAAATTGGATAATCTTAGCGTTAGTCAGTATAACTCTGCTCTACTTGATTACATAATCGCCCTCTCTCAGGCCATCGCGAATCTCCACCATATCGGCCCCCCACAGACCAGTCTCCACAAACTGCATCCTTCGGATGCCCTCCTCGTCCAACAGATACACATAGTAGCGCTCTCCGGAGGCATGGACGGCCACCCTGTCCACGCACAGCACATGCTCCGCCTCGTCCGTGATAATGCTGATCTTTCCATTCTTGATAATATTGGGATCGTACTCCTCGTCCAGCAGCCGGAAATATATTTTTTCGCCCCAGTTCTCCGGGTAGGCGGGAGCCACCGTGTACTCCCTTTGATTCTTGCCCAGCCCACAGACAATGGTATATTCTTCCTCAAAATCAACATAGGAGGCAGCCTCCAAATTATCGGAGACAAACATGCAGGAATCCGCGTCATACAGGCTGGCCACCCGCTCCTTACTGTCAGTGGTGCTGCCCACCATATTTTCCTTTATGTAGTTGACAACGCCGTCCATGGGAGCGCGCAGATTGCCGCTTTGCAGGTACTCCTTTGCCTCCTCCAACCGTATCGAAAGCATTTCCACCGAATCCGCAGTGTCCTCCAGAGAATTGCGGTAGGATTTCTCTATATTCGCCTTCTGCTCCTTCAGCGCCTCCTTGTCACTGCTTGACATAGGGGTGTAGCTGTACAGGATATCGGCCTGCTCCAGATCAAAATTCAGGCTTTCCAACAGCTGCTGCAGCGTCAGGTTTGCCCGCGCCAGCTCATGTTCCAGTTCCCGGATCTGCTTTTCCATGCTCTCCACATCCACGCTGGCCAAAAGCTGCCCTTTCTTCACTATGTCACCTCTCTCCACATAGACGTCGGTGATAAGCACCTGATCCACTGCAAAGTACAGATCCATCTCCAGAGTCTGGCTATAATCGCAGTTGATCACCAGAGGTTGTTGCACCGTCCCCCTGGTCACTGGTGTCAGCTCATAGGTATTCTCGTTGATTACCTCCTCCTGGAGTTCCACCGACCTGTCCACTTCCTCCGTCTGCCCGCAGCCAGCCGCCAACATTGCCGCCAGAATCACCAGAGCCAGCCATTTTTTTCTCCTCATGTCCGCCTCCTGACCAGTTCCTTTCACATTCCTTTTGATTGTATCACAAAAAAAACGAGTTTACCAGTCCCGAATCCGCTTGCCACATTTTTCTTGCGTCGGTCGGCAAAGCTTTGTCAATTAAGCCGGATGGCCTTGCAATAAACATATAGTTCTTATATACTTATTTACATGGAGGTGTTCCCTATGAGAAGGTTTATTGTCTGCATATTGATGACAGTCT
>JAAUZI010000048.1 GCA_014804645.1 Lachnospiraceae bacterium | reverse complement strand
GATGGGGCGGGCCAGCATGGCAGACGAGGCAGTGGAACCGCCAAGAGATTTTAAATTTTTTTACAAAGAAGATGTCGATAATGTGTCAAAAATGGAGATGTGGATAAATGGGCGCAGGTATGGGAAAGACATTCCGTTCTATATTACTCCAGATAGTTTAAAGGGGCAGTTGTTCCAGGCAGACGATATTATGGAAGAGTATAAAGAACAGATAGGCAATATCAAAGGATATTCTGACTTCATGAGTCAGCTTTCCTTATTTACGGGATGGTATGCATGGTCAACAGGAATTAATAACCGTTTCGGAAATTATATACCAGAAGACACTCATTGGCAGTACGGATAAAATATTCTTTATTTCACCAAAGAGCGCAGTCCAGAAAAAGGGTCTGCGCTCTTTCTCTGTCATGGGAAAAGGCAGATATTAAGCTCCCGGTTGTGGAGCGGCTGCGGTTTTCATTTGCGAAAAATAGTCGTTTCGTGCCATTCAGATAAGAACAGCTAAAAGTATGGTATAATGAGCAAAATGCCTTGCGTTTAACTCTACTGAATTGAATATGCGCAAAAGCGCACGGAATCATGGTATAATCAATGGGTGCTTTTGCAGGAGTAACCAATGATAGGAAAGTGCCTGTATGCATATGAAAAAGTTTATGGAAACGAGAATTTAACTTACGAGAATGTCAAGGCAATTAGAGATTTATTCTCCAAGTCAGGTGCTTTAGGGTATGCAGAACAAGAAATGAATAGGTATTTTGAATTGGCAATAGAGGGCTTGAAATCTATGAAATTTATACCAGAAGAAAAAGAAACGATATTGTTCGGTTTGATATGGTATCTAAAGCTGAGAAAATTTTAACATTCTTAGTATTTATGCTGGTACTGCTTTTTCAGAAAAACATGATAGGTGCATCAATGCATCGGTTACATAATCATAGAGTTTGTGACCAGAAAGGAAATCGTATGTATTTCAATTTATTATGGAATGAGTTTGCCACACTTCCGGAGGTGCAGGCGATTGCACTTGGCGGATCAAGAGCAGGTGCAGACTATGATGAAAAGTCGGATTATGATTTATACATTTACTGTACCAGCATACCATATGAGAGTATGCGGAAGCGTATTCTGGAGAAATGCTGTCAGTATATGGAGATTGGAAACTCCTTTTGGGAGTTGGAAGATGACTGTACGCTGAAAGACGGGACAGATATTGATATTCTGTATAGAAATATCGGGGATTTTTCACAGACAATTCATTCAGTTGTCGAAGAACATACTGCATACAATGGCTATACAACCTGTATGTGGCACAATCTTTTACATAGCCGGATTCTTTATGATAAAAACGGGGAACTGGAAAGCCTGCAAAACAAGTACCGGATTCCTTATCCGGACGAATTGAGGGACAATATTATCCGTAAAAATTTACGTCTGCTGACAGGAAATCTGCCCTCATATGACGCTCAGATCAAAAAAGCTTTTGCCCGCAAGGATATGGTAAGCGTAAACCACAGGACAGCGGCTTTTCTGGAATCATACTTTGATATTATTTTTGCAATGAATAAACTGACGCATCCCGGAGAAAAACGAATGGTTCAGTATGCGAAAGAACAGGCGGAAATTCTTCCCGTCGCTTTTGAAGAGAATCTGGACACATTATTTGAAAATGTATTTACGAATTCAGACAGGGCATTGCAGGTGTTTCGAGAGATGATAGATGAATTGGAGAATGTCATAAAATAGGTAAAACAAGGAGGATCATTATGGGAATTTCAGCAGGATTCATGGTGCCGCATCCGCCTCTCATCATACCCGATGTGGGCAGGGGTGAGGAAAAGAAAATACAGAAGACGATCGACGCATATCAAAAGGCAGCGGAGACAATCGGCGGCCTGCAGCCGGAGACGATCGTGCTTCTTTCCCCTCACCAGACCCTGTATGCGGACTATTTTCACATATCACCGGGGCTGGATGCAAGAGGTGACTTCGGGCAGTTTCATGCCGGACAGATTTCCATGGAGGTCTCCTATGACACGGAATTTGTTCGCGTGCTGTGCGAGACTGCAGAGGCGGCCGGTTTACAGGCGGGGACACTGGGAGAACGGGAGAGGAGACTGGATCATGGCACCATGGTTCCCTTGTATTTTGTGAATCAGTACTGGACGGGATACCGCCTGGTAAGAATTGGCCTATCCGGCTTATCACTGGCGGCTCATTACCGGCTGGGACAGTGCATCAGGGCGGCAGCGCAGACCCTTGGGCGAAACACGGTATTGATTGCCAGCGGCGATCTGTCCCATAAGCTGAAGGAGGACGGGCCTTACGGATACCAGGAGGAAGGGCCTGCCTACGATGCACGGATCATGGATGTGATGGGCAGGGGGGCTTTCGGGGAACTGCTGGAATTTTCGGAAGATTTCTGCGAGAAGGCCGCAGAGTGCGGGCATCGCTCCTTTACCATCCTGGCGGGCGCCTTTGACAGGACTGCTGTGGAGGCAGAGCGGCTTTCCTATGAGGGACCCTTCGGGGTGGGGTATGGCGTCTGCACCTATCGCCCCTGCGGCGATGACGGGACACGGAATTTTCTGGAGCAATACGAGGAGAAGGAGCGGTTAAGACTTCTTGCCCTGCGGGAACAGGAAGACCCATACGTCAGGCTGGCAAGATACACCATTGAGGCATATGTAGAGACGGGGGAGCTGCCTGAGATACCACAGGGGCTGCCGGAGGAATTGTATCACAGCAGAGCCGGTGCGTTTGTTTCCCTGAAGGAGGACGGAAAGCTCAGAGGTTGTATCGGTACTATTCGGGCGGTTCGTGAATCTCTGGCGGAAGAAATTATGAATAATGCAGTCAGCGCCTGTTCCGAGGATCCCAGATTCTCCCCCGTGGAAGCTTGGGAGGTGAAACGACTGACGATCAGTGTTGACGTGCTGGGGGAGACGGAGAAGATTTCTTCCCCTGAAGAACTGGATGTGGCGCGGTACGGAGTCATTGTGACAAGGGGGGCCAGGCGGGGCCTGCTGCTGCCGAATCTGGAGGGCGTGGATACGATAGAGCAGCAGATAGCCATAGCGAAGCAGAAGGCGGGGATCAAAGCCCATGAGAGTGTGGAGCTGGAACGCTTTGAAGTGATACGGCACCATTAAAATTTTACAGAAGATTTTGTATATACCAACTATATTTAGGAATGTTCCGGATTGGGAAATACATCAGGAAACAGGAGCTCATTTTGCATGAAAACAATATGTCAGGTATGTATACACAACTGTGCGCTGGCGCCCGGACAGACGGGGCTGTGCGGAGCCAGAAAAAACGAGGGCGGGGAAATAATCTGCGATAATTACGGAAGGATCACTTCCATAGCGCTGGACCCCATCGAAAAAAAGCCGCTGCAGGACTTCCATCCCGGAAGCATGATTCTGTCCGTGGGAAGCTATGGCTGCAACTTAAGGTGTCCTTTCTGCCAGAATCATGAGATTTCTATGGCGGACAGTGGAATCTCTGAGACGGAATATGTTTCTCCCAGACAGCTTGCGGACACGGCGCTGCTCTGGAAGGAGCAGAAAAGGGCAGGGAACATCGGCGTAGCTTATACCTATAACGAACCCCTGGTGGGCTGGGAGTATGTCCGTGATACAGCCCGACTGGTGAGAGAATATGGTATGGTGAATGTCCTTGTGACGAACGGCACTGCCTCGCAGAAGGTGCTTGAGGAGCTGCTGCCCTGGATAGATGCCATGAACATTGATCTGAAGGGCTTTCGGGAGGAGTATTACCGCAAGCTCGGCGGGGATCTGGAGACGGTCAAGGCCTTTATCACCAGAGCGGCGGAAAGCTGTCATGTGGAACTGACTACGCTGATCGTGCCGGGGGAAAATGATTCCCCAGAGGAGATGGAGGCGCAGGCAAAATGGATTTCCGGCTTAAATCCGGCAATCCCTCTTCATATTACCCGCTTTTTCCCGCAATACCGCATGAAAGACAGAAAAGCTACAGACATAAGTCACCTGTACCGCCTTGCACAGATTGCCGGAAGGTATCTGGAAAGGGTGTATGTAGGGAATGTGTGACAAAAATTTTGCCGGATTCATCACTCGTCCGTCTGGGCTGGATTTACATGCACCATAATATGTTTTACTTTTTGAAAATTCTTTTCGATATCCGCATGGACTTCTTCCGCAATTTTATGGGATTTCCTCAGAGTATAGGAACCATCCACCGCAATTTCTATGTCCACATAGATTTTGTTGCCAAAAATGCGTGTATGAAGAGAATCTATCCCGGCAACTTCTTCGTTTTGCATAACGCGGTCATGAATCTGCCGTTCCGTTTCCTCGTCACAGGAGTGATCCACCAATTTATTGACAGCATCCATAAAAATATCGTATGCAGCTTTGACGATAAACACAAAAATCACCAGACTGGCAATGGAATCCATGACCGGAAAGCCAAGCCTCGCCCCCGCTATTCCGATTAGAGCCCCCACCGAGGAAAACGCATCTGAACGGTGGTGCCATGCATCTGCCAGCAGCGCACTGGAGTCGATTCTTGTTGCGTTGATCTTGGTATACCAAAACATAGCCTCTTTGTTTACGATGGAAACGACAGCCGCAACCAGCGCTAAAATTCCCGGTATCTGCAAATCCTCATAATTGCCGGACAGAATATTTTTCGATGCATTCATCCCAATGCCAAGTCCTGTCATAAACAGGATCATTGCCAGTATAATGGCCGCCACACATTCCATACGCTCATGCCCATAGGGATGTTCTCTGTCCGTTTCCTTTGAAGAAAGTCTGATGCCGATAATCACCACTATTGTGCTAAACACGTCCGATGCGGAATGAACGGCATCACTAATCATCGCGTTGGAATGAGCCACAATGCCCGCTATAAGCTTAAACACAGACAATACCAAATTGCCAATAATGCTCACAGCCGAGACCCTGTCTGCGATTCTCTGAAAATCATTTTCAGACCCAACATATTTCTTTTTGGCCATTCGACTTTTCCACATACTTAGTACCTCCCAAATGTTTGATAGCTCTATGACACCAATATATGTGGGAATTTAGAATATATTTTTTGTATAAATAAAAAAATACCCACGAACCAGTATTAGTAACTACTGTCCCGCGGATAAAAAAATCCACTGCCACCTATGCGACCCGACTCCATGACACTTGGTCACGGTCTGTTCAGTTTGTACTGTAGATTTATATGCAGTGCAAAGAGTGTTTATAAAATAACATAGATGTCCGGTATTGTCAAGCAAATTCTGTAGGTACTTTAGCAGGAACGGTTTTCTGCCGAAGTAATAGGAAAGAGCGGAAAGGGAATGATACGCTAAATTGACAGGATGACACGCAAAGGTGGTGGCATTTAGACAACTTTGATTCTATAATCCAGACAGAAATAACAGAAAGAGAGGTTGTTTAAGATGACTTTTGGAGAGAAATTGAAAGGTCTCCGCAAGGAGAAAGGCTATTCCCAGGAGGAGATGGCAGGGCTGTTAGAGGTGTCACGCCAGGCTGTAAGCAAATGGGAAAGCGACAGGGGAATACCGGAGATTGATAAACTATTGCAGATCAGCAATATGTTTGGTGTGACATTGGATTATCTGCTGAAAAGTGAAAGTCCGGATGGGAATGGCCAGAGCGGTGGCTATTATGTAAGCCGGGAGACGATTGATGGGTTCCTTTCCTATAAGCAGCACCGGGCGAAGAACATTGCCATTGGGGTGGGACTGTTTCTTGGTTCTAATATTTTTGGCTGTTTTTCCGATTACAGGCAGTTTCTGCTCCCGCTATATTGGGGAACTATGGCAGTAGGCATTGCCATATTGGTATGGACTTTTTTCCAACCGAAGCATTATCGGGAAATCAGCTCAAATCCATTGCTGTTTGATGAGGCAGTAGTAAAGTCTTTTCGTGAGGATAGCAGCCGGAACCGGAAAAGATATGCAGGCATGATTGTCTTAGGCGTCCTGTTATTCTTCTTTGGCCCAGAGTTTATATATATGGTAAGAGATATCGCAGGCAGTGAGGTGGGTAATGAAGTGGGCAATGCTTTGGTCTTTCTGACAAATGCAGCGGCAGTTATGCTTTGGATCATGGCGGGTATGTCAATCCATGCGGAAAATATTATTGCACGGAATACAGAGTATATTCATAAGAAAAATTCACGCGGTAAGTTTGCATGGATTTATATTGCTCTGCCTGTAACAGCTCTGGCAGTGGTGATAGGACTTGTCACAAATGCGTGGAGTCCGGTTTTTCCAATTATATTTCTGTTTTGTGCACTGCTGGTAACTGTATGCAAATTATTGATAGAAGGGAAGGAATCTAAATGAAGAAGGTAATATGCTTTTTACTGGCAGGTATCCTGTCTGCCGTGGCTTTGACCGGATGTGGCGCGGGGCGGGACGATGATGAGGGAAATGTACAGGAACTTGCACAGATTGAAATATATGCAGATGACGGCAGATTGATCGATACGATTTCGGATGAAGATATTCTTCGCAGGTTTAGCAGCTTAAGTTATACAGATATTCCGGTTGAAGATTCTGAGCAGGATGAGTTGGCAAGTGCGGTTGGAAACCTTACTGAAGTATGCACGATTGTTATTTATAAAGCGCCGGTCGCTGTTTATAATGACGGAACGCTGGAAAAGCTGATGGAGTTGACTATATATGAAGACTCCAATATCGTTAAAGAACAGTTTGCGCCGGAAAGCATAAAGATGTTTAAGATTCCAGAAGAGTTTTTGGTCTTTTATAGTACGGTATCAGATGAAGAGAAAAATTTTATGTTGTCATTGGCTGAGATTAATAAGTAATAAGTGCAGGCTGTCAAAAGGGAGTCTGTGATTTGTAAATGTTTATTAAATCAGTATAATGAATCAGGAGGTACTGCCATGAAACATAGAATACTGATCATCGAAGATGATGTCGTGATACAGACCCAGTTAAGAAATTTATTGACTGGAAATGGATATGAGGCTGAAACTATAAACGATTTTCCGGTTGCTATGGAACAGGTGGAATCGTTTCAGCCCCACTTGATCCTTTTGGACATAAAGCTGCCGGGAAATGATGGATTCTCAGTATGTTCACAAATCCGCTCTTTTTCCAATGCGCCGATCATCTTTGTCACAAGCTGTAACACAGACATGGATGAATTAAGCAGCATCATGCTGGGAGGGGATGCGTTTGTTACAAAACCATATAACACAGCGATTCTTCTGGCAAAAATAGCATCTTTGCTAAAAAGGGCATATCCTGTGACAGAGCAGGAGCTATTGACCTGTAACGGAATCACCCTGCATTTAGAAAGCGGCAAAATAGAGTATGCAGGCCAGCAGGCTGACTTAACAAAAAATGAGCTGAAAATACTGTATTATCTGTTCAGGCATGCCGGGACAATATGCGCCCGCGCTGATATCGTGGAGTATCTATGGGACAACCGACTCTATGTGGATGATAACGCTTTAAGCGTCAATATAGGCAGAATCCGTGATAAGCTGTCTGCCATAGGAGTCACGGATTTTATCAAAACAAAGCATCGGCAGGGGTACACCATATGAACAGAAAACTTTATTGGAAACAGAAACTGCCGATCATGTTTCTCAATTTGCTCTGCATGATTGGGCTGGCCATATTCCTGCATGTGACTGGGAATGGCTTTGACAGTATCTTTCTCATTCTGCTTATCTGGATCGTCATTTTGACAGTTCATCTTGCGATATCTTATTACAGCAGAAGGGTGCAGCTGGAAAAGCTGCTGAATCTTGCAGAGCAGTTAGAGGAACGCTATCTGCTTTCCGAGGTCATGGAAAAGCCGGAACGTGCCGACGACCAGGTATATTACCGTATTTTGAAACTGACGGGGAAATCCATGCTGGAGCAGGTGTCCGAAGTCAGGAGGGAACGGACGCAGTACAAGGAATACGTGGAACAATGGGTACATGAAATCAAGACGCCGATTACCGCAATGAAACTCCTCTGTGAGAACGATCATTCCCAAGTGGCAAAGGAATTACTGGCAGAGCTTGAGAAGGTAAACTGTTTTACGGAGCAGGCGCTTTATTATGCCCGGAGCGAACATACGGAAAAAGACTATACTGTACGGGAGATTCGGCTGTCTGATGTGATCCACCAGTCAATCGCAGAGAACAAGTATCTGCTTTTGCAAAATGGCGTTGGGATCGACCTGCAGGAAACCGACGACATTGTTTACTCTGATGAAAAGTGGTTATGCTTTATTCTTAACCAGCTTATTGTCAATTCCGTCAAATACCGGGCGGAGCATCCGGTGCTGAAATTCCATACCGAGCATCAGGGCAATCAGGTTATCCTGTGTGTACAGGATAATGGGATTGGAATAGATGCCGGCGACCTGCCCCGTATCTTTGAAAAGGGCTTTACAGGGAAAAACGGCAGGAAAGCAGCACATAGTTCCACAGGCATGGGTCTGTACCTGTGCAAACGGCTGTGTGATAAATTAGGGATTGGTATTTGCGCCGATTCTGAGGGCAGCGGCACCAGCATCTATCTTTCTTTTCATGTCAACGATTTTGTGCAGCGAGTGCAGGGCTGAGGTCCTGCACTTCTTACATTTTTGTTAGACCTTTGTAAGAAAACCTGATACAAATGGTGGCAGCTTTCCCTTACAATAAAGATGAGGTGAACAGTTATGGAAGAAATATTAAAGCTGGAGCATATCCAGAAATTTTATGGGAATCAGGGAAATCTTACAAAAGCGATCAACGACATTAGTTTTTCGGTAAATACCGGGGAATTTGTCGGCATTATGGGCGCATCCGGCTCCGGCAAGACTACACTGCTCAACTGTATTTCCACGATTGACACTGTCAGCGCAGGGCACATTTATCTGGACGGAACCGATGTGACGGAAATAAAGGAGAAAGAGCTGGCACGGTTCCGGAGGGAAAACCTTGGTTTTGTCTTTCAGGATTTTAACCTGCTGGACACACTGACGATTTCAGAAAATATCGCTCTGGCCCTTACGATCAACAAAGTGCCACAAGAGCGGATTGCGGGTAAAGTGCGTGAGATAGCGGAAAGCCTTAACATCACGGATATATTGGATAAGTACCCCTATCAGGTGTCCGGCGGTCAAAAGCAGCGCTGCGCCTGTGCCAGGGCCATCATCAATCGGCCGAAACTGATCCTGGCGGACGAGCCCACCGGAGCATTAGACAGCCATTCGGCACAGATGCTGCTCAGTACCATGCAGAGCATCAATGAGCAGCTTGGAGCAACCATTCTCATGGTGACGCATGACGCTTTCTCTGCCAGCTATGCCAACCGTATCCTGTTCCTGCGGGATGGCATGATCTTTACCGAGATTTTGAAAGGCGGAGATTCCCGCAAAGCATTCTTTGAAAAGATATTGGATGTTCTTACGATGCTGGGAGGTGGCCAGAACGATGTATGCTAAACTGCTTGGAAATAACATAAAAAAGGCATTAGAGGACTATGTGGTCTATTTCTTTACCCTTGTCATCAGCAGTACATTGTTTTTTGCCTTTCTTTCCCTGACGAGCAGGTATAATGACATTTTAGGCGGAGACGGAAATTATTCGCTGACGTTGTTCCAAAATACGATCCGATACGCCGTGCTGGCAATTTCCATCATTTTTGTCGTGCTGATCCGCTATATCAACACCTATATGCTGAGGCAGCGCAGCCGTGAATTTTCCGTTTATATGATTCTCGGCATGGAACAAAGGACGATTGCAGGACAGTTTTTCAGTGAAACCTTTGTTTTTGGTATTGTGGCTGTGTTGGCGGGCTGTATTTTGGGTACGGCGCTGTCCGGAATGATGACGGCTTTTGTTTTGAGAACGACTACCGGCTTTGGAGCATTCCGTCTTGGTTTTTACCCTGATACTGTGATTTTGACACTGCTGTTCTTTGGCACGGCATTTCTTTTTGTTGGAGCATGGAATAGTCGCAGAATCTATAAAATCAAACTGATAGATCTGCTGAACGAAAAGAAGGCCAATGAGGGACAGCGGAAAAAGAAAGGCAGCTACCTTTTTTCGCTTGTTATTGCGCTGGTCTGTTTTGGAGTCTGCGGCGTGGTGCTGTATAATTTTTCCCACATGAACGGCATCTATGCCGGAAATATTCCTGAGGAAATCAGCAACCGCTATCAGACTGTGACGATTGTTGCAGCGATTGCAGGGATCTTCGCTTTATACAATGCGCTGGCATTTGTCATAACCGTAATCAGAAAGCGCAGGAAATGGAAGAACCGCAATATCAACTCCGTCCTGCTGGGTAATCTGTTTCAGAAGGTATCATCCACCGCAAGGATACTTTCTATATCGACACTGGCAATCACGATTTCACTTGTGGCTTTTGTGATTCTGCCCATGCTGGCGGAGATCACCATGGGGTATCTGGACTATCGGATGCCTTATGACATCATGATATACAACACTTACATGTATATTGATGAAATGGATGATATCCCCGAGATCGACTTTTCATTTATAGGGAATATCCTGCAGGGGCATGGCGTCACAGTGTCAGAGGAAGTATCCCAGAAAAGTTATTTTGTGTGGGAAAGGGATTTTAATACGGTTGATACCAGGGAATACTGGCGTGATCTTCCGAGGCTGGCGATGAGGATTTCAGAGTATAACGCCATGCGCAGGATGGCGGGCTTTGAACCGGTTGCGTTAGCGGATAACGGGTTCTTTATGCACCTGGATTATGAAATGGACATGGAAAGTACCGCAGAGAGTATCGGCACGGGCACGAGGATACTTCAATTAGATGACGGGACACTTCTGACGCTGGCAGATACGGCGGTTTATAACGAACCATTAGGACAGTATTTGTTCAACAGTGGCGGGAGCGTGCTGGTGTTCCCTGATGCTGTATGCGATAATCTCCATCTGGCGCGGACCTGTTATTATGCAAATACGGAAACTGTAATTCCATATAACCTCTGTGATTCTATACGGGAGGAGATCTCAGCAGCCTTCCAAAGCCGCTATGAGTATCTTTTTGAACGGTATGAGACCAAATATGATACGGACAGACGTTATTCCAGTTTCATAAATCCGATCCGTTTCCGCACACAGGAAAATAACGATACTGTTTTGACGGCAACCAGTGTCCGACTGCTGGGTATTTATTCCGGGATCATCTTTTTTATCATCTGTATGACGGTTCTGGCCCTGCATGGAGTGGCGGATTCTATTGACCACCGTATGCAGTACCGGACTTTGCATCAGATGGGCGTGGACAGGGACGATATTGTGAGGATGGCAAGCAGGCAGAGCCTGTACTATTTCTTCACGCCCTGCGTGATTGCATTCATGATTGCGTTGCTGTTGATTTATTCTTTCGTTGTGAGATATGGGCACAAGGTGTTCACTTATATCGGCAGTGCGGGATTTCAGTTTGGTGTGATGATTCCCGGTCTGCTGATCCTGCTGATACTTGTCTGCTATTATGGGGCAACGATCTATACAATCAGGAGAAATTTGAACAGAACCCTTAATAGCATCAGATAAGGGGAGAAAATGCCCGTTCATGCGGAATGTGTGAGTCACTATGCAAGAAATATATAAAATGTTCTATTCCAAATGGAACTGGGGCATATACAAAAAAATTTGTCCCCAGTGCCCCACACAAGTCCCCAAAAAGCCGAGAAAATCTGCTTTTTCCTGATAGTGGGGCATATACAGAAAAAACGTCCTGCCAGATCCACTTTTTTGTGATAAACGGGGCACAGGGAGATGATTTTTCTGCATATGCCCCGTTACCACCTCAAAATAGGGTAAACAGAGAGGATATTACGGACAAATGGGGCACTGTGGAACATTTTTTTTGTATATGCCCCACGTACCCCAGAAACGGCATCAAAATTTTGCTACTTTGCGCAAGAAATTACTTTTTTGAAACACGATAAAAGGGAACCCAGCGGGACAAGAACTATGCCCGCCAGGTTCCCTTGCTGCATATCAGCACAAGCGTCAGGTATTTTTCCAGGCCTGATACAGCTGTGTGATTACCTGCTCGATCGGCGCTTTCCTGATTTCCACATCCATAATGCCGTCAGCGTGTGACAGCTGCTCCAGCAATACCTTGATGGAAAGACGGGACAGATCCACCTCGAATTCAAATACCCCATGCTTCTCACTGAGGAGCTTGCAGCCTTCAAGATCGGGCCTCCTGCCATCGGTGGTAACGGTAAAATGTGTAAGATTCCCCGTAATTTCACGTAAACCGTCGAAACTGCCGTCAAAGGCAAGTTTTCCGTTTGAGATCATCAAGATTCTCTGGGCCATCTCCTCTAAATCATCCATATCATGGCTGGTCACCAGGATCGTCACGCCTTCCTCCCGATTGATTTTTTTCAGGAATTCAATCATCTGACGCTTTGCCACCACGTCAAGGCCCAGCGTCGGCTCATCCAACAGAATCAGCTCCGGCGAATGCAGCAGCATCATTGCCAGATCTGCCCTCATCCGCTGCCCCAGCGACAGCTCTCTGGCAAAAGTATTCTGAATCTCGTCAATATCCAATAACTTTATCATCATATCCAGATTCCGTCTGTACACTGCATCCGGAATGTCCCACACCACTTTTTTCCACTCAAAGCTCTGTATCACGGGATGATCCCACCAGAGTTCTGTACGGTTTCCAAATAACACGCCGAGCCTTTTCATAAGGGCTATCCGGTCTTTCTCCGGCGACATTCCCAGCACGGACAGTTTCCCGTCCGTGGGCTGGAGCATACCGGACAGCAGTTTCATGGTAGTGCTTTTGCCTGCTCCGTTGGGCCCCGCGTAGGCCGCAAACTCGCCGCGTCTGATGCGGAACGAAACATTGTCCAGAGCAGTCACGATTTTCTTTTCCTGTCTGAAAATACTTCTTCTTTTGTTTTTCAAAGCGCTGTTCTCACCGGAAGCTTTTTCCTTCCGCTGCCACTGTGTAAATGTTTTACTCACAGAGTCTACTATTACCGCAATATCGTCAGGAGCGGTGGCCGCCTGAAACATATCTGTTGATTCCTTTTTTAACATAGTATCTAAATCCTTTCTTGAAAAAATAAGTTGCAGTAAGCGATATCAGCAGTGCAAATATCGCCGGATAAAAGGTTTCAAATGTAGTCGTTTTCCCCAGCAGGATCATTGTGGGAAACCATGCCATAAGGCCGGCGGGGAAAATGGTCAGCAGCGGATAGCGGATATACAACGGCATACCGGATAACGGAAATGTCAAGGTATGTTCCATGCTGTATACCACCGTGCTGGATATCTCCTCGCACTGTACCGGCGCATAGAAAGCAAGGCTTGAAAACAGGTACGAGAATGCCGTCACGATTATCATACTGATTACCAACTGGAGAATCAGCGCTCCCGGCCACCACCAGGGCAGGGCCTTTTCCATGCGGCACACGGCCACACACAGCATAGCAATTCCTGACAGGAAACTGCTGGAGCCGGTAAAAGGAAAGATCCCCACCGTCAGTTGCACCGCATAGGGCAGCGGCATGATAAACATATGCTCCCATTGCCCCCTGCCGATAATTCTGCTTGGAAACAGCGCATTACAGCCGCCAATCATGTTGAGAAAACCCATTACAATGTTGCCGTATGCCAGCATAAATAGAACTTCAAACCTGTCCATACCGCCGATTCCACCAAATTTCCACGCCAGAAGAAAGATTCCTGAAATCGACGATATATTGGAAATAATATCAGCCGCGATAACGATGGCCATGAACTTCCCATCCCGCATCAGGGAGGCCAGATCCATCCGGGCATATATGCCAAGCAGCTGAAAATATCTCTTTATTTTATCCACCAAAACTCACCATCCTTTCCCTTGATCTCCGGAACCATACGGCTGCGGCGATCCATATCACAATATTCCAGAAAAGTTGCACCGGAATTATTTCCGAAGCCTTCGCGCTGCCCACATACAATGACAAAAAAGCTCCGCCCAGACTGCCGAAGGGCTGATAGCTGATCCACCTGTCCATACCAAAGGGCAGTATCCTGAAGGGTATCACCGTACCCGAAAAAAAGGATACCACGGCGCTCCTGATGACATAGGTGAGCCAGGAAATATTGCGCAGCCTGACCGTAACGCAGTAAAATAGAAATTCAAACGCAAACCCAAGAGATACGCTCAGCACCAGTGACGGAATCACCCATAGAGTCTTTGGCAGAATCCGTATCTTTAAAAGAGGGGCGGCCAAGGACATCGGCAGCGAAAACAAAAGCAGCATCGGTATCCATTCCCCGATCGTCCTGGAGATGACCTGCCCGAATACAGGCATCGGGCGGGTAAACATTTCCATGCTTCTTGTATCGTAATTCCATGCGGATAAACATGTATTAACGATCATCATTTCTGTCAACAGAGCATTGACATAAGTGTAGCTCAAAAGCTGGGAAACCGACATTTCCACCTCATATCCGCTTTCAGCCAGCGTTTTCCAGATAAACATTACCGGTATCAAATAGATAACCTTCATAAAAATATCCGGTAACATATAAAACACACCGCTGCCCATTTTATCCTGCATAGCCATCCGGGCAGTTGCCATATATTTACTAATCATAATTACCTCCTAATTTAGTGTTCCGCATGTCCCCTACAACCACACACGCCAGTGATGAATATCCGGCCTCATGCGACGTCCGGATATCCATCAGTGCGCTTTCCGGGTACATGCTGTTTGAGGATCAATAGATCCTCTGCTTTGCGTCCGCTCTGGCACTGGCCGGGCGGATGCGGATACATCATCTGTTTTTGGGCATAAAAAATACCCTGCACAGACTGTTTTGTCCGTACAAGGCACTTGCCTCGGCTGCAAATCTATTCCACAGCAGAATAGGGATATCCGGTCGCTGATTTGTCACAAGACTGTCATACTCTCGTTTATCCCGCCGCATGGTGAGCAGCATACAAAACAATCCGTTTTCCTCAAAAGGGCATAGTTATCCCTTGTGGTCACTGCTTTGTATGCGAACGAACGTACAATATCGCTGCCGTGAAATAACTTTTTAGCTATCAGAACTTCGTATTGTTTCATATTTCTCACCACCTTTCGTTAAATTTAATTTATTATACAATTTTTTATAGGGGTATGCAACAATTTTTTTCCCGAATGGAAGTAACAAGCGTGATGATGAAAGAACTTGATGTCTTGCAGAAAAGTTACATGCAGCAGGTGTACCATTGCATGTCAGTTGGGCTGATTGCATCCGTTTTCTTTTATACGGCCTTGTTTGTGGCAATGACGGCTATTTTACACAGGCTTATAAAAGGGGAAACCCTAATGGCGTGGCAGGATGTTCTCCTGCGTAGGATTATAGGTATCAATCCAGGGGTGATCCTGCTTGGGGTTGGAGGCCTGGTTCAGCCGACTACATCTGCTTTGGTACATAATATTTCCACTTTGGCGATCAGTTTAAGCAGCATGAAAAATTTATTGGAATGAATCAGATTATCATTGACAAATGGATGTGGAGTAGAGTATATTTAATGTGAGTTAGCGGTTACTAACATCAGGCAACCGCATTTCTTAAATGCCATGGTTAGTTTATGCTAACCAATATTAGGATAATAATTGGAGGACACTTTATGATTAAGATTACGGTAGGAATAGAAGGGATGGCCTGTGGGATGTGCGAGGCGCATATCAACGAGGCGGTGAGGAACGCTTTTCAGGTGAAAAAGGTAACAAGCTCACATACAAAGAAGCAGACAGTCATCATTGCGGAGAAAGACATCCCGGAACAGGAACTGAAAAATGTGGTTGCGAAAGCCGGTTATGATGCTGTATCGGTAAGCAGTGAGCCTTACGAGAAGAAGGGACTGTTCGGGAAAATGAGGGGATAGGATGAAAAATCAAAGATTTTTCAACTTTCTATTTGAGCAATATCGCAGACACAGTCTGCGATATGCATGGAGATTGATATGAAATTTTATGAATTTGGGGACTTAAATAAACCGGTAATTATTTTGTTGCCGGGAACCTGCTGTCACTGGAAGGCGAATTTTGAGAAAGTCATTCCGTTTCTGACGGAAGGATTCCGCGTGGTCTGCGTGTCGTATGATGGTTTCGATGAAACGGAAAAAATGGTCTTTCCAGATATGCTGACGGAAACGGAAAAGATAGAAAATTATATTAAAGAAAACTGTGGCGGGAAAATTCATGCCGCCTATGGCTGTTCTTTGGGGGGCAGCTTTGTGGGGCTGCTGGTCCAGCGTAGGAATGTCCATATCAGTCACGCAATCCTTGGCAGCTCCGATCTGGATCAGGAAGATGGATTTTCCGCAAAGTTTAAAGCATGGCTGATAGGAAAAATCCTTTATGGCATGTTCCAAAAGGGCAGGCTGCCGGGATTTATGAAACGGCGGCTTGAGAAAAAGCCTGCGGATGAATGGTTGTATTATGAAAAAATGCTGGATATGTTCGGCATGAATAACACCCGGATGTCCTTTGTGGAACGGGAGAGCATCCGCAACCAATTTTATTCCGATTTGGTCACGCCGCTTGAAAATGGAATTTCCGTATCCGGTACAACAATACATATTTTTTATGCTGTGAAAATGGGGGAGAAATACCTGGAGCGGTATCACAGGTACTTTAAAAATCCGGATATCCGCCGCCATGATATGCAGCATGAGGAACTGCTGATCTGCAATCCGAAGATGTGGGCAGCGGAGGTCAGGAAGTGCTGTGAAATATAAAAATTTAAACAAAAAATGGGAGGAAGAGAAAATGAACAGACATGAAGAAATTAAAAATGCTTATAAAAACCTTGGTGGCGAGGCGACCTTTTATGACGGGATAATCACCTGCTCTACGCTGTCAGGGAAAGCAGTTTGCAAGCTGGTTTGGAACATGGATAAGAGAAAGAATGACCATTACCTGGAACTGGCATTGTCCGGCATCCCCAATAATTTTAGTGGTAAGATGCTGGAGGTGCCTGTGGGAACAGGGATCTTAAGCATGCCAGTGTATGAAACGATGCCGGATGCAGAAATCACCTGCCTTGACTATTCCCTGGATATGATGGAACGGGCAAAACGGCAGGCAGAGAAACGAGGTCTTATGAATGTCCACTTTATGCAGGGCGATGTAGGGAAGCTGCCATTTGAAGACGAGAGTTTTGATTTGGTGCTGTCACTGAATGGTTTCCATGCTTTCCCTGATAAGGAGGCAGCTTACAATGAAATATTTCGTGTCCTGAAGCCGGGCGGGATATTCTGTGGCTGCTTTTATGTAAAAGGTGAAAATAAACGGACAGATTTTCTGGTTGATAAAATTTACACGCCAAAGGGATATTTTACGCCGCCCTATGAAACGGTGGGAAGCCTGAGAGAACGGCTGAAGGCCATGTATCGGAAAGCGGAAGTGAAGACCGTGGAGGGCATGGCGGCTTTCCGGTGCAGGAAGGGGAAAGCATCCATGGAAAGGGGATAGAGTATAAGGGGCTTACAAGGAGTTTCCCAAAAGATGTGCAGGAGCGGCTGGCACCCAGGCTGGATAACCTGCCGATGAGCGGGAAGCGGGTTTTCGGTTGTGTGATATTGGTTTTTATGCTGGCTGCAATGCTTGGCATTATCATATATGCAGGCGTTGACGGAATCCATCGAGAATACGGCTTTGGGCGTTTCCTACTGAGGTTTTTGATCATAGGGATTGGGGTAAAGGCTTTTGACATCGTTGGTCTGGATTTTTTTCTGCTGACAAAAACGCACTTTTTTCAGCATTATCTTCCGGAGACGGAAGGCTGCGCAGGCTGGCAGGATTTTGGGTTTAACCGTAAGGAACAGATAAGGCAGTGCATTATGATTCCTGCCTGTTGCCTGGTTTTGGCAGGGATCTTCACATACATAAAATAATGCAGAGGTGACAGAAAAGTTG
>JAAUZI010000047.1 GCA_014804645.1 Lachnospiraceae bacterium | reverse complement strand
CTCGTTGCTTTCCGGATAAACAGCACTGGAGCTGATCAGAATATATTCCTCAAAATCCCCTAATGCATCATATAGGGAAACGATATCACTGCCGGTATATGCAGTCACATCAAGAACCACATCAAAGTGATATTCCTTTAACTTTTCCCCAAGATTATGACGGTCCGCCTCAATCAAAATCGTATTTTCCGGCTGCGGGCGGGTATTCCGGTTAAGGACATAAACCCGGTTTCCCTGCCCGGCAAAATATTCTGCAATATATTTGCTTACAAACACTGTTCCGCCTGTTACCAAAATGTTCTTCATATGGTTTCCTCACCGATAATCATTCTATTTTTTGTAACAATAAATAGTGCCAGGTTAATAGACATAAACTCTCTTTAAAAAAACAATTTCGTATACTCTGTCTGTGTATCTGCTATATGGTAAATATAAACCGTTTTTTTAATCTGTCTATAAATCGCAACATGTTTTCCGCATATTACCATTCTGTACCCCTGCTGGTTCAACCATTCATCAGGTGTTAGCGATCCGGAATCCGGAAAATTTTCCAAGCGTTCAATTGAATCAAGTATATGGTCACTTACCTTTAAAGCTGTTTCCATGTCAAACTGTACCAAATACCAGTCCTCAATACGTTTTAAATCCTCCCATGCCGTAGGGAGAATTTCAACCTTATATATCATTTACTCTCTCCCTTAATTGTTTTCTCGCTTGTGAAACACTGAGTGATGCTGCTCCATCAATACGTTCCTGTTCTGCCTGCAAAACCTTTGCCCGAAGCTGGAGCATCTGTTCTCGCTTTTCAAAGGCATCTATACTCATAAGTACCAAATCGCCTTCTCCATTTTTTGTAATGTATATTGGTTCTTTTGTTTCTTTTGCAATATTAGAAATTGATGTGTAATCATTTCGCAACGCTGCTGACGCTTTAATTATCATCGAAACACCTCCATATCATTTTTATGATATAATTATATCTTGTTTTTTATACGTGGTAAAGAATTTTCATAATATAATCTATTCCCCAACGACAGAGTCAATAGTTAACCTCGAAAAATCACTGTAGCAGCCTTGCTATCGTAAATAATATTTCTGATCCATTTCCTATTATATTGATGATGAAATGCGCCGTCATCGGAATATACACATTTTTTGTTTTGATGAAGGAAATACTTAATGGAAATGCCCAAATCATTGTAAGAAATATTCCCCATAAAGATAAAGCGTGTTCTGCCGCATATAAAAACATACTGAATACGAGTGTAATTGTCATAATCGTGTTGTTTTCCAACGCAATTAACCCTTTCCTGAAAAATATTTCCTCTACAATAGGCGGCAAAATGATTGTTGACAGAGCAAATAAAAATAATTCAAAACCATTGCTTCGCCTCAACCCTATAGTTCCTGTTTCGAGATACGGAAATACATTTTCTAATATCATTGTTATTGCAAATGCCAACATGAAAAAGAAAGCCGTTACCCAAACCGACTTCCAAAATGTTTTTCCCTTTTTTAGATTACTCCCCCACTCCTTTATAGAAAAATCTTTCACCGCTATAAAATATATCAGCAACACTGAATAAAATACAAAGTTTGTATAAATATAGTAATCTCGCGGAACAATAAAACACGATATGATGAAAATGATTTCTATACCAAGAGGTATTATATTCTTTTTCAGATACACACTCATTTACGATACCTCCGACCTTTAAGCGCTCGATCTATCACTCATCAGCACTTCCTTTTCCACTGATGCTCTCCTCTGTCATCTTCACAAACGGAATCTCCACCTTTTTTGCCCCGCCAATCACGGAATCCCGCCAATTATTATACTCTTCCAGATCCATCAGCTTATCGTGGCCTCCGGCTGTTACTCTGTATAAAATTCCATCGCCATCGGTATCAAGTTCTTCCGGAAAAGGTGTGCCATCATAATCCAATTCATAATATGCCCTGTTCCATGCATCCACTTGCGCAGCACAAAGATAAGTGTCAGCTCCCTTATCATATTGATAAAATGTGTAAGGCCAGAAATCGTCAATGTTACCGGCTAATCCATGATTGTGAGACAAGAGCACTTCAACCGCTCCATTATCATAAAAGGTCTGCGCCGGGAAATCAATAAGTTCCGTCGTAAAGCCATTGGCTGAATAGTCGTAATCATAAATAATTCCCGCCATGCCTGCCGTGTATGTGGTCGTCCAGATAACGATCAGTTCTTCTCTTCCATCCTGATCAATATCATATATGGCAAATTGGTTCTCAGAAAGATCCAAAATCTCATCATAGCCCAGCTCCGTTCCGTCAGGAAGGGTATAGTTTTTATAAAGCTGTTCCAACGCCGAATAATATGCTTTATTTACTGGATTAAATTCTTCCCCCTGCGGGACTTTCAAATCTTCAGCCGAAAGCGGTATCTCTGTTTTTGATGCTTCTTCTTTCTCTTTTACCACATCTATATGTTCTTCCGCCTCACTTGCTCCATCTTCCGAACTTTCTTTTTTCGTTCCTGCAACCGCTTTTCCCTGCTCTGTTTCCTCCACTGGCTCTATAATTATAGGCTGTATTACGTCCTCTTCATCTTCCCCTTTGGAACAGCCCACAGATGTCAGCATCAGAGCTGCTATGATAAACGTAATAAGATATTTCTTTTTCATATGCTTCTCCTTTCACATCGAATCCAATTCATCAAGCAGCTTCAGATTCTCTTTTTCATATTCATTGAAAACCTCATCACTGAAATCCTCCGGAGCAGTTGTAGGCGTATACCAAATACAGCCCATGAAATAATTATACAGATCCTGATCCTTGAAAATATATCCGTGACGGGCATAAATTTCATTTTTAGCCAGATGAATAACTACCTGAGGTTCAAAAGTCAAATCTTCCTTAGTCAAATACCGGATATCTGATTCGTAAAGCGGTGTGATACGATTTGAAACATCCGTCACTTCACGTACATTCTCCCAATAGTCTATTATTTCCGGATAGTATGCGCTCTTTCTGTAATATTCCATTCTTTCATTAAGAAGCTTCTCTTCCTCTGTCAGGCTTTCGGAAGTTTCCTCTGGGACTGACACCGAACCGTACGAGGTAAGGATTAAATTGAATCCAATAATTTTTATTCCTTTTGAAGAAAAATCCATATGATCCAAATCCATATTCAGTAATTCTTCAAACCACACTTCTCCATTTCCAAGCATATATCCCCGCCAATTATGAAATATATCCTCACAGGTTTCCTCTCTGATGACATCCACAAACGATTGGGGAAGATTTTGGAGCAGACCCGATGCAAGCAATGCTTCCTCATCTTCAAAAGATTCCCCGTCAATCCAGATTGGATAGGCACACTCTTTTGCAAGGCTTTCATAATCGCCTTCCAGGATCTGCTTTCTTACCCTTTTAGCAAAACGCTCCATATCCCATTCAGAAGCCGCCCCAAAGGGATCCACAGCTTTCTTCCAATAACCACTTATTCCCTCCCAAATTCTGTCCATACTTTCTGTATAATCTCCCAGATATTCTGACAAGCTCCTATCCAGCCGAAACTCTGTTTCTCCATCGTCCTGTGTGTAGGCTCTGGCCTTTCGAAAGGTTTGCCCGCTGGCATCCTCATATTCCAGCAAAAGAAGAATATCCATTCTTCCATCATCATTATAATCACGAAATGCCACCGACAACACCTGTGTAAACTGGTTAAATCCCTCAAGAATATTATCCTCCGTCTCCCCCGGGAACTCATAAACCTTCTCTCCGGTCGAAGCTGAAAGCAGCATAAAACGCACATCTCCAAACATAGTCGTACCGTAATCCGGATTTTCCGAAGGATAACTCACAGGCTCAAAAGGAGCAAAAACAACCTTTCCAAACCCATCCAGATCTGTCGCAAATGACTGTTCCAAAATCTGTCCCTCTTTCTGTTTTCCTAATTGATCCAGCATCTCCATTTTTCCAAAGGCATTATCCGCCAAAACCTTTTTATTCCCCTCTACGATTCCCAGCTCATTCATCATTTGCTGATATGCGACCTCATCAATCTCCTGATCCATGTGATAATATTTTGTAACACCCTCTCCTGTCCAGTTCCCCTCTTTATCATAGGTTGCATCATAAGTAAAGTACAAGGTTGGCAGATCCCCGTCCACAAGCGTTTTATCCCCACTCACCTGATAATAATACCAGCCATATCCGCCTTCATCACCGCCGCCATTCCATCTGGCAAATGTAGATACAACACCACCACGCTCAAAGTAAGCCATTTCCACCGTAGTCATGGCATCCATCATGCAAAAAGTCCTGCCATCCTTTACTGTATAAATGGAATATGCTTCATATCCCCTATCACAAACTGCCAGCTCCGGAATATCATCATTATCTAAATAAATCAGGGAAAAGGTAAGTGCATCACCTTCCATTTCCGTGACTACTTGTCTGTAAATTTCACGGTACGTATCCGAAGATTCATCGGAAACTGATGATTGCTTTTCCGGCTCTGCATCAGCAGGGGCAGTTATCGGCTCAACTATTTCCACCGGCACAGTCAAATCTTCATTTTCAGTGCTGCAGGCAGACAACAATACCGCCATCATGCCTAATACTCCTATCAATATCTTTTTTCTCATTTATTTCCTCCATATAGCACTAATGCACCGGATATTCGGGATATGGCCCTGTCACCATACTAATCTCCCTCAGCTTCGTATCATAGACTACTTCAAACCAGACACCACTCTCCGTCTGGATCGTCCACATATCCTCAAAACGCTTTTCAATACTTTTCACTTTACAGTCCCTTACCAAAGGAACTCTCTCCAAGTACCATGTAATGACTTCTTCCTCTGTCATCTCATCGGCTCTATCCGGGAAAATCCGCCAAAGTACCGGTGAATACCAGACACTTCTCCCCGATGTTATATACATGGAGGAAATGCTTTTATCATATTCGCTCAGATTATATGCCGTATCTGCCCCAAAGCTCCTGTCAAAAAATGTTCTGGAGTGTATAATATCCTCCGGAGTCAAACCAAAGTAAACACTGCCCATATTAGTTACCTGAAAGCAGGCTGTATCTACCTTTTCCCCTGTCCACCGATAAAGCTCCGTAAGAGACTGCTTTGCCATGGAAATCATGGTACGGTGTAAATCCGTCCCGCCAGCAATTGCCGGAAGTACATAGATACTTTCCTCATTCTCCACATAGGTCAGATCCAATTGTTCAAACACGGCATCAGGCGATAAATTCTCCTCCACATATCTCACCATATGGAGCTGACTATACTCGTCATAGCGGTAGTAAGTTGTGGAGTACTGGCTGGCACTGTCTCTGGTATGCTCCGATATCCAATGCTGCTCCTCATCGACCTCCACATTGCATATTACACCACTATACTCGTACCGACCTGTTACCGGATTCCAAAGCATACAATTATAAGGTATATTAGCGCTTGTGCACTGTTCCTCAAAGCATAAGTCATTCCAACCGTCAAAATTCAGATCAACAATCAATATACCGCCATCTCTGCTTCTTGATTGCACATCAAAGGTTTCCTGTCCTTCCGGAGTATTCCAGTAAGCCCGGCTTATTTCCTTCGTTGAGATTGTATCCGCATATTGATCCGGCTTTTGGGGATCCACCAGATTAATTGTATCTACTGTGTAAAAGCTATACTCCGCCGTATGCCCATCGCACCAGAGTTCATATTCCTTCTCACCTATCATAACTGGAACGATCTCCCGATAAAATTCCACTTCCTGTATTTCATTTTCTTCTGTATATTTTTCCTCTTGCTTTTCCCCTTCTGTTTGGTCATCTATAGGGAACGATTCCTCTGATTCCGAATTTTCTGCCAAATTGTCTGTTGGGGCAAATCCCGGATTTTCCGCATCCACATTTTTTCCAGTGTCTATGCTTGCCCTATCCTCGCTTTCCGTATACAGATTTTCCTTCTCCTGTGCCTTGCTCTTTCCTGTAAAGGTAATTACAGATAAACACAGCACAAGAATCACCACAAGAGCCTGCCTCCAAACTCTTCTGCCGGGTGCATTGACAATCATCCACAGCCGCTCTTTCATCTGTCTTGCGCTTCCCGACATGGTGGTGGATATACGCCACCCGTTTATATAAGAAACTTTCTCTACACTTAATTCCAGTAAAGCTTTTCCATAATCAACACGAACCTTATCTCCAAGCATTTGCAGTGCTTTTTCATCGCATGCCATCTCTCCGTCCTGTCTGGATAAACCTGCTGCCAGCCACACCAGGGGATTGAACCAGTGAATACAAAGACACAGTATCCGTACCAGCGCCCACCAGTGATCATGATGCCTGTAATGTGTATTTTCATGACAAAGCACAAAGCGGAAGGTTTGTTCCTCCCTGATCGTATCCTCCATCACATAAACTGCCGTACCAAGCAATCCGAACAGACAGGGTGTTCGAATCATTTGTGACTCATACACCGGTATCACAGACATTACCGGAAGTTTTTCCATCTCAATCTTTTTTCTGCTGCGCCTAAGCTTCCGTCCATAATCCAAATTTACTGTTAAAAAGATACAGCCGCATATTCCTGCTCCCAGCAGATGGCAAAGCCGAAGCACCACGCCTGCCTCCATCATATTCCCATTCGTGAACTTTTCTTTCACGTTCGTGAATAATCTTTCCCTTGACTCCGGGAAATCTTTTGCTGCTTCCTCATTTCCCGCTTCTGCATTCTCTGCCTCTATATTCCCCGTCGCTGCGTTCTGCATTTCTGCCCTCTTCTCAATAATGAGATCCTCCGCCGTCTTGTCAGATTCCTCCTTAACACCGTCCGGTTCGCCATTCTGCTCATAAATAATCTGTCCGGCTTTATTGCCTTTTCCTTCCCACACCATATCCTGCTGCGGCAAAAGATTCAAAATGCTGACAGCAGTTCCCGAAATGGATATCGGGAGCAAAAGCCGCAACGCAACGACCAGCCACAAGGCATATCTCAGACAAGGGGGATTTTTTTTCTTAAAAAGAAGCCTTACCAGCAATACCAGTAAAATAAGTCCGCTGGAAGACACAATCCACTCAACGCTCATTTCTTTCCTCCGCCTGATCCAAAATTTCTCTCAGTTCCTTTATCTCCCCGGCCGACAGCTTCTGCTTCTCCACAAAGCTGTTTAATAGCATACTGACGCTCCCCTGATAAACTCTGTTGAGGAAGCTTTCTGTCTCCTTTTTTACCGCCTCTTCTCTAAGAACCAGAGAGGCGTAGGTTTTCATTTTTCCACTGTCATCACAGGAGATCAACCCCTTATCTGTCATTCGCCGTAACATCGTCAGAGTCGTACTCCTGCTCCAGCCTTTCCTTCTCTCCATATCTGCCACGATCTGACTTCCCACCTTGGGAGATTCCGCCCAAAGGCTTTCCAATACATGCCATTCCGCTTCGCTTAATTCTCTCATATATGAATAAATCCCTTCTTGCAACTTTGCTGTCTACAATGTAAACATTATACGCATACTCATTCTAGCACTGTCTGTTTACATTGTAAACATCTTTTTCATTCTTCCAATTACAACTTCGGTCATAGCATTGTCTTCTTTACAACAAAATCTACCCAGCAGGCTGATAATCCGGCTGAATTAGCTCTGATAAATAAAATGTCGATTCACCGCCATCAACATAATGAATCACAAGCGCCTGCTTTTCGTCCCCATCGCCATTTTCCAATGCAATGCTTCTGGATTTTTCAATAGTTTCCGAATGAGTCACACTGACCAGATAAGTGTCCTCATCATAGACATAAATCCGCCCGTCATAATAGATTCCTTTATTTTTCTCAGCTTCCTCCGGCAGGAAAACCTCCGCATAACGAATCATATACTTTTCCTCGGTAGTCCAATCTGTTACCTCTTTCTCCCAGATAAAATTTTCAAAATAAGTGCCCCAAATGTCATCACGCTCTACATACTCCTCATACGAATAAATATAATCAGAAAGAATTTCTTCCTTTCCATTCTCATAGCGGGAAATCTCTACCAGTACGCCGTCTTTTACTCCGTCATGCAAGAATCGCTTGACCACTTCATAATCCATCTCATTTTTCCATTGGTAGGTAACTTCAAGACCGTAAGATTCCAAAAAATGAAAATGGAAATACATCCTTCTCGTCTCATAATCTATACGTGCCCCATAATCAAGCTCCGAATCCAGTTTCACAAATTCTCTTTTTGACGGACTAAAAATATAATGATGTTCTGGAGTATTATGTGCTGCATAATAATCTATCACCGTAAGATCCAGATATCCGTCCGCATTAAAATCCTCAAATACAAACGGTGATCTCTCCGTTTCAATGGAATACACCTGTAACACCTGCAAAAGTTCATTCTTTTTTTCATCATAGATTCTTACCCGGTAATAGTCATCATTTCCGGCTTCTTCGGATGTCTCTTCCGTTCTTTCTGCCAAAATCCGGATCACTTCCCCGCCGCCTAGATCCTTCCTGTAAAAATGAGTATTGGTAAGCAGGTCAAACTGGCTCACGCTTCCATCTTCATCCTGTGTCCATGAGAAAAAAGAATAGTCATTATAACCCATCTGAATTTTTGCCCTAAAGACAACATCATATCCATCTGATTTACCACAGTCTAGCATTTCATAGATTTCTCCGTTCCACGGAAAAATCCCATGAATCCCCTTTGAATCCGCCACTTCATAAAAAATATTATCAAGCATCTTCTCTTCAAAATTCCGCAAAGTGCGTTTTCCCCAAAGGTAGGCTTTCAAGCTATACACATCTGAATATTTGACTCTGAAGTAAGCAAGTATTTTTTCTCCATTGCTGTATTTCGGACAATCTTCTACAGGAAAAAGAAACACCTCATTCATCCTGCTCTCATCATATTCATCTATACTTTTTATATAAAACCCTTTTTCCTGCCTGTGGAAAAGAGCCACATACCTATCTATTCTCATACAGCTCTCTCCGCATTGGATCATACTCCGCATACCAGCTCCTTTATGTCCTGTATAGGTATCCGAGACGGTCCCGCTCTCTTTCATAACCGCCAATCCATCCCAATTAAGTCCAGATGCAAACAGCCACTCTTCCCAAAAATTCTGCCATCCTTCACTGTCCATTTCGCTGTAGAAAATATAAACACTGTCCTTATTCCTGATATACAACTGATGCTCCTTATCCGTATCCAATTGAACAAACTGGTCTACTTCCGTACTGCTATTGATCCGGTAAACCACTTCCTCTTCCGGATATTTCTCTGTGAGTTCTCTGGCACGGCTATTTATCAGCATAAAAAAATCTTCTTCCGACAGTACGTCATGCCATACCTCAACTATTTTCCCCTCCTGAACAAAATATCCTATTTGATCACCATCCGCACTTTCATCCAGAGAAGAATACCGCCAGCCAAAGCAAGACTCCCATTGCAATTCTCCTCTAATAAATAACTGCTGCCTGTCATACTCATTCTGTACCTGCTGATACTCTTTTCTCGCACAGCCTGATAAAATACCTATCAGGATGAAGGCTATCAATAATCCTAAAATCAGATATTTTCTTAATGATTGATTCTCCATAATTGCACCTCAGAATATCCTTTATATTTCCTAAATACAAAAACAGTGCAGAAAAGATTATATCTATTAATCTTTTCTACACTGCTATTCTAAACTCTCCACGCATCATAGTTGTATCATATTTGCATCATAGTTGCATCATTTTACCTAAAAATTCATGTTCCAAATATCCTTATCTGGAATTCCATG
>JAAUZI010000046.1 GCA_014804645.1 Lachnospiraceae bacterium | reverse complement strand
TCCGCCAGCATGTACGAGGCGGCGGATATCGAGGGCTGTACAAAGTGGGAGAGCTTGTGGAAGATCACTTTTCCTATGATCAGTTCCATGTTCCTTGTAAACTGGATATATACCGTGATCGACTTCTGCATGAGATCTGACAATGAGGTGATCGATAAGATTACCACGGTTATGGTGAATCAGATCGACTATGGTTTCGCATCGGCCATGACATGGATTTACTTTGTGATTGTGATTGCCTTTGTAGGCGTTAGTTCACTGATTATTTCAAAGGGGGTTTACTATTATGACTAAGGCATTGGCAAAACGGAAAAATAGTAACTTCTGGGAGAGAAACAGAAAATCAGAGGGATATCTGCTGAAAAAGGTTGTCATGGATTTTTTCCTGAAAGTATGCCGCTTTATTCTGCTCTTTGGCATGTGTTTCATGATTCTGCAGCCGATTTTCAACAAGATATCGGTGAGTTTTATGGAGGAGCAGGATCTGTATAACCCCATGGTGGTTGCCATTCCGGAGCATTTTACCACTGAGAACTACCAGATGGCGGCGACGATTATGAACTACAGCAAGAGTATTGTGAACTCGTTTGTAATCTCCCTGACTATCGCCGTTCTGCAGATTACGGTGTGTACGCTGGTGGGTTATGGCTTTGCCAGATTTGAGTTTCCGCTCAAAAAATTCTGGTTTGCCTGTGTGCTGATGGTGGTGCTGGTTCCTCCGCAGACGATATCCACATCCCTGTATCTGCATTTCAGATTCTTTGATATATTGGGCATATTCCAGGCGGTGACAGGCAGTTCAATCAACCTGAGAGGCTCGGTGATACCATATTATCTGATGAGCGCAACCTGTATGGGACTTAAAAACGGCCTGTATATCTACATGATACGCCAGTTCTTCAGGAATATCCCCAAGGAACTGGAGGAGGCGGCCTACGTGGACGGCTGCGGCACACTGAAAACTTTTATCAGGATTATGCTGCCGGACGCAACGCCGATACTGACCTCCTGTTTCCTGTTCTCATTCGTGTGGCAGTGGACGGACGGTTTCTACTCCAAGTTGTTTTTGGGCAATGTCAATCTGGTCAGCACTTCCCTCTCCAGGATTGCGGACGGACTGGCAGCCTATCTGCAGAGACTTATGGGTACGCCCCAGACGCCCTCTGTGGGAATGGTCAACTGTATCACGTCCACGGGTACACTGATGATTGTGGTGCCGGTGCTGATTCTCTATCTGTTTGCCCAGAAGGGATTTGTGGAGAGTCTGAGCAGCTCGGGCATCAAGATGTAACTTACATAGTTATAGCTTCCCAGGTTCCGGTATCATCCCGGAAAAGATATTGTGGTATCGGAGTAAACCTGGGATTCTATATAGATTAAAGGAGGATATGAAAATGAAAAGTAAAATCGCAAAGAAAGTAATCGCAGCCTCCCTGGCAACGGTAATGACCGTTGGCTTGGCTGCATGTGGCAATGAGCCTGCACAGACCGGCGGCAGCGATACTGCAGAACCCGGTTCTGTAGAGCAGTCTACTCCGGATGCGTCCACTCCCGAGGAGTCCACTCCCGAGGAGTCCTCTTCCGAGGAGGAGGAAGTAAGTCCTTATACGGTGCTGACCGATGAGAACGGCAATGTATATGATCTGGGCGGCATGGAGATCATTCTGCGTGACTGGTGGACCGGTGATCCCTCTGACCCTACCAACGACTACGAGGAGGCTCGTGACGAGTATCGCGAGTGGATTCAGGAGACTTATAACTTTACCTTCAAGCAGCAGGCCATCTCTGACTGGGGCAGTGCTCCCGAGGATTTCGTAAACTATGCTTCCACCGGCGGTGAGGAGAACTACATCTTCATCGTGCGTGAGGCGGCTGCCACCACGGCTGCTATGAACAGCGGTTTGATGTATGATCTGTCCACCCTGGACTGCCTGGATTTCTCCGAGGCAAAGTGGCTGGGTGAGGGCGGCGTTCACAAGCTGATGAGCAAGGGTGATTCCATCTACTGTATGTATGCAGGTGATACGGAGCCCAGAACCGGTGTGTATTTTAACAAGAGACTGTTGGAGGAGGCCGGTATTGATCCCAACAAGCCCTACGAGCTGCAGGAGGCAGGCGAGTGGACATGGGATGCATTTGTTGACCTGTGTGCGCAGGTACAGAGAGATACCGACAACGACGGTGTGATCGATGTATATGCCATGACCCAGAACGATTCCGTGGTCGCCAACAATGCGGTGTATTCCAACGGCGGCAACTATGTCGGCAAGGACAGCAGCGGCTATACGTACGAGCTGGAGAGCGATGCGACCGTTGAGGCTCTGAACTGGGCTGTGGATACCATGACTCAGTATAAGCTGCCTTATCCGCAGGACGCTAACTGGGATTACTATGTTCAGGCATTCTTAAACGGCGAGGCTGTATTCTGTGCTGAGGACGCTTACAAGGCAGGCGGCGATTTCTCCACCATGGAAGACGACTTTGGCTTTGTATGTTTCCCTAAGGGACCCAAGGCTAATGATTACACCAATATCTTCAGCAACAACCCTGTCTGCATTCCTGCCTGCTATGACGCAGAAAAGGCTTGGAATCTGGCGTTTGCATACAACCTGTGGACCGATCCCATCCCCGGCTATGAGGATTACGAGGCATGGAGAGCCACCTACAATGCGAATTTCCGCGACAGCGAGTCTGTTGACTATACTATCGCTCGTATGATGAAGAACGGCCGTGTGACCTTCCATGGTCTGATCGCTAACCTGGATCTGGGTAACGATCTGACCTACAGCCTGCTGGATGGCACCAGCGTATCCGAGCACATTGAGAAGATCAGAGATACCTGGCAGGCATACATTGATGAGACCAACGCTAACTAAGTGAGCGGCGGAGTTATCGATAACTGAAAATAAGCATATATGCAAAATGTGGGTGGTGTTTTCCGGGCACCGCCCACTTTTTCAGAGAAGATATTGTTACAGGGCTGATTTGCGCAGGGCTGGAGACAGGCGGGTGGAAATGAGAATTGTAAGGGAGAGAATCTCTTGAGAGAGGAGAATGATGTGAGATGACACAATATGCGAAGAATCCGATTATGCCAGGATTTTATCCGGATCCGTCCATCTGTGCGGTGGGGGAGGACTACTATCTGGTGAATTCCACCTTTGCCTATTTCCCCGGTTTACCGGTGCTGCACAGCAAGGACTTGGTGCATTGGGAGCAGATCGGCAATGTGATGGAGCGGGCGTCCCAACTGCCCCTGACGCATGCGGGACATTCCCAGGGCTTGTTTGCCCCCACGATCCGATACCATGAGGGTACATTCTATGTGATCTGTACCAATGTGTCCTACGGCGGCAATTATGTGGTCACAGCAGAGAGTCCCGAGGGTCCCTGGTCGGAGCCTCATTATCTGGAGGGAGCGGACGGTATTGATCCCAGCCTGTTTTTTGACGATGACGGAAAATGCTATTATATTGGCACTCACCCCAATCCTGAGGGCTGCAGATACGACGGAGACTGGTATATCTGGATACAGGAGTTGGACCTGAAAAGCTGGAAACTGGCGGGTGAACATAAAAATGTGTGGAACGGCGCTATGCGCGGCGTACACTGGCCGGAGGGACCTCACCTGTACAAGAAGAACGGCTATTACTATATTATGCATGCAGAGGGCGGCACGGGGCCGGAGCATGCGGTGAGCGTGTGCCGCAGCAGGGATATCTGGGGGCCTTATGAGAACAATTTCTGTAATCCGATTCTGACCCACAGGCATCTGGGGCAGGCGTTCCCAATTAAGTATGTGGGCCATGCGGACTTGATTGAGACTATGGCGGGAGAGTGGTATATGACCATGCTGGCGGTGCGGCCGCTGGAGGGATATACCACTATGGGCAGGGAGACATTTCTGGCGAAAGTGACATGGGAGAACGACTGGCCGGTGGTCAATGCGGGGGTGGGACAGCTGACGGACGAGGTGGAGGTATCGCTGCCTTGCTGGCTCCCGGAGCAGGATCCTGACAGCTACACCAGCCGCAGCGGGGGCAAAAACGCTGTTCCCGGCAGCGACAGAAGTTATGATTTTGCACAGATGAAAGCGCTGGGAGATGAATTTCTGTATTTGCGCAATCCCCAGCTGTCCCATTACAACCTGGAGACAGGAAAGGGCTTGTATCTCACCGCCACATCTGCTACACTGAAAGAGCAGGACAGTCCCACCTATATAGGGATTCGCCAGCAGCACCATGCCTTCCGCTTGGAAACTTCGCTGACGACGGAGCAGGTGTTTGACAAGAGCGGCAGTGTCGCCGCTGGTCTGGCTCTGCTGCAGAGCAATTCCTATCATCTGCGGCTGGAGGTCGGTGGGGGAAAGCTACAGGCAGTCCTGTGCAGGGACGGCCAGGATACCGTAGAAGGTTCCTTGCCACTGTCCGAACTGCAGGCCGGTGAGCCTTTGAAACTCTATCTTCAGGTGGAGGGTCTGCAGGCCACGGTGGGCTGTAGTCTTGGCGGAAGGGACCTACCTGTGGCCGAGTGCATGGATATCCGAAACCTCTCCACCGAGGTGGCCGGAGGCTTTGTGGGCTGCACCGTAGGCATATATGCTACGGGCATATATGCTACAGGCATATACGCCGCAAAAGTCGATGATGCATCCGCCGAGGAGCACCGAGTACTGTTTACAGACCTGTCCTACCGCCATATAGAGATGTAGAACGCTGTGATTCAGTCCGAAGCATCCGGAGAGCAAAGCTTTTTTAGAGAGGAAATCTTATACTATGGAAGTAAAATTTCATCTGCCTGGCCTACGCCAGAATTATCCTTTGAATATGTTGGTTTTGAGTATGCTGAAACAAAAACCCGAGTGGTTTAGGGAAGGTGTACAGATCGCTTCATTTTTTGGCGAGTTTCCCACCTCTCTGTGGAACGGCGGCAGACCCTCCAACTACGACCAATGCGATTCTGCCTTTATCCAGAACGTGGTCAAAAGTATTAACGGTCAGGGTATACCGGTGCGGTACACCTATACCAATATGTTGCTCACAGAGGAGGACCTCAAGGATCCCTACTGTAATTTCTGTATGCAGGTGGCGGACAACGGAATGAATGAGGTCATGATTTTCTCCCCGATTTTGGAGCAATATATACGGGAGAAATACCCCAGCTACAAGCTGAACAGCTCTACCTGCAAGGAGATTCGGGACATTGAGCAGGTCAATGAGGAGTTGAAGAAGGACTACTATCTGGTGGTGCTGGATTACAATTTTAACAACCAATTTGAGGAGCTTGCCAAGATTGAGGACAAGGCCCGCTGCGAGATTCTGGTAAATACTCTGTGCACGCCGAACTGTCCCAGAAGGGGCGCTCACTATCAGAATATTGCCAAAAACCAGCGGATACTGCTGGAGAACAGAAAGCTGCCCAAGGAGCAGCAGAAACCTCTGGAGCACTGGTACTGTGAGTATGGGGAGTACAACTGCGTACACACGATTCAGGGCTACAGTACCTATATCTCCCCGGAGGACATCTGGGAGAAATATGTGCCAATGGGTTTCAACCAGTTTAAGATTGAGGGCAGAACCGCCAATATCTTTTCTCTGGTAGAGACCTATACCCATTACCTGATCCGTCCGGAAAAACAGGGGGAGGTACGGATAATGCTGCTGAACAATCTGGTGAGCAGCAAGGTTATCACCGTGAATCACCCCAGACCGGCCAGGTGGCCTTAGGGCAGGCAGAGCCGAAGGCATTTCCATGAAGGTTGGGAAGGTTAGAGAACCTCAGCATATACAGTGTAGGGAGGTATAGGACATGGCGGCGAGAGAGGTGTACTGGCATCTGCCCGGTTTTTGCTATTTTAGACTGCTGAATCAGGTTATCATAAATATGATGAAGGACTATCCTGACAGGTTCAAGGAGGGCTATAAAATAGGGTCCGTGTATGGCACCTTTCCTGGCGCTATCTGGAACGGAGGACGGGTTTCCTTTGGCCTGACCAGCAAGCGGGATATGGAGAATATTCTCAAGATATACAACTCCAGAGGGATTCCGGTGCGTTTCACCTGGACCAACTCCCTGCTTGAGGAGAAACATCTCTGGGACACCTACTGCAATCTGATTATGAGGCTTGCAGATAACGGGCTGAACCAGGTCCTGGTCAACACCCCTGTGCTGGAGGACTATATCCGCAGGGAATATCCTCGGTATCCGCTGATTTCCTCCACTACCAAACGCATTACGGACTTGGAGAGTCTGCAGGCGGAGCTTTCCAGAGACTACTATCTGGTGGTACTGGACTATGATCTGAACCATGACGAGCAGGTGCTGGATGCCATTGCTCCCCAGGCGCACCGGGTGGAGATTCTGGTGAACGAGGTGTGCTATCCGGGCTGTGCCATGAGGGCGGAGCATTACCGCCAGCAGTCCCAGCTGCAGCTGGAGTACGATATAAACACGGGATTTCCCTGTCCCAATCAAACCAGACAGCGCTCCTTTGCGGAGTGCATGGAGCGGCCTGCATTTATCACCAACGAGCAGATTGGCAGCTATATCGACAGGGGCTTTTGTAATTTCAAGATTGCCGGAAGGGGGATGCCCCAGGACTATGTCAAGGAGTCCTATCTCTATTTTTTGGTTAAGGATGAACACAGGGCGTTTATCCGGGGAAAAATCGATGGGCTGCTAGCACAGTTCAAGGCCGTGCAGCAAGGCATTGAACACAAAAAAAACATATAAAATCTTTTTAGAACCTCTTGTCAAATCATAAGGTTTATCGTATAGTAAAATTAGAAGGTTATAAAGCTTGGAAGTAACTTATGATATTCAGGAGGAAATGCCATGACAAAAGCTGAGATTTTGAAAAGAGAAATTTTGGAACAGTATCGCAGTGTACGTCAGTTCGCCATGGAAATGAATATCCCTTATAGTACTTTAGTAACAGCTTTGGAGCGCGGCATCGAGGGGATGGCTTATGGCACTGTGATTAAGATGTGTGACAAACTGAGTCTGAATCCGGTGGATTTCACCTCATTGGAGAGGGATGCTCCTCTGGGGGCGCAGCTGTTGGAAAACAGGGTCATGCAGAATTATCTGAAATTGAATCAGGAGGGCCGGGACAAGATACTGGAGCTGATGGACGATTTTGTGCAGATTGAGAAATATCGGCAGAAGAACAAGAAAAAATAAAAGATTTCCTACATATATCATCAACAATCAAAAAGGCAAGCGGTTTGTAAATCGCTTGCCTTTGTTTTAACAGTATCCATTGAAAATCATGCCGCTGTAGGCGCTGGACACATAGGGATTGGCATAATTGTGCCCTACCGGATTCTTGTATGCAACTACGATCTGGTCCACATACTGCATAGGATTGAGAGAAATCTGACTGCTCTTGCGCAGCAACAGATTGGAAAAATCCTTCAGGGTGTGGAAAGTATCAGCCACATCCTCGGATTCGATAACCGTGTTGCTGAGCTTGGCGCGGTCAACCTCCAATGTGCCGTTTTCCTGTCTGTTCACACCCAAAGCTTTCAAGGAATCCTGATACAGGGAGATAATCTGTCCCATCTCCCGCACCACATGTCTGCTGCGGGGCTGTGAATCCAGATAGTTGTTGGCTCCCAGCAGAAAACGGTTGTATCCTTCTGTCAGCTGTACCACATTGTCCGTCAGCGACTCCACATTGGTCTTAAGTCCAATCGTTACGGGGTGGTCTTCGGGAGTGATACTATGCAATGAAATGTCATATTTCTTTTCGTAGGTAAAACTGTTGGAGGCCGTGGAACCCGGTTCCCCGTCTATGGTAAAGCGGGCGTTGGAGGCAGGTCGGCTGATATAGTCGATGCCCAGGTAATTGACGGCGCCCCTTGCCTTGCTAGTATGCTCGTCGCTTATGCGGAAAAGCTCTGTCTTGCCGGAGGTTAGGCCGGTGGCCTCGGATTCCAGCACCAGAGAGCTGCGTCCCGTGGCGTCCTGTACTCTCGCCTTGAGACCGATACCGGAATTATTAATCAGGCGGGCCAGTCTCTCTTGGAGGTCACGGTTTGTTTCGCCGTCCCCGAGGGTGAACTGGAACTCATAGTTCATATCGTTGATATTCACATCAAAAGAGTAGGTGTCGGGAGAAAGCCCTACCTTACTCGCGGGCAGGAAATTGCCCATATTCTCCTGCGGAAGAGCCAGTTCCTGTACTTCCAATGAGATGGAGGGATTTTCCTCTCCCGGCGTGTAGCTGCCTACATAGTTTACGGAGGCGATATCGGGGTCGGAGGAGAAGGCGGTCTTTTTACTCAGTAGATCGGCTTCGTCCAAGCCTCCCAGGGAGGCGATGGTATTGTGCAGATCCCGGGCGCTCTCCTTG
>JAAUZI010000045.1 GCA_014804645.1 Lachnospiraceae bacterium | reverse complement strand
GAACAGGAAGATTTCTGATTCCATTTTAGGTTTGTGACAATAATGTAAGATTACGGGGGAGAAATGTTAGTCGGATGAATGGCAGGACATTTCTTCTTTATTTATAATCAGATTTATACAAAGGAGTCGATGCCTGCAGATAATCAGTCAGGTACATGGGCATCGGCTCAGGGAAGGAGGAGAATATGTCACTTTTAGAGGTCAAAAATGTTAAAAAAATATATACCGCAAGACTTGGTGCTGTTAAAGTTCAGGCTCTTGCAAATGTGAATTTTTCTGTGGAGGAAGGCGAATATGTTGCAATTATGGGGGAGTCTGGATCGGGAAAGACAACACTCCTTAATATTCTTGCATCTTTGGATAAGGCAACCAGTGGTCAGGTGCTTTTAAATGGAAAAGATTTGTCGGAAATAAAGCATCGGGAGATTTGTGCTTTTCGGAGGGAACATTTGGGATTTGTTTTTCAGGATTTCAATCTTCTGGACTCTTTATCGTTGCGGGATAATATTTATCTACCCCTTGTGCTGGCGGGCGAAGATCACAGAAAAATGGCGGACAAGTTAAGAACATTGGCAGATAAACTGGCAATAGCTGATATTCTGGAAAAATATCCTTATGAGGTATCCGGAGGGCAAAAGCAGCGTGCAGCAGTATGCAGGGCGCTGATTACGGAACCGGATATCATTCTTGCCGATGAGCCAACCGGCGCTTTGGATTCCAAGGCATCGGGAAAGCTGCTCAGATTGTTTGGAGAGGTAAATAAAGAGGGACAGACTATATTGATGGTAACTCACAGTATCCAGGCGGCCAGCCATGCCACGAGGGTTCTTTTTATCAAGGATGGATGCGTCTTTCATCAAATTTATAAGGGAAATCAGAGCAGTGATGAGATGTACAAAATGATATCGGATTCGCTGACCGTGTTACAGACTGATGCAGGAAGCAGAAATCCATATGGGGAGAGAAGCGAAGCGGAGGTGCATAAGGGATGAAGAAGCTGAAGCTGCTGCCTTTAATGGCGATGAAAGGAATCGTTCAAAACGGAAGTGTGTATTATCCGTACTTTGCGGCATGCATTTTTTCCGTGTTTACTTATTTTGTTTTTTCATCAATTTTGCTCAATGATTTAATTGCAACGTTACCTAGGAGCGCTTATGCATGGATGATGCTGGAAATTGGAAGGGTGCTGCTGGCAATTATTCTTTTTCTTTTTTTGATCTACGCAAACAGCTTTCTGGTTAAAAGGCGTCAGAAAGAGTTTGGACTGTATCATATTCTGGGGCTGGAGAAGAAACATATTGGAAGTATGATGTTTTTTGAGACGGTCCTGACCTATATGATTACCTTAACAGGAGGTATCGCTCTGGGGCTGGTGCTGGCAAAGCTGTTGTTTTTAATATTGCTGCGCATGAGCGGAATGAGGGCGGATGTAGAATTCGTTTTTTCCCCAAAAGCATTTGAACAGACATTGGGCTTTTTCTTTTGGGTGTTTACTGTTAACTTTGCGCATGATCTCTGGTGTGTGGGGAAGGCAAGGCCGGTGGAACTGATGAGTGGGAGCAAAAAAGGGGAAAAGGAGCCACGGTTTTTATTGTTTTATGCATTGGTGGGCGTTTTGACGCTTGGTATCGGTTATCGGATCTCCATAAAATCGGAGTTGAACAGCGAAATATTCACAGACTTTTTTCTTGCCGTGTTTCTGGTGATCATAGGGACATATCTGCTGTTTACTTCAGGCAGTATTGTTTTGCTTAAGATGCTCAAAAAAAGGAAAAAGATTTATTACAAGCCAAAGAATTTTATTACCATATCCGGAATGCTTTACCGCATGAAAAAGAGTGCGGCGAGTCTTTCGAACCTGTGCATTTTTTCTACTATGGTGATCATCACGCTTGTATGCACGGTCTCACTTTATCTGGGAATGGATAACATCTTACAATTTGGCTTTCCATATGATCTGACTGTTCATTATCGGGAGGATAGAGTGTCACGGGAAGAGGTTTTGGAAGAGCTGGAATTACTGGAAGACAAATATGGAAACAGAGTAAACCGTATGGATATCTATGAGGAATTGGGGCTTTCCAGCCACAAAGAAGGGAATCGGTTTGTGCTGCAAGAGGGAAGGCGTAATTACCAGGAGGATTTCAATGTAAAGTTTCTGACATTGGATGACTATAATCAAGTTGCAGATCGGGAGTTTTCTCTAAAAGAGGACGAAGTGCTGGTTTATTGCAGCGGCAGGGATTTTGGATATGCAAGCATAGACTTTTTTGGAAGAGAGCTTAAGGTCGTGGAAGAAATTTCGGAGTTTTTTCCGGCACCTAAAGCGAAAGAAGATAATTTTGGCGCAGAGTATTTCATAGTGGTTTGTGATCGGGATATGAGGGATTACTGCGCCGGAGCGTGGGCGGAAATAAACGGTGTGGAGGATATGGAGGCTTTTTTAAACAGTGAAACTCAATATGTGAGAATACTACTGGATGGTGCAGACAGTGAAAAGGAGAAATTCCTGGCAGAGTTTAGTGCATGGTGCCAGAGCCAGTCCGGATTCACTAAAATTGAAAGTGGTGTGGAAGGCAGAGAACAGACAGTTTCCATGTACGGAGGACTCTTATTTATCGGAGTATTATTTGGTCTTATTTTCTTTATGTGTTTGATTTTGATTATGTACTATAAGCAGATATCGGAAGGGTATGAGGATAGAAATAATTTTGAGATTATGCAGAAGGTAGGAATGAGTGATAAAGAGATCAAAGGGACAGTGAGCAGACAGATTTTGCTGGTATTTGCCCTTCCGCTTGTGGGAGCGGGCTGCCATACTGTGGCGGGAATGTTCATGGTGGAAGGTCTGATGGGTGTGCTGTCATTGTTTGATCACAGGCTGTTAGTTTACTGTGCGCTTGGGGTAACGGCTCTGTTTGCGGCAGTGTATGGAATCAGCTATTTTGTAACGGCACGGACTTATTACAAAATTGTACGATAGAAGAAATCAGGTGTTGCAAAAGAGAATGAAAGGAGCTGATAAAGGCGTGAAAACAAGGCGGTTTATACGAAAACTGACAGGAATAGTATTACTTGTGCTGTTAGGGATAGGTTTAACAGCCGGAGCTTTTTGGGGAGTGAAGGGATATCGATTGTATCAGGATTCCATAGCCGAGGTATCGATTGAAGAAAAGGTGGAAGAAATCCGCGGGCAAGAGCATTTTATAGATTATTCGGAATTATCTGATTTTTACATAAATGCAGTTTTGTCTGTAGAAGACCACCGATTTATGAAGCATTGCGGAATTGACCCGGTGGCAATCTGCCGGGCGGCGTGGATAGATATTACGAAAATGTCCTTTGAGGAAGGCGGAAGCACCATCACTCAACAGCTTGCGAAGAATCTTCTTTTTACGCAGGAAAAAACAATAACGCGGAAGGCGGCGGAGGTGTTTGCAGCATTTGCCATTGAGGGAAAATACAGTAAGGAAGAGATATTTGAATTGTATGTAAACACAATTTATTTTGGCAGCGGCTATTATGGCATTTATGAAGCAGCAAAAGGGTATTTGGGGAAAGAGCCGTCACAACTGGCGGATTACGAGGCTGCGGTGCTGGCAGGAGTGCCCAATGCACCTTCCGTGTATTCACCGGATGTAAACAGTGAGCTTGCTGCGCAGCGCACGGATCAGGTGCTTCGAAGTATGGTAAGAAACCATTTTCTTACTCAGGAGAAAGTGGATGAGTTAAATGTGTATCGCCGGATACAGGGATAATTTGTGGTGTGGAGGAAAGTGTTTTGGGTTACTGTAAGCGGAGCATTTTTGTTTGACAGATTTCTGGACACTGGTTATAATATGCTTAACAAGGGAGCCGGAAGGTGAGCGCGCTTCACCCGACCCGGCGAAAAACTTAAGACTTTAAGAAATAGCCGTCAGCTCTGGCCAGAGATCAGGACGGCTATTTCTTATTTTTCACGTTTAGAATTGCAACAACAAGTAAAGCAATTGTAAGTAAGATCTGCATTTCCTCATATGTACTCATAATAATCACCTCCCCCGAAAGGTTCTCGGTTCGGGTGAGAGCACGTCCCCCGGCTACCCGGTTAAGCATATTATATTGTCAATGTCCGGTATTCTTCTGGATAGAGATATTCAGACCATAAGATTTTCCTACATGATAAAAAAGATAAGAGATAGAAGCAGGATTTGTTAATATGGATTATATAAGACATGAAATAGCTTGTAAATTAAAAATATATAAAACATTTATAAATTTATGGTCATTCCTAAAAATTATTTAAGGTTTCCTTAAATTTGATCCGGACAGATTATTTTCTTTTCTCCATCTGTTACAATAGGAAAGGAAGGAGACGTAGTATGCATGTGATTTTACTGATTTTGGGAATTTTATGTTTATTTTACTTTTTGTGTATTGCATTTTTTGTAGGGCATGGCACCAATTTTTATTTTATCTGGTTGTTGCTTGGCTGCGGCGCTATTCTTTTATCTGTATTGATAAAGAAAGGAATCTGGGCGGAGCGTTTTCCGGGCTGGTTCCGGCGTACGTTTGTGATTCTGGTCTGCATAGGGCTTAGTATTTTTTTGTTTGTAGAGGGACTTATCATCAGCGGATTTTCTATAGCAGCGCCGGACGGTCTGGATTACCTAGTAGTTCTGGGGGCACAGATGAAAGCAAGCGGACCTTCCAAAGCATTACAATATCGGTTGGATGCTGCAATCGATTATCTGATCCGTAATCCTGACACATATGTCATTGTATCCGGAGGGCAGGGTTCCGATGAGCATATATCCGAGGCTCAGGGGATGTATGATTATCTGGTTGTCAAAGGTATTTCCAAGGATCGGATCATCAAGGAGGATCAATCCAAAAATACATTCCAAAATCTGACTTTTTCGGCAGAATACTTGAAAAAGGAAACGGATTCCGTAGGCGTGGTAAGTAATAATTTCCATGTTTTCCGGGCAGTGAAGATTGCCCAAAAGGCGGGGTATCAGAATGTTTATGGCATTGCGGCAAGAGGAGAGCCGTTTTTGCAGCTTAATAACATGACGAGGGAATTTTTGGGAGTATTAAAGGACTTTTTTGTGGGGAATATGTAGCTAAATTAACGTTTAGTGTGGGGATGCGTATGCAAGACGGCCGCGCAGATAAAATAACTCCTTTCGTCAGCACGCTCGATAAAGCGTTCGCGAATGGCTTCCTTAAGGAGTTATTTTATTCTGCGCTGGGTTGTCGAATGACGCAAAGCCCAACTGACAACTCAGCTAATACTAAATGGTCCACTCTCTAGCGGACGGCCAGACAGTAGATTAGACGATTATAGTGGAGTCAATAGCTGGTTTTCCGTCAGCCAATAACTTAACCCGGATAGAACTTAAATTCTAAAGGAGCCAATTCGCGAACGCTTTATCGAGCGTGGCGACGTAGAATTTTAAGTT
>JAAUZI010000044.1 GCA_014804645.1 Lachnospiraceae bacterium | reverse complement strand
TCCACTGTGTCCTTCTTTTCTTTATTCTTTCCCATTCGTCCTCCTTTCATTGAATGGCAAGGACAACATTCCATTCTTATAAGAAAGGATTTCATCTGCTCCCTGCCCTATTTGATTAAATTGGTAATAAAGCAAGGATTCTAAATCAGATGACGCACTATCTTATAGTGCTGTTAGAAAATCAGATAATAGAACGAATTTTCGTTAGAATTTCTATGCTTTGATTTATTGTAACAAACGTACAAATGTCTCGTCAATAAAATATTTATAATTTTTTGATAAACTATTTTACACTTTCTTATTCATACACTGTGTGATTACCATATGACATCTGCTCCATAATTCATTTTTATAGGGGAATACATTTTTTGCTATACTTTCCTCAACAAAACCAACTTTTTCATAGCAGTGCTTTGCCGCAACATTTTCATTAAACACATTTAACTGGACTAATTTCACTCCCGTTATTTCAAAAGCATACTGTAAAGCCAATTTTAGCATTTCTTTGCCGTATCCTATTCCCCGTTTATTGTGGTCAACTATAACAAATTTGAGAAATCCCGTATTGTTATCAACATTAATAGAATAGCAGAAAAAACCGATGATTTTTCCATCGGTTTCTGTTGCTACATATGCCCTGTCTGTCCATTCTATCGCATTTTTCTCTAAGAAAGCATGAAGATTTTCTTTTGTAACAGGATAGGGAATAAGATTGGCACACCATAGGGCATGAATTCTTTCATCATCAACCCACTTTTCTATATATTCATAATCCCTGCTCTCTATGTACGGTCTTATCCTCATATGATAATTTCTCCCTCCGCTTCACTCTGCTCTGATTTCTGATACCGCATTCTTTCTATGCGGTTCTGGCAATTTCCATACTTTGCTAATTACACACAATATAAAGAATAAGGTGCATGCTTTTTATTTCCCTCGTATTCTTTATAGCATAATCCAGTTTTTCCCGAAACTGCACTTTCAATTAATTTTTTTGTAAGCTCCGGAACATCATCTCTTGACAAAGCTTCCTCAATATCCAGCCATAGCACCTCACTATTTTCATCATTATCGCTTGCAGCCTCACCAGAAATATATTCGGCTTTGAATGCGATGTACCAATCGTGCATATTAAATCTGATACCAATAATATCTATCGCTTCAACTTCAACCTTGGTTTCTTCTATAAATTCACGCTTTAATGCTTCTTGTGGTGTTTCACCAGCATTAACATAGCCTCCCGGCACAATAAGCATATTTTTCCCACTTCCGTATGTATGTCTCGCAAGCAGTACCTTTCCGTCTCTAATGACAACACCTGTTACACTTTGACCCCAATTTGTATTTTCACTATTCATATATAGCCTCCATTTGACCACAGCTTATTTCCTTTTTTCATACAATTGCTTAACCACATCTTCATTCAGATAACAAGAAATCTCTGAAAATTCCTCATAAGAAAGTTCATTTCCCTGCTCCAGGTAAATATTCAGACATCTTTCTCCATCTTCTGCATCTAAATAAACCAAGAGTTCCTCCAACGTATCGAAATCCATCGTTTCCTTCATACACTCCACCAGCCTTAAAGCGTCAGCAGAACTGATATAATAAACCAGCTCCTCGACAATCTCATCGCCGGTAAACGCTCTCATAGTACCCTTTTCCACCGCATCTGCCAGATATTTTCCTATTTGGTCATCTCCATATACCACCAGATCCATAATCTGATCCATGGTCAGGTCTGCGCCGCTGTCAAAAAGAATTTTCGCACATTCGTTTAACTCATCCTGTTTCAGGTAGGGCAATACCTCCATAAATTTTTCAATATTTACATTTCCCTGCCTGAATTCATCGCAGATCTGTTCTGCCGCTTCATCGACATCTGATGCAAAAAGCTTCATTATATTCTTATTGGTCTGGTCATGAAACTTGAAATGCAAATTCTTGATTTTGGCTCCCTGTCCTATGATCTTTACCGCATTTCTCCCTTCTGTCAGCAGTATACTGACACTGGCATCAAAGGAATCTCCCGCTTCCAGCTCTGCAAGCTGCGTAACGCTTCCGTCTGCTCCAACATGGACCAGCTTCATTTTGCCTACAGCAAGCTCAGCCTCAAAATCCAGTGTCTGAGTAAATGCCTCTTTTGCATAGAGGATCTCATAAGTGTCAGAACCATTCAATATCAGTTCCTGGCAATCCACATCCATGCCGTTGCCATTTCCCATATAGTTGTATGCCTGCCACCTGTCATTGATATCCTCGCCTGCAATCGCCTTATCATCCTCATATACTTTCCATGCTTCTCCATGAATGTTAAAATCCGATATGACCATTTCATAACGTTCTCCCGTAATGGTCATTGCATCTGAAAGCGCTTCACCCAAATCTCCCCACATCTGTCCCAGACTATCCCACACCGTTCCGACAGTTTCACCAATGGTGTCCCATAAAGATATATAGTCAGACGATGCACTATCCCAAGCTGAAATATAGTCTCCTGCCATAAACATTCCTGCTGCCGAATGAGCATTGTGTGATTTGCTGCTTTTAGCGCCCGCAAATCCGGCAAGTACCATGATTACGCCAAGGAGACATATTGAAAATGCGACCAGAATCCCCTTTGTCTTTTTATAATAGAGAATCGCGTTCACCCGTTCCTTCAGAGTACCCTTATCCTCAAGGAGAGTGGTAGCAAGAACACTTTTCTTAAATTTCAACTTCTGCTCTGCCGCATCCAGCAGCACATTCCCGTATGCCTTCCGGCCTTCCATTGTAAGGATTTCCATAACCGCTTCATCACAAGCAAGCTCACAATCCATATTTAATTTCCGTTCAATCAGATAAAGCAGCGGGTTAAACCAATGAATACAGAGCACCGCCTGATACAACCATTTATACCACAAATCCTTTTTCTTATAATGGATCAGCTCATGGTGAAGAATCAGTGAAAGCTCCTCCTGCGCCAAACTTCCTTCCGGAAGAATGATACAGGGGCGTAAAAGTCCGATCAAAATAGGTCCGGAAACCATTGGGCTTTCATACACTTTGAGCACCCTTTTTATGCCCAGCCTGCCGGATAACTCATCTACAATCTGACGGACTTTTCCTTCCGTGAGCTCCTTTTGACCTGTTTTCACATAAGCTGCAAAATTCCTGTAATCATTTCCTTTTATGCAAGCTGATAAAACTGCCCCAAAAAGCCAGATCAGCCAAAGATACGAGAATACTGTCTGCCTGTTCAAAGGATCCCGGACACTCTTTTCTGAAAAAATATTTTCTGAAGAAATCTTCTCTGAAGAAATCTTCAGTTGTTCTCTGTCGGTAATAACAGAGTTTCCATATTTCAATTGCTGATCTGCTGTCACCTGGTCAGCTTCTGCCATGTCGGCACTCTCTGTCCCAATGGCGCTTTCTGTCCTAATAGCATTTTCTGTTCTGGCACTGTTCCATTCATTTCCTGCCGCAAACAGACTTCCCATTAAATTAATCCCCAGACTGACAGGAATCAAAAGCCGTGCTGCCATCACCAGCCAGATATAATAATTCCATCTTTTTGAAAAAAGTCTTCTGGTCAGAGGCCGAAGGCACAGAATCAGAATCCCAATCAGTGCTCCGGATAAAGAAAGTGATACTATGGTCAAAAAAATCTGATTTCCCATTTTCGCTGCCTCCTGCTTATATATTTCTGTTAAAGAAATCCCGAAGCTCATTAATTTCCTCTTTGGTCAACTGTTCATCGGATACCAACGCTGCCGCCAGATTTCTGGAACTTCCACTGAAAAATTTGTCCACAAAGCTTCTGGTCTCCTGCCGGATATACTCCTCCCGTTTTAGCACCGGACAATAATAATAGACTCCCCTCTTTTCCTGCAAAAGTATTCCCTTATCCAGCAGTCTTCGGATCAGGGTCAGCACGGTAGTCCGCTCCCAGTCCTTCCTCTCATTCAACCTGGCGCGGATCTCATTTGCGCTTAGAGCTTCCCCCGCTTCCCACAGCACTTCCAATATTTCAAGTTCCGCATCGGATACCCCATTTTTCTTCTCCATAATAAGCCTCCTGTTTCTGCTTTTATCTGCTAATCATATCCACTGTTTACTTTTGTAGACAATTTGAGTTTACATCTGTAGACATTATTTGTCAAGCGAATAGTTTAAGTTTTCTAAAAAGCTTATATTATGCATTCGCTGTTATATTTTCAAATCATTGGAACATATTGCAGATACCGAAAAACCATGCTATAATACTGCGAAAGGCAATGAAGGGAAGAGTAAACGGTTAGATACGTCACAGAGAGCCTGCGTTGGTGAGAGCGGGCACGGAAGGAACTGTTGAAAATGGTCCCGGAGCTGCGTACCGAAGCAAACCTGCCAAGGCTACGACGGGTGCACCCGTTACAGTGATAGACTATCGATGAATCATTTCTCATCCGTAGTTGATAAGGCTTATACCGTGAGGTCTAAGTGAATTTAGGGTGGTAACACGAAGCATAAAGCTCTCGTCCCTGAAAAGAAATTTTCAGAGAGGAGGGCTTTTTTAATGACTAAATTGATACCCCTGTAATATAATATCCCGCTGCAAGCAGTCACTTGGCTCGCTGCTTACGGGATTAAACGGGATATAAACATTTTACAGACACGTATATGATCACATCTAAATTTACTGACTAAAAGGAGGACTACAATGAGAAATATTTTAATTGGAAACGCCTGGGTATACGCCAACGGCTCTTTGCACATAGGGCATATTGCGGGATTGCTCCCGGGCGATGTATTAGCCAGATATCACAGGGCTATCGGTGACCGTGTGTATTTTGTCTCCGGCAGCGACTGCCATGGAACGCCGGTTGCGATCCGTGCCAAAAAGGAAGGAAAACCGCCCTTAGAAATCAGCGATTATTACCACGAAGAATTTAAAGAATGCTTTCAGAAATTAGGATTCAGTTACGATGTATACACCAAAACCTCCTCTCCGGAGCACAAAGAATTTGTGACGGAATTTCACAAAAAGCTTTATGAGAGCCCTTATGTTTATGAACAGGAGGTTCCCCAGGCATATTGCGAAGAGTGCGGCACGTTCCTTGCAGACCGCTTTGTAATCGGGAAATGTCCCAAATGCGGGGATGAGGCCCGGGGTGATCAGTGTGATACCTGCGGAACCGTACTAGAACCTGAAAACCTGCTGGAACCGCTATGCGCTATATGCGGCAGACCAATCAGCTTCCGTACTTCCAAGCACC
>JAAUZI010000043.1 GCA_014804645.1 Lachnospiraceae bacterium | reverse complement strand
TTAAGGATTGGCCCGAGATGGAGGGCAATATCATTCCCTCCATCTCCGGCGCGGGAAAGACCTTTAAGGATTGGCCCGAGATGGAGGGCAATATCATTCCCTATATCGGCGGCGAGGAGGAGAAGAGTGAGAAGGAGCCTCTGCGTCTGTGGGGTGAGATCGTGGACGGCCAGATCGTGCCCGCCACAAGCCCTGTGATCACCTGTCAGTGTATTCGTGTGCCGGTGCTGAACGGTCACACAGCGGCAGTGTTTGTAAAATTCCGCAAAAAACCCACCAAGGAGCAGTTGATCGAAAAGCTGGTGGCTTTCAGCGGCAAACCCCAGGAGCTGGGACTGCCCAGCGCGCCGAAACAGTTCATCCGCTACATGGAGGAGGACAATAGGCCCCAGGTATCTCTGGATGTGGACTATGAGAACGGCATGGGTATCAGCATCGGCCGCCTGCGGGAGGATACGGTATATGACTATAAGTTCGTGGGTCTTTCCCACAATACTGTCAGGGGCGCTGCCGGAGGAGCCGTGCTGTGTGCGGAGCTGCTGAAAGCCCTGGGATATATTACCAAAAAAGATTGACTGTATGATATGGGAAACAGGCATAAGAAGAGAGTATACGCCTAAGTACAGATAGGATAGGGCAGGGGCGCAGGCTGCGCCTTGCAGATAGGGGTACGCATGAACGAATTACGGTATCAAGTTGATTTGCTGACGGCAAAAAATCAAAAGCTGAGTGTACAGGAGAAAATGTATCGTCTGATTTGTGAGACTTCTTATAATGCTTTTCTGTATTATTCTTTTGAAAAAAGCGAGATCAGTCTGCTAGGAAAATGGGACAGCTTTTTTGATTTTCGTATCCGGGATTGGAAGGACCTGGGGCGTCTGTACGAGATGGTGGATGAACCGTATGTGGATACTCTCAGAGATGTTTTATTTTTGGAGAAAAAGCACAAGGAGGATGCCGTGACGGAGTGTATGCTTCGGGGTAAAAGGGCTTGGCTGGAATTCAGGGCCAGGGTCTTTTACGATGAGGACGGAGTTCCCCAGGACAAGATCATCAGTATCAGCGATATTACCAAGTTCAAAATGCAGAATGAGGAACTGACTTACATGGCCTACTATGATTCCCTGACAGGGCTGTACAATCGGAACTATTTTGTGCGGCTGTTGTCCGAGTATGTGCGCAGGGCCCAGGAGGAGCGGGAGATTGTCAGTGTACTGTTGATTGACATTGACGATTTCCGCAAGGTCAACGACGGGCTGGGAATCATCGTGGGCGATGAGCTGGTACAGCAGGTGGGCAGTTTTTTGAAGGAGATGTCCAGCGAGGATATTATTGTCTGTCACCTGAACAGCGATATTTACTGTATGGCGGTCTATGCCCCCACGGGGCAGAAGGCTGTGGGCAGGATTCACGAGCGGATACAGGAGCGCATGCGCAAACCTTTCCTGCTCAGCGGCGGTCAGGAGATCAATGTTACTGTCAGCATCGGAGTGGCGGAATATCCGGAGTCTGCGGCTACCGCTCTGGAACTGATCGGTTGCGCCGAGATCGTTATGTACAAGAGCAAGGATATGGGCAAGAATACCATACAGTATTTTGACACGCCCATTTTGAACGAATTTCTGCAAAATGTACAGATTGAGAACCAGCTCAAGGATGCAATCTACAGCCATAGCTTTGAACTATATTACCAGCCTCAGTATTATGCGGGCAATAAACAGCTGAGGGGAATGGAGGCATTGATACGCTGGCGGGACGGCTCCGGGCGCATGGTCAGCCCCGCCGTGTTTATCCCCATCGCCGAGAAGAACGGAGCCATTGTGTCCATCGGCCGGTGGGTCATGGAAGAGGGTATACGTCAGTTTGCCAAATGGCGCTGCAAGCAGGATAACCCTATGGTTCTGTCCATCAATGTCTCCGCCATACAATATATGAAGGACGGTTTTGTGGACGAATTGCTGCAGCTGCTCAGCACCTATCAGGTTCAGCCTCAGGAGGTGGAGCTGGAGATTACAGAGAGCGTGTTGATCGAAGACTTTGACAAAGTTACCGCCAAGCTGCGGGCCTTGCGAGGTTATGGAATCCGGGTGTCTTTGGATGATTTCGGCACGGGATTTTCCTCTCTCTCCTACTTGAAAAAGCTGCCCATAGACACCCTGAAGATCGACAAATCCTTTATTGACACGGTGCTGTCCGACGGGGCCACCAGAGTGATCACTGAGAGCATTATCTCCATGGTGCGGACATTGGGACTGGAGACCATTGCGGAGGGTGTGGAGCAGGAACAGCAGTACAAGTACCTTCATGCCATCGGTTGCGATGTCATACAAGGATTCTTTTTCGGCAGGCCGCTCCCGGTACAGGAGATGGAGGCTCTGCTGGAAAAGCTGGCATGAGTCGAAAGTAGGAATTTCAAGGTCGTTTATTATAGATACGGAGGAACAGATTGGGTAAAAATCTTTTTATTGCGGAGAAACCCAGTGTGGCAAAGGAATTCGCAAAAGCGTTGAAACTGAATACCAGTTCCCGGGATGGTTTTCTGGAATCTCAGAACTGCATAATTACTTGGTGCGTGGGACATCTGGTGACCATGAGCTATCCCGAGATCTATGATGAGAAATACCGGAAGTGGAGCTTTGATACCATTCCCTTTATTCCCCAGGAGTTCAAATATGAGGTCATTGACAGCGTGAGAAAGCAGTTTACTATTGTCAGCGGCCTCTTAAATCGTCCGGATGTGACTACGATTTATGTGTGCACCGACTCCGGGCGTGAGGGGGAATACATATACCGTCTGGTGGAACAGATGTCGGGGGTCAAGGGCAAGGAGAGAAAACGGGTGTGGATCGACTCTCAGACCGAAGAGGAGATTCTGCGGGGCATCAAGGAGGCAAAGGACCTGTCGGAGTATGACGCTCTGAGTGACGCCGCCTATCTGCGGGCTAAAGAGGATTATCTGATGGGTATCAATTTTTCCCGTGTCCTGACACTTAAATACGGAAATGCGGTGAAGAATTATCTAAAAAGAGACCGGGCTGTGATCTCTGTGGGCAGGGTTATGACCTGTGTGCTGGGCATGGTGGTGAGACGGGAACGGGAGATAAGGGCTTTCGTAAAAACCCCTTTTTACCGAGTGCTGGGCAATTTTGACCTGGAGGGAAGAAAGCTGGAGGGCGAGTGGAAAGCGGTGGAGGGCAGCCGCTACTATCAGTCTCTCAAGCTCTACAAGGAGAACGGTTTCAAGGCAAGGGAGGACGCCCAGGCGTTGATCGACCAGCTGTCGGGGGACGCCGTCATAGAGTCTGCCACACGCAAAAATGAGAACAAGAATCCGCCCCTCCTGTACAATCTGGCGGAGCTGCAGAACGACTGCTCCAAGCTGTTTAAGATCAGCCCAGACGAGACGCTGCGGATCGTGCAGGAGCTGTACGAGAAGAAGATGGTGACATATCCCCGCACGGACGCCAGAGTGCTGTCCACGGCGGTGGCCAAGGAGATACACAAGAATATCGGTGGTCTGCAGGGGTATGGACTGTGCAGCGGCTTTGCCAAAGAGATTCTGGCCCAGGGCAGTTACAAGGGCGTTGCCAAAACCCGCTATGTGAACGACAAGCAGATCACGGACCACTATGCTATTATTCCCACGGGGCAGGGGCTAAACAACCTGCCCGGCCTGACACCTGTGTCGGCAAAGGTATATGAGGTGATCGTGCGCCGATTCCTGAGCATTTTTTATCCGGCGGCGGTGTACCAGAAGGTATCGCTCCAGGCCAAGGTGGCGGGGGAGAGCTTTTTTGCCAATTTTAAAGTGTTGGCCCAGGAGGGGTATCTGCAGGTGATGCAGTATTCTTTCGCTAAGAAAAGCGCAGACACTGCCTCGCAGGCGGGTGACAGGCAGCCCCAGGCGCCGGAGTCGGGAAAGGAAAGCGGAGAGGGAACGTCGGGGGAGGACGGCGAGGAGGAACAGAAGTGCGACGAGCAGTTTATGGCGCTCTTGAAGGGCCTGAAAAAGGGTTCCAAACTGGCGGTCAGAGGCTACGAGATCAAGGAGGGAGAGACCTCTCCGCCCAAGCGCTACAACTCGGGCAGTATCATCCTCACCATGGAGAATGCGGGACAGTTTATTGAGGATGAGGAATTGCGGGCACAGATCAAGGGCAGCGGTATCGGCACCAGCGCCACCCGGGCGGAGATCTTGAAAAAACTGGTGAATATCGAGTATCTGGCGCTGAACAAAAAGACGCAGGTAATCACTCCCACGCTGATGGGGGAGATGATTTATGACGTGGTGAATCTGTCCATTCGTCCGCTCTTGGACCCGGCTCTGACGGCCAGCTGGGAGAAGGGGCTGACGCTGGTGGCGGACGGCAATATCACTGCGGATGAGTATATGGGTAAGCTGGATGATTTCGTCACCAGGCGCACCAATATGGTGAAACAGCTGGCGAATCAGGGCAGTCTGCAGGCGTGTTTTCAGGCGGCGCAGACCAATTACAGGCAGTAGGAAAAGAAAGACGAGGAAATGATATATGCAGAGTATCACAATAACAGATTTGTTTGATTTGCGGGAAACCATTGCCGCAGAGCTTTTTGCGGGAGCGACATATCCCTGGGAGGTGCTGCCCCAGATACATGATTTTATTATACGGCTGGGAGAGAGTCTGCCGGAAGATCGCTATGAGGTGCGGGGGGAGCATATCTGGGTGGCAAAAAGCGCCACGGCGGCTCCGACGGCTTGTTTATGCGGTCCGCTTATCATTGACGAGGAGGCGGAGATACGTCACTGCGCCTACATCAGAGGCAATGTTATTGTGGGCAGGGGAGCGGTGGTGGGTAACTCCACCGAGCTTAAGAACGTGGTGTTGTTCAATAAGGTTCAGGTGCCCCATTACAATTATGTGGGCGACAGCATCCTGGGCTACAAGAGCCATATGGGCGCAGGCTCCATCACCTCCAATGTAAAGAGCGACAAGACCCTGGTGGTGATCAATAATGGTGAGCAGCAGATTCCCACGAATCTGAAAAAAGTGGGCGCCATGCTGGGGGATTTTGTGGAGGTGGGCTGCAACAGCGTTCTGAACCCCGGAACCGTCATCGGCCGCCGCTCTCAAGTCTACCCCACCTCCTGTGTGCGGGGAGTCGTTCCCCAGGAACATATTTATAAGGACAGGGAACATATTATTATTAAACAGGCCAAGAAATGATTTTTTTCGCAAAAACTACTAGATTTTTTCCAATAAATATGAGAAAATAGAAACGAATGATTATGTACTAATAATCTATAGTGTTTGAAAGGAGATTTCACATGATTTACTCAAAAGAAGTTGAAGAAATGTGTCCGGTAGCGCAGGGCGTTCACCACGGCTGTGCTCCCATCCCTGAAGAAGCAAATTGGGTTCAGGCTAAGAAGGTGGAAGACATCTCCGGCTTTACACATGGTGTGGGCTGGTGCGCTCCTCAGCAGGGCGCCTGCAAGCTGTCTCTGAATGTGAAGGAGGGTATTATCCAGGAGGCTCTGGTGGAGACCATCGGCTGCTCCGGTATGACCCACTCCGCCGCAATGGCAGCTGAGATTCTGCCCGGCCTGACTGTTATGGAAGCATTGAATACCGATCTGGTATGCGACGCAATCAACACCGCCATGAGAGAGCTGTTCCTGCAGATCGTGTATGGTCGTTCTCAGAGCGCGTTCTCCGAGGAAGGTCTGCCTGTGGGCGCCGGCCTGGAGGATCTGGGCAAGGGTCTGCGCAGCCAGGTGGGTACGATGTACGGCACTCTGGCCAAGGGTCCCCGCTATCTGGAGATGGCAGAGGGCTATGTAACCGGTATCGCTCTGGACGGCGAGGACCAGATTATCGGCTATCAGTTCGTAAATCTGGGCAAGATGACCGACTTTATCAAGAAGGGTGACGATCCCACCACTGCATACGAGAAGGCCAAGGGTCAGTACGGCCGTGTGGCTGATGCCGTGAAGATCATCGATCCCAGAACTGATAAAGAAGTGAAATAAGAGCGAAGAGGAGGTAAAAAGTAATGGCGTTATTTGAATCATATGAAAGACGTATTGATCAGATCAATAAAGTACTGAATAGTTACGGTATCTCTTCTATCGAAGAAGCCGAGAAGATTACCAAGGATGCCGGTCTGGATGTATACGAGCAGGTAAAGAAGATCCAGCCCATCTGTTTTGAGAACGCATGCTGGGCTTACACCGTAGGCGCTGCCATCGCTATCAAGAAGGGCTGCCGCAAGGCGGCTGATGCTGCCGCTGCTATCGGAGAGGGACTGCAGGCCTTCTGTATCCCCGGTTCCGTTGCAGATACCCGTAAGGTAGGTCTGGGCCACGGCAATCTGGGCAAGATGCTGCTGGAGGAGGAGACTGATTGTTTCTGTTTCCTGGCAGGTCACGAGTCCTTTGCCGCTGCTGAGGGCGCTATCGGTATCGCTGAGAAGGCCAATAAGGTGCGCCAGAAACCCCTGCGCGTGATCCTGAACGGTCTGGGCAAAGATGCCGCACAGATCATTTCCCGTATCAACGGCTTTACCTATGTGGAGACCAAGTATGATCCCTACACCAACACTGTGGAAGAGGTGTTCCGCAAGTCCTATTCCGACGGTCTGCGCTCCAAGGTAAACTGCTATGGCGCCAACAGCGTTCCCGAGGGCGTTGCCATCATGTGGAAGGAGAATGTGGATGTGTCCATCACCGGTAACTCCACCAACCCTACCAGATTCCAGCATCCCGTGGCAGGTACATATAAGAAAGAGAGAACCGAGGAGGGCAAGAAGTACTTCTCCGTGGCCTCCGGCGGCGGTACAGGACGTACCCTGCACCCTGACAACATGGCGGCAGGTCCTGCATCCTACGGTTTCACCGACACTCTGGGCCGTATGCACTCCGATGCGCAGTTCGCAGGTTCTTCCTCCGTTCCCGCACATGTGGAGATGATGGGTCTGATCGGCATGGGTAACAACCCCATGGTCGGCGCTACCGTGGCGGTGGCTGTTTCGATTGAAATGGCTGCTACAGAGGGTAAGTTCTAAGCGAAAAATGCATTAAAATCAATGGTTTTGAGCCTCCCTTGGACAAATCTGAGGGAGGTTTTTCACTGACTTTTGACAAGTGAGATTAAAAGGAGACATATTCTTTCTAGGGAAAAATATAATGAAAGAAAAAGGAATATGGCGTATGGGGAAACGAAGAACAGGATTTTTTTGCCCTTTATTGGTGTGCATGTTGCTTTTGCTCAGCGGATGTGGAAGACAGACATCGGACAATCCAGGGATCAGGATAACCTTTTTTGACGTAGGAAAGGGCGATGCTATTTTGATTGAGACAGAGAGACATAACGTGCTTGTTGATTCCGGCTATGACGATACATCAGAGATTATTCTGGATTATCTGACAGAGCGGGAGATATGGCGGCTGGATTATATGATACTCACTCATTTTGACAAAGATCATGTGGGTGGGGCAGATCGGATTCTGGAAGCAGTGGAGGTGGCCCAGGTTCTCCAACCGGATTATGAATCTGATAGCACACAATATCTGGAATATCAGGAAACCATGAGGGATAAAGATATGCAGGCGCAGCTTGTGGTCAAAACGGAGCGCCTGGCGCTGGACGGGGCGGATTTTCTGATTTATCCGCCGCAGCAGAAAGAATATGAGGAAGAGGACAATGATTTTTCCCTTGTTATCAGCATGACATATGGGAGCAGAAGTTTCCTGCTTGCGGGGGATTGTGAAGAGGAACGGCTGGAGGAGCTTTTGGGGCAGGCGGAATTTGGACTTTCCCATGATGTTCTGAAAGTGCCTCACCACGGAAGAGAAGAGAAAAACACGGTTGAGTTCCTGTGGGCTGTGTCTCCCGAAATAGCAGTGTTCACTTGCCCGGAGGATATGCCGGTGAATGAGGATATTTGTGAGGCGCTGGGGAAACTGGGAACACAGATTTATCTGACGGGTAAAGGCACAATCACTTGTCTGTGCGATGGAGATACCCTGCAGGTGATACAGGATTGAGAATCTGAAAAGGAGTAGGGAAGAATCATAAAGGCTGCCCATAAACGGCAGCCCTTGTCTCTTTAAATAAAGGTCAAATTTTTTGCTTGTGGCTGGTTCTGCGTCTCCTGTAAAGTCCTGCGAAAAGCAGTCCCGACAAGAGAACACCAACAGAAACACCGAGCGATATCCATGTGGCGCTTTCGCTGCCGGAAGGCCGTCCAGTCATATCTGGCATCCCAGTCATATCTGGCATCCCAGCCATATCTGGCATCCCTAGTATATCTTCGTTGTCGATATTGGGATTGTCCCTGCCGCCCCAGTCCATCATCGTTTTGCCATTCCCTCTGTCGAAGGCACTGCCAGGCTCAAAATCGCCGATATCATTCCCCATTTGCATGTTCCCCTTTTGCTCATGGCTGGAGGGACCGCCGCCCCGGCCCATACTGTTATTCATGGAACCCATGTCGGAGATGGTAAGTCCGCTGGCATCGATAAATCCGTCATTATTTAGCTTTTGGGCCTCGGAAGTGGATGCAATCGTGCCGTCCAGTTGTCCCGCGACGCTCTCTGCCCGCAGCAAGCAAAATTCTTTCAGCGTTGTGATACCGCATATAAATTCTTCATAGGTACAGAATTTTGTGGGATCCTTTTCCACATAGGGAGTTATCATTTCTGCTATAGTGTCCACCATTTCGGCAAAATATTCGCTGTCGAAGTATTCAGATATAAATATCTCGAAATACTGATGATACAGCTCCGTATATGTTTCGTCCGCAAAGATCCATGCCAACATAGGTCTGGAATCGATTGAACTGCCTGACACGGGAGTGCCAATCGGATAGTTTACAAGGCTTGTGGTATCGGTTGCCGACTGGAATCCACCAAAGGAGAGATTATAATCCCAGGGGATCATCGACAAATGACCATTCTTTTCATAGAGATAGTAGTTATGAATCATACTGCCCGTATAGCTGTCAAAGTTCAGGACAAAGTTGTGTACGACAAAATACCGGATAACGGAATCAATATCGACTACATCGTCAATATTCTCATTGGCATTTAAGCTTTTCAAAGAGGCGATCAGGCGATCTTTGTCATCGTCTGTGATCTTTGTCTTGGCGTTATCAAAGATATTTGAATAGCTGTCATATTCGTCATCCGTATAGATGAGCAGACAGTCATTGCTGCCCATAGTCATGCCACCGCCGTTGCCACTCCGGACGTCATCTTGCCGCATTCTACCTTGCGGCATACCGCCTTGTCCCATATCGCCCTGCGGCATACCGTTTTGTTCCATACTGCCTTGTCCCATGCCGCCTTGCGGCATGTTGTTCTGTTGCATATCACCTTGTGGTGCATCGTCCGGCATGTGCTGGTCCTGATTGCCGGGATCAAAATTTCCGCCAGGAATATCTGGATTGGCGCCAATGCCAAATTGTCCGTCAGGGATATCCAAATTATGACCAAAATTGAATTCCCCGTCGGGGACATCTGGCGTATAGCCAAAGCCAAATTCTCCACCGGAGATATCGGTCCTGCCGCCAAAATCCATTTTCCCATCAAAGAAATCCGCCATGTCCTCCATGTCAAATTCTCTGCCGTTACCGCGGCCTCCGCCCATACTTTGGCTGTCCGGCTTGTATAAGTTGCCATAGTCCCCGCCATAATTGCGCTGCAGGAAGGATTTCGCCATTCCTTCCACTGCAAGGTAAAGCCCCCAGTCCTCGCCGTTTACGGTAATGTATGCATAGCTGCAGAGAGGGGCGGCAACACCGAAAGCTCCCATCATCTGATAGGTCAGGTAATCCTTCATATAAGAGTTATCTTGAATAATATTGTTCAGGCACAGCTTATCAAGACCGAAATAAGTCTGGGAGCTGTCGTAATGGTCAAACTCTATCTTGAAGCTGTAACGGTCGTTGCCGTAAGACTCCACCTGTGTGAGGGAAGTGTTTCCCTTGGCACGGATTGCCACGTTTTTATATGTGTTATTGTCAATGCTTACTGTGCAGACAACATATTCCTCATTTGTGCAGGTATTGAGAAAGCCGTCCCAGTCATCCATAATGATGTCGATGGAATGCACCGTCGAAGTATCAAACAGCTTTGAAGCATATCCCATACTGACGGTATTGGCCGTGACCCCAAGTTTGGCGGCGTTCAGGAAAAGAGTCGTCAAAACCAGCGTAGCGGCAAGAATAACACAGCAGATTTTATCAATGTGCTTATGCGTCAACATGTTGTTTCTCCTTGCTTATCCCATATATTCGCCATTGTAGCTGACTAGCACTGCGCTGTTGACACCGTTCATTTCGGAAAGGGTATTGATAAAGTCAGTGTTTTCGTCCTTCATGCGGATTTCCATGTTCAACTCAATAGAGCCCTTTTGTGCGGTCTTGCTCTTGACAACGCATTTGAGAACCTGTGTCTCAATATATTCTCTTGCCTTGACCTCACTGTCACGGCTGCCGCAGGAGAGAACGACGATATAAGGATTGACATTTGATTTCCTGTTGACGAATATCAGCAAAATAACACCGATGATCACGCTGCCGAAGATTGCCAGAGGAATCATTCCTGACGCCAGAATAATGCCGGCGGCAATCGACCAGAACAGAAATGCAATGTCAAGAGGCTCCTTGATTGCGGTGCGGAAACGAACGATGGATAATGCGCCGACCATACCGAGAGAGAGTACCACATTGGATGTCACCGCCAGTATCACCTGCGAGGTAATCATGGTAAGGGCCACAAGGGTGATGCCAAAGCTTGAAGAATACATAACTCCCAGATACGTTTTTTATATACCAGAAAAATAAACATACCGATGCCGAATGCCAACACCAGGGTGAGAATCATATCCAAAATACTGACGCTTGAAATATTCTCCAGAAAACTGGACTTAAAAATATCATTGAAAGTCATAACAATTTACTCCTTTTTGATTTAGTTTTTATTATGGAAAAAGTCTTATTTAACCATATATCCTGCATGCCGCATATTTAGAAAAGGCAGTGGCCCGCCGTCCCTCCAGCCAGACTGCATCGCGGATAATGTCCGGTAAAAAATCATCCCACTTCACTTCCAAAATAATAGGCGTATCTCCCGCCGGAACAGTGATATTCTTCGGATTTAGAAAATCGGTGCTAAGAAGTCCCGTTCGGATATTATAATCCATTGTGACCCTGACATTACCGGGGGCGAATACATAGGGTTCCCTCGTGTAATCAACAATGGTCTTGGGGCGTAGACCCTGCGCCATCATCTTGGAATACAGCTCCTGAATCAGCGGGATTTTACTATGCGGCATCCATTCATAATCGCCATCTACAATAGCCTGTGCAGATTTTCTGGAAATCAATGCGCTTTCCTTACTGCACAGTCCATTGATCTTGCTTTTCTTTTCAAGACTTATGACGGAAGTGTCGCCGTTATAATACCGGATACGGAATTTTTCCCTCATATTCACACCGTCAATTTTCTCGCGAAGGGCTTTATCATACGCATTGTCAAAATACAGACTGCGGATTTCATATTTGCCGTCTATCGCGTGTGGGTCGCATTTGGCGACAGCAGAGAGTCTTTGCCGTAGAACCAACATGTCCAGATAAGTGATCTCATGTTTCCACTCGTGCCGGTATTTCATTTGGTATCACATCCTTTCTGTTTGTATTTTGTTTAATACCTTATTTAGACGATGGTGACGCTCTGTTTTGGGGAATAGGAGAACATTCAGTAATTTTCATTTAAATCTTATAGATGAAATGTGTCCAATCTGTGAATTATTAGTGATTTTATCATGAACTCCATGGAATGTTCCTGTGGACACACTTATTTTACGAAAAAACCATACTTTTATCAAGCTTTTTGGTCCTTTTGTTAGAATTGTTTCTATATTTCAAACTAGACAGGGACGCTTATTTTCATGAATTTTTTGGTATATTTATATAGGTTGTTCTTGCAATACCCTGTATTACATGTTAAGATTGTATCACAGTTTATGTTTAGTACACTAAAATGCGATATGCAGAGGCCGATTAGGATACGAAAGGTAAGCTCTTATAAGTAGTAGATTTATCTATATTAAGGAGGGTATACTAATGAAATTGAAACAAAAACTAATCATGTTGGTTCTTATTCCGGTGGTGATTCTGGGACTTGGCGTAGGAATCTTTGCATTCATTCAGGCCCAGAACGCACTGGTGTTGGCGATTGAGGGACAGCTTCAGGTTGCCTGCGAGGGATATAGCGACGATCTGTATGCGTTCAAGGAGATGGATATTGACATTACGATATTTGAAGGAGATACAAGAGCCTACAGCTCTATAGAGGGCGTAGTGGGAACCAAGGCCTCTCAGGAGGTCATAGATACGACCCTGAATGGCGGGAAGACGTTCTTTAGCTCCAATGTATCAGTGGACGGCAAGCCCTACTATGGATATTATATCCCCATCGAGGGGGGAATGCTGTTTGCCGGCAAGCCCCAGGCGGAGGTGAGGGCGGTTCTGACCCAACTGCTGGTTTCTATTCTTGCCATTTCTGTGTTTATTATCATTCTGGTGACTATTGTGGCGTATATCATTGTCAGCAGAATGGCAAAGCTTATTATCAATGTGAGCAGTACCGTAAGCCATGTAGCTGATGGCGATCTGTCCCACGACGTGCAGGATATGTTAGGGCGGGACGAGATCGCGGCGATGAACAATTCCGTGAGCGCAATGGCACGGAAACTGAAAAAGATGGTCGGCGATATCTCCAATGTCAGCCAGAATGCCCGGAGTTCGGCCGATAATCTGCGGGGAACTGCTGCTTCCACTCTGAGCGCCAGCGAGGAGATTGCCAGAGCCATTGAAGATGTGGCGCAGAATAATACCAATCAGGCGGGAATCGTGGTGAGTATCACCAACGGAATCAAGGTCATGCAGGAGAAGACCACCGATATCGCTGCCTGTGTGGAGGATATTGAGAGCAGTTCCGCCAGCCTTACAGAGAATTGTAATGACATGCGGGTCAAGATAGAATCCACGCAGGAGACCAGTGAGCTGATGTCGCAGAGCGTGGTTGGCATCAAGGATAAGATCGACGCCACCAACAGGGTCATCGCCAAGATGTCCGAGATTTTGGCCAGCATTGAGGATATTGCGTCCCAGACCAATCTGCTTTCCCTCAATGCATCCATTGAGGCTGCCAGAGCCGGTGAGATGGGAAAGGGATTTTCCGTTGTGGCGGACAGCATTCGTACTCTGTCGGAGAACACAGCCAAGGAGCTGGTGGGAATCAAGGAGATCATCTCCAATATTACGGAAGATTTCAAGGAGTGTGCGGACAGTATTGACGTGGTAGTGCAGAACAATGCCGAGAGTATGAAGGGCATTGAGGAGGTCATTACATCCTTTAAGCTGGTTGATAAGGCCATTAAGAATACTTCCACGCAGGTGGAAAACATCGGAAATGCCGTGGCCGAGACGCAGGGGCAGATGGAGAGCATATCGGAAGAGATCACGGTACTGGGGGATGTGTCGGAGAGCAATGCCGCCGCCAGTCAGGAGGTGAACGCTTCCATAGAGGAGCTTACGGCGCTGATGCACTCGGTGGATCAGAGTACCGTTGCCCTGACGCAGGAGGCGGAAACTCTGATGAAGGAGTTGTCCATATTCAAGCTGTAACAGTGCATATAGTGTATTAAAAAAGGCAAGGCGGGCGGACTGACATATCCGGACAGGCTTTGCCTTTTATATTTTTGCCTTTCATAAAATCTTAATTATATTTTCATAAAAACTTCGGGATTTTGCGCAGGCGGTGTGTTATTATATAGTAAGCGGAGTCTGCTGTGCATGAATGCAGGGTGGAGCCGTTGGGGACATATGAAGGAAGGGAGATTAATATGCGGAAAAGAATTACGGCGCTTATCCTGTCTGTGTGTGTGGCCGGGCTGTTGGCATGCATGGCAAAGAGTGAGGCGTATGCGGAGCGTGAACCTGCAGAAAACTCATTTGACGGAGATGTGTATCTGCTCAGAAAGGATCGAGATAATTATGTCATGCAGGTGACCGTGGAAAATATGGGGCAAGACTTTTATGGCACGGTACAGGTGGTTTTTCAGGCATCCCGCGGCAATGGTAACTGTGCCTATAATACGGAGATTACTCTCCCGGCCCAGGGAAAGAAGGAGTTTTCCCTCACTGTTCCCGGACGGGCGGTGGATTCGATCAAGGCGGAATGTGTGCTGAACTTTCTGGATAGCAGCGGGAATCTGGTGCAGTCCATACCTCTGAAGGACCTGCTGCACCAGATGTCGGGAGTGTCGGTGGGCATTTTGGCCGACGATTATTCCGCGCTCACCTATATAGACGCAGGAGGCGGGAGTCTCTATATCCGGGGAGACACCTATCCGTTTTATCTGATGCAGCTGAATCGGGACAACCTTAGAACTTATTTGGATGGACTTCATTTTCTGGTGATCGATCAGTTCAATGTGTCGGCGCTGGAAGAGGAGGATATTCGGGCGATACAGCAGTGGGTACAGGATGGCGGCTGGCTGCTCGTGGGAACCGGTGCCTATGCCGAACAGACGCTCTCGGGCTTTGACGAGGATTTCCTGGATATACAGGTGGCGGGGATTCTTGAGCCGGCGGAGGAGAACGTATTCTCGGAAAACCAGAACATATATGGATGGTATTCTCAGTATTCAAATTATGGAGATGAAGATGCGGTGGACTTCTCCCAGATGACCTTTGCACAGCTGGATTATCAGTCAGGCGGTTTCAGTGAAAGCAGGGATCATCCTGCCATCTACAGACCCATTGGCGAGGGGGCGGCAGCGGTCTATTTCTGCTCACTGGGAGATGAACAGATGCAGAAACTCCACGGCTATACCGTGGAAGATATGTATGAGGAGCTTATGCGCCAGTCGTCGAGCTGGAGATCTCTTCAAAGTTCCACAAGTATGGAGTATGCGGGTCAGAGAGTGCTGGCGTTTATCGGTAACAGTGACACAGACGTGGACCTTTCTCTGCTGAAACTGCTGATTGGGATTTATGTGGTGCTGGCGGGTCCGGTTCTGTATTTGATTCTGCGCAAGTGTAAGAAGAGCGAGTGGTATTGGGTGGGAGTGCCCACTCTCGGCCTGGCGTTTATTCTGGGCGTGTTCCTGCTGGGGCAGGGAGTCCGCGTGAATGAGGCCAGAGTGTACTCTGTCACTGTTCAGAAGGCAGACGAGGAGCGGATAGATACCTATTTCCTGGCATATCATTCGGGAATCAAGCCCTGGAAGGTGCGGATGCGGGAGGGCTATGAGATAGCGGGTCCCGGCTGGCACGGATATGAGGGCAAATATTTTTCTAATTCCAACGACTATTTCTATATGGTGCAATATGACAGCGAGGGCCTGGCTGTGGGAGAAAAGCCTCAGGAAAACTTTGAGAGCGGATTTTTCTACGCAGGCGGACATATGGAGAGCAGAGGCGCTATCACCGGCGCCAATATAAAGGAGATAAAAGGCGGCATCGATGGTACAGTCACCAACGGAACCGACTGCGACCTGGCTTACATGGCGGTGTGGCAGGGAGAGGACGTCATGGTGATTGAGAACGTGAAGGCAGGTGAAACCGTGAATTTGCAGCAGGCAGAGCGGGACGGCAGATGTGTATACCAGAGCAGGGCCATCGAGGATGTGGGGGATCTGCTGCTGTACAGCAGCGCGATATCACTCTATAGCAGATCAAATCGAGAGGCTTACCCGGTGGATGAGATGGCGGCGCTGCTCATAGGCCTGGGCGTTGCCAAGGAGAAGGCGCCTGATACGGACTGTGCGGTTATTGCAGGACTTATAAGGGATTGCGACAGAGTAACTGTGGGAAAATGTAACGAGACCTCCTACGGATGTCTGTACGGCTATGCCGAGACGGAGGTGTAACGGGATGCTGCAAATCAATTATCTTTATAAAAGCTATGGCAAATTTCAGGCGGTGGGCAACCTGACGCTTCACATTCCCAAAGGGGATCTCTTTGGATTCGTGGGACCCAACGGCGCGGGAAAAACCACCACCATCCGCATGGTGTGCGGGCTGATGCTGCCCGACAGAGGGGATATTATAATCAATGGGGTGGACGCGCTGACCAACCGGAAGGAGATCAAAAAACAGATTGGTTATGTGCCGGATTTCTTTGGTGTGTACGACAATCTGAAGGTGCGGGAATACATGGATTTTTACGGTTCCATGTACCGCATGAACTCACGGGAGATCGAGCATATATCGAACGATCTGTTGGAACTGGTGAATCTCTCCGACAAGAAAGAGGCCTTTGTGGACACGCTCTCCAGAGGCATGAAACAACGGCTGTGTGTGGCCAGGGCTCTGATTCACAATCCGGCGCTGCTGGTTTTGGATGAGCCTAACTCCGGTCTGGACCCCAGGGCCAGGGTGGAGATGAAGGAGCTTTTGAAAAATCTTCAC
>JAAUZI010000042.1 GCA_014804645.1 Lachnospiraceae bacterium | reverse complement strand
TCTCAACATAGTCTCTCATTACAGTATTTCCTCTCAAAGACCAGGCACGTTCTTCTTTCTCTTTAACAGTCGGCATGTAAGCCACTCCTAAATGCCTTAAGAAATCCTTTATCTCAGTATCCTCTGCCTCGTTTCCAAGATATTTTTTTAAATCGCAAATCATCTTATCCGGCAATGCCTTCCCAAGGAGCCTCTCCCCAAAATTATTTTGATATTCAATTCCTGCGTAGGTGTCTGTAGACAAAACGAATTCATTTTTTCTCGTTTTGACATAAAATGCAGTCATCTTATCTCCTGAAAAAATTGTTTTTCTGTTTTTCCAAAGCCAAACAATCATTTTCTCCCAACGTTTATTAATCTGAACTTTCTTTAAGTTTTTTATATCCTCCTCAAAGATGAGTCTTAAATAATTCACCAATTCATCTGCGTTATAATCTTTAACTTTATAACACTTTAATCGTTCAAGTACATCTGTTTTTGATTCATAGTCTTTCCCAAGTTTCTTGCAAATGTAATTCCTCATATATGGATGCATAAAATCTACTTCCACAAACTGAGGTGGCCTTGTAATCTCTGTGCCTTCAGTTAAATAGAAAATAGGTCTATCTGTTTCAATTAATTCTCCATCTTGATTATAAAAAAAATAAGGTTTAGTTGAAAAATATTGTTTATCATATTCATCGATAAACGCCACTGCAGTATAAGCCACATGCCTAATATGCTCTTCTGTTGCCTTATGCCGTTTCACCCACGCATTTATATACTCAACTGCATCATTAGCATCCCAAATGTCTGTTCCGAGACATTGAACAAAGTCTTGAACCGTTTCATCTTCAGCATACATCAACAAATTTTCAAATCCGCTACCTGATAAGTATTTAGCTAATGGAGTCGGATAAAATATCAATTTTTCCGAAAAGGGTACATATTTCTTGTTTACAGTTGGGAAAATGCTACTTTCCTTAATTTTCTCAACCAGAACCTGTTCAAAATTATAACTTACTAATTCGGGTTGCAGTTTCTCCTGTTTTATCAAAAATTTTATAATATCATATGATATTTTCCCTGAATTTGCCTTTTTTGCTGTATCAATAAGCAGCCAAGCTGCTTTTTCTAAAATTTCTTTATTTGCAACCGAGCCCTTTATCAAATGATTTCTATCAGCATTCAACTCAAAATTTGCATGTAGCAATACTGGAAATGGAAAACGAACATCCGTAGGAAAATAACTATATATAACTTGATTCTCCGGCTCCTTACCCTCACAATCATAAGCAATTATCAACGAATAGTTTTTTTTCTCATTGTTGGATACTACCATCCCTTCCTCTCTATTAAGTAACCAATCCTTTCTATATACCAATTCATCATTTATGTATTTCTGCAGATTAACCTTGTGCTTATCAATTTTAGTTTTTACATACCTAATTACTTGATTATCTAATTCAATGACCAACGATAGGGTTCTATTCATAAATAAAAGTAAATCTACGTTTAGAGTTTGTATCTGTTTTCTAATATCTTCTCGTACAGAATCATCTTCTTTGATTCTTATAGAGATGACCGTCGTATATTCACTTTCAGATTGTTTATCAATCCACTCTGGAAAAACTAATGTTGCCGCCTTCTTTCCTTTGATTTCTTCTACATCATCTAAAAAAAGACTTTTTAAAACCGACTGAGAATGCTCTTGTGAAAAACGCACATGTAAATCAGAACTATCTATTGATATTTCCTTTGCCCATCCCAGAATAGCTCTGAAACCAGTTCCTTTATTTCCGATGACTAGTTTCTTCCTATATTTCTTCTCGCTAGCATTTGAATACATCAAAGAAATAATTCCATCTTCATCAAAAGGATCTCCATAATTTGCAATTGTAAGGGTATCATTCCTAAAGGATACGTATATTTCCTTTTTCATATCATCGTTTAGCTCATCATCAGCATTTTGCAATAGCTCAAGTAATTCTCTTCCGTGATAGGATTGCAAAGCTTCGCGCTCTTTGTTGTAGTCTGAATATATGCGAATAGGATTTTTCTTATACTCTTGCTGCATTATGGTTAGTTTCTCTTCAATAAACTCTTTCATCATCCGTGATTTTCCTTTCATATTAATCTTCCAAACGCTTCCACCGACAAAATTATCTTCGTTTTATTCCTTGTAACGATACAAACACAATTTAACGATTTTCTACATTTCCTGTTTTTCATCCCCTCATTCGTAGTTTTATTGTAGTCCAAGTATTATTTGTCTGCCACGATATGCCCAAGTTTGCCCCAACGTGTCGAATTATACAGTTTTTACCTTACTCCTGCCGTGGCACACAAAAAGTATCTTAATCATATTAATTTTCCCTCCTAAAATACTCTGATTTGCCGTGTTTGGGCACGATTTGCAAGGTTTGAATTTTTCGTGGAGATTGTGAAAAATGTAACGAAAATACCAAATTGGGGCAAATTGATGCTGTCAAACGTAGTAGGAATTGGGGGCTTTTACTACTCTGGTATTTTAGACTAAATCCGCCCATTGTGGTATTGGAAATATAAATGAGTAAGACTATACTTTTTTATAATAGCTGTTTTTATCTCGTCCTTCTTGCTGTGTCCACATCTATGGGTACATTATACTTCGACCTCTTCATATTCCCTATTTACTACCCTTTACTGCATCGAACATTGATTTTCTCATGCCGTCCAACCATTCCTTGTTTGCTATACACATTCCCCCATAGCAATGGTCACGAAACATACAAGTCTCACAAATAATCTGATTAACGCTCTGACGGAGTAGGTCATCATCAGACGGCAGCTTGTACGAATCAACTTTTTTTATTCCTGATGGATTCCTTAATCCAAAATCTATCTGTTTGCCATTGCTCGTTTTTAGATATCTATATGTTTCCGCAAAAAACTCTAAGCAATCACCAACTTGATAATCCTCAAATCTCTCAATTGACATCCAAACGTGGTCTTCCTTTCCATCGAAACACTCCCCATCCATGTACATACCACTTACATAGACGCGCTTGAAACAGATATTCTTTTGAGTTATCCTCTCAACCTGTCCGGCAAAGCCAAGCGCTACTTCATGGTGGCATAAAGAGAACCACCCTCTTATATCCCTTCCTATTGCCATCTGTGCATCAAGATATTCTTCATAGGTAAGTTTCTCGCCACCGAAAACTTCGTTCATGCCTTGTGGTGAAAAATCAATGTAACCCCACTCCTGGGTATCTACAATAACATTCTGCCCCCAATACTCCTTCTTCAGTTCCTTCCACTCTGCGTTTCCTTTTCTTTTACTCATATTCTCACACCTCCGATTAAAAGTGTCACTTTAACAGTGACCTAACAATTTAATCTACGAATATGAGAAAATCCATAATGCCAAATATGATTTTTCCCATCAAGGCATCGTTCAAATGCCATCGCACAGACAATAAGATTGAAATCCAATCTAAATGCATTGCACAATAGCTATTGTTAAAGGGTGTTCAACTAAAACTACTCAACTGGTTTTGACTACTACATTTACTTCCGTCAGTCAAAGTTCGACTGTAGTGCTTAGGCACAGCAAAAATCTTTATTTTCTCCATTTTGCCCCGACAATTCAAGCACAGAACAGTAGTCGTTCGTCCTGCCATGGCATACAAAAAGTATTCTAATCATGTTAATTTTTCCTTCAATTCTGCCAAAGCAACTGATGATTCAGATATTTTATAAATATTAACATTTACTACGAATGCTAACATCTACATTCTAATTGCTACCCAAATTATAGCATACAATTTCTAAAATTCAAATCAAAACTCTCCTAAGATAATAAAAAAACGAAAAATATGTCAACTCTGTATCTGCCCATATCTGTAATCTCGTTTTATTTCCGCAGACAGGGAAACGTACCCATTCCATAACAACACCTTGTTCAACCATATTAACTTCCATGATAGATAACTCTTTTTCAAGAATTATTTCTCCACGGCCTACCTCTATTAAGCCATCCTTGCGCTGCCCAATATTTTCCGTCAGTATATTCAGGATTAGCTTTATGTAGGGATTTCTGCATTATGCGGCAAAAGGTAAACTTAATCTTTGTAATCAAATTCGTATGTGCGGGCTTTGCGTAGTCTATATGCGCAAACTTCTTTGAAAGTTTCTCAACCTTTCGTGTGAGTTCATCTCGTTTCTTTTTGGGGAGTTTATCCCATACAATATCACCCATCAATGAACCGGCAAAAACACTAATTTCGGAAATACCCCACCATGATAAGCTGTGCTTTATATCTTTTGCTGTAGTTTTTGCTCCTGCGCCTAAGCATTGCGTTATGATGACCGCTCGTTTTGAAAACATTTCTGGAGCAGGGCGATGCGGTAACCAGCGATAACCAAAATGGTCAAGCAGGGTTTTCATAGCCCCAGTTGTATGCATTACATAAGCAGGTGAAGTCATTACAATTAAGTCCGCTTCTAAAAGAGATTTTTCAATTACACTGACTTTATCCGAATCTTTACAAGTATTCTCTCCGTTAAAGAAACAGTTGGTACAACCTGTGCAAAAGTTTGGGCCGTCTGTTGGAAGATAGTATTCCGTTATATCTGCCTTTCCCTTGAAGTCTGCCAAAAAAATCTCTTTCAGCCGATAGGTTACACCTCGTTTCTCTGTTCCGTTTATAACTGTAATCTTCATATTTCCTATACCCCCAATATATCATGTAAAATCTGTGCGTGAAACTCCTTGCGGCTTTGCTCCGAATTTAAGTCGACACCTAATATACTTGATATTGCTTTGTGTCTCAAAAATATTTGCTGCATTACTGTAATCAAGCAAAAAGTTTTTCGTTGTACAGTTTCTTCGCTCCAGTCCGGACGACAAGCGGAAATAAGCGGAAGATATGCTGCATAGGTTCTATTGGTATTGTCCTTTTCTTTCGGCGTCTGCATATCGGTAAGGATGGACACTCTCGCAACCGCCTCATGCTCAAAAAGGTAATTCAGCGTTATATTTCCAAGATATTCTAGTTTTTCAAATGGCGCAAGCTCTTGCGTTTTCTCCTGCATATTCTGAAACTGTTCCACTATGCCATTTATAATACGCTCCGTGCACACTTCAATAAGCTTTTCTTTATTCCCAAAGTGATAATTCACAAGACCTAATCCAACGCCCGACTTTTTACATATTTCGCGAACGGTGATTTCGTTTAGACGGTCGCCTTTTTCATTGATCAGCTCAATCGTCGCCTGTATAATGGTTTCTTTATTATCCATATTCGTGCCTCCTTGCTGAACATTGTTCAAACATCATCATATTGAACACCGTTCAAAATGTCAAGAGGCCGGAATGTTTATTCACAAAAAATAGCTTTTAACAGTTCAATATAAGAGAAAATTATTGCAGGCCGCATAAAGTCTGCCTTTCTCTTGTCAAATTTCGTGTTGTTTCATATTGTATTGCAATGTGTGGTATGATAAGAGTATAGATTTTATCAATGACAAAGACATAAGCACATCTGTCATTGTCCGAAAACTCGGAGCATTAAATGATTTGCTAAAAGAACACGGGCCTACCCGTGATAATGTTATGGCTTGGGTCAATCATGCTCCAGTGTACAAAGCCGAATAAAAGGGTACTTATTTAGAAACTGTGCTCGTAAATATTCATACCGCAGCCGTTTTTCCTCTTTGGCAAAGTGTGTCGCCTTGAACTGTTCCGGACAGTTGCTGTAATCCAGCACTTCGTCTCCGAACTGCTCACTGGTCAGATCAAACACACAGCCATCTACCACATTGAAACAATGATAGTTTCCACCGGGTCTTATGATACCATAAACCTTGCCGCCAAAGAGGTCCTGCATCAGGAACGCTGTGATTGAACACTGTCCAAGTGTAGGATTATGTACACTCCACCCGCTCCTCATCCGCGGTGCACAGGTGTCGGCACACCAGATGTTGCAGAGGATATCGTAATAGTCCCTCGGTGTCAGACCGTTGGCATCCTTTATATCAGCTGTCTCCCAGCCATAAAATTTGTATTCCTTCATTTGCCATCCCTTTCCGCTTTCTTACGATCCTCATCAATCATATCCACAATTTCAAAGTACTCATCAATCTTAGCCTGTGCCTCTTCTTCAGGTAGATTAAAATGCGCCATAAGCAGATGTAGAACCGTTTCAATCGTACAATCCTGTGAAAACTTATCCCGTATTAAGTCAAATATATCCATATGTTGTTCCTCTTTGCCATCTCAGTTCTCCGGGTTTGCCCTATCTCTGTGCCGTTTTTCGATTCAGTCCCAGCGGCAATTTCGCTGAACTGCTCCATTCTGGTCATAAACTGAATGACAACACAAAGGACAATACAGTCCCCCCTACAACACCCACGGCCTCGTTCCCAGAACAAATGGGCGCAAAGGCGCTATAGAAACTTCCCCACTCATCCGCCGTTACCTCATCGTCCAACGCCATCTTACCCTCAAAAGCATCCTCTATCATTGGTTTGTTAGTAAAAAGGCTGTCCCTACAGGGGAACAAGATCTATGCTTAAAACCGGATAACCCTGGGTTCCTCGGTAAAAGATGAAAATGTTGCAACAGCATCCTCAAAATACAGCACTTGCGTATTCCCATCTGTTGCGGAATAAAGAGTTTTTAGGTCGGGATAATTATCCAGCATATGTTCCTTCGCCTCAACGCGGTCATCAGAAACCAGTCTGCCCGTTATACGTAGCCATTTTCCTTCGCCAAAAGCACAGATTTCCGCCTTCGGATTTATCTGGAGCTGTTTAGATACCTCTTTGCTTTTCCCTGTCTGGATATATAACTTTCCCTCAAAAATATCCACCGTGCCAAACGGGCGCACACGGGGCTGATCTCCCTCTACAGTTGCCAGATAATAAGTACCACATTGTTTTAAAAAGTCAAAAACCTCCTGCATCGCTTTGTCCTCCTCGTTTGCTTAAATTGTGCTCAAGACGCTCTCATTCACTTTTTTGAGCGCCTTACCGACTGTTCTCTTTTCCCGGTAACACTCTCTCGGTATTTTGAGGCATCGTTATCCATAATCGCACCAATGCACAGGCTGACCCCTAACCCTATGACAAAGCCTAGCCATGCACTGTTTATCACAATTGCCAAAATCATTCCAACAAAGATTCCGACAACCACATAAACGCCTGTCCACACTGTTTTACCCTTGATAATGGAATATGTCTCCAGCTTCCCTTCATTGCCACGAAATACAAATCCGGCCTTTTGAAGTGCATACACGCCTTTATCATTTTCATGCTCGACCTTGGATACGACCTCAAATACATTTTTGTGCAGAAACGCCCAGTTTACCATCATACGAATAATTTCCGTACCGAATCCTCTGTTTCTGTATTTCGGCATAAGCTCCACATTCAAAGGAACAGCCCCAAGAAACTTCTCACCGGCAAAAGACGCCGTTCCAAGCTGTTCTCTCTCTCCCTTTCTGAAGGAAATAATCCAATCAGACTCCCACAAGTTCTCCATATTCGAAGGGGTAATCGTTACAGTATCAGATTTCAGGCAAAAACTGTTTTTCATCATAGCATCAACCATGCCTTTCTTTATTTTGATTAATGAAAAGCCCTGCATTGCACAGAGCCTTTCTATCTTTTGAATAATCACTAACCACTATTTTATTTCCCCACCGGAAGAATATAATAGATATATCCCTGCCACTTTTACAAAAGCAGCTTTTCTTCCGACAGACTCTCAATCTTAGTCATTCGTTGTATTGAACAGTTGCATTGGCACCACACTAGGTACATCTTGCTGCTACTAATCCTATAACTCTTCTACTCCCCTCTCATGTTTACATATTTTCACTCAAATTATTTATCATTTTATTACGTTAGTTTTCCCACAGTAATCACAAGTATATGTGTTTAAATATTCGTGCGTACAATGATTGGCTCTCCCATTATTATAAATAACTTTACTACAATACCAACAACGAACCTGTCCATTGGCACTTGAACTACCTGACGAACCCCCAGTACATGACCCAAGTGCATAAAGCAAAAAAAGAACGATAATAACAACAATTACTGCTGTTCCTTTCCCTCCGCCTTTACTATTGTTGCTATTCGTCATAACGCCGCTCCTCCCATAAGATAACTTTTTTCTTAATTATACCTCACAAATGCACCAAATTCCACTATTTTCTACATTAACATTAAATCTTGTATATAGCCGTCTGAATCAAAATACACAGCAAAATCTGAACGGCTCCCCATGTCACACGTCACTCTGTATAAGATAAAAAGTATGTTTTGCCATCAGTACAAAAAACAGTACGGTCATGGCAAGGTCTGCTACCATGATCGTACTGCCCATCCCTTTTCTTCTCCCAACGAACCTACACCCCCGGCTTTAACGGACCGTAAAAATAAGATGCTGTCGCGCCCCCATCGATCAGGAAGTCCGCCCCGGTAATAAATGCACCCTTGTCACTCATCAAAAGCTCGGCCACGTTTGCCACCTCATCCGCCGTTCCCGGTCTCCCGGCGGGACATTTGGCAAACATATTTTTATAGAAATCGCCGCGGGGACCGTTAAACTCATCAATCGCAAGCGGGGTAACAATAATTCCCGGAGAAATGGAATTGATGCGAGCGCCTCTTTCACCCCATTTGACAGCCTCTGCCATGACACGCTTTTCATTGCAGCGTTTCGCCATCTGATATGCATGCAGGGTATCTTTGATATTTTCAGGCTTTAAGATCTCCAGCTCCAGCAGCTCTTCTGTGGGCGTGCAGGCAAGCTGCTCATCTGCCTCGGCGGAAAGCGCAGGCATCCGATGCCCGGACTGGCTGGAGATCGTCACGCCGACGCCACCCTCCTTAATCACTTTTCCGACTTCTTCCAGCAGAACAGCTGTGCCATATAAATCGACCTTTAAGATTGCTTCAATCGGTGCCTGGCTTGGTGAAACGCCCGCCGCGTTGACCAGCATGGCAATCTCACCATACTCCCTGGCTTTTTCGATCAGGTTCAAAATAGAATCTCGAGAGGACAGGTCCATCTCCACAGCAACTGTGTCAAACCCCGCATTATTCATGATTTCCGAGATCGCCTGTGCATTCTCCGGCTTTTTATCACCAATCACAATTTTCATTCCATAACCCATCCGGCGTGCAATCGCCATGCCGATTTGCCCCGCTCCGGTTAAAATCATTACATCCTTCATTTCAAATCATTCTCCTTTTATTCCAATACTGCAACCGTCTTCACCGATACCTCAATTGTCAGATTAATTTGCGCCCGCCGCGTCATTTACACAGCGCAGGGCATTCAGGCTCCTTGGATAGCCGATATAAGGGAGGCACTGAGATATGATCTTAATCAAAAACGCCTTGTCATTTCCAATCCGCATATTTGCCGCCGCATGGCTGGTAAGCTGCGGCTCACAGCCACCCTGCGCCGCCAGAAAACAGAAAGTAATCATTTCTCTCTGCTTATAGTCCAGGCCAGTACAGGTATAGTAATCGCCAAAACAGTTATCCGCCAGCCATAAATTGATATGGCGGCTCTCCTCCGGACCGGATTTCCAGAAGTCCCTCATCCCTTCGCTAAAAATATCCACCTGTGCCTGAGTTCCGGCCTCCCTGCGGTTCTCAGCGGTTGTGGTTGCCTGCCCCTGCAGCGGCAGGGTCACACCGCGCTCTTTCAGCACTTCATTGGTAATCTTCAAAAACGGAAACACCCGGCCTATGCCAAGATAAGCGGTCGCCTGATAGACGATCTCTTTTACCTCCACGGGTGTCACGCCAAAGTTCAGGGCAGCGGGAAGCATTGCCCGAAATTCGTCTGTGCCCTGACATCCAAGCAATGTGGCAAGGATTGCCATGAACCGCGTCTTTCCGTCCAGGTCATCGTGACCTACCACTTCGTCAAAAGCAAAATTGTCAAACAGCTCGATAAACTCCGGGTCTGTCTCCAAAAAGGGGGAATGGTATCCCGGAAACATTTTTTCATGATAGTTTTTTGAAAATTCAGTAATCGCCATTTTCTGTCTCCCTTCCTCACGGACTCAAACCCATCTTTCAACATTCTCTCTGGAACGGTCCACCAAACCGCCCTGAATCGCAAGGCCACCAGTTACTGTCGCACCCTTGCAGGCATTCCGAATCCGGCCTTCCGTTCCGCTCAGGCCGCTGCCCTCATGTGTGCAGAACGGATGGATAACCTTGCCGTTCCAATCGAAATTCTCCAAAAAAGTATAAACCGCCATCGGCATGTCGCCCCAATAGTTTGGATAACCCAAATAGATTTCATCATAACCTGCCAAGTCATCCGGCATGGAAACCAGCTCCGGTCTTGCCTTCGCCTGCAGATCTTTTTTCGCCTGTGCAATGCAGGTATCGTAATCCGCAGCGTAGGGAACCTTTTGCTCGATTTTAAACAGGTCAGCCCCTGCCGCCTCCGCAATCATATTTGCCATTTTTTCCGTATTGCCTATGGAAATGTAACGACGGCTCCCGCTGAAATAATTCTCATCCGCTCTTGAATAAAATACTACTAACTTTGCCATTTTGTATTCCTCCTTTAAATTATCAACGCTTTTCAAATTCTCCCGCCACGTCAACCAGCAGTTCACGGATGTGAAGGTGCTGCGGACAGGCGTTTTCGCACTTGCCGCATTTAATACATTCCGAGGCTTTCGCTTTTCCGCCGCCGGTATGCACCACATTGTAATAGTAATCCGCATTCCAGTCATGGTAAATCTGTTTTGTGTTCATAACCGCAAACAGATCAGGAATCGCTATATGTTTCGGACAACCGGCCTCACAGTAACGGCAGGACGTGCAGGGAATCAGATTCATAGAGCGGAAAATCTCCTGTACCCGGCGTACCGCATCCAGTTCCTCATCGGACAGAGGCTTAAAGTCCTTCATGCAGCTGATATTGTCCTGCATCTGCGCCATATCGCTCATGCCGGAAAGAACCATCATGATCCCTTCAAAACCGGCGGCAAAACGGATGGCGTAGCTGGCGGGGCTCCCACCCTTAAGTTCTTCCAGAATTGCCTTTGCATTTTCCGGCAGATTGACAAGATTGCCTCCCTTGACCGGCTCCATGACGATCACAGGCTTGCCAAATTTCCGGCAGACCTCATAGCACTTACGGCTCTCCACGGCCGGGTCATCATAGTCGGCATAATTGAACTGAATCTGTACTACTTCAATCTGCGGATATTCGTTCAGAATCTGCTCTAATACCTCAGCCCGGTCATGGAAAGAGATACCGAAATGACGGAATTTCCCCTCCGCCATCAGTTCCAGAGCGGTCTCGTAGGCGCGGCACTTTTTAAAAAATGCGAAATTGTCGGCGCCCTGCGCGTGCATCAAATAATAATCAAAATATTCCACGCCACAGGCCTTTAACTGGCTTTCAAAAAACGGACGGATGTCCTCCTGTTTCTTGAAGAAAAAATTGGTCAGTTTATTCGTCAGGATATACCGGTCACGAGGATAGCGGCTGGTAAGGCAGGTCCGCAATGCCGTTTCGCTTTTCCCTCCAAGATAACCATGAGCAGTATCAAAATAATTGAACCCATTTTCGAGAAAGGTATCTACCATCCTTGAAAACTCCTCTGTATCCACCTCCCCGCCCTTCATTGGAAGACGCATACACCCAAATCCAAAATTCTTTTTAATTAACTCCATAACTACACCTTCCTTCCCAATTCATATGACTGCTCGCAGGAGAATGCCTCCTTTTCCTTCGCTCCTTTTGTATTTATTATAATAGAAGTCCGCCCCGGAATCAATTTGACTTTCAGGATGTTCTTATAAGTAAAACTGATACGGGAAGAGCCGCCCGGCTAAATACCAGGGCGACCCCTTCGATCAAATATATCTATTCAAATTTTCTTTTTAATATATCTGCAAATTCCTCTATATATTTACTTGAATTTTCCTGTTTCCAAAAAGCACAATAGTTACGGGTAATCTGCGAATCTCCCCGGAACAGGGGTATTCGGCTGATGGAAGGGCCAAAGCTTTCTGCTCTTTTCACACCTTCCACCGGCATGAAACCCTGCCCTCCAATCACCATCAGGCGGGCCTCCTCTCAATTTTCCGCGTAAAGAAAATCTCCCTGAAATCCTACCACATCCCGATAATACTCCTGCTCATTCTCCCTCTGCTCCCTTGAGGCCACAAGGATGCAGGGGACGTTCTTCAATTCCTGGGTTGTAACCGACGGCAGGGAGGCGATCGGATTTCTGGACAAAATTTCAATGTATTCTTTTCCGACGGTCAGAATGAGATTGACATACTGGTCTGAAAATGCCCTTCTCTGGTCATTCAGAACCAGATCTACATTCCCCGCCCGTAACAGTTCGTATAGTTCCTCATGGTTGCCGTATTCAATTTTCACCGGCACGTCAGGATACTTCGCTGAAAACTCTTCCAGCGCAAGATGAAACTCCTGCCCGCTGTAACAGCGCAGGTAGCCAATAACCAGAGCCGCTTTATCTTCCTTTGCGAGCTTGCCCGCCTCCCGGCACATCCGCTCATAGTCAGCAATCAGCACCAGACTCTTTTTATAGAAATATTCCCCTGCGGGTGTAAGTATAAATTTGCGATTTTTTCTCTCCAGCAGATAAAAACCCAGTTCACGCTCCAGCGCCTGTATCTGCTGCGAAATGGCGGACTGTGAAATGTGGCACTCCTGGGCCGCCTCCGAAAAGCTGTTATTGCGGACAACGGACTGAAAATATCTGATTTGACGTATCATCTATCCTCTTGACCTCCATTCCTTTTCATTCTCAGATCAACAGGCCTTCCGGCATTTCTCTTCTAAAATCCCTTTTCTCGCAAATCATTAGCGATGCTTATATATAAATCCGTAATATCATTTATTCCCTCGCCCTGCTTTCTGGATAATTTTCTCCTTCGCATGTCCACCTCGTCACAATGTGATATCCCTCTGTTTGAACTGCTGGTGACGATCCCGCGGAAATTTGTCCACATGACAGCCCTCGGCGCAAGCAGGCCATCGTTCGGTCCTTCGAGGAACTTTACCACCATGCTTGGCACAAGCATAAACATATCACTCCAGACATGTTTCATGACAAATGCATAGCTTTGATAATGTACTTCGGGTTCATCCGGATTATTGCGATTGAATTCTTCTGCTGCCGCTGTTGTAAAGGTTATAAACACTTCATATGTATTGGGGTTCTTGTCTCCACAGATTTTTAGCCAGACATCCCAGCAGCATGCCACAAATTTTACCATGAACTTGGGCAGCTTAAGCAGTTTATCCACAGTCAGGGAACCGTTATGAGGCGTACTGATCGTTGTCAGGGAGGCAATGTACTTGGACATCTTCAAGGAGGAGATCGCATATCTCATGTCGAGACCGCCTTTTGAATGTGCTATCACATTGAGTTTCTCCGCTCCTGTCTCCTCTATGATCTGCCTGATTTTTTCAGCCAGAAACGCGCCATTTGACTCAACCGTCCCGTTGCTGTCCTGGTTTCCATAGTATATCTTACAGCCGTTTTCTTCTAATTTTGCCGGGATTCTTCCCCAATAGTTTATGTATTTGCTATCCCTGTACCCCATACCATGGACCAACAGCACTGGATATTTTAATTCTTCGCTCATGTGTGTTTCTCCTGCCTTTGAAAATGCACCAGATTCTATCTGGTTTGCTGTAAAAATTCGTTTTGTTTCATCTGCTTTACGACAATATAGATCTCTGAAAAAGCAGGGAACTGTGCCCAAAATACCAGAAACTAGTCACTTAAAATAAGGAAATCATTGCCCACTGCTCTGGCATGATATAGCGCATAGTATTGCGTACCGAGCAAGTATTGTAGAGAAACCGTGATATCTTTTCTATTCGCCGTTCTATTTTTCACTTACATACAAATTCATAATGAATACTAAAACATCCTCCTAACCAGAATACATTCCATAAGTAAATTTCCTAGAACATTTCTGTCAGTACCAAATTATCCGTAGACAATGCCTATGCAGACACCTACTTACGTCGTATTGTCCAGAACCTAAATTAAATGGTCAAAATACAAGGAAACCAAATCCGTGTAGCACACGTTTCTTACTTATAGCTACACCATACTTATATCCTTCATGTGATTCTGCAAAAATTTGCATCTAAGGTACTTTCGCTATATGGATGCAAAAAATGGGGGAAGAAACTAACCTCCCCACTCTATTTATCGACCACTAACCAATCATAAATACTACTAATTAATTCAAAAGTTTTTTTAGGAACACTGTATGTTGTTTTAGATATCTTGTTTATCTCCTTGCTCATCATAGACATCCATTCTGTTTTTTGTTCCTTGTTTGATAGAGTAACATCTTCAGGCCTAGTCACAATGCTTTCAAATATTTCACTCCAGTTATGAGAATATATCACTATTTCCCTACAATCAGCTAATGTTATGCAATCCCATGTATCAATTTCTGCATCTTCATCATTTGAAAGCAATTCATAATTCTTATCATCTGCCATTTTTTTTGCTGTTTTATATATATTCTTCGGCAGTCCTTTAATAATCCAATTTTCTCCATAATATGTTTCAAGTGCATCAGCAATTATTTCTTTTATACATCCCTCAATAACTGTCAAATACTCTCGGGATTCTGCGTTATATTGTTTTGTTTCATTCTCAATATACTCGTGCAATCCTTCTGGTTTAAAATCTTCTCTCGCTACAGCAATAGCCTTTTGGAAACTCCTCCAAAATTTATTATCTGCTCCCCCTCCCAGAAATCCCTTCAACTCCTTTCTTTGTACTTCATCTAGACTATTTATATAATCTGCAAGCGGCTCAATATAATACTCCACTTCATCTATAAGTGTTTGCAAATTTTGAGTTTTGGGACTAATCTTGCTTTGACTCAATAAATGGAGAACAATATCATCAATAACACGTATAACCGCCTGAATTCCTCGATTAATAGTTAATATTCCTTGTTCCCCTGCCATCCATTCACATTCACAATTTGTCTTTACATGCCTTAAGCATTCCTCCAAAAACGGATAAAACACATCTAGCGTTGCTTTATTTTCTCCCAGATCAAAGCTGCCATCCGATACAATAATGTTGTTTTTCCCATAAGTCGTAAAGAAATGACTTCTCTTCAATGCTTGTTGAATCGCTTCAATAGTTATGCATTTTGTTGGATTTTTTTCATCTTCTCCTATTACAATTCTTCCCAACAAAGGAGATGTAGGTTCTTCCCCACACATTTGTGCGATCTTTGAACGTAAAGCCTCCCTCCTATCATTATAATCGGGGGAATCCCACAGCATATCACTATTCAAGGTTACTCTTAATGTTTTTGATACGGCTTTTTGATTTTCATTAATGTCCATAAACAGTTTAAGTTGTTCTGAACGCTCTAAATCAACAAATGCCACCACTGGAATAGTATTTGTATTTGCGTAATCAGTATCTGAATATCCATATAAGCGATGCTGTCCGTCTATGATATAGGCAGAATGATATCTCTTTGGTAAATGAAGCACACCAAGTTTTGAAAGAGATTCTTCAACTTTTGTAGGAGATTGATCAAACTGCACCCCTCTTCCTTTTGTATCTATACTTATAATTAGAGAATTAGGAAAATAACCGCCCTCATTTATAAAAGATTGCACTTCTCTTAATCGTTTTTTCTTTATAATTCTTTGGTATGTTGGCATCATATTCTTGTTTGCTTCGTTTCTATGAAGAACATATCCAATTTTTAGCAGTTTCTCAGGCTCTATTGAGAATTCGTAATATTCATGTTTTCCCATCGTCCCTTTTATCGCTGGAACCTTGTTTTGCATATTCTTTATTTCCGTATTTGCCAACAAATTTCCAAGTAATTGATAACGAGCGCATGTTCCCAAATGCTTAGTCAACTCGCAATAATATTGTATTGTCGAGTCTCCAAAAAAAACTATATCCCACTCTTGCATTCTTTGAATGTCTTTAGAACTCATAATATAATTATGAGTTGCCCATATAAATTTAACCTTCCTTCCGGGAAATTGCTTAAGTGCTGTTTTGCGTAATCCATCTATTTGACCGTGCAGTGCTTCAATTTCTTTCTTAAAAACACCATCTTTCATGCTTTCAGCCGATTTACATTCAACAATTAGCACTGTTTCTTCATCTGCGGCAAAAACATCTATTTGCTGCGTAAAATTAGGATTCTGAAAATCATATGTCATTTTAAAATTTCTGTCTTTATTAAGATACGTAAAACCCATCTGATAAAACAATAACCACACTTTATCTTCAAATTGCTCATCATATGGCTTTTCTTTTCTTATCTTAACAAATTTGGGATCCGCATAATCTTTTACATATTCCCAGCCTTCCTCTTCCAATTCATGCAAGGCTATTTTTCGCTGCTTATCTTCAATATATATATTTTTACGTTTATTTTTTGCTGTTATTAGTTCTTTATCCGATATGACGTTTTCCCAATTGGTCATAATGAACCCCTTCCTTCAACATTAGTGTCTTATTAATATCTTTATATATTTGCACTCACTATTAATTCTTGATAAGCTTTTCTCCCCTCAACTGTTCCTGAAATAAAGCATCGTCGTTGTACTATATCCAATGAAAACCCTTTCATATTTTCGTAAAGCTTTCTAACATCCTTATGCTCTACATTGGTCATGATAATTTTTACCCTTCTATCTTTAGCCCGCTCTAAAGCATTTGCTAAACGAATTTGATCTCGCCAAGAAAATACATCTGCATTATAACCAACAAAACGATTATCCTCATTCATTACGGCATATGGTGGATCGCAAAAAATAAAATCTCCTTCTTGCGCCATATCTATCGTATTCTCAAAATCTTGACATAGAATCTGCGCTTTTTTTAAAACTTTTGATGTATTTACTAAACTATCATGGTCAAAATTTAATTCGTCTTTTGTACCATAAGGAACATTATATTTACCTTGCTTATTTACCCTATAAATTCCATTAAAACATGACTTATTTAAATATATCATCCTTGCTGCTGCTGTTGAGGATGTTCTGGGACTTCTATCTCTTATTTTATAATAATAGTCTTTACAATGATTTCTTGCATGTATTCGCAAATTACGATATACTGATTCAACATCATCTCTGACAGCAATATATGTATTAATCAGTTCCTCATTTATATCACTTAAAATTGCTTCATCTGGATTAAGGAAAAAAAATACTGCACCTCCACCAAGAAAAGGTTCTATATATTTATTATATTCTTTTGGAAATCGCTGATTTTCATGATTAACAAACCATCTTTTTCCTCCCGCCCATTTTAAAAAAGAATTATTCATCGTGTTTTCCATTTCCTATGTTCTTTTGAATTAAAGTATAATAACCAATTTTATTATATCAAATATTTATAGTTTTTCAACTATAACCCCAAAACGTTTTCTCCATTTTCTATTTGTCTAAACAATATTCTCAACCTTTCCAGACTTTCAGTTATAAGTTTCTGATTCGTAGTAAAACTGTAATCCCGTACAATCCATATTGCCCCATTTCACCCCAAATACCGCCAACTCCCGAATACCCGTTATCTGCCATAACAAGCAAAAATATTTACCATTCTGCAAAAAAATCCGTAAGTGCTTATTTTCTATTCTCATTCGTATACATCTTTCATTTTAGAAAAAGAGCATCGCCCTAATTAAGAATTAAGGCATAGCCATCACACCTATCATCCATTTTATTTTCCCGGTAAGTCTTTAATCAATGGCTGCAAAGTCTCTCTTATTTCTTTTACTTGATCACCGTTACGATACAACTTCATCAGTTCATTATTGACCTGCTGCCGGGTCGTTGCATCTAAAATTATTTTAATAATATCTTCTTTTTTATCAACATATATTTTCTTCCTAAAGTGCTGACCAAAAAAAGAACGCACTTGCAATTCACGTTTAGTAGTTACTCTACTTTTAGACGGCGAAAATCCCTTAAGGAGCGTCTTTACATCCTCATAGACCTCAGAATAGTCGCTAAATTCCTCTCTAAGATCGTTATGAATCTCATTCAGCATACGCTCGTCATTACAATACGCAATGACACATTTGCATATTGTGTTAGCTGTCTTTCCGGAGTAACCTAAATCGATTAACCCACGCTGCATATATACATTCAATTTGCTTCTATCAGATCCGGACAATTTATTTGCCATACCAGTGTTTATTTTGTTATTGGTCGTTTGCGGAGCAGGCGCTGCTACTGGCATCGTTACTCGCTTTTGATTTACTACATTACCGCCTGATACTTTCTGCTCTCGGGATATGCTCTTGATTCCGCGTTCATGCCAGAAAGCAATAATGTTATCGTAGTCCTTGTCGTTGCTGACGATTACATACGAGTAGGTTTTGTTCTCATTAACTCCAAGTAAATATCCCAGATACGAAACAAGATGCATGTCCAGAGATTGCTTACGGGCAGGAACTTTATGTACAACAATATCTGTCCCTTTTCCCTTTGTAAGAATATCTAAACTGATATTTGACGCATTCTCTGTATAAAATATATGAACGTGATCTGTTTCAGTAAGAGTATCTATATTTTCCAGTCCCTTATTATGAACATTTTCAAAATCTACCAGATAAATTTTTTCCATATTAGTATTGTTTCCCAACAAATAGTTTTTTCACACAGCAACACTTTCAATATTTGGCGTATTTTTTAATATGCTTGTCTTCGATTTTACCACATTTTATTCCTTTATTCAATTACAATATACATTTTTCACGCTGTCATAGCTCCAAAGATTCTGCATTTAACAGGAAATCATACACGCTCATCATCAATATCCCGTCCTCCGTATAAAACGGCCTTGGTGTATTCGAGGTAATCACAATTTTCTTAAAAGAATCATGAATCTTCAAAAGCGGTCGCAACTCCTGCTTAGTCTTTTCTTCCGTTTCGAGAAGGTATGCAGATTGTATATAATACTTCTTCGAACCTTTACTGCAAATGAAGTCTACTTCTAACTGTTTCTTTAGCACCTTTGCAGACTTTCCGGTTTCAACGATTGTCAGATTGCCCACATCTACACTGTAGCCGCGCATACGCAGTTCATTGTATATTACATTTTCCATAGAATGTGTCACTTCCATTTGACGGAAGTTGATGCGCGCATTACGGAGTCCCATATCCATAAAATAATATTTTAGCGGCGTTCCTATATAAGACTTACCCCTAATATCATATCTCTTAGCCGATTCCACTAAAAATGCATCTTCCAGGTACTCAATGTACTTTGTGATGGTAGTGGCAGTAATCTTGGAATTGCCCACACTCTTAAATGTATTTTTCAGCTTATTTGGATTGGTGAGGGAACCAATTGCGGAAGAGAGAATATTGAGTAATGCTTCCATCTCGCCGACATTTCTGATTTTATTGCGCTTTACAATGTCACGAATGTAAGTTTCCTTAAACAGATTTT
>JAAUZI010000041.1 GCA_014804645.1 Lachnospiraceae bacterium | reverse complement strand
CCGTCCTCCGTGACCAGGCCGTCATCCAGTCTCGAGCCTTTGCCAAACAGCTCCGCCGCCGTGTATTCCCTCTCCCACACCAGCTCTCCGTCCGCATTATATTTTACCAGCGTTCCTTTCTTACTCATGTCTGCGAAAAACAAATAACAGTTATCTTCCCTGTCAGCCAGCAGCGTGATCAGATTATTCCCCTCATGTACGACATATGGCCGCGGTTCATATTCATCCGCTATCTCCCCCCTGTACACATGCCATTCGGAGCACTGTTTTTCCCTGTCGTAATTGTGGGGACTGGCAGCATAAAACCAGTTTTCATTGGAGGTATACTGCCTGATATTCCCCAGCGAAACAGGCAGATCCATATACTGCCATTGCGCCACCGGCACCGGACCGCTCTCTCCTGAGTCCGAAAGGGATTCCGGGCTCTCCTTGTGTCCACATGCATATATCGTCAAAGATAAAAACAGCAGCGCCAGGCCGCAGACATATCGCTTATTACTGAACAGTCTCATACCCTACCTCCCTCTGTAATATGTCAGGTTTTAATGGGTATTAAAAGTTTACCATTGAGACACATATGTGTCAACAAAAACACCTGAGAGCGGGGGCATGCGCAGAACTAAAAACCTTTGACAAAACCGAGACGCTGCCTTATTATAAATTGAGAATAAAACGGATAAGAATGATCTAAAAACAAAAGGAGAACAAGAGTGAAAAAGAAACTTTGTTATGTGATAGCCATAGTGCTGGCCCTGTCTCTGGCAGGCTGTTCATGGTCCGTGGGGACAGACTCTCAGAGAGATGACCGCTCCTACGATGAAATCTTCACCTGGGGCAACGAAAGCAAGGTTCACACCACAAAGACCTACCGGGTGGAGCTGGGCGAGTACGGAGGCATGAACCTTATTCTGGATACCTCTCTGGGACATAGCTTTGAGCTGGACGGATCGTCGAACACCTTCACCGTCACGGATAAGGAAGGGGAGACGATCGTTCTGGGGTACTTTGTGCCTCAGGAGACCTACAGAGATATCACGGCCCTGTACAACAATCTGGATATCCGCAATGTCAACAATCGGGACCTGGCCGTGGCAGATTTTGACGAGATTCTGGGAAATCATTTCGCCTTTACCTATCTGGCTGACTGCGGGCTGGATGTGGGACTTATGATGGAGGGCAGCGGCGACGATGCCTTCCAGTATCTCGCCTTCTCCGGGGAGGCTCTGCCGGACAGCTCTGCCGACATATACCACTATCTGGGCACTCCCGCGCAGGACAATGAGGAGCCGCAGCAGCCGCAGAGCGAAGACACCTGGGAGATCACCTTTACAAATGAAAAGGGGTTCAATGCATCAAACTATGATCTGAAACTGGTGGACACCGACATATTCTCCAGTGTAAATTCCTACGAAGTCCAAACCGGCAGTTATGATACACAGAATATTCTGGAGGCCGCGCTGAGATTCGACACCACAGCCACAGAGCTTGCCGACTCGCTGGTAGAGAGCATCAAGGCCAGTTCCGGTGTGACTCCCGTGCTGGATATCCATGAGGAGGGGGTTTATCTCACCGGCCTCTACGAGGGGATGATCACACTGGCATTTATCACGGACGGCGCCGACAGCACCACCTATGTGTTATGCCTGTACTCGTCAGATACAGAAAACTGTATTGACATTCTCAACTCCATCATAGACGATTTCCTGGCAAGCGGCATTGTTGAAAGCAGCGGCAGAACTGCGTACGGAGAGCCTGTGGAACTCCCGGACTTCAGCACCCCGGCGGGAGGCGGCAATCTCCCTGAGTTTACAGTTCCCGCCGGTTACAGCCTCAACTATGAGGATGAGTTTCTGGTCAGCTACGGCAATGAGACGATGGATATCAATTTTTACGTCAATTCCGATGAAGAGTTCCTGCGTTTTCTGCGCGGGGAAACCGATAACTATTACAATTTCTACCAGATGGCCACCGTAGGCTCCTATGAGTCGCAAAACTATGGCGAGATCCACATTGCCGAAGGTTCCGGCGACGGCCTGTACAGATATTTTGCCGGAAATGAGAGCGGAACCGTCGTCATACAGTTTTATGCGGATAAGCTCTCTCTGGAAGATTGTGTGGAACTGCTGAAACAGTTTATCGAATGAAAAATAAATTTTTATTTAAAAAATAATTTACATCTATAAATATTTTAATTTTTTTGCCGAAATATACCATACAAGTATATCTATTCGGATATCTCTATCCGAAACGGCGCGTCACGGATGATGCGAATAAAACAGGCGCAATGGCGCCGGAAAGAAGGTCAATATGAATGTAAACGGAGTTACATCAACACAGGCCGCCTATGGCAGCTACACAGCTACCGCCAGGGAATCTACGGCAGCGGAGACCACCAAGAATACCTCCACAGCCGAGGAGACAGGCGTGGTATACGAGCACTCTACGGAGACAGCGTCTTCTACCCAGAAGACCTACAGCCCCAACACCAATCTGATAAATCAGCTGAAGGCTGATGCGGAAGCCCGCACCTCCCAGCTGAGAAGTCTGGTTGAGAAGATGATGACCCAGCAGTCCACCGCTTACGGACAGGCCAACGATATCTGGCAGTTTTTGAGAAACGGCAACTTAAAGGTAGATCCCGCTACCAAGCTGCAGGCTCAGAAAGACATTGCTGAGGATGGCTACTGGGGTGTGAAGCAGACCTCCGATCGTATCTTGAGCTTTGCTACAGCCTTGACCGGCGGCGATCCCGACAAGATTGACGAGATGAAAGCTGCTTTTGAGAAGGGCTACAAGAAGGCGGAGCAGACTTGGGGCGGCAATCTTCCCAGCATCTGCCAGCAGACCTATGACGCTGTTCTGTCAGGCTTTGACAAGATGGCCGAGGACGCAGGCAAGTAAAGTCGACAACAGAAAGGCGGAAACCCTTTACGGGTTCCCGCCTTTTTTATTCTGCGTTCTCATCCAATATGAAGAATGCCGTATTTCAGGCATTCTTCAGGTGTAAGATTAGAACTTCTTTGCGAAACGCCCTCTGGCGTGAGCTGGATTTGCCCCGCAAGTCCTAGAAGTTCTCCCTACACCACGCCCTTGACCACCAATAGTTTCTGCCCCGGCGTCAGTTCATCGCTGGTCAGCTCGTTCATCTCCCGCAGCCGTTCCACTGGCAGATAATAGCGCTTGCCGATATTCCACAGATTGTCTCCGGGTTTTACAATGTAAATAGTCATGCCGGGCAGCGCGCCCAGCTTATGCATATCCAGGGGAGCCGCTATCACATCGCCGATGAGTTCCAGCGGAATGTTTCTAAAGACAATGGTGCCAAATACCAACACTGCCTTTACATCCATCTCCTCCCCGTCCAGCATGGTTACCTGCAGCTGCTCCACGCTGCACTTGACGTCGCAGACATCCTCCTTTTCCAGCCCCGGAATCTCCAAGGTATAGTGATAGGGAATCTGGGCTGTGGTGCTGGCGTAGGGCATATCGTCCGCCCCGGTGATATACAGCACTTTCACTTGCAGGCTGCCCCACAATTCCAGTCCCGCCTCCGTCACCTCCTGGCGATCCGGCTGTATGGTTCCCTGGCTGTGCAGCAGCTGGAGAATTCCCGCGTCTCTGTTCTGAATGCGGACATGATCGCTTATCTTCATCTTGCCGTTCACTCTGGACAGCAGCCGCCGCAGAGACGCCGTCCTGCTGATGGTGGTCAGTTCCTTAGTCACACCGTAAATATCTGTCAGTATCTCCGTCTGCTCCTCCTCATAGAGCCGTATATCCACATCCAGCACTGTCTCCAGTCCGATGATCCTCTCCTCTCCGTCCAGATCCGGCCGAATATCCAGCTCCTGCTGCCCCATCATAAAGTGAATGTCCGGTATCATCATATCCCTGCAGCCGTGGCATTCCATCATGCCGCTGAAGGGCAAGGTGGTCTCAAAGGAGCGCACCGGATGGTCCTCCCCCTCCCCCTCATAGAGCAGGAACAGATGCAGATCTCCCTGGAGCGAGAGTTTTTCCTCCAGAGGCTTGCACTCTGCCTCGTCCAGGGTCAGACTGCTCCACAGAATCTGAAACATATTCGGATAGCTTGCGGGCAGAGTGATCTCTTCCTTTATCCGGAAAATATCGTTCTTGCAGATGGCAATCTGGGCCACCTCCACCGGAGTGCGGCGATATTCTGCGTTGTCCTCTCCATAGAGACCTATGGGGGCCTCCTCGTCATACAGTTCCTGCACCTGGGCGGTCAGCATCACCACCGCCTGAACGCTGAGCTTGCGGGAGTTGATGATTCCCACCCTGAGGTCCTCCAGCGCATTCTGCACATGCACCATATCGCTGCTCTGAACGCCCTGCATATTGATTTTTTCCTCAAAGGGAATCTTGCCCTCCAGCGTCACCAGGCCGCAGCCCTCCTCCTGGGTATGGTACAGCACCGCAAAGCACATTCTTCCCCGCACCTGCACATAGTCCGTGTAGGGCTTTACTTCGTCCACCGTCACCGTGGCACGATCAAAACACAGGCTGCTCACATCCGGTTTCTGATCCGGGATATTTATATCCTCCTCCAATGTGATCTGGGACACTGCCTGGGCTTTGACGCGATCCATATGTATATTCTTCTTAATCAGTTCCACAAAAAACTACCTCCCTATCCATACTTATTAGTATATCTATGAGGGCAGTTTTCATTTTATACCTTAAACCTGTGCGCTTATGCGCACACTTCAATCAGTAGAGTTAAATGCGGAGCATTTTACTCATTATACCTTAATCCCGTGCGCTTTAGCGCATATTCAATTCAAAAGAGTTAAACTCAGGATGAAGACTTGCTCCCCTATTTCTTTTCAGCTAATATTGAATGAGAAGAACTGGGCCTCAAATACAATTACTGCTTGATTGACGCAGATATTTTCTGCGTGATAGACTTAATTTATCGTTAACGGTATGTAATCTAAGTCGTGCAAACAGTGCGGAAAAGGAGGAAAGCTATGAACATTGGAGAGGTAATAAAGTTTAAGCGGAAAAAGAGGAATATGACACAGGTAGAATTGGCGGAAGTGCTAAAGGTTACGCCCCAGGCAGTGTCAAGATGGGAGATGGGTATCTCTTATCCGGATATTGCCATAATACCATTGATTTCAGAGGCTTTACGGGTGACCGCCGATGAGCTGCTTGGCCTCATGCCAATGGAGCCGTCGAGTGTGGGTCATGAACCCAGGGAAAATCACGATCCAGTCTTAAACCAAAGCCAGGCGGACAGCATCTTCGATTATGTTCCTGTGCCCATAACAGGAGAAAACAGGAAAGTCCTCATTGTCGATGATTCGGATTTTATGAGGATGATGCTTGAGGATATCCTGACACACCACGGGCATACCGTTTTGCAGGCAAAGGGCGGTCAGGAATGTCTGGATCTATTGCAGAATGAGACTGTGGACGTATGCGTGCTTGACATTGGGATGCCTGGCATGGATGGGATGGAAGTCCTGCAAAGAATCAAAAAAGGGCAGCCCGGATTAAAGGTAGTCATGCTCTCGGCGTTGTCTCAGGAAAGCAATGTGAGACAGGCGCTGCAGCTTGGAGCGGATGCCTTTGTTGTGAAACCTTTTGGAGCGGAGTGCCTTGTGGAACGGGTCGGGTAGTAGGTCGTTTGAGACTATTCTATGTTTGTGTAAACCTCCAAACTGATGTAAGATAAGATTACACAGTTTGGAGGTTTATTATGGCAAGGAAAACCGCCCATACTCATACACATGGCTCCGGTTTCCAAGCTGGCTCTCATCAGCCTGGATTCCCTGCGTATTCTCTTCCAGAGCATCACGGGAGACCTCCTCCACACCGTTACGGGAATGGAGAACCCATGCTCCTACAGCAAAAACAACTACCAGAACTACGGCGGCAAAAATTCCTGCCACTCTGCCGACTGTTATTTTCATAAGTCCTCCTTTATTTTTCTTTGTAGTAATATATATTCTATTCTTCCGTTATTTGAGGAATATTGACTAATTCCTGCAATTTTCTCTCCAATATCTTCTTATCCGGTAACTGTAATTTGTATTCTGATACCAGCATTGGCGACATACTTCTGCTCATTGCATACTCCACTACTTCATCATTTTTAGACGCACACAATATTAATCCAACACTTGGGTTCTCGTGTTCTTTTTTCTTCTGTCGGTCAAGCGCCTCTAAATAGAAATCCATTTTTGATATATATTCCGGTTTGAACTTTCCAATTTTTAATTCAAAAGCTACCAAGCACTGTAACCCTCTATGAAAAAATAATAAATCAATCGCAAAATCTTCTCCGCCAACCTGTACTTTATATTCTTCATCAATGAAAGTGAAATCTTTTCCCAACTCCAATATAAAATCCTTCATATTTTTAATTAATGCTTTTCTAAAATCTTGTTCTTTGTAGACTTTGGGCATATTCAAAAATTCTATGACGTAAGTATCCATAAAAGGATTTTCTTTCAATCCCCTTATAGGCTCCGGCAATACTTTTTCTTTTGACAACATGTAACGTTCATAATATGCACTTTCCATCTGTCTTTCCAGTTCTCTTGAGGAATAGCTTTCTTTTATACATAATGTGATATAAAAATGCCTTTCCTCAATAGTCTTTGCCTTTGACATAATTGCAAGATGATTTGTCCAGCTAATTTGTGTCAGCAGCGCTGTCACAAATTCATCATCAACATACGTCTCGTAGAATTTTTTCATTCGATACAGTCCGCGCCTGTTAAATCCCTTAATCCCCGGAAATTGCTCTTGTATATATTCCGATATTGAATCAATATATGCATCCCCAAAGTTTGCATTTTCAGCCTCTTTACTTAAAAAGGCCCCTATTTTCCAATACATGTTGATAAGTTCTTCATTTACTTTTTTATATGCATTATTCTTTGCCGTTTCAATTATGTCAGTGACTTGTGAAAATGCTAAATTCACTTCATTCATAAAATAACCGCCTCTTTAATTTGTGTCAGCAGTGCTGTCACAATTAATAAGTTTTTGTAAACAATGGCCATTAAACTAAATTATAAGTTTTCATTGCACTTTACTCCACAGCTCCAATCAGGCTGGCAATATCCTCCACCCGATAAGTACGCATATACTCCTCGATCCCCTCGATTACCTTGACGGTAGTATAAGGGTCCACAAAATTCATGGCTCCCACGCTGACCGCCGTGGCTCCCGCCAGAATAAACTCTATGGCATCCTCCGCCGTGGCAATGCCGCCCATGCCGATCACCGGAATCTGTACCGCATGGGACGCCTGATACACCATCCGCACAGCTACAGGCTTGATGGCCGGACCGCTCATGCCGCCGGTCTTGTTGGCCAGGGCAAAACAGCGGCGGTGAATGTCTATCTTCATGCCTGTGAGAGTGTTGATCAGAGAGAGTGCGTCCGCTCCTGCAGCCTCCGCCGCTTTTGCCATCTCCGCAATATCCGTCACATTGGGACTAAGTTTCATGATAATGGGCTGCCGGGCCTTTTTCTTGATCTGCTCCGTTATATTGTACAGAGCGTCCGCTTTCTGTCCAAAGGCGATGGCCCCCTCCTTGACGTTGGGACAAGACACATTGATCTCCAGCATGGCTACTGCAGACTCCTCCCCCAGCTTTTCCACCACCTCCAGATAATCCTCCACGGTTTTTCCGCATACATTGACAATGATTTTCGTATCATACTGTTTCAGAAAAGGAATATCCCGCTCCATAAACACGTCGATACCGGGATTCTGCAGACCGATGGCATTGAGCATGCCGCCGTAGACCTCCGCCACCCTCGGGGTGGGGTTGCCGGGCCAGGGTACATTGGCAACTCCCTTGGTCACCACCGCGCCAAGGCGGCTTAAGTCCACAAACTCTCCATATTCCATACCGGAACCAAAAGTGCCGGAACCGGTCATCACCGGGTTTTTCAAGGTTACTCCTGCAATATTTACCGCTGTATTCATCAGATATCCACCTCCTCTGCGTCAAAAACAGGCCCGTCCGTGCAGATCCGGGCATTGTGTACATGAGAGTGGTGATCCACCTCTTTCGTCTTCACCACGCAGCCCAGGCATGCGCCCACGCCGCAGGCCATATGCTCCTCCAGCGAGATATAGGCCTTGATCCCCTGCTCCGCGGCATACCGCTTGATGGCCCGGAGCATGGGCATGGGCCCGCAGGCGTAGATCACATCTGCCTGGAGCCTATTTTCCGCTATGGCGTCCAGCACATTGCCCTTCGTTCCCTGGCTGCCGTCCTCGGTGGCCACATAGACCCGGCCATATCTGGCAAAATCCTCTGTGAGGAACAGATTGCCGTCTCGATAGCCCATGATGATGGACTTATCTCCCTCCAGTTCCTTTGCCAGCTGCAGAATGGGAGGAACGCCGATGCCGCCGCCCATCAGAAAGCAGCGTTTTCCCTTGCCCGCCTCTAGGGGGAAACCGTTGCCCAGTGTTCCCAGAATTTCCATAGGGGCATTCTCTTTCAGAGAGGAGAATTCCGCCGTGCCCTGACCGGCAATGCGGTAGACAATGCGCAGGGCCGTCCTCTCTGCATTGACCTCACAGATACTGATGGGCCTGGGCAGCAGAGTTGCGGCGTTTTTCGGATATACGCCGATAAACTGACCGGGCTTTGCCTGAGCCGCCAGATCGGTCTCCAGCCACAAATCGTAGATGCGTGGGGCAATCTCCCGCTGGGAGAGTACCTTCGCCGTAGTTTTTTCTTTCATGAAATATCTCCTCTCGTTTTCNTGTCNGTAGTANATATATTACTTTTTTCCATTTGTCTAAGTATAGCATAAAAGTAACATAAAAAACAGATGAATATTTCACGAGAGNGNGCCTCCGCATATACTAATCGGCTAACTNTCTATAGAGGATAATTTCATCATATGTTTTCTTTTCNCCCCACGGCTCCAGAATACCTCCCGGTATCCTGCCGCATTGTTCCATCCCGACAGCTCTATAAAAAAGCTCCGCCCCGTCGCTGCGGCAGGTTGCAATGACATGGTCACAGCCCATCTTCCTTGCATACGCAAAGCTTTCCTGACATAGCTTTTTCCCTAGTCCCTGTTTTTGAAACGCGGGATTNACAACGACNTCNGAGAGTTCAGCCCTTCGGGAAGTAAGGATGTGCTGTGATCTCTTCACCAGAACGGTTCCTATCACATTGGCGTCCACTTCGGCCACCAGCGCAACGCAATTTCCCCGATCCATCTCCGAGATATTTTTCTCAACCCGCTCCTTTACCTCCTCGGGCATATTTCCCGAAAAAATNTTTTCCCAGAGACTTTTGACGTCTCCCATTTCCATTTTCCGAATCCGTATTTCTTCCATGTTCTTCCGCTCCTTTCTGACCGCTAACAGTTTTGTATCTATTTTTCCCGATTTCCGCAGTTGCTGATGATTCTGAAATTCACTGGGNGTACACCCGATACATTGTATAAACGCTTTGTAAAAACCTGCCTGCGTCTCAAAGCCGTAGTCTGTCGCCACATCNTGCAGTTTCCGTCCAAGAGCAATCTCNNTGGCGGCATTGACAAGCTTTCTNCTTCGGATATATNTCATAATCGGCATACCGGTAATATCGATACAGGCAGTAATANAGCTGCCGCACAGAATAATGATACCTGCGGCTTAACTCCGCAAGAGTCAAATCTTCTTTCAGGTTGTTCTCAATGTACTCCAGAATCTCTTCCACTGTTTTTTCCTCCGCCGCTTTTTATTATATCAAATTGGGGAAAATTTGTCTTTTCCAAAACTGCAACGGCGCGCCACACTCCTATTGACTTTCGNCGGTATATTATGTGAAAATATAAATGTCTGAGGACAGCTACACAGTACCAATATAAAGCTGATGATTCATATGAACATTTCCGCTTTCGCCTGAAAGGCAGGCAGGAATCAGAGTAGACATCCTATGTCTACCAGACAAATACGGCACTTCTCGCTTTGTGTCGTGGTCATTTTTTCTCTGTATGGATAAAATTGTTTTAAAAGGAGGGACACTGGTTGGACCAGAAAAAAATAGGTGCGCTATTAAAGGAACTCNGAACTGAAAAAGGACTCACGCAGGAACAATTNGCGGAAATTGTAAATGTCTCCAACAGAACTGTATCCCGTTGGGAAAACGGAAACAATATGCCGGATCTGGACATTTTAATCCAGATTTCTGATTATTATGAAATTGATCTGCGAGAGTTACTTGACGGAGAAAGGAAAAGCGAGAAAATGAATAAGGAAATGGAAGAAACCGTATTAAAGGCAGCAGATTACACAAATAGTGAAACAGAACGATATACCAAAAGAGTTCGGTTGCTCCTATTGATCGGAGTTATACTTTGGTTTGTCGCTCAGTTGATAAACCATACANGTTTTGCCCAGAACAATGTTGCNAGTGCAATCTCTGATTTTTGCGAGGGAGCGGCATGTGGAATGATAATTTGTGGAATAATCTTTACGAGCTGCTATGGNCGNAAAATAAATGCGTTTAAGCAACGCCTGTCAAAAAGGCAATAGAAACTTCCANATTNANCAGGCAGTTNCCCNTNNNGGGAACTGCCTGTTTGGATTTTCGCGGATTATGTTTCCGAACGCTGATATACCACCTTTCCGGCACAGATCGTAGNCATCACCACGCCGTGCAGNTCCCGGCCGGTGAAGGGTGTGTTGCTGGATTTGGAGGCATACTCTGTGAAAATCTGCNTCGCCGCCGTGTCCACCAGAATGATGTCCGCCGGGCCGCCCTCCGCCAGATACCCCGCGTCCAGATGATACATGNCCGCCGGGTTGGNGCTCATTTTCTCCAGCACGCTTTTCATNGTCANATAGCCGCCGTTCACCAGCTCCGTGACAGCCANAGGCAGCGCTGTCTCCAGACCGATGATACCGCTGGGAGCCTTGGTGATGTCCTGGGCTTTCTCCTCGGCGGTNTGNGGCGCGTGATCCGTGGCGATCAGGTCTATGGTGCCGTCNACCAGNCCCCGGATAATGGCCTGCCGGTCCGCCTCCTCCCGCAGNGGNGGNTTCATNTTCGCCAGCGTGCCATGCTGTATGGCGGCCTCCTCCGTCAGCGTAAAATGGTGGGGAGTTGCCTCCGCATGGATATTGTGTCCCCNNTTNTTGGCCTGGCGCACCAGCTCCACCGCCTCCCGGCTGCTGATATGCTGAATGTCGATNCAGGCTCCCGTCTCCAGAGCAATCCGCAGGTCCCGCTCCACCATGGATATCTCCGCCTCCCTGGGGGAGCCGCCTATGCCGNAATATTCACTGGCTTTGCCCCGGTTAATGCCGTTGTTTGCAATCAGCGCCGGATCTTCCTCGTGAAANCTGATAGGCATATCCANCTGCGCAGCCTTCTCCATGGCCGCCCGGACAATGGCGGCGTCCATGAGGGGGATTCCGTCNTCGGTAAAGCCCACGGCNCCGGCCTCCGCCAGGCCGTCCATGTCCACCAGCTCCTGTCCTTTCATACCCAAGGTCACATTGGCGCAGGTCTCCACATGTATGCCCGTGGTCCTTCCCTTTTCCAGCACATATCGCAACGTCTCCTCCGTGTCCACCGTGGGTTTGGTGTTGGCCATCAGCACCACTGTAGTGACGCCGCCCCTGGCCGCCGCTCCGGCCCCGGTCACAATATCCTCCTTGTGGGTAAAGCCCGGGTCCCGGAAATGCACGTGTACGTCCACCAGTCCCGGTGCCACCAGCAGGCCCTCCGCATTAATTATCTCGCATTTTTTCCGCTCCGCCGCAGTCAGGCTCTCCCTGAGCTGACTGCCGATCCTCTTGATACGGCTGCCCTCGGTGAGAATATCGTAATTGCCCTCCCTGCCCGACTTGGGGTCTATCATATATCCGTTTTCTATCAGCAGCATGTCCTGTAGAACCTCCGTATTATGACTTAATTCCTCTATCAGTGTAGCACGTTTCAACGCTATTGGAAAGAGGAAAAAGGCAAACGAAAGAAGGCCCGCCCTGCGGCCATAGCGGCACAGGATGGGCCTGTGGTTTCATCACTTACAGATTACCGGCAGATCCAGATACTCCGTCTTTATCACTATATAGGGGAACGACGGGGTCTTGTTTCCCTTTTCCGACACATCCGGCCCCAGCAGTGTGGTCTGGACATGGACGGCCTCCTCCGTCAGATACAATTCATCCACCGTTATGCTGTAGCCTCCGGTCTCCTGTCTCCCGTATCCCACGCATATGTACAGATTCTCATTGTCGGAGTAAGTCATCTTAAAGACCTCCCCCTTGCGCTCCTCAATCATGACCGCCAGCTCTGCGGGCACCAGCTCCTCCCCCAGTATCGTAAAGTCCAGATCCCGCAGCTTTACCTCCTCAGTACTCATCAGGCTGCAGCCGCACAGGCCGCACAACACGCCCAGACACAGCAGCAGTGCCACCGCTTTTTTCCCACTTTTCAAAATATGCTGTCTCATGCTTATTAATCCCGGTTGTTTTAATTAAACTTATGTACACACCTGCCAAAATATGCTATACTGAATGAAATGCTTTAGAGTGGGGATATGCGGAACTTTAAATAGGAGGACCTATGATTAGACTGATTCTTGTACTGTTATTTGTTTTTTTATTTCTGGTGTTGTCCACACCTCTGATGTTGGCAGAGTGGATCATCGGCAAATTCAACATGCCGCTGCGGGACAGAAGTTCCCTGGCTATTGTCAACTGGGCCTTTCGCTGCGTGATACGCCTCTCCGGCACCAAGGTTATCGTCAAAGGTGAGGAAAATGTGCCCAAGGACACCGCCGTGCTGTATGTGGGCAACCACCGCAGTTATTTTGATATTATCTTGACTTATGTGCGGGTTCCCCGCCCCACCGGCTATGTGGCAAAGCTGGAGATGCTGCGGTATCCCCTGCTGAATGTGTGGATGTATTTTCTGCACTGCCTGTTTCTGGACCGCAAGGATATCAAAAAGGGTCTGAAAACCATCCTGAAAGGTGTGGAAAAAGCAAAATCCGGCATCTCCATCTGCATTTTCCCCGAGGGCACCCGCAATAGCACCGACCAGGATTTCCTGCCTTTTAAGGAGGGAAGTTTCAAGATTGCTGAAAAGGCGGACGTTCCGATTCAGCCTATCACCCTGGTGGGCACCAGCGGCATTTTCGAGGACCATCTGCCCTTTATAAGAAAACAGACCGTAATCATAGAGTACGGCAAGCCCATTGATATCAAGGCTCTGGACAAGGAGACCCGCAAGAATCTCAGCGCTTATGTGAAAGACATCATAGCCGACGCCTATTACCGCAATCTGGAGGAGCTTACGGAACTGCAGAAACAGCGTGCCTGAAAAAATGCGGCGCAGTGACCTTTATCAGCCTGCGCCGCTCATTTATTTCTATTGTCTATTTTTCGTACAGAAATCTCTCCGGCAGGGTCACTTTAAAGTCCACCGCCAAATCCCGGAAATTCTGCGTTGTGATGGTCTGCAGCTTGGCGGGACACATGGACAGCTGTTTCACCAGTATCTCCGCCGATTTTTCCACCGTGTGCATCAGTCCGAAGGTCAGGTCGAAATCCTCTCCAGAGGCAAACATGCCGTGATGCGCCCATATAGCCACGTCATACTTTTTCATCAGTTCGCTGGTTGCCACCGCAATCTCTCTTCCCCCCGGCACCATCCATCCAACGACGCCCACACCGTCCGGGAACACCACGGGACACTCCGTTGCCATCTCCCACAATTCCCTGGTAAAGACCTCGTCCTTAAGCGGCAGCACAAAGGTCAACGCAATCACATTGGTGGTGTGGGCATGGTAAATCACACGGTGCCTTCCCCCGGTTGCCTGCATTTTCACCTCATGATTCATAAGGTGGCTGGGCAGCTCACTGGTGGGTCTGCCGCCGTTTACCAGCCCCCAGCAGATTCTGTACCGCTCCCCTTTGTCATCCAGCTCCACGATCGCCAACGAATCCTCCGGGTCGAGAATCACATTGCGAAAATATTTTCCGCTGCCAGTAACCAGAAAATACTGACCCGCCAGCCCCGGCACGGAGGTTCCGATCTCTCTCCACTCTCCGCCGGTCTGCAGCTCCTCCCGCACCGACTCCGCCTCTTCTTCTTTCATGCGGTAGCTCAGATTGCCGCCGTTTCTTTCATGCCAGCCCTGTTCCCAGCCATCGTTGCACATTCTGATAAATCCCTGCACAAATTTTGCGTCTAAAACTTTCATGCGTTCTCCTACCTCCCAAGCAAAATTTCTTCCTCATACTTACGGACTTCATCGAACAATTCAAAGTCTCCCGCCACCTGGCACTGCTCGCAGTAGTGGTTCCACACATCTCCAAAAGGCAGCATCTTTATGGCCTCCTGCACAGCCATAAGCTCCGTAAATCGGCTCTCATCCTGCAGCTTTTTCAGCGTCTCGTTGGGGGTGCAGAGAGCCATGAGCAGAGCCTTCTGAAAACTCCTCATGCCAACGGCCCAGGCCGAAATTCGGTTGATGCTGGCGTCAAAATAGTCCAGCGCAATGTACACCCGGCTTAGGGCGTCGCAGCGCACAATCTCCTTGGCAATCTCTCTGGTCTCATCGTCCAAGAGCAGCACATGATCCGAATCCCATCTCACGCCCCTGGTCACATGAAGCGCAATCTCCGGGTAGAAACAGAGCATGGCAGGAATCTTGTCCGAAACCACCTCCGTGGGATGATAATGCCCGTTGTCCATCAGCGGCAGGCATCCCTCATGCATGGCGGCAAAGGACAGTGTAAACTCCGCGGAACCGGCGGTGTAGGACTCCACGCCGATACCGAAGACCTTGGACTCCACACAGGGTTTCACCTTATCTCTGTCAAAAGGCTCCTCCAGAATGGCCTCCAGGGACTCCTTGTAGCGCATTCTCGGTCCCATGCGGTCCGCCGGCACGTCCTTGAAACCGTCCCCGGTCCAGATATTCATAACGCAGGGAATGCCTGTCTCCTCCGCGAAATATTGGGATATACGGATGCAGGCCCGGCCGTGTTCAATCCAGAACTTCCTCACCTCCGGGTCGGGACTGGAGAGCGTCAGGCCGTCTTTTACCATGGGGTGCGAGAAAAAGGTAGGGTTGAAATCCAGTCCCATTCCTCTCTCCTTGGCAAATTCAACCCATTTTGCAAAATGCTTGGGCTCCAAACGGTTGCGGTCCGCGAATTCTCCCTCCTCAAAAATCGCGTAACAGGCGTGTATATTGATCTTCTTTTTGCCGGGAACCAGCGAAATGGCCTTGTCCATATCCGCCATCAGCTCCTGCGGTGTTCTGGCCTTGCCCGGATAGTCCCCCGTGGTCTGAATGCCCCCTGTCAGCGGCCCGTCGTGGTCGAAACCGATCACATCGTCCCCCTGCCAGCAATGCATGGCCACCGGAATCTCCCGCAGCACCTCCAGCGCTCTGTCCGTGTCCACTCCCAATGCCGCAAACATTTCCTTTGCGGATGCATACCTCTCTGTTGTCATCATACTCTTCCTCCTATTTTAGTTCCGCATGTTTTTTTATTTATTTTGAGTTCCGCATATACTCCTTGATTTCAAAAGATTCATACACGCATTTTCTGGCTTGTGCCAGACTGTCCAGCTCTCCGGCGGCGATCATCTGGGCCATGATATTGCCAATGGCCGTGGCCTCGCCCGGACCGGCGTACACGGTTTTGCCCGTGGCCTGGGCCGTAAGTCGGTTCAGGTAGGCGGCGTTGGCGCCCCCGCCTATGACGGAGATACTCTCGTACCGTTTTCCCGTGTTGGCCTCGATCTCCCTGACGGTCTCACCGTAGCTTTCCGCCAGACTGCGATAGATCACGCAGGCCAGTTCTCCGGGCGTCTGCGGCGTCTTTTGCCCGGTGCGCTCACAGTATTGCCGGATTTCCTCCGTCATGCTTTTCGGGGCCAGAAAGCAGGCGTCATTGACGTCCACCCGGGAGGGAAAATCTCCTGTCTCCTGAGCCATATCACACAGCTGCGCAAAGGAGTATGCATCCCCCAGCTCATGCCGCACGGACTGTATCATCCAAAGACCCATAATGTTTTTCAGATAGCGGAAACGATAGTCGTAGCCTCCCTCGTTTGTAAAGTTGGCCCGTCTGCTCTCCGCGCTGCAGTCTGCCTCGGGCAGCTCCACTCCCATCAGAGACCAGGTGCCCGAACTGATATACATGGCGTCCCCCGCCTCCCGGGGCACGGCCATCACCGCGGAGGCCGTATCGTGGCTGCCGCACATCACCACACTGCAGGAGAAACCCACCTCCCGCTCAACGCTCTCCGCAAGTTTCCCCACCACAGTGCCTGGCGTCCGAAGCGGCAGAAAAATCTCCTCCGGATACCCCAACATGGTGATCAGTTCTCTGTCCCACTGCTTTGTCTCAGGACTGACCAGCTGCGTGGAAGTGCCGTTGGTGTACTCCGACATCTTATTCCCCGTCAGCAGGAATTGAAAATAGTCGGGCAGCATCAGAAAAGTCTCGGCCCTTTCCAACACCTCCAACCTCTGCACCCGGTCAGCCATCAGCTGATAGATCGTGTTGAAACACTGTTTCTGAATGCCTGTCCTGGCATAGAGCGCATCCCGGTCAATGATATCATACACCCGCTGGTCCATATCCTGCGTTCTGCCGTCGCGGTACGCGTAGGTGCTGCCCAGCACCCTGTCCTGTGAGTCCAGCAGCACATAGTCCACAGCCCAGGTATCCACCGACATGCTCTCCGGTATCTTGCCCAAAGCAGCGCATTTTTTCATGCCGTTTATGATCTCCGAGAACAGACGCTCCGTGTCCCACAGAAGACTGCCATCCTTTTCCGTCATCCCATTTTCAAACCGGTATATCTCTTCCAGCTGTATTTTGCCGTCCTGAATGCATCCCAGCATATGTCTCCCACTGGAAGCGCCGATATCCACGGCCAGATAGTATCTGCGCATGATCTCCCTCCCGTCTCCGGTGTGCTGTACACCGGTGTACTGTACACCAATCCTCTCGAATTGTGGTGGACTTTTTTCTCCTATAAAGGTATCATATAAAAAAGGACATGGAAAAATAAGGTCACTTTCTCACAAAAACAGGGACCTTATTTGCACTTTTTCAATGGGGGAAAACGCCGTGAACAAAGAATTGCTGGAACACCTGAAAGAGATAACCCAGGAGGAGAGAACGCTGCTGCAGGGAGACGCATGTATACAGAAAGGGATATACACCTCCGGCAGGGATTTCGTCGTAGACAATGCCAGACTTCTTGAGCGGGGACATCTCATCGAAATCCGTCCCCACACCCGCTTTGCACATTTTCCCAAACACCGGCACAACTATGTGGAGCTGGTGTATATGTGCTGCGGCAGCACCACGCACATCATCAACGACACCGAAAAGATCGTGTTGAACCAGGGAGACCTGCTGTTTCTCAGTCAGACGGCCACCCAAGAGATTCTGCCGGCCGGCAGAGAGGACATCGCCGTGAACTTCATTATTCTCCCGGAATTCTTTGACCGATCCCTGTCCATGATCGAGCGGGACAATGTTCTGCGCAGTTTCCTGGTCTCCACCCTGTCCAGCGGCAATCCCCAGATACCTTATCTGCATTTTCGGGCCAAAAATATCCTGCCCATACAGAATCTGGTCGAAAATATGCTCTGGACGCTGATCGACAAAAAGCCGGGAACCAACACCATCAATCAGATTACCATGGGATTGATTCTAATGAATCTGTCGCTTTTTGCCGACTCCATGTTCCAGGGCCGAACCGGCAGCTATGAGCAGGATATGATTTTTCGCATATTAAAATATATCGAGACACACTACAAGGCCGGAACCCTCGCGGAGATCTCCGAAGAGCTGCGGCTCCCCACCTACTATGTCAGTCGGCTGCTGAAAAAATATACCGGTCACACCTTCAAGGAGCTTCTGCAGCAGCAGAAACTCCAGCAGTCCGTATATCTGCTGTGCCAGACCACCCTTTCCGTAGACGGCATTCTGGAGGCCATAGGCTACAACAACAGCAGTTTCTTCTACCGGGTATTTCGGGAGCGGTACGGCTGCTCCCCACGGGAGTATCGCTTATCCCATGCGCCCGCGCCGTAGACCTCTCTCTTACAGCTTGCTGCCCTTGGCTCCTTTTGCGCCGCCGCCCAATTTCACACCGGCCAACACATTGGTGTCAAAAGAGAATGTGAGTTTCTGATTCTCACGGTGACGTTTCAGCGCCAGCTGTATCATGCGCTCCAGCAGCTGCGGATACTTAAGACCCAGCGGCTCCCAGAGATAAAAGGCCAGGGAGCCTGGAATGGTATTGATCTCATTCAGGTATACCTTGTCAGTCTCCTTGTCTATCATGAAATCAATGCGGGCTACGCCGCTACATCCCAGACACTTAAACGCTCTAACCGCCATCTGCCGGATTTCCTCCCGGCGCTCCTTAGATATATTGGCCGGTATGGCGCGGCTTAAGCTTACCATACCCTTGGAGCCGCCCTTGCTCTTGCCTCCGCCGATATATTTGTCCTCGTAGGTCAGAATTTCCTCCGCATTCAAAGGTTCCTCGCACTCGGAGGCCTCCGCCTCCAGCTCGTCTCCCAACACGGCGCAGTTGATCTCCTTGAGCTGCCTAATCGCAGGCTCTACCAGCACTTTCTGGGCGAACGTAAAGCCCAGATCCAGAGCGTCCTCCAGACTCGCCCGGTCAGAGGCCTTGCTGATACCTACGCTGGAGCCGAGATTGATGGGCTTGACAATGACGGGATAGGAAAATTTTTCCTCTATTCGGTCCATCAGTTTCTCCAAGTCCTCAAAGTCCATCAAATTGTAGCAGGCGCAGTCCAGCACCGGTATATCGTTGTCTTTGAAGACCGTCTTCATCACATATTTGTTCATTCCCACCGCCGAGGAAAGCACGTCGCAGCCCACATAGGGCAGTCCCAGAGTCTGCAGATATCCCTGCAGCGTTCCGTCCTCCACATTGGTGCCGTGTACAATGGGAAAGGCCACGTCGATACTGCCCAACACATTGCTCCCAAATTTCTTCATGGGATAGCGCACCATATTCACTTTGCCGTCCTCACTCAGCAGCAGTACCCGGGTGCTCTCCCGCAGCAGCTGAGGAATATCTTTATAGCGCTCAATATTACCGATCTGCTCCCCCGTGTAGAATTCGCCGTCCTTGGTCATATACAGGGGAATGACCTCGTATTTCTCCCTGTCGATATACTCGCAGGCCTGCAGCGCGGAGATTATGGATATCTCGTGTTCCACGCTCTTTCCGCCGAAAATAACTGCCAATTTGATTTTCATATTTATACCTCCTGTGCGCTTTAGTGCACATACCCCTCTTCTGGATACTGCTTTTTATATCACCTAATTATAGATAACTGTCCGGCAAGTCGTTCTCCAGCAGGACGATCTTTTTCCGGTCCGTCTCGATGGCGTTCACATAATTCATAGCGTCCTGCAGGTTTTCCGCCACATAGAGGCGCTGTCTGTCAAAGTCTGTGTCCGTCACACCTCTTTGGATGCTCTCCGTCTGTTTGCGGCCCACCAGTACAATGTAGTCACAGCACCTAGCGGCCTCTTTGCCCAGCTCGTAGTTGTAGTGGTCTTCCTGCTCTCCCAGCTCCACCATGCCGGGTGTCACCAGTATGCGCAGTCCCGTGAACCTTTCCAGAGTCTTTAAGGCCATATGGGCGCCGTTCGGATTGGAATTGTAGGCGTCATCGATAATGACTGTATTTCCCCGGGCGATGGGCTGCAGCCGGTGGGGGGCGCCCTCCAGCCGGTGAACCGGGAGTTTCAGTTTGTCTAGCGGTATACCCAGTTCATGGGCCACCGCTATGGCGCCTGTAATATTAATCACATTGTGCTCGCCCAGCAGCCGGGTGGTAAATCTCTCCCTGCTGCCATCCGGGGCCTGCACCCAAAAGGTGGCTCCCTTCTCGCTGTATTCCAGATCACAGGCCCGGTAGGTATTGCCCTCCCCGAGACCGTAGGTGACGGCTCCCTGATCTACTCCGTACTGCTTGACAAACTCATTGTCGCCGCTTACAAATCTGGGCGCTCCCTGGGGCAGCGCGTCGAACAGCTCCCGCTTGGTACCCACAATATTGTCCAGGGACTTAAAGGTTTCCAGATGCTGATAGCCCAGGGAGGTGATCACGCCGATCTGCGGGTCCACAATATCGCAGATCTCCTTGATGTCTCCCACATGTCTGGCCCCCATCTCACACAGAAAGATCTCATGGGTGGCCCGCAGGCTCCCCCGAATGGTTTTTACCACGCCCATGGGTGTGTTGAAACTCTCCGGGGTCTTCAGCACATCAAATTGAGCGCCCAGCAGAGTTTCCAGATAATACTTGACGCTGGTTTTGCCGTAGCTGCCGGTGATACCTATAATCTTCAAGTCAGGGCAGGCTTTCAGCATTCGCCGGGCGTCTTGAATATAATGTCTGTTGATGCCTTTCTCGATAGGTCTGTTTATCAGGTTTGCCAGCAGTACCACGTAGGGACTGAGCATGGCTCCCAGAGCCACCAGTATGAACAGCGGCCACCAGAAAATCCCCACAGTCAACTGTACTGCCAGGCATGCCAGCACATACAGAACCGCCGTAGTGGCAATCAGCCGTTTCACCCTGGCGGTGATCACCAGCTTTTTCTTGGCGGCCTTAGGCCAATACAGCAGCACCAGTAAAAGCAGGTAGAGCAACTCAAATACCAGGATCACGGTCACGGCTGCCAACGTTTTACTCGCAATTCCACAGGCTGCCAGAGGAATCACCCCTGTCAGCGGCAGCAGCGTCATAACAGGATGGGTTTTCATGTATCGCCAGTAAGACCGATACTGATAGGAACCCTGCTGGAACATGTGCAGCTCATGCCGCACGCCCAGAGTAATCGCCGCCAAAGCGGTCACAAATATCAAAATAAAAAAGGCATTTATCATGTATACACCCCCGCATTTAACTCTTCTGAACTGAGTATGCGCTAAAGCGCACGGACTCATGGCATAAACTATAGGGAAAACTCAGCTCGGAATTCCCAGAAAGGACCGCATCACCGCCAAAAACTGGTACTGCCGGTCCAGAAAGCTGAAATGTCCTGCCCCCGCCAGCACCGCCAGCCCGGAGCCGGGAATCAGCTGCTCCATCAGCTGTCCGTCGGAGAGCGGCGTATCCTGATCCTGGTCCCCCCACACCAGCAGGGTCTCCGCCTCTATACGGGGCAGATATTCCCGCACATCCTCGTTGACCACCTTCACCATGCTCTGGCGCATGACAGGGGACGCCGCCCGGTAATCCGCCGAGCCGGACTTACTCTGCAATCGCTCCAGCGCATGCGGGAACAGCGCCTTCACCGGAGGCAGGCTTAAGAACCTTTTGCCTCTTTTATACCGTTTGATCCGGCGCAGCTGCTGGGGCGTCTTTTCATGAACAATCCCCGCACTGTCAATCAAAACCAATTTACGGACCACTTTCCCGCGCAGCATACCGCTGCCCACCAGACGGATCAGAGTGCGCCCTCCATGGGAGTGCCCCATCAGAATTATCTCCGTATCCTCCGGCCCCGACACATGTTCAATAAATGCCCGGCTGAACTCACAGTAATCCTCCAGGCTCCAGGGAGTTTCCGGTTCCTGACTCTGTCCGAATCCGGGGGTATCAGGCGCAACCACCCGGTACTGTACGGCCAGAGTATCGATAAGCGACCGAAACAGTTCCTTGTTGGCTCCCCAGCCGTGGAACAGCACTACCAAAGGTCCCTGTCCCTGCTCTATGTATTGGACTCTCAGGCCCTGATATGTCATCTCCATGCTTACCTCTTTCCCGTCTACTCGTTGACACGCATGTCACACAGCATGAGCAGATAGCACGCCGTCCAGGCTGGCTGCTGACTTATATCCTGCTCCCAAAAACAATAGGATTTGGCATTGCGCCCCCACAGATAATAGTACTGCCTCTCTATCACACGGCCGTACTCGTAGTTGGTGATTACATAATCCACCACCGACAGCAGCGCCATGTCCCACATCATATCATCTACAGCGGACTCACTCTGATCCACCTCCCGGTATGCCATCCGGGGAATCCCCGCCGCAATCTTCTCTCCCCGGTTCATCACTATACGAATCAGCTTGTTGCACAGCTCCACCTTGACACTTTTCTTGGTGGCGATATAGGTGACCGCCGCCAGATAATCATAGCGGCCCATGTCTTCCTGCTGCGCCTTATCCAGCAGTCCACCGTCGTCTGCCTCCAGCACCGTCACATATTTTCTCTGACCCGTGGCTCGGTACAGCTCCGCAGCCGCCAACAGTCTGGCGTCGCCCTGCACGGCCCGGTTTGTTTCGTTCTTCTCCGCCTGCTGCCACAGACCCGCCGCCACCTGCACGATCTCCGTGGCATATTTGCTGTCATATTTCTGATAAATATAGCTGTACTTAGCCAGCGCCGCCGCCAGCTCGTAGGTCAGTTCATCCGACTCCGCGGACTCCTGCCGTCCCACAATGGCGCGTACAGCCTCCGTCATATATTCCAGAATATCGGGAATCTGATTGCCGTCCCCATCCTCGTATAAATCCGGGTAAAGTTCATAGGAGAGCAACACCAGTATCACCTGCTGCAGCATATCGCGGACGGCCCCGGCGCCGGTGGGCGTCTCCCGCCCCTGCCGCCGTATCTCGGCAATCGCCAGATCAAACTGCTCGTGCAGCCGCGCCTCCTGCAGCGTAAAGGAGTAGGATCTGCCAATGATATCACATTCTATGTAATATTCACCCACGTCCACAAAATCTGTGAACTCTCCGTAACTATTATATTCCTCCGTGGCGGCATTGTACCTGTCCTCCAGAAGACGCCCCGTGTATACACACTGTCCCGTGGCGCTGTCCATGATCCGAAAAGTGTCCGGCAGGCTGTGCCCGCGAAAGAATACCTCTTTGCTGCCCTTGCTGTCATATCCTCCCAGGCTGACCCATATCCCCGGATACTGCTCCGGCACCTGATAGTCCAGCTCCGCCTCCGGCAGCAGCTTAAAAACATCCTGCTCGGCAATCCCGTCTCCTTCTGCCTGGGATATCTGCGGCTCACCCATGGCGTTGTTTTTCTCCATATCTCCCACCCAGCCGCAGCCGCAAAGCCCTGCCGCCAGACAGCCGCAGAGCAGAAACGACACTATTCTCCTATATCTCTCAACAAGTCCCACTGCCTGCCTCCCGCCGTGTTCACAGTCCCAATCCGCATACTTACATCTACATGCATGTTTCCAAGCTTGCCATCCCCTAGTATAGCAAAATAAAGCCCTGCGGTAAAGACTTTCCTTCTATTCTCTCCCTAAATTCTGTTCAAGGACGCCTAGAGCGCGCAGCGGCGTCAGGAGTATTCCTCCGCCTGGGCGTCCCTGGCATCATATACCACCCGTCCGTCTATTACAGTATACAGGGTCTGCGTGAATACCTCCATAGGGTTTCCGCTGAAAACCGCAATATCCGCATCCTTTCCCGGCTCCAGAGTTCCCATCCTGTCAAGGACTCCGCAGATACGGGCGGCATTGACCGTGATGGCCTTAAGTCCCTCCTCCATGGGCAGCCCGGATTTCACGGCCAGCCCTGCGCACAGGGGCAGAGACTGAATTTGAGATACCGGATGGTCCGTTGTGATTGCCACCAGCACGCCTGCTCTGGCCAAAACCCCGGCTGTTTTGAACGCCACATTCTGCACTTCTATCTTGTTGCGGCTGGTGAGGTCCGGGCCTACAATAGCGGGAAATCCCACTGCCGCCAGTTCCTGTGCAATCAGATGTCCCTCGCTGCAATGGTCCAGAGTCATATCCAGGCCAAATTCCCGAGCGATCCGAATGGCGGTGAAAATATCGTCCACTCGATGTACATGAGCTTTGAGCGGAATCTCCCGGCGCAGCACGGGAATCCAGCATTCCTTTGTGAAGTCCTCCTGAAAGTCCTCGTCTCTTCCCCGAGCCAGTACTTTCTGTTCCCAGTATCTTTTAGCCTCGAACAACTCCCGGCGCAGCATGCCCGCTATAGCCATGCGGGTGGAAGGACTTTTTCCCTGACCAGAATAGTTGACCTTGGGATTCTCCCCAAAGGCAACCTTCATGGCCGCCGGGGCCTTCACCACAATGTCATCAATCCGCCTGCCCCGGGTTTTCACCAGGGCAAACTGCCCGCCCACCACATTGGAACTGCCGGGACCAATCATGGCTGCGGTGATCCCGGCCCGCACGGCGTCGTCAAATGCCGCATCCATGCTGTTGATGGCGTCTATCGCCCGCAGCCAGGGGGTGACGGGGTCCACTGTCTCGTTGCAGTCGTCCCCCTCCATCCCCTTTTTTTCCTCAGTGATTCCCATATGACAGTGGGCCTCGATGATGCCCGGCAGCACCCAGCCGCCGGCTGCGTCAAGTATCGGCTCCTCGCAATCCGCCGCATGGTATCTCTCACGCCACTGTTTCATGGTTCCCACCCATGCTATTTTTCCGTTTTCCACTCGGACTGCACCATGCTTGATGATTCCCTGCTTTCCCATGGTATGAATCAGGCCGTTAACGATCTCCATTTCTCCGCCCATATCCTTTCCGCCGCTTTGTGAAATCCAGCCTTTTACCGATTAATAATACATTCCCTGCGGATCAAGCGCCGCTCCGTCCTGCTCCAGCAGGAAATACAGATTGCTGCCCTCCAGGCTGTAGTATATGGTGGGAGCCGCCACAGTCGCGATGATCTGTCCGGGATTCACATAGTCTCCCTCTGACACATTTAGACCCTGCAGCTGGCCGTACACGACCTGGAATCCGTTGCCCAGATCCAGCGTCACTGCCTGACCGATCTCCTCATTGCTGAAAATGGACGCCACACGTGCCTCGGCGCAGGCTATTACCTGAGTACCCTCTTCCACACGGTATACAGTGGCCGGATTGTACTTATACTGATCCAGTGTGGTGAAATACACTGTCCGATCCATGCTGTAGGGGATCAGCACATCTCCCGATACAGGTCGAACCAGCCCCTGGTCAGCGGAGAATCCCAACACTCTGCTCTCAGGCTGCTGCTCCCAGGCCGCCACTTCCTCCAGAGGCTGCTGCTCCTGAAACAGAGCCTGTTCCAGCGCCGGATCTATCAGGTCTGCTGCAGCCGCACTGCTCTCCGGCACAACACTCTCCGGCGTACTGCTCCCCTGGGATTCATTCTCCTGTGTCTCCCTCTCCCGGACTTTCTGCTCCTCCAGCATAGCCAACTGTTCATCGCTGGCCACGTCCGCCTCCGAGAGTGTGCCATCCGTCAGGCCGGGAATCTGAATCATGGAAGAGCCAGCCTCCTCCATGGGCAGATAATCCAGATCGTCCTCCGGAAACTCCTGCACCGTGGCCGCGTTGTGGGGAATGCTCCCGGGAGTCTGGGAATTTTGGTTCTGACCGGAACCGCCGATATCCTGGGATTTGTCGTCTGCCTGGCTCTCGATTTCAGTGAAATCGATGCTGTATCCATTGTCCTGATTTTGAACACTATTCTCCTTCATATATACTCCTGTCATGGTCAGGGCCGCCATCACAAAAGCCGAGGATGCGATCATAATGATCCGTTCTTTTCTGATATTCTGTTTTCTGTTGTCTCTTCTCATGAACACCTCCCGTCCGCAGATGCGGACTTCTCTATCCTTTATTTTCATTTTGAGAATTGCTTTGCTTTACTCAATGGATATTCTTACCCTGATAAAAGCAAATTATACGGGAATAGTGTTCAAAAACATGAAAAAGGGAAGCACCGCCTTACAGGCTTGCTTCCCATGTATTAAGTATTTCCTCGCATCTCTCCGTGTCCATATCGTCTACGGCATTTTTTAGTTCCTCAAAAAATTCATCCTGGACACTGCCATAAGAGTACTGGTTCATACTCTGTATTGTTTCCTCCATGGTGTCCATATCCAGATTCTCCAGAGCATCTCTCATCTGTGCAAACAGTGCGGCCAGCTCTCCGCTATATATCTGCTTATCCTCCTTCTCCTCTTCCTCCGCAGGGAAATATGGCGCCAGGATGTCCTTATAAAAAATGTATTCAGCCAGCATTCCGGGAGTGATCTTGCGAATCAATTCCACATTTCCCGCGTTTCCCGCAGCCTCCATCTGCGCCGCCGTCTCCGCAAGTTCAAAGGCGCCTATCTGACGGGATGCGCTCTTCAGAGAGTGAACCTCTATGGTGTACTCGCGCCACTTACCCTCCTGCTCATATTGCTTAATCAGAGCGTATTTTTTATCAATGACGCGGTAATATTCTTTGAGAACAGCCCAGAACAAATCTTCGTTGCCCAGAAATCCCATAGCCTTCTGTACGTCCAGTCCGTTGATAGAGATGTCCGTGGTCTGGGCAGACATTTCACTCTTGACACTCTGCTTTTTCTCGTTGTCGGCATGCTGCATTTTGTGGATTTTCTCTGGCGGCAGCCATTTGCGAAGTTTGGATACAATGTCCTTCAGCTCAACAGGCTTGGTCACCAGGTCGTTCATCCCTTCGCTTATGAACATTTCCCGGGTACCCTCCACTGCGTTTGCCGTCAGGGCCAAAATGGGAACCTGACCGTTCTCCCCCAGTGTCCGCCGAATAATCCGGGTGGCTTCTACGCCGTCCATCTCCGGCATCATGTGGTCCATAAAGATCAGATCGTACTTTTTGTTCGTGACCTTAAAGACCGCATCCTTGCCACTCATCGCTGAATCAATATGCATATGGAGCGGACTCAGAAGTCCCTTTGCCACCGTCAGGTTGATCTCGTTGTCATCCACAACCAGAATCTCCGCATCTGGAGCGACAAAATTGAATTCATCCGAATCTAAATGGTTATAGCCCAGCCCTGCCTTTTCTCCCTGAAAAATACTCGCTAGACTCAAGACATACAGCGGCTTTTTGACAATACTGACATTTTCAATGCCATAGGTGCGCGCCTCTCGGTAATCCGCCAACACCACGCCGATGATATCCGGGTGGGATCTCAAGAAATCCTGAACCGTGTCTGTCATCAGCGGATAATCCACAAACAGATACTGGATTTTCCCATTCATATATCTTGTAAGGTCTCTCTCGGAGGCAAACCCCTGATAATTCACCCCAAGCCGCTGCATGTCTGTCTTGATCTGCATTGCGGCATAGTCGCCCGCCAGCAGTCCCGCTGCCAGAACATTGCCTTCTATCCGCTTGACCGAAGGAGAATCGTCTACAATTTTCTGCGGAACCCCAAAGGAGAAAGTGCTTCCCACGCCGTACTCGCTCTTTACATGGATATTCCCGTTCATGAGGGATACAAGCTGCTTACAGATCGCAAGTCCCAGGCCGGACCCCTCAATATTGCGGTTGCGCTTGCTGTCAAGCTGTTGGAAGGATTTGAAGAGCTTATCCATGTCGCTTTTCTGGATACCGCTGCCGGTGTCGGAAACCGCAATGCGGAGGTACAACATATCTCTTCGAGTCTTCCGGAAACTGATCTGCAGATGGACATTTCCCATCTTTGTAAACTTTATGGCATTGTTAGCCAGATTAATCATGATCTGTTTGATGCGGATATTGTCGCCGTAAAGCATATTGGGGAGATTTGGGTCCACATCCACCGTCAATTCCAACTCCTTGCTGCCAATCCGCGTCATAATGATGTTCGCCACGTCATTGACCATCGACATAGGCTCATATTCTACCTCATTGATCGTCATCATGCCGGACTCTATCTTGGAAAAGTCCAGAATATCATTAATAATTGTGAGCAGGGTCTGGCCGGATGTCTTGATCTGTCCCACATACTCCTTTGCCATAGGAGGCAGCTCCTCCCGCAGCGCCATTTCCGCCATACCGATAATCGCGTTCATAGGGGTGCGGATTTCATGGCTCATATTGGCTAGAAAGTCGGACTTCATGTTGGATGATTTCAAAAGCTCGGCATTTTTTACATTCAACTGGTGCTTGTTATAAGCCATATCCGAGAGAATATTCGCGATGTTGGAGAGGGCCTCGATCCTGCTCTTTACGTCCTCCTCTTTCAGAATATTCACCTTTCGGACCGCCGCTACAAGCTCCTCCGGGTTCACACCGATGTCCACCGCAACCTGCCGGATTTTCTCTTCATCCGGCGTCTCGGTCAACACCTGCCCACCGATAAAGCACCCTACCTTATGGCCCGAGACCATAATAGGCACGGCAAAATCCATCAGCCCCGCATGGCAGCGATAGGCGCAGGGAGCGCCATTCTTCTGGGTAGTCTCGGCGCCGGTACGATCACACTTTTCACACTTTTCCTTTCCTTTTTTGGTGGCACGCACATATTTGTTACAAAACTCCGAAAAATGAGACCCCTCATTGAGGGCAATACCATTTTTGTCCGTAATCAGAGAAGCAATTCCTGTCATGTTGGAGAAGGATTCCTGTATCAGGCGCAAGGTTTCCACATCAATCAAGTCCGTCAGATTCAGATTTTCCATCTCTTCCACTGCATTAATCGCATCCATACTAACTCCTATGCATTCCGCAGGCTGCACTGCGGTATTACTCAAATAAGAATTTTATCCCAGAACCCCCTTAATGGTAGAGGATACTTTCTCCATATCAATGGGCTTTATAAGGTATCCCTGTATTTTCAGGGCCAATACCTCCTGTATCTTGCCACGCTCGGTGACTCCGGTCAGGAATACCACAGGAAGGTGTTTGGTTCTTGCATTGTCCCTTATCTTGCTCAGAACTGCGGCTCCGTTCTCCTCCGGCATCTCATAGTCAAGCAGCACCATATCCGTTCTCTTGGTCTCCAAAAACTTCATCGCCACCTTGCCGTTGATCGCCGTCGCCACATCATAGCGCTCCGCGAGATAACCTTTGAGCAGCTTTAAGACACTGCTGTCATCGTCAACGATCAAAATATGTTTCCTCGCCGATGCTGCCGGTGTCTCTGTAGAAGACATGTCCCCGGCCGGCGAGTCGCCGCCCGCGACATCACTCTGTCTCGGTTTTTTCGTCTCAAGCATCTCCACAATAGAGCGCTCCAGCTTTTGAGCCGAAATGGGGCGCTGAAAAAAGGTGGCTTCTATCGCGGGGGCGACTTTGGTGAACTGCTCACACTCGTCCCGGTTGCCTACAATGATAATGGGGATATTCAGCTCCGTAAGCTTGCGCTCCACATTGGCAAAGCGCTTGATATCGTCCGGCGACTCCCCGTTTAGACAGTATACGAACACATCCGGTGAAATATATTTCAGATGGTTTATAATGTCGTCATACCGGCTTGAAGTATTAATACATTCAAAATTGAGGTCCATGTAAGTAAAAAATTCGTTGATGGCCATTCTGTTGTTTCCGGTCAGCAATATAACATATTTCTCGTTTTCCATAATCTTGCCTCCCAGACTCTGTCTATTCCCGCGGCTGCTTTCCGCTTGCCAGAGCCTCCTGAATCGTGTCGATCATCTTGCGGGTAACTCTGATATTGGCCCCACCGGGATTGATGGCAAAGCCGTCGCACTGACTATCCGTCCTCTTCACCATACCTGCAAAGTCCTGAAAGCCAAAAACAAAGATCTGCTGCCCTTCCTCCAGGTCTTTTATCCATTTCTTCATTTCCTGGATATCCGTAAAGGCCATAAAATACCGCACACCCTCCCGGGTACTCAGCATGGGAACCTGAATCTGACTGTCGGGCAGCATCCTCACCATACCGTTCTCATCCTTTTCCGGCTTGGGCGTCACCGTGGCCGGAGTGAGCAGATGTGCCTTCAGTAGCTCCTGCAGGAAAAAGTCTCTGTGCTTGGTAGAATTATCAGCTTTCAACAATTCCATGGCCCCCACCAGCATGGGGTTGTTAATTGCTTTGGGTTGTTCCATATCTCCTCCTAATTAGAGTTCCGCATATTCCCCTACGAGCACACAGGGCTAGTGAGCAACATACGGCCGCTTAGGCGTCCGTATATCGCTCGCACCCTCAGGTGCAGTGCTCTTCGGGAATATGCTGATTAGAGGTTCTTTAGAACCTCCGTTCCGCATTATACGCGATTGTAGTTGATCAGACAGCCCTTTAAGATAATCTGTCTCTCCTCGTCGGTCAGCTCACCCAGTTTCAGCGTGAACTCCCGCAGCTCGGAGGGCTGCCCCTCGGTTTTCACCACATAGGCCTTGATTTCCTCTGTCTTGTTCTCCACAGCTGCCTTGATGCCGGGAATAAAAAGGTAATCCAGGTTCTTGAAAGGCAGCTCGCCCTCCTGAATCAGGAACGGCAGCATACCCCAGTTGATCAGGTTGGAACGGTACCGCTTGGTGGCATACTCATTGGCGATATTTGCCCAGCCGCCCAGCACCTTCTGACAGCTGGCGGCCTGCTCCCTGGCGGAGCCGTCGCCGGGCTTGACCGCAAAGATCGTGGAGCCGAAACCTGTGTTGGTATGGTTGGCGTCCGGGAACTGCTGCTTGATTACGCCCATGACAGGCTTTACGTCCGGATGCGCCTGGCAGGGATGCTCTCCCGCCATGCGGGCCTTCTCCGCCTTCTGAATGTCCTTGGCTCGTCCCACATAGGCAGGGTCCTTGCGGGACAGGGCAAACTCCGCCAGTCCCAGAGGATTGGAGCGATAGCTGGAGGTCTCGCCGGAGGGAATCAGCTCGTCGGTGGTAGTCACCGGGTCATGAATCTCGCTGACCACCCGCAGCACCAGATTCTCCGGCAGTGCGCCCATCTCAGGCCAGTCCTTGATATTGGGACCCAGCACGATCTCCGCCTCCGGGTCCGCCACGCCGTGGGAGTCAAAGACTCGGTTGGCGTAAATATTGCTGTCAAAATGATACTTGTATTTGCCGATACTGCCGTCAAACTCCGTGGCCGGAGTCAACACACCCTGGTTGGCGGCAGTGGCCGCAATGGAGCGGGCGTCCATCAACGCCACAGAGGAAATCTGTCCGTTCTGCAGCTTGGACCCCTCCCTGTTGGGGAAGTTCCGGGTAGAGTGGCGGATGCTGAAAGCATTGTTGGCGGGAGTGTCCCCTGCCCCAAAGCAGGGACCGCAGAACGCCGTCTTCATCACTGCTCCGGTCTCTAAGATCGCAGCCGCGCAGCCGTTTTTAATCAGTTCCATATACACGGGCATGGAGGCCGGATACACGCTCAATGTAAATCCGTCGCTGCCGATATATTTTCCCTTGAGAATGTCGGCCGCAGCGCAGATATTTTCAAAGCCGCCGCCCGCACATCCGGCGATAATACCCTGGTCCACCTGGAATTTGCCGTTCTTTACTTTGTCCTTCAGATGGAACTGAACAGCGCCGTCCAGACTCACCTGGGCGCGTTTCTCCGTCTCGTCCAGAATATCCAGCAGATTCGCGTTCAGCTCCTCAATGGTATAGGTGTTGCTGGGATGGAAAGGCATGGCGATCATAGGGCGCACCTTGGACAGGTCCACCGTGATCATGCCATCATAGTAAGCCACCTGGCCGGGAGTGAGCTGCTCATACTCCTCGCTTCTGCCATGAATCTCATAAAATTCTTTGATCTGATCGTCCGTCTGCCAGATAGAGGACAGACAGGTGGTCTCGGTGGTCATCACGTCCACACCGATTCTAAAATCCGCGCTTAAAGCCGCCACGCCGGGACCCACGAACTCCATCACTTTGTTTTTCACATAGCCGTTTGCAAAGACTGCGCCGATAATCGCCAGCGCCACGTCCTGGGGACCTACGCCCTGCACCGGCTCCCCTGTCAGATACACGCCCACTACTCCGGGCATGTTGATATCATAGGTCTGGTTCAAAAGCTGTTTAACCAGCTCCGGCCCGCCCTCGCCTATGGCCATAGTTCCCAGCGCGCCGTAGCGGGTGTGGGAGTCGGATCCAAGGATCATTTTGCCGCCGCCGGCCAGCATCTCTCTGGCAAACTGGTGGATGACCGCCTGGTGGGGTGGCACATAGATACCGCCGTATTTTTTTGCGCAGGACAAGCCAAACATGTGGTCATCCTCGTTGATGGTGCCGCCCACTGCACACAGGGAATTGTGGCAGTTGGTCAGCACATAGGGCATGGGGAATTTCGTCAATCCTGATGCCCGGGCAGTCTGAATGATACCCACAAAGGTAATGTCATGGCTGGTGAGCTTGTCAAACTTGATTTTCAGCTTTTCCATGCTGCCGGAGGTGTTGTGGCTCTCCAGAATGCTATAGGCTATAGTACCGCGGGCCGCCTCCTTTTTGGTAATTGCTTTTCCCGTTTTGCTCTGAATGGCTGTCCCGGCGTCCGGTGTATCGGCAATAATATCCCTGCCATTCACGAGATACGCACCGCCCTGCATCAAATTTATCATAAATCTCCTCCCATTATCGTTCTGTATTTTCAGTTCCGATATTCCCTGTCAGATGAATCAGGCAGGCCTCTCCCAGATATCCGGCGCCACCAGTCAGCTGAAACACATCCTTTTCTCCGGCAATTACATCCTGGTCATAAAAGTGGACATGTCCCGTCAGAACCAGTTCCACCGGACTGTCGGCGGCAGTGGTCAGCCCCGTAAATCTCCGCGAATTCTCGTCAGGATAAATCCCACCATCGCCGCCTATCACCACGGGACTGCTCCAGATATTTTTCGCTTTGGGAAGAATCGACTGGGTCAGAAAGGGGACATGAGCCATAACTACCATCGGTTCTCCCTCTGCCAGTATTTTTTCGTACTCCGCCAACACCTCTGCCCTCACCTGATTGGAGCTGTTGTCTATCCCCACCACTGAAAATTCCCCCAGATCCAATCTCTGTATAGCAGTGTTTCCCTGCATAAAAGGCTCAAACAGGGGCAGATAGGTTTCCTTACCCGTATCTGTCATATATTCCCATGGATAGGTCCAGTCATGGTTTCCAAGTACATACAGCCAAGGCATATCTAATCTGGATAGCTGCTCCTCCAGCCACTCCAGATTCGCTTTTGAGGGAGTGTCTATAATATCTCCTCCCAAAAGAACCGCATCCACCTGATTTTCATTGGCATAATCTATCCATTCTGCCAGTTGCTCTTCGGCGGATATGCCCTCCCAATTGACAAACATAGCGGCCCGTTCCACCTGATTTTCCGCTTGCTGCCCCTGCGCTTCGGGATCCATAATCACAGCATGGATGTCCGTCAGAAACAGCAGCGTATAATCCTCCTGTAGCCCTTCCACATAGATTGTCTGTTCCGTAATATATTTCTTAATCTCTTTGGTGTCAAATGCCAGAACAAAACTTACCATCACCAGTAAAAGGCACAATAAGCCAATTCTTCTTTTACAAAGCATTATATAACCACCACCTTATCCAGATGCCAGATTTCATCTACATACTGCTGTATGGTCCTGTCGGAGGTAAACTTGCCGGAGCATGCCACGTTGAGGATAGCGCTCTTGGCCCAGCCAGCCTCGTCCTTGTAGGCGGCCTCCACCTTTTTCTGAGCCTCCGCGTAGGCCTTGAAATCCTTCAGGATAAAGTAAGTATCTGCCCTGGAGGTGCTCTGGGTGTTCAGCAGAGAGTTGTATAGGTGTCTGAACATCTCCGTATCCTGAGAGTAGGTGCCGTTGATCAGCTGCATCAGTACCTTGCGTATATCCTGGTCATTGTTGAAGATTTCCATGGGATTATAGCCGCCATGGTTCTCGTAGCTTATGACTTCATCGGAGGACAGACCGAAGATAAAGGCGTTCTCTTCTCCCACTTCCTCCACGATCTCCACATTGGCGCCATCCATAGTGCCCAGAGTCAGCGCGCCGTTCAGCATGAATTTCATGTTGCCTGTGCCGGAAGCCTCCTTGCTGGCCGTGGAAATCTGCTCGGACACATCCGCCGCCGCAAAAATGATTTCCGCATTGGATACGTTGTAGTTCTCGATAAACACCACCTTGATCTTGCCACCTATAGAGGCGTCATTGTTGATCACGTCCGCCACAGAGGTAATCAGCTTAATAGTCAGCTTGGCGTTGCGGTAGCCCGCCGCAGCCTTGGCGCCAAAGATAAAGGTCCTGGGATAGAACTCCATATCCGGATGCTCCTTGATCTCGTTGTACAGGTACATCACATGCAGAATGTTCAAGAGCTGTCTCTTGTACTCGTGGAGACGCTTTACCTGTACGTCGAAGATAGAGCGGGGATCTACCTCCACACCATTGTGCTCAAGGATATATTTTGCCAGGCGCACCTTATTTTGATACTTGATATTCATAAATTCCTGCTGTGCCTTGGCGTCATCCGCATAGATTTTCAGACGACCGATCTGAGGCAGGTCCGTGATCCACTCGTTGCCGATGTGGTCCGTCACCCAGTCCGCCAGCAGCGGATTGCCGTGCAGCAAAAAGCGCCTCTGGGTAATGCCATTGGTCTTGTTGTTGAAACGCTCCGGGAACATCTCGTAAAAGTCTTTCAGCTCCTGGTTTTTCAAAATCTCCGTGTGCAGCCTTGCCACGCCGTTGACAGAATAGCCGGACACGATGGCCAGATGAGCCATCTTCACCTGTCCGTCATAGATGATGGCCATCTTGCGAATCTTGTCTTGAACGTTGACGCCGGGCACATTGTTGTATTTCTTCTCGATCTCGATAATAAATCTGCGGTTGATCTCCTCCACGATCTGGTAGATACGAGGCAGCAGTCTGGAGAACAGCTCGATGGGCCACTTCTCCAATGCCTCGGCCATGATGGTGTGATTGGTGTAGGCGCAGGTCTTGGTAGTCACCTCCCATGCCTCATCCCAGGTCAGATAGTGCTCATCCATCAGTATGCGCATCAGCTCGGCAATCGCCACCGTGGGGTGGGTGTCATTGAGCTGGAAAGTCACTTTCTCATAGAACTTGCGGATATCGCTGTGGGTGCGCATATACTTTGCCACAGCCTCCTGCACCGAGGCGGAGATAAAGAAGTACTGCTGTTTCAGGCGCAGCTCCTTGCCCGCATAGTGATTGTCGTTGGGGTAAAGCACTTCCACAATATTTCTTGCCAGATTCTCCTGCTCCACCGCTTTCTGGTAGTCGCCCTTGTCAAAGGAATCCAGCTGGAAACATACCACCGGCTCCGCATCCCAGATGCGCAGGGTGTTTACGATGTGGTTGCCGTAGCCCACGATGGGCAGATCAAAGGGAATGGCATTGACGGACTGGTAGCCCTCCTGAGAGAAATGCTCCCTGCCGTTCTCGTCACGTCTCACAGTCACATAGCCGCCGAATTTTACCTCTTTCTTATATTCAGGTCTGCGCAGCTCAAAGGGGTTGCCATCCACCAGCCAGTTGTCCGGCACTTCGATCTGATAACCGTCACGAATCTGCTGCTTGAACATACCGTAGCGGTAGCGGATACCGCAGCCGTATGCGGGATAACCCAGAGTGGCCAGGGAATCCAGAAAACATGCAGCCAGACGGCCTAAGCCCCCGTTGCCCAGCGCCGCATCCGGCTCCTGATCCTCCACGATATTCAGATCCAGCCCCAGCTCTTCCAGGGCCTCCTTGGCCTCCTTGTAGGCCATCATATTGATCAGATTGTTGCCCAGAGCACGGCCCATCAAAAACTCCATGGACAGATAATACACCGTCTTGGCGTCCTGTTTCTCATAAGCCTTCTGGGTGTCCATCCAATCGTCCACGATCTGGTCCTTGATGGCATAACAAACCGCCTGGAAAATCTGCTGAGGGCTGGCCTCATCCAGATTCTTGCGGTACAGGGTCTTTGTATTGTACTGCACACTTCTCTTAAAAAGCTCTTTGTCAAACTTCAGCTTCTTGGTTGTAGTGGTACTCTTTTTGGTCATTGTCTCTCTCCTTTTCTGCTTGAGTTTACCGGCAAATTGACAATCCGCCTCCCGCGGGAATGTCTGCATAGCCGCTGGCTGCCTTTTCAATATCAATCTGCAAATATACATTATACCAAATATTCCCGGGAATGCCAACTATTTTTGCTTTTCCGCTGCTATTTTCCTACGGCGCTCCTTATCTCTCTCATCATACTCGTGATAAACCAGTACGATTTCATATAGTTTTTCCAGTGCCTCCTTCTCACTCTTAAACAGGTAGTGTCCGCCCATGGGCATTCCTCTCTCGCCGTTTTGATAGACCTTCCACTTATTCTCCTTATCGTCAAACCCGTATCCGATCACAAAATCCCCTTCCGAAAGATAATCCAGGCTTATGCCTACCGCCCCTATTTTGTCCCCATATGACAATATAACTTTCTTCAATTCATTTTTATCCATATTCGTCTCCTCCCGCTTATATCTTCTCCCGGCTGACAGGCACAGCGCTGCCGCCGTTCATTCGCGTGGTTCTACAGCTACTATCTTTTCAACCCACCTGCTCGATTCAGCAAAGTGAATATCAATGCGGTTACGCATCCTGATACGACAATAGTCAGTAGATCAAAAGGGGCAAAAACAATGCCGGGTATGCTGTCAAAAATAAATCCTGTACCCAAACTATATAGATGTCCGTGCAGTAGGATCATTTCTCCAACATACATAAGGAATGTCATCACGCAAGCAACTAGGGCCGGAATCCCGATCGAAACTAAATTTCGTTTTCCTGAGAGAAATGAGCCCACATAGACGCCTACCGTTACACCTAAAATAACGAAAAATGCGGTCATCAAAGTGGCAGACAGAGGAGATACCTGAATACTGCCATCTCTCCAAAAAGCGGTAAAGCAGGCGAGAATACAAAGCCCAAGGAATATAAGCGAGCAAACTGACTGCATGATCAACGACTTCAGCCGCTTCTTATCCCCGTTCTTTATCATTTGGCCGAATCCATACAAGCAGTTCAGTATCGAAAGAATCAGAACAACAGAAATAATGTAAAAATGCAGCTTAAATGCCGGATTATAATTTCCCATCAAAATTTCAACTGCTGTTTGCGTTTTGTATGTATATGTGGAAACGCACATAAACATTTGCCAATCTCCAAGTCTTGCAGCCGTTTCAGCCGTTGTCACTACAACTTTTTGCTCAAACAATATTTCGAGGGCGAAAAACGTTCCGGTGGCTAAAACCGAGCCGCCAACCAACGCGAACTGCTTAAACAGCTTAATGCATAAGGGCATTATAAGCACACCAATCCAAACAGCCAGGCAAATCGGCGTATACGGAATGATGTATTTGGGATAGTTTTCCTTAAATACCGTTCCGTCTTCAATCATGTCGGTGACAACACTCACTCCCATCCAAAGAGGATAACAGGAAACGAGCAGAACGCCGATACAGGAAAACAGGTAATATTTACTAAATAATTTGTTCTTCATACGCATTCTCCTCTCAACCTGCATTTGTCAGCAGCACACTTCGACCGACAACTTATAATTTTCTCGCTCTTATGGCAAAAACCGTGGGCAGCATCATTGCTTTTCTGCCAAAATCATTATCTGACGCCTGTGCTTTTTCTCTGTCCGTTTCTTCGATCAGCCTCTCCAGGACAAAGCCGTTGTCCGCCAAGGCGTTAATATAGGTACTCAGCATCCGATTGGAAAGCATGATCTTTTTGTCCCTCATATCGGCGCAGTACCATTCTTCATTGAAATAAGAGTTAGTGAAAATTAACCTGCCCTTCTCAACCGACACACACTTGTGAATCGGATGCGACCATCCGAAAACGAATGTCCCGTCTTTTTTCAGATACGAATGAATGCGGCGGAAGGTTTTGTCCAGATCGGTTGTCCAGCCGATTCCGAAAACCGAATAGACCAGATCAAAATAATCGGTTGGCAGTCCACATTCGTCCTCCATAGGTGAACAGACTAACTTTGCGTCTATCCCCTGCGCCTTTAAAAAGTTTTTGGTGCGCTCAATCTGACTTGCGGATATATCCAGTCCCCACAGCTCCGCTGCTCCCCGGTCCGCGACATATTTCAGAGAGCGCCCATTACCGCAGCCAATTTCAAGAACTCGCTTTTCAGACAAGTCTCCAAGTATCTTCAGCCTGTCCTCTGACGGAACGAAAGCCCCCCAGCTTGGCAGAGCGGTTACACCCAGAAATTCGCTGCCTATTGTACTCCAAAACTCCATATTGGTTCTATGCGCTTCACTGGCATTCAGCTTTACATTATCCGCACAGCCCAGCACCTCACCGCCAACAATGTTCCTTTTCCCACTCTCCGCTTCTTTTATCAGTGCCATCATATTTTCCTCCGCTTTCTTTTTGTAGTCAGCGTCGGTCAGCTTTTCGCCGGAAAACAATTCGTTCAAATCAATTTGCAGAATATTACAGATCGGCTGCATAAAGGACAACTCAGGCATACCGTTGCCGCATTCCCACTTGCTCACGGTTTTATCGCTGATGCCCAGAATATCCGCGAATTCCCGCTGGGTCAAATTCTGCCGCCTTCTCATTTCCGCAATAAATCTGCCGATTTTGACTTGATTCATACCGACACCTCCCCTTCTTTGAAAACAGGATACGATAAGCGCTTATGGAATCACACCCACGAATCGTAGAATTTATTTTTTTGCACAGTAATCCTCTCGCAGCAACCCCCAAATATTATAGTCGCAGTACTCTCTCACCATTTTGCCCTGCCGTATTGTTCCCTCTTTTGTGAATCCACATTTTTCAAGCACTCGGTTGGACCGGTAATTTTTCACATTGGCATTTGCATGCAGCCGCTCCAGCTCCGTGTTTTGAAAAAGGAAATCTATCGCGCCTTTCAAGGCCTCTGTTGTGATCCCCTGATTCCAATACTTGGGATTTATGCGATATCCAACATACCCCATACGACAATCCTCTATATCAAAAATTTCCAATATTCCTACGATCTTATGTTCCTCGACAAGCTCTATTCCCCATTTAAAATCTAAATTCACTTTAGGGCGTTTGGTTTCCCTTGGCGGAAGAAACAACAGCTCCGGTTCTCTCTCCCCCCTGCTTGCCTTTCTCCCCCAAAATTCATATATCTCCGGCAAACCAAGCCACTCCCGCAAATCATCCGCGTCACTTGCGACCAGTTTGCGCAAAAGCAATCTCTGTGTATGAATGACCGGTTTATTTGTCTCAAAATCTTTTAACATAAAAGCTCCCTCCTTTATTGTCCCTTACGCACTAATCGACTATTTTCTTTATTGGAATATAGACATCTATCTGTGATGATGCAGACTGGCAGTTCCATCTCTCATCATAGTACTCGAAATCAGCGCACAGTTCATCGGAAAGACAATATTCCGAGTTAGGCAGCCATTCATAATAAATATATTGGAAAGCTTTGTAGATCTCATTATTTGTATTATTTCCATTTACTGAAAACACTGCGTATAATGACTTGGGGACTTTCTTGACATACATTTCCTCCGGTACATTTGTATCCCTTTCAATTTCAACGGCTGCCATATAGTAGAACTGCAATGGCTCGCGGCAAAAATCTTCAGAGTAATCTTCAAAACCATACATGGTATTGGGATTGGCTCTTGGGATTTTATCCATATTGGCTTTCAGTTCCTGCCACGATTCACCTATTACCTGAAAGCCATTGCCCGTATGTTTTCTGAATCCGGCAAGTATAAATTCTTCTCTATTAATAAACCGAGGTTCCGTGATAAAATCACCCTTAAAATGCACTCTTTTTTTATATCCCGTCAGAATAGTATCAATACTTCGGAAGGTATTTTCCCTATGACTTTTTCTCAACTCAGAGGGTATTACGCCATAAGTTTCTTTGAAAAGACGATTAAATGTCTGTATACTGTTAAATCCATAGGTATAGCAAATATCCGTAATTGTCTTTTCCGTCTCCAGTAGGTCCTTATATGCGTACATCAGCCTTCGTTTCTTTAGATAGTCCGTTATTGACTGACCTGTCACCGCCAAAAATATTCGATGGAAATGGAAAGCAGAATAATTGAACTTTTCTGCCAGATACTCAAAAGTAATACTTTCATCCAAGTGCTCATCGATATAGTACAAAATTTTTTCGATTAACTGCAGGTTATTCATAAAATCAGCCTCCTTTATAGTAGATGATCTTATTATAAACAGCACCGACTTTTGAGGCTTATCATTTCCTGCTGCTTTACTAAAAAGAGACGGCGGTGAAAAATCCCCGCCGCCTTTTGTAATCTTATGAATTCCTATTGACTTTCATTCATGGTGACATACCGGGCTAGCTCCAGGGCGATATCAAAGTGGCCCGCGTCGTGCTGCGTTCCCCGGTTGTCTCCCTCCTTGCGTCTCGCATCCCACTTGGGCGCATCCAGCAGATCACCGCTGGTAAAGAACATATACAGCTCCAGTCCCCTGAAGTCGCACATTGCCTGCAGTGCCGCGCATTCCATCTCCACCGAGATACACCCGTCCGCCTTGTGCCTCTCAAAGTTATTGACCGTCTCCCTGTAAAAGGAATCCGTTGTCCACGTCTTTCCTTTCACATAGGGAATTCCGTTTTCGTCCATGCACTTTGCCACAATATCGGCATTTTTGACCGCAATATAGTCCGATGCGGGCGCATAGTGATAGGAGGTTCCCTCGTCGCGGTAGGCCGCCGTGGGAATCATCACCTTTCCATGGGCGATCTCCCTGTCGAGACACCCGGCGCCGCCGAACACAATATATTTTTTTGTCCTGATTGCCGCAAGCGTGTCCTCCACCGTTCCCACACACGCAGGCGCACCCACATACGTTTTGTAAAAGGCAAATTTCTTTCCTTCGTGCTCGATCTGGTATATGGGCGTCTCCCCCGTGGCAAACCAGAAGGACCCAATCCGACTGCAGCTGTAGTTGTTCAGAACAAACTGCTCAATCGCATGGGAGAACGTCAAAATGCAGGCGTCCACCGCAGGCGCGTTCTCATTGATCTGCGGATTGATAATTGCTTGTGATAAATTGTCAAAGGTTTCTGTTATCATTTTCTTACACCTTTTCCAGGCTGATGGTCACAGTCTCACCGTTCACATTCCACTCCTTAGACACCGCATAGGAGACGTCCGCCGTCAGCTCCTCTGCCAGCACCTTGCCGCAGATAGCCTCCCGGTTGTCCTCGGCGATGGCGGAAAGTCTCGCGTTACCGCCCAGGGATACCCGGATGTGGTCCATAACCTCAAAGCCCGCGTCCTTTCTCATGGTCTGAATCTTGCTGATGATCTCGTAGACAAAGCCCTCCTCAACCAGCTCCTGTGTCAGGTTGGTGTCCAGAACCACCGTCATGCGGTTGTCCTCCTGAGACACATAGCCCTCCTTCTGGGCCATGCTGATGAGCAGATCGTCCTCGGTAAGCTCCACCGTCACGCCATCCACCTCAAAGGCCAGTTTCCCATTCGCTTTCAGCTCATCCATGGCCTTGTTGCCGTCCAGAGAGCCGAGAACCTTCTGGATGCCGCCCAGCTGTTTACCGTACTTGGGCCCCACGGTTCGCAGCTGAGGTTTAAAACTGTAGGTGGTAAAGTCGCGCACGTCGCCGGTAAAGATCACTTCCTTTACATTCAGCTCATCCCTGATGATATCCATATAGAAGTCATCCAGACGGAAATCCGCCTTGATGTACATTCTGCCGATGGGCTGACGGTTCTTAATGGCGGCATCGTTGCGGCAGGCCCGGCCCATAACTACCACGGCCAGCACATCCTCCATGGACTCCTCCAGGGCCTTGTCGATCCACTCGGCACGCACCTGAGGAAAATCGCACAGGTGGATGCTCTCCGGTGCGCCCTTGTCCACGCTGCGCACCATATTCTGATAGATATCCTCTGTCATAAAGGGAATCATGGGAGCTGCAGCCTTGCTGATAGTCACCAGCGCAGTGTACAGGGTCATATAGGCGTTTATCTTGTCCTGCTCCATGCCCTTGGCCCAGAAACGCTCACGGCTGCGGCGCACATACCAGTTGCTCATCTCATCCACGAACTCCTCCAGCGCCTTGGCGGCCTCGGGAATCCGGTATTTATCCAGGTTGTCATCCACCTCACCCACCACGGTGTTCAGCTTGGACAGGAGCCATTTGTCCATAACCGGCAGTTTGTCATACTCCAGGGTGTACTGGGTGGGGTCAAAATTGTCAATATCCGCATAAAGGATATAAAACGCATAGGTATTCCACAGAGTACCCATGAACTTCCTCTGTCCCTCCTGCACGATCTTCCCCGCAAAACGCTTGGGCAGCCAGGGTGCGGAGCTGGTGTAAAAATACCACCTGATGGCGTCCGCGCCATACTGGGCCAAGGCCTCAAAGGGATCCACCGCATTGCCCTTGCTCTTGCTCATCTTCTGCCCGTTCTCATCCTGCACATGGCCCAGCACAATGACATTCTCATAGGGGGCCTTGTTAAAGAGCAGCGTGGACTCCGCCATCAGGGAGTGGAACCATCCTCTGGTCTGGTCCACGGCCTCGGAGATAAACTGGGCCGGGAACTGCTTTTCAAACACTTCCTTATTTTCAAAAGGATAATGGTGCTGGGCAAAGGGCATGGCGCCGGAGTCAAACCAGCAGTCCAGCACTTCCGGCACACGTTTCATCTCGCCGCCGCACTCCGGGCAGGGATAGGTAACTTCATCGATATAGGGCCTGTGCAGCTCCACCTTGGCCGCATCAGGCTTTCCGGCTTTCTCCGCCAGCTCCTGACGGCTGCCGACACACTCCTGATGTCCGCAGGAACACTCCCAGATATTCAGCGGCGTACCCCAGTAGCGGTTGCGGGAGATGGCCCAGTCCTGAATATTCTCCAGCCAGTTGCCAAAGCGCCCGGTACCGATGGACTCAGGAATCCAGTTTACCGTGTTGTTATTGCGGATCAAATCCTCCTTGACGGCGGTTTCCCGGATGTACCAGGATTCTCTCGCATAGTAGATCAGCGGGGTATCGCACCGCCAGCAGTGGGGATAATCATGCTCAAACTTGGGGGCGTCAAAGAGCTTGCCCTCGCTGTCCAAATCCTTCAGAATCTGAGGGTCCGCCTTTTTCACGAAGATACCGCTGTAGGGAGTCTCCTCCGTCAGCTCGCCCTTGCCGTCCACGAACTGCACAAAGGGCAGATCGTAGTTACGGCCCACGTTGGCGTCGTCCTCACCGAACGCCGGGGCAATGTGTACAATGCCGGTACCGTCAGACATGGTGACATAGTTGTCACAAGTCACAAAGAATCCTTTTTTGCCCTGCTTTGCCGCGGCCTCCCCGGCACAGGCAAACAGAGGCTCATACTCCTTGTACTCCAGCTCCTTACCGGTATATGTCTCCAGCACCTCATAGGCGGGTTTCTCCTCCTCGGCCAGCTTGCCCAGCACATTGTCCAGCAGCGCCTGAGCCATATAATAGGTATAGCCGTCCGCCGCCTTCACCTTGCAGTAGGTCTCCGAGGGGTTCATGCACAGAGCCACATTGGAGGGCAGGGTCCATGGCGTGGTGGTCCATGCCAGGAAATAGGCGTCCTCCTCGGTCACTTTAAAACGGACAATAGCGGAGCGCTCCTTTACCAGCTTATATCCCTGGGCTACCTCCTGAGCGGACAGAGGGGTACCGCAGCGGGGACAGTAGGGAACGATCTTAAAGCCCTTGTACAGCAGGCCCTTGTTCCAGATCTCCTTGAGCGCCCACCACTCGGACTCGATAAAGTCATCGTGATAGGTCACATAGGGATCGTCCATATCCGCCCAGAATCCCACGGTGCCGGAGAAATCCTCCCACATGCCCTTGTATTTCCAGACGCTCTCCTTACATTTGTCGATAAAAGGCTCCAGGCCGTAGGCCTCGATCTGCTCCTTGCCGTCCAGTCCCAGAAGTTTCTCCACCTCGATCTCCACCGGCAGGCCGTGGGTATCCCAGCCCGCCTTACGGGGCACCATATAGCCCTTCATGGTGCGGTAGCGGGGAATCATGTCCTTGATGACACGGGTCTCTACATGACCGATATGGGGCTTGCCGTTGGCCGTGGGCGGCCCGTCGTAAAAGGTGTAGGTCTCCCCCTCCTTATTTTTCTCCAGGCTCTTGCGGAAGATGTCATGGTCCTTCCAAAACTGCTCCACCTGTTTCTCTCTGTCCACAAAATTCAGATCTGTCGATACTTTCTGATACATTTGCACTCCTCCTATTATAAGTTCCGTTCCAACTCTAATAAAAAAGCCCCGTCCGTAAAAGGACGAGGCTGTACTGCTCGTATAAACCACCCATTACGCATACGCACCGCTCACAGAAAGCGGATCAATATGTTCCCCGCTAACGCCGGGGATACGGCAGTGCCTACTGTCTTTCGGCACGGCAGCTCGGAAGTGATTTTCCACGACAGCCTACTTGCGCCGGTCTCCCACCTTCACCGGCTCGCTGGGGCTTTGGCGCTGTGTGTACTCTCTTCGTCTGCGCTTTTTCATATTGTTCTGTTTGTATCCGATTATAAATCCAGCCTCCCTTTTCTGTCAAGAAAAAAAGTTTATTTTCTTTATCATTGCAATTTCCCCGTGTTCCGTTTATACTATCTATAGTACTTTATCACTATAAAAAGAAACACAAAGTTGAGTACCCTTTTATGAACAGAAAAAAAGATCCTAACATGAACAAACGAGGAAAACTTTATTATTCGTTTCCGGCCATCAGTATGATTCCGTTGCTGCTCTACGGCATTGTCGTCATTATTTTCAGCAGTGCCTCTTTCAAGCACAGCATGCAGGAACAAGTGTATGCTGAGCTGAAGAATGTGGCCAGCCTGGTGGACACCCTGCTTGATACGGCATATCCCGGAGACTACACTCTGGCAGGCGATACAGCTCTGTCCCTGTACAAGGGAGACATCGATATTACCAGCGATTACACACTCATCGATGACGTTCGGGAACGCACTGACATGGACGTAACTCTGTTTTATCAGGACACCCGGATTCTGACCACGATCAAGAACTGGGAAGGGGAGAGGATCATAGGCACCCAGGCTCCCGAGCAGGTGATGGCGGATGTATTGCAGGAGGGAAAGTCCTGTTTCTATGACAATGTCATTATCAAGGGCACCTCCTATTTTGCCTACTATGCCCCTCTGTACAACAGCGATGGGCAGATTGCGGGAATCCTGTTCGTAGGAAAACCTGCAACTGAAGTAAACAGCCAGGTCAACAGGGCACTGTCCCCCATTGTAATCGTGGGAATCCTGACTCTCGTTTTGGTCTGCCTGTTCTCGATCTACTATGCCAGTACTTTTTTAAAGGCGCTCTATGGACTGAAAACCTTTTTCTCTCAAGTGGCCACCGGCAATCTGAGCGAGGAGCTGGACCCGGCAGTGCTGAAACGCGGAGACGAATTATCGGAGCTTGGGCGCTCCGCCCTGTCCATGCAGAACTCTCTGCGCAACCTGGTGGAGCGCGACAGCCTGACGGAGCTTTACAACCGCCGCAGCGGCGGACGCCATTTGATTAACTCCATGGAGAAGGCAAAAACGATGAACACACCGTTCACTCTGGTGATCGGTGATATAGACTTTTTCAAAAAGGTCAACGATACTTATGGACATCTGTGTGGGGATGAGGTGTTGAAAAAAGTGGCTTTCCTGCTGAGAGAGCACATGAAGAGCAAGGGCTATGCCATTCGCTGGGGCGGCGAAGAATTTTTGCTGGTATACGAAAACAGCCGTCTTGAGGAAGCCTACGAATCCCTGAACACTCTGCTGGAGGATATCCGCAACACCTGCATACAGTCCGACAAGCATCAAATTTACATAACCATGACTTTCGGCATGGCCTGTGATTCCTCCAAGGAGCTGAAGGAACTGCTGAAGGATGCGGATGACAGACTATATTATGGCAAAAATAATGGAAGAAATCAAATTGTGACGTGCTGCGATGAAAACTCTCTGCAGCATAAGGAAGAGGAAGAACCGGAGAATGGACAATAAGAAACTGTTACCCTATGTTCTGATGTTTGCGGCAATACTGCTGCTGGCGGTGGATGTCCGCATACCTGTCAAGGCCTATCCCGCCTTTGAACCCTTTGTGACCGAGGCCCCCGAGACGGTGGATCTGGTGGTTAACCATGTGATCGGCCACAATTTGATGCTGGATTTGTTTTCGGATATTCTGGGCTATATTCTGCTGACGGCGTCCTGCATTATGCTGGGACCGGGAAACAAACACTTTTTCCGACAGCTCCCCTGGATCGCGGTCAGTCTTGGATTTTATCTGTGCCAGCATCTGATGCCGTTTTCGCTGAACGGGGGCATGCGCTTTCGGGCCGGATACCTGCTGTATTTTATTTCCGGCATCCTGCAGGTACTGCTCCTGATGCGTTCCATGCTGCACGTCTGCGACAGTCTGGAGACCACAGAAAACCACAGTTTTAACAATCTCTCCATCATTTTTATGATTATCAGCTGTTTTGCGGGAGTGGTGGCTGTGCTGGTCTGGTTTTATAACCTGAGGTGGATTGCTCTGATCTACTTTGTTATACAGCTTATTTTCCTGGGAATTTTCTGGTATCGCATATGGGTGAACCGCCGGATACTCACCGAGGAAAAGACTGCCGGATAACCCTTGCAATCCGAGTTCAAATGGGATATAATAGAATGTGCGCAAAAGTGCGCAGAGCTATAGAAAGGATCGATACACATGAGATTGATTACACGTTCTGATTTTGATGGCCTGGCCTGCGGTGCCCTGCTGAAGGAGGCCGGTATTATTGACAGTTGGAAGTTTGCCCATCCCAAGGATCTGCAGGACGGCCTGGTGGAGGTAAACGAGAATGACTGCCTGGCTAACGTGCCTTTTGTGGAAGGGTGCGGTCTATGGTTTGACCATCACTCCAGCGAACATGAGAGAAACGAGCTGAAGGGGAAATATAAGGGAGAAAGCCGTATCACCCCCTCTTGCGCCCGGATTATCTATGAATACTACGGCGGTAGAGAGCGTTTTCCCCAGTTTGACGATATGATGGAGGCCGTGGACAAGGTGGACTCCGGACATCTGACCGTCGACGAGGTGATGAACCCCCAGGGCTGGATTCTGGTGGGATTCCTGATGGATCCCCGCACAGGTCTGGGCCGCTGGAGACAGTTTACAATCTCCAACTATCAGTTGATGGAAAAATTGATAGATGCCTGCCGCACCATGACCACTGCAGAGATACTGGCATTGCCGGACGTGCAGGAGCGCATCGAGGTATACAATGAGCAGACTGAGAAGTTTAAGGAGATGGTTACCAAATATACCCGTCTGGAGGGCAATGTGATCATTACGGACCTGCGGGGTGTGGACCCGATCTACACCGGCAACCGTTTCATGATCTACAGCATGTATCCCGAGCAGAATATTTCCGCCTGGATTGTCAGCGGCCGCGGAGGCCTAGGCTGTTCCGCTGCTGTGGGTTACAGCATTTTGAACCGCACCAGTGACGTCAACGTGGGCCGCCTGATGCTGAAATACAACGGCGGCGGTCACAAGGCGGTGGGAACCTGCCAGTTTACCGATGAGAATATGGAGACTGAGCTGCCTAAGATGCTTGCGGAGCTGTGCGAGATGGCAAATGCCTGATAGACCTGTTCGGTGAGAACATAGAGAATATTAAAAGGGTCGGACCCCTGAGAGGTCAGACCCTTTTTTGTGCTATTGTTCCATCTGCCTGCCCAAAAAACCCGCTGCCGACATGATTAGCTTGTACTCCACTTCACCCATTTTACCCTTGTAGTCGTTCTCCAGCAGAATTACAGAGCCGATCACATCACCCTCGCAGATAATCGGCGTGAAGGCCATATGCTGGTACTCTCCCTCCAGTTCTTCGCAGACTCGGAAAAAATTTCTGTCTCCCTGGGAACAGATTCCAGTCTCCCGGTTATTCATTTTCTCCTCCAGCTGCTTGCTCACTTCCTTGCCCAGATACGTTTTTCCGCCTCCCGCAGTGGCGATGAACTGATCCCTATCGCTGATGAGGGCCGTGTGGCCGGACACCTGAGCCAGTGATTCCGCATACTGCTTAGCAAAGGTGGTCATCTCCCCTATGGGAGAATACTTTTTCAGAATCACCTGTCCCTCCCGGTCTGTGTATATCTCCAGGGGGTCCGACTCCCTGATCCGCAGGGTACGGCGGATTTCTTTGGGGATTACTATTCTGCCAAGATCATCTATTCTTCTGACTATTCCAGTTGCTTTCATAATTCTGATTTTCTCCTTTTTACAAATTCTGATTTCTGTAGAGCTAGTATCTGTAAAATGTGGGATTTTATACCTTGATTATGTGCGCTTCTGCACGTGCTGTTTACGATTTTTTCTTTTTTAATTGTATTGCCTCTATCCCGTGGTTTTTATCGACTCTTGCGTTTTTACCGATACGCTGTTACAATAAGGTCTGAAATTATAGTTAACGACATTACAAATTTCATGGTTTTTGTAAGTGTCGGAAAGGAGTACACCCAGCGATATGCAGGACAAAATCATGATTGTTGACGATGAGGCGGCCATTGCCGATCTGGTGACCGTCTACCTGAAAAACGAGGGCTACCAAGTATTCACCTGTTACACCGCCGCCCAGGCACTGACATGTGTGGCACAGGAATCCTTAAGTCTGGCTATACTGGACGTAATGCTGCCGGATATGGACGGTTTCGCCCTGTGCCAGCAGATCAGGGAAAAGTATCTGTTTCCCATTATCATGCTGACAGCCAGAGGGGAAGACATGGACAAGATCACAGGGCTGACGCTGGGAGCGGACGACTATATCACCAAACCCTTCAATCCCCTGGAGCTCACCGCCCGAGTGCGCACCCAGCTTCGGCGCTACACCCGTTACAACACGGCGGTGCCCCAACAGGAGCAGACGGAGAGGGATATTCGAGGACTACATATGGACAAGGATGCACACCACTGCAGCATAAACGGCCAGGAGGTGGTTCTGACGCCCATTGAGTTTAATATCCTATGGTATCTCTGTGAGCATCAGGGCAGCGTGGTATCCTCCGAGGAGCTTTTTGAGGCGGTGTGGGGTGAAAAATATCTGGACAACAACAATACCGTCATGGCCCACATTGCCCGGATACGGGAGAAACTGAAAGAACCAGCCAGACGGCCCAAATATGTCAAAACGGTATGGGGGGTGGGGTATACCATTGAATAGTCTAATATTACAGAGAAGCCGGATTTCACGGCGTATCATGCTGCGCTATATACTGTCTCTGATAGGTTTCGTGCTGGGGCTGATTCTCTTTGTCTTCATATGCTGGTTCCTCTGTGGCCTGCGCATCTGGTATGATTATGAGCCCCTGTACAAGCTTTTGGTATTGGTGGAGGACTATCTGGTCTTGGTCATGGCCGTTATCATCGTGATAGGCTGGGCCTTCATAACCTATCGTTTTATGAACCGCCCCCTGCGGTACCTGGACGAGATCGTCAATGCCTCCGGAAAGCTGATTACTTCCAGGGAGGAACCGGTGCAGCTCTCGGCTATACTGGTAGAGGTAGAACAGCAATTGAACCGTTTTCGACTTCAGGGACTTCAGGCGGAAACCATGGCCCGGGAGGCGGAGCAGCGAAAAAATGACCTGATCATATATCTGGCCCACGATCTAAAAACGCCGCTGACCAGCATTATCGGCTACTTGAGCCTGCTGCAGGACGAGCCTCAGATATCCCCTGAGCTGCGGGCCAGGTACACGGGAATCGCTCTGGACAAGGCGCTACGGCTGGAGGAACTGACCAACGAATTTTTTGATATCACCCGTTTTAATCTGACCACACTGACGCTGGAGGCGGAACAAATAAATCTGAGCCGCATGCTGGAGCAGATCACCTACGAATTCTTGCCGGTGCTGGCTGACAAGGGCCTGTCCTGGCAGCTGGAGATTCAGCCGGAGGTACAGATAAACGGTGATCCGGACAAACTGCAGCGCGTGTTCGACAATCTGATTCGCAATGCTGTAAATTACAGCTATGCGGATACCGCCGTCTGTCTGATAATGAGGACGGCAAACGGGCCGAATGGATCCCGGGTCGAGGTGCAGATCAGCAACCGCGGCAGAACCATCCCCCCTGAGAAACTGAGCCGTATCTTTGAACAGTTCTTCCGTCTGGACTCCTCCCGCAGCTCCGCCACCGGCGGCGCCGGACTGGGGCTGGCCATCTCCAAGGAGATCATAGAGCTGCACGGAGGCGGTATACAGGCGGAGAGCGCCGATGAACGCATCGTTTTTACCCTGTGGCTGCCGCTATCATAAAATTGTAAGATTTTATTCATAAATATAAAAGACTATCCACAGAAACTGCGAAAACATGTTTTTTCCCTCTCTGATACAATACAGGTATCAGGGAGGGATTTTTTTGCTGCCTGTAACCAAATTGTCACTTAAAGCTGTTATACTGGCCCCAAAAGCGAGGCAGCGCCCGCGACATCTACGTTCCAAATACTGCTGAAAAGAGGAAAAAAATGAAGAGAAGACGAATAACACAGATTTTTCCATGGCTGATTCCCCTGCGCACCTGGCAGCGAAAGGTTTTCTTTTATCTGGGGATGAGGCTGGACCGCAATCGCTACAGCGCCTCCGTGGCGGAAGAGCTGCTGCCGGTGGAGGTATTTTCTTCCAGCTGTCCCATGTACAACAGGAACACCGGATTTGATATGATCTATCAGGAGAATAAAGTTCACAACCTGAAACTGGCGGCTGCAGCTTTTGATCGCATGCTGATACGTCCAGGAGAAACCTTTTCCTTTAGTCTGGCCACGCGCCACGCAGACCGCAGGGAATCCTACAGGGACGGCCTGACCGTAATCAACGGCCGTCTGACCACCGCCCCCGGCGGAGGTATGTGCCAGCTCAGCAATCTGCTGTTCTGGGTATTCCTCCACTCTCCGTTGACTGTTGTGGAACGCCACGGCCATGGCAGCAAAGATTTTCCGGAACCGCCCAGCGATGCTCCCATGGGGGTGGACGCCACTCTGGCGGAGGGCTGGAAGGACCTGAAGGTGCGCAACGATACGGACTCTACATTCCAGATTCACATTGCCTTTGACCCGGAAAATATCTCCGGATATCTGTACGCCGACCGCCAGGACCCACTGCTCTACTCCGTAGAAAACGGTCCGGTGAGCTACCACCGCAGACAGAGCGGTATCTGGGAGGAGGTGGACGTGATTCGGACGCTGACCGACCGGAAGAACGGACAGGTACAGAGCACCCGGACTCTGTACCGCAATGTCTGCCGCATCGGGTATCCGCTGCCGGAGGGCACCTCTATTGTGGAGGACCGGTGATTTGAACCGCATGAAAATTGTTTGGAAAGGATGTAAATTATTATGAATAAGAAAAACATTATTGTATTTTTCGGGGGATGTTCCTCCGAATATACCGTTTCGCTGAATTCTGCCGCCGCGGTGATCCGCAATCTGGACAGGGAGCGGTATAGCCCCGTACCGGTGGGAATCACCCGGCAGGGAGACTGGTATCACTACACAGGCGAAACACAGCAGATTGCGGCGGACACCTGGCACACGGACAGAGCGCACTGCACCCCTGCGATCCTATCCCCCTGCCGCAGCTGTCACGAACTGCTGATATGCGGCTCAGATGAGCTGCGGCGGATACCTGTGGATGCAGCGCTGCCCATCCTACATGGCCGCAACGGCGAGGACGGCACAATCCAGGGCCTGATTGAGCTGGCAGGCATTCCCTTAGCTGGCTGCGGCACTCTGCCCTCCGCTCTCTGCATGGATAAGGATCGCGCCCATCGGCTGGTCTCCCTGAGCGGAATCCGCACGCCTAAGGCTCTGGTGCTGGAGTCTCCTGCTCCCCACCAGGCCCACGCCTTTGCCCGCCAGACTGGTTTTCCCCTGTACGTGAAACCGGTAAGGGCCGGTTCCTCCTACGGGGTGACAAAGGTGAGTTCCCCTGTCGAGTTAGAGCCTGCCATGGAAGAGGCCTTTGCGTATGACAGTCAGATAATTCTGGAGGAAAACATTCCCGGATTCGAGGTGGGCTGCGCCGTGCTGGGCACCCGGGAACCAATCACCGGGGAGGTGGACGAGATCGAGCTGTCCGGGGGATTTTTTGACTACACAGAAAAGTATACCCTCAAGACCTCCGCTATCCATGTACCTGCCCGAATCTGTGTCGAAAAGAGGGAGGAGATCAAGCTGGCCGCCGTAAAAATCTATCGCGCTCTGGGGTGCTCCGGCTTTGCCCGGGTGGATATGTTTCTCACACCGGAGGGAGAAATAGTATTCAACGAGGTCAACACCATTCCCGGATTCACTGAACACAGCCGCTACCCCGGCATGATGAAGGCCGCGGGATTCTCCTTTTCGGAGGTGCTGAACCGAATTTTGGAACAGACATTGACTAAGCAGGCACAAGACAGTGATAAGAAAGTGAGGATTCCGTCATGAAGAAAGTGATACTGAGCCGGGAGGAACTACATAAGGGCACGCTGATTCTGGTCAATGAGCGTCACGGAATCACCTGCGACGCCCCCGGCGAGCTGACAAATGTTGATGCAGATATACAGCTGGAGCGGCAGACCGCTGTACTGCTGGAGGAACTGATGCGGGAGATCGGCGGCTGGAGTTCCATTGTCCCTGTCAGCGGCTGGCGCTCCCGGGCGGAGCAGCAGTCCATATGGGACTCCAGTCTGCGGGAAAACGGACCGGAGTACACTCGGACCTATGTGGCTCTTCCCGGACACAGCGAGCATCAGACCGGTCTGGCCATCGACCTGGGGCTGCGTCAGGAGCATATCGACTTTATCTGCCCGGCATTTCCCGACACCGGCGTGTGCGGACAATTTGGGAAACGCGCCGCCGACTATGGTTTTATCCTGCGCTATCCCGCAGGAAAGGAAAAAATCACCGGCATCGGCTGCGAACCCTGGCATTTCCGTTATGTGGGAATTCCCCACGCCCGGATCATGACCGAGAATAATCTGACTCTGGAGGAGTACACCGACTATATCAAACAGTTTGACAGCCCCCTCCACCCTTACTGTATCCGGGTCGGAGGGCGGGCCGTCTATGTGTCCTACATCGCCGCGAACTCAGCCCAGACCGTTGTAGAGGTCAACGAGACCGCTCCCTACTACATCTCCGGCAACAACGTAGACGGCTTTGTACTGACACAATGGAGGAATTTTGGAAGTGATCTTCCAAATACTGATCGGTGCAATACCGCAGGCAAAGCCGTAGTTGGCTCTGCCAACTACAGGTATGCGGGAAAGAGGAAAGTATGAATAGGAAAACTTTCACCGGCGGACTGGATCGGTTCCGCCTGGCGGCGGCTCTGCTGGTCGTTGCCATCCATACCTCACCCCTTACCTGTATATCTGCGGAGGCGGATTTCCTGCTCACCCGGATTCTGGCCAGAGTAGCCGTGCCCTTTTTTCTGATGGTGACGGGGCAGTTCGTATTGCCCCGAATTCTGGAGCCGGGGCCAGGAAGCGGAAAAAGACTCTGGCGCTATCTAACCCGCACAGGAGTCCTCTATCTGGCGTGTATTCTGCTGTATCTGCCGCTGGGAATCTATGCGGGCCATTACAGGGAACTCACTCCGGCAAAAATCCTGCAGCTGCTAGTGTGGGATGGCCCTTTCTATCACCTGTGGTATTTCCCCGCCTGTATGCTGGGAATGGTCCTGCTGTGGCTGCTCAGCCGCTGCCTGAGGGTACGCGCCATGGCTACAGTCTGCGGGGTGCTGTACCTGTTGGGCCTGTGCGGAGACAGCTACTATGGGCTGACCGCATTTCTTCCCCCGCTGCGCAGCCTGTGCGACCTGGGGTTTCAGGTATGGTCTCACACCCGCAACGGACTGTTTCTGGCCCCTCTGTTCCTGCTGATGGGAGCGCATATGGAAAATATACACAGCCAGGATTCCCGCCCACAGGCGCACTTTCAGGGAAAGTTTCTGGCGGCGGGTTTGGGCCTGTCCCTGCTGGGAATGTCCGGGGAAGCTTTTCTGCTGCGCGGCCTGGAGTTTCAGCGACACGACAGTATGTACCTGCTGCTGGTGCCGGTCATGTATTGTCTCTATGGCCTGTTGATGTGCTTGGAACTGCCCACCATCCCCCGGCTGCGCCATATCTCTACTCTGGTATATGTGCTCCACCCCGCTATCATTGTAGCTGTTCGAATCTGCGCCCGGATTCCCAGGCTGCAGTTTCTGATCGACCAGAGCCTGGTACACTATCTGACAGTGAGTCTGCTGTCCCTGGCTGCGGCATGGCTGCTCACCTCACTGCCCAAAGCCGAATCTCACACATTTTTTATTTGAGCAATATCGCAGACACAGCAGTAGTTGGCTTTGCCAACTACAGATATGCATGGAGATTATTATGAAAGAAACAGCTATTAAAACATTAGAGTCCTGCCGACAGAATCGCAGCAGGGCCTGGATAGAACTCAACATGGATGCCCTGCGCCACAATGTGAAATATCTGCAATCCCTGCTGCCCGGCCGCTGCGCTCTGATGCCCGTAGTCAAGGCCAATGCCTACGGACACGGGGCCGGACTGATTGCCGGAGAGTTGAGTGACATGGGCATCCGCTCCTTTTGCGTGGCCTGCGTCAGCGAGGGCATGGAACTGCGCAGACAGAATATTGCCGGTGAGATTCTGGTGCTGGGCTATACCCACCCCGATCAATTTCCCCTGCTGGATCAATATGCTTTGACCCCGACAGCAGTGGATCATGCCCACGCTCTGGCGCTGAGTTCCTATGCCTGCTGCGCCTCCAGACAGAAACTCCTCCCTGTACATGTCGCTATAGACACCGGCATGCACCGTCTGGGGGAACCTGCCGGACATGAGACGCAGATCCGGGAAATCTTTACACTGCCCGGGCTGCAGATCACCGGCATGTATACTCACCTGGCCTCCGCCAGCGGAACCGACCCTGCCTCCCAAAACTTTACCAGAGAGCAGATTGACGCATTCTACCAGCTTGCGGCGAAACTGGAGAAGGACATACCTCCATGCGTAAAACTCCATCTCCAGGCCAGCTACGGCATACTGCGCTATCCCCTGCAGAATGTGGACTGTGCCCGACCCGGCATAGCTCTGTACGGGCTGCTGAGCAACGCCGCCGACACCGGGGATTTCTCGGACAGGCTGCGCCCGGTGCTCTCTCTGCGCGCCCGAGTGGCCTCGGTTCACCTGCTTTCTCCCGGGGAGTCTGCCGGATATGATATGGCCTACACCGCCACGCGCCCTACGACCGTAGCCACCATTACCATCGGCTATGCGGATGGCCTGCCCCGCAGCCTCTCACAGCCCCCTGCAGCACAGGAACTACAGCAGGACAGGGGTTGTGTGCTGCTCCACGGGCAGCGTGCTCCTATTGTAGGCCGAATCTGCATGGATCAACTGCTGGCGGATGTGACCGCTCTGCCCCAGATCCAGCCCGGCGACATCGCCACTCTGATCGGCCAAGACGGCCAGGAGAGCATTTCCGCCGCAAGCCTGGCCGATACCTGCGGCACCATCACCAATGAACTGCTGAGCTGTCTGGGGCCACGCCTGGAGCGGCTGATCCTGTAGGATGGCCACGTTTTTCACCTCCTTAGATTCCAGTCCCTTAATCATGAAGGAATAAACATAAATATCAGCCGCAGGTCCCCTTGCTCTGTAAGCTCTGCCCACACCGCTCCTCCCATGGCCTGGGCCAGCAGTTTGCTGACGGTCAGCCCCAATCCGGTGCTGCCGCTGGGACGGGCATGGTCCGCCGTATAAAAGCGTCCAAACAGAAAGGGAATATCCGCCTGAGTAAGCGAATCTGTATCGTTACAAAACTCCAGAAATACCCGGGATTCTCCCTCCGCTGAATCGGTCTCACGGACGCATATCCAAAAGCGGCTGCGAGCGTACCGCAGCGCATTCTGTACCAAATTGTGTAAGATCCGCTCCAGAGCCTCCCGGTCGCCAAGAACTGGCACTGCCGTCTCCGGCAACGACAGTTCCACCGCCAGCCGCCGCTCCTCAAACTCCGGGGAATAGGACAGCATCGTCTCTCTGATCAAGCGGGTTATCTCCACCGGCCTGCGTTGTAACTGTACATTTTTCCGCTCCAGCCTGGACAGATCATAAAAATCACAGATCAACCTCTGCAGATAGCGACTCCTTCTCTCTACCACCGCCAAAGCCTCCCTGTCCGCCTCGGACAGGCCGCTGCCGTCCACCAACTCCAGGTAGCCGAGAATTGCCGTCAGCGGAGTGCGCAGGTCGTGGCTGATGTTCTCGATCTGTTCCTGCAGCTGCCGCTCCTGTCGCTGCCAGTCGATCCGCTCTCGCTGGTGATACTGTATATAACGATTGATCTGCTCCAGCAGACGCTCCGCCTCCCGGGAGGGAGTGGATATCCGCAGGATACGGTTCTCCTGCGGACTTTCCAATATTTCCTCCATATCCCGGCCGGCCTGTCTCACACATTTTTGCAGCATTCTGTATCTCAGCGCGAGGAAAAGGACCGCAATGCCCATTCCCACAGCAATTCCTATCGCAACCCACATATGGTATTCCCTTCTGACATGATCCGTCTTTTGCTCTCTATGGCCGACGACTACAGCTCCTTGCGGCGGATTGCCATAATTCCCAGTGTGATAAACACCGCCACACCGATAATACCCGCTTCCTGACACTTCAGAAATCCCGCCGCAGTGGACCAGTTAAATTCCAGCCATTCCTCTGTCGGCGTGACGGAGGACACCATAGGGTAGAGCAGCCAGGACGCCAGTCTTGCACAGAACTCGAATCGCATTCCCAACACGCTCACCACTGCCGGCGCCGCCACAATAACAAGCAGCCATATCCAGATGCTGGCGCTCCTGCTGCCAGTCACATAGTACAGGCTCATAAACGCTACCATTCCTGCGATCCATGCCGGAATACAGGCAGCCGTTCCCTTCAGCAGAGACAGAGTGTATGCCGCCCCGCTGTTCTCCAGCAGCAGATACCCGCCGCCGATCAGTCCGGTTTCTGTCACCAGCAGGCAGATGGCAGACGCCGCCATTCCCACGACCACCTTGCACAGATAGACCAGTTCCCGTGGAATTCCAAAGGCCACGCTGTTGTTGAAGGTCTTGTACTTTAATTCGTCAGAGACCACCAGGCTGCCCATCACGGCCGACAGATACAGCGGGATATTCATACCCGTCTCCAACGTGGAAAAGGCATACTTGGTCGTGGCCCACGGAAAATCTACAGTGAACACGGACATAGCCCACAGCACTGTGAGAAAGAGCAGCACCACCATCAGGCAGGCTCCTGTCATAATGTACAAAGCCTTGGTGCGAAATACTCGATAAAACTCACTTTTAATATAGTTTGTCATCACTGCTCTCCTCCCTCCTGCTCCGCTATCAGGTGCATGTAATAGTCCTCCAGCTGCATTTCCCGGCGCTCCAGCGCCAGCAGATCGATTCCCTGCTCCACAGCCAACCTTCCGTAAGGTGCCACATCCTGGGTTTGTTCTGAGATATGAACGGTTCCGTCCGGCAGCACCTTATAATTCGTCAGGTGCAACTCCCTCTCCAGCAGAGCCACATACCTCTCCGGTTCCGTCACCCGGATCTCCAGATAGGTGCCGCACTGCTCATGAAGCTGCCTGGCCCCGATCTGCTGTACCACCTTGCCCCGGCTTAGAAATCCATAGTCTGTAGCCATATTTTCCAGCTCCGGCAGGTTGTGACTGGAGATCAGTATGGTAATATGTTTTTCTCTGTTCAGCCGCAGCAGCAGACTGCGCATCTCAATGATTCCCGCCGGGTCCAGTCCGTTGATGGGTTCGTCCAACAGTAGAAACTGCGGCTCTCCCAGCAGGGCCAGAGCCAGCCCCAGGCGCTGTTTCATGCCCAGAGACATCTGTTTGAACTTTTTGTTGGCCGCATCGGCCAGTCCCACCTGCTTAAGTTTCTCTGAGACCTTGTCCCTGCCCGGAATCCCCCTCTGTATTCTGTAATACTCCAGATTCTGGGCCGCTGTCATGTTCGGATAGAAACCCGGCTCCTCAATGATAGCGCCGCAGCGTCTGCGGTTCTTCCGCCAGGAGACCTCCTCTCTTGCCTCCCAGAGACTGAATTCCCCTGAAGTGGCATACACCTGACCCAGCAAAATTTTTAATAGAGTGGTTTTGCCTGCGCCGTTGTTACCTACCAGGCCATAGATACTCCCTGAGGGAATGGTCAGATCCACATGATCCAGAGCAGTTGTTTTCCCGTACTGCTTGGTCAATCCGTGGGTCTGTACGATCACGTTTCCGCTTGTCATCCCATATTCTCCTTTCTGCGGGCAAGAGGTATCTCTTTCACCCCCCTGCCCTTCCCTGTGATGATTCGATCATAGACCATTCCCTGTAAATAAGTCCTTTAGAAAGTTTAAAGAAATCGTAAAGAATGCGATTAAGCCATGCGGAAACCGATGCCCCACACGGTGGCTATGTATTCATCGGTATCCGCTACGGCAATCTTTTTCCGCAGATTGCTCACATGGACATTCACGGTGTTGTCCTCCCCGTAATAGCCCCCCTGCCAGACCAGTTCATACAGACGCTCCCGGGAATACACCTTCCCCGGTTCCTTGAGCAGAATATACAGAATGTCGTATTCGTGAGCTGTCAGATTCAAAATCTGTCCCCGGACCCGCACCTCCCGGCGGTCTGCGTCCAAGGTCAATTCCTTGTACTGCAATATCTTAAACTGCAAACCTTCCGCACTTTCCTGTTGTGCACTCTCCTGTTGTGCCTCCTCCAGTTTCCTGCGCCGGGTGCTGCGCCGCAGAGCGCCCGCCACACGGGCCTCTACCTCTGCTGCGGCAAAGGGCTTGACCATATAATCGTCCGCCCCAAGCTCCAGCACCTCCACCCGCTCCTCCAGTCCGGACTTAGCCGACAGCACGATAATGGACAGATCCGGGTCCGTCTGACGGATTTCTCCGATCAGCTCCTCCCCCATCATCCCCGGCAGCATCAAATCCAGCAGCAACAGATCATATTGTTCCAACTCCAATCGCAGCTTTCCCTCCGTGCCGGAAAAAGCCTGCACCGCCTCATATCCCTGTCTGCGCATAATTTTGGCCAGGAGATTGTTGATATCCGTATCATCTTCTATAATCAAAATCTTTGTCATTGCTGCAGTTCCTCTTTTCTGTCCTCTAAACATTTTTTGTGGAAAACTAAATGCTCTCCATGGAAAACCCGACTTTTTTATTCTATCACAACTGTATATTAATAAACAATATTTTGGGAAAATAATCAGGATTTGGACGTCTTAAGTTCCCCTATTGTAATTTTCTGCGCAAAGGGGTAAACTAAAGACCTAGACCAAAGCCGAAGGTGAGGAAAATCAGATGAAAATAGAACCCTGCGCGCGTCTTGCGCATTTTCAGACCGGCATTTTTGCCGCATTGAACGAGAAAAAAGAGCAGCTGCTGGCCAGCGGCCGCAAAGTATACAATCTGTCCGTTGGCACCCCGGATTTCCCTGTGGCAGAGCACGTGCGCCAGGCACTGATCGACGCCGCCGGCGACCCGGAACAATACCACTATACTCTGCGAGATCTGCCCGAGCTGACTCAGGCGGTGCAGAGCTACTATCGCAGGCGTTTTGGGGTGGAACTGGAGACAGACGAGATTCTGGCAGTGCCCGGCTCTCAGGAAGGAATCGCCCATATCGGTATGGCCCTGTGCAATCCCGGGGATGTGGTGCTGCTGCCCAATCCCGGTTACCCGGTGTTTGAGGTAGGAGCCTATCTGGGCGGCGCCGAACTATATTTTTACGATCTGAAAGAGGAAAATGACTTCCTGCCCCGCCTGGAAGATATCCCTGAATCCATCGCCCGTCGGGCCAAGTACATTATGGTATCCTACCCCTACAATCCGGTATGTGCCATTGCAACGCCCTCCTTCTATGAGGAGCTGATCGCCTTTGCGGAAAGATATAACATCATTGTGGTACATGACAACGCCTACTCGGACATTATCTATGACGGCAATTACGGTGGCTCCTTTCTGGAGTATACCCACGCAAAGGAGGTGGGGATCGAGGCTTTTTCTCTGTCCAAAAGTTTTAATCTGACAGGCGCCAGAATCTCCTTCCTGATCGGCAACAGGGAGATTATCAAACCCTTAAAGCTCCTGCGCTCCCAGTATGATTTTGGTATGTTTGCGCCGATTCAAAAAGCAGCTATCGCCGCTCTGACCGGTCCCCTGGAGGGAGTCAAGGCCCAGTGCCTGGCCTATCAGGCCCGCCGGGATGCGCTCTGCGGCGGCCTGCGGGCCATCGGCTGGAATGTGCCGGACAGTCGGGGCACTATGTTCGCCTGGGCACATATTCCCGATGGCTTTAGCTCCTCCCAGGATTTCTGCATGGAATTGATGGAGCGCACCGGCGTGATCTGCACCCCCGGGGACGCTTTCGGCAGCCAGGGCGAGGGCTATGTGCGCTTTGCCCTAGTGCTGCCCGTGGAAACCATACAGGAACTGATTGCAGTTATCGAGCAGAGCGGCATTCTCTCCCGCTGAGTCAGACAGACCGCTCCTGCTCTTCCTGAATCCGTTTCACTTCCTCAATGCCAATCTCCAGAACATCGGAAATCTCTTCATGGGCATAGCCTTTTGCCAGCATTTTCCGCACAGAATCAATCATACCTTGTTCTCTTCCCTCAGCCAGACCCTGGGCATGTCCTTGGGCATGTCCTTGGGCATGTCCCTCGGCATGTCCCTCGGCATGTCCCTCGGCATGTCCCATGGTGCGCCCTTCGGCCAGTCCCTTGGCACGTCCCTCTTCCAGCCCTTCGGCCAGTCCCTTGGCGCGCCCCTCTGCCAACCCTTCAGCATGCCCTTCGGCCAGTCCTTCTGCCAGTCCTTCTGCATGCCCTTCGGCCAGTCCCTCAGCTATAGCTATGTTCCTTAAATACAATCGATCCCGCTTTATCCTCATATGCTCTTCATACAACGCCCGTAGTCGTCTTCCCAGATTCATTGCCATTACCTCTCTCACCGCTTCCACGATGCCCGGATTCGTGCTTCGTATCATTTTCAATTCCTCCATGCTTTCCACCCGGAACAGACTGATCCAATCATCCAGTCTGTCCCCGGTGAGTTCCTTGTCCAATTCAATGACATGTATCTCGAACTGATCCGAATACAGCTGTCCCTCCTGATCCCGCAGATGGTACACTTTGTGGTAACCCGGCTTGGCGTCCCACTTAAACCCCAACACGCATATTACAATGCACTTCTGCAGTCGGCCGTAATCCTCACCGGCATACGCCCCCTCTGAATACATCTTTGACAGATAAAACAGGCTGCGCTTGTCCCAGGCAGGGACTTCCCTGATCTGCAGCTCGATATTGATTCTGCGATCATTGTTCATCAGCAGTCTTACATCCAGGATGCCCTCCTTCTCCCGGCGGCTGCGTCTGCTCAAAAAAGTATTTTCCAGCCGCACTTCCCTGATTTCCTCCAGGGGGATCTCCAACACATCGCTGATGAAATGTCTGCGCACTGTCTCATTGCGCATCAGTTCCTTGAAAGCCACGTCTGACTTTGGGGGAAGAAATTTCCTCCGCACTTCTTTTGTTCCCACTTCTTACCTCCTGACTCGCAGGAGATACCGGATAAAGTCACTTCTCAATAACGCACAAGCAGAAATGTACCCTGTGCCGAAAATCCCCTGCTTCTTTTCAATTGTCTCATTTTGAATTAAAAGCATAGAGTTTCCGATGTCTTGAAAAGTGAATTGCTTTATCAAAAGTGAAAAGAAATATATGCTTTGAAAGTATATTAGCATATGTGGGGCAGGATTGCAAGAAAATTTTTTGTCTGATTTACCGCCCGCTGATCTGCCACCTGCGATAAATCAGACCGCCCAGCAGCGCAAGCACAAGGATCAACAGGGGGTACAGGAGCATACCCATCTGCCAACAGTTCAAATAATGTCCTGCTCCCCCCACCAGCCGTATGTCGCATAGAGCGCTGCTGCGAACCAGTTTGGCAGGCATCAGATACAGAGATTGGGACAGAAACCGTAGCCGCTCGGGCACATTAACCAACATGGTCCCCAGGGTGTAAACCACCATCAGACTTATAGACGCAACGCTGCTCCTGGTCCAGCTGGACAAAACCAGCGTCAGAACACTGTGCAATGCCGCAGCCAAAAGCAGCAGCACCATCAGAATCACGATTGCCTCACCCATAGTCAGGGCAAAGGGCGAAGACGGCAGATATATCTGCAGCGGCGCATTCCAGTTTTTTTCATATCCGTAGAGAACGCCAAAACTCAGCATTGTAATACCGCTCACCAGAAACGTTGCCGCTGTCCCCAGGGTAGCGACAGCCAGCAGCTTTGCCAAATAGAGCGTCCCCCTGCCATGGCGGCTGCACAGCACCAACTGGTCCGTCTTTCTCATTCGCTCATCCGCAAATACGCCCGAGAATACCATGCCGATCATCAGTGCGGTCAACGCCAGAATCGTCTTAACGCTGGACAACATCATATCCGGCCCCATATCCCAATAGTAGGCATAAGGAGACCGAACCTCGTTTTCACGCCAATATTGTTTCTCCCCCTCAGTGAGATACAAAATGCGCTCGTAGTCTGCCACGGCTCGCTGCCTCTCTCCGTAGAAAGCAGCGGCGTCCACAGTATGTACCCTCTCATTTCCCACCACTCCTCTAATATAATTATAGATGGCCTCATACTGCCTTTGTTGTTCTATAATCTTAAGCAACTCCGCTTCCGTTCCATCGACGGGAAGTGCTACTGTCTGCATACTTGAGGTTGTCGAAACAACGCCGTCCCTCACCGTCTGCATCTCCTGGGTCTGTACTCCCATATAGGCCGTCTGCATCTCCTGCAGCAATGTATCGTCGATAATCCGGCCGTTGAATCTCTCTGCCCGCTCCTGTTGTTCCAACACATAATCGTATTTAGTGACGCGCACACTCTCCCCGGTCCGCGCGTCAATGCTGGTATAGTTGTCCAAAAGCGGCTCATAGCATAAAAATACTATAATCAACATCACACCACAAAAGGCGATCCATGTCATTTTCCTCTTTAAAATCTTTTTTATTTCATATTGGTACAGCGTTCCCAACTGACTCATTCCTGCCGCCCTCCTTCTCTCTGTTTTTCATCTGCCCTGTCGATGCCGTCTCCAAACTGCTCCAGATAAAATGCCTCCAGATCACCGCGGCTCTCCTCCCATTTACCCTGATAGATCATCTTTCCGTCCTTCATCATCAGGATACTATCTGCAATATGCTCTACATCTGACACGATATGAGTGGACAGCAGCACGATACTGCGCTTTCCCGCCGAGGCGATCAAGTCCCTGAATCTCACTCGCTCCTTGGGGTCCAATCCCGCCGTAGGCTCATCCAGCACCAACAACTTGGGGTCCCCCAACAGCGCCTGGGCAATTCCCAGCCGCTGTTTCATACCGCCGGAATAGGTTCTGACCTTTTTATGCGCCTGTTCCGCCAGCCCCACCAATTCCAGCAGCTCCTTACTTTTCTGCCGGGCCTGGGGTTTCGGCAGTCCCTTGAGCGCCGCCATATAGAGCAGGAATTCCCTGCCTGTAAAATCCGGGTAATACCCGAAATCCTGGGGTAGATACCCCAGCATGGCCCGGTAGCTTTCACTGGTCACGGGCTGCCGGGCCAGAGTGATCTGTCCCTCCGTGGGCAGCAGAATACCGCAGAGCATCCGCATCAAAGTGGTCTTGCCCGCGCCGTTGGCCCCCAGCAAACCGTAGACTCCCTTGGTCAGATTGATATTGATATGATCCACCACGGTTCTGCTCTGATATTTTTTGCTGATATTGTCTACACACAGCACAACATTTTCTCTCGTCTCATCCATATCTTCTTTCTCCTATTTAGAGTTCCGTAACCGTCCTTCCAGTACCATCCCAGCAGAAGAATATCCGTCCTTTAATGCGGCCGTATATTCTTCTGGGCACTGTTCGGACAGTTACTGATTAGAGTTCCGCATACTCCCTGACAGCACACAAGGCCGGTGATCCATATTCGGCCGCTTTGCTGTCCGAACATGGATCAGTGCGCTGTTCGGGAGTATGCTGTTTAAAGTTCCGCAGCTGCCCGCTCATAGATACAGTTGGCCCGGCAGGCGGCCTGATAATACTCCCATCCGTTTGCTGCCAGCAGCAGCGCCAGCGCCGCGATCCAATAGCCAAAAAAGCTCTCCCTGTACCACTCAAACAACCCATATCCCACCATCTGCAGGCAGCCCACCAGAACGGCGTTACCCAGACACAGGTACATGACCTCCCGCCCCCGCACCCTTCTGGACCAGACCATACTCAAAAACGTGGTCATCAGATAGGGCACCAGCAGGTACACGCCGGTATGCCAGAACTTCATCTGCTCATACAGGGCCAACAATGGCAGCAGCAAAAGCAGCAGCGCCAGATGAAAGCTTCCCAGCAGCCCCATTCTCGCCAGAACAATACTTTTTACCGAAAAGCGGGTGGCAAACTCCAGCTCTGTCATGTTGTACACTGAAGAGCGTGTCTGCTCCTGGGCCGCAATCAGAGCAAAGAACGGCATGGCGCCGGCCGCCACGCACAGAGCATCTCTCTGCCATCCGGCAGTAATTCCCACTAGGGCGGCAAATACCGCCACCGACAGCGCCCACACTCGCTTGCGTATATATGCCGCCTGGCAAAGGACGAATGCGCTGTGACTTATAGGGAGCGGGGGGCTGCCAGCCAGAAAAGTGTCCCTTCTCTCAGGAGCCGGAGCCTGCCATAGCACGCTGAGTTGCCGCTCCAAGCTGTCTTCCAAGCGCCCGTCTCCGGCGCTGCTATGTTCTCGTTCTATCCTGTTTTTCCTCATACTAATCCCCCATGCATATCTGTAGTTGGCTTTGCCAACTACCGCTGTGTCTGCGATATTGCTCAAATAGAAAATTGAAAGATCCTTGATTTTTCAATCAGATTCCTCGTCTTCCTCTGTCTCACCGAGACAGGCCAGGCTGCTAATCCAGCTGCGCCCGCAATTTCTCTAGGGCCGCCGTTATCCGTCGGCGGGCCGCAAACCGGGACATGCCCAACATTTTCGCCAGTTCTCCCAGAGGTATTTCACTCCCGTAACGCAGCACCAACAGCTCCCTCTCGCTCTCCTCCAGAGTTTCCAGTGCCTGTCGCAGCCCCAGCCGCAATTCCGGCTCCAGCCCCGGCTCTGCCGCCAGCTGCCCTTCCAGTTCCTGCGTCAATGGCTGGGCTTTGCATCTGCGGTATTCGTCAATACACAGATGCCTGGCCGTGGTGTACAGATATTGCAGCGCCTTGCCCTGCTCCCGGTAAGTTCTGCTCTCCCACAGCCGCAGAAAGGCTTCCTGGGTTATATCCTCCGCCGTATGTGCCTGCCCCAGCCGATAGTAGCAGTAGCGGTATATCTTGTCGTACATTGATTTTTCGTCCATGGACACCAGGCCGCCCTCCTTTCACTGTGTATAACGGATCAGACTCCGCAGATGTGCGAAAAAAATTTTGGCAAGCAAAAAGGACCCCCCTCAGTTATCAGAACAAGGTCCTTTTTACTTGTGTTTCACCTTATCAGTCTATCCTTAAAATCAGTCCCAGAATCCTTCTGGCACAAATTTCCATCTCGCCCCTGGTAAGCGCCCCTTTCTCCATGGCCTCAAGGAGTCTCCCCGGAAAACCACATGCCATTTTCACATCATTCCCCGCCTTGGTCTCCTTGTAATGCTCACTGTGGGCCCACCAGTCGGTGGTCACCATGCCCTCAAATCCCCACTCGCCGCGGAGAATGTCCTCCAGCATTTCCCGATTCTCGGAGGCTCTGTGCCCGTTGATAATATTGTAGGAGGACATGATGCTCCAGGGTTTCGCCTCCTTTACAATCCTCTCAAAGGCCTTGAGATAGATCTCCCGGATTGCGCGCTCGGAGGCTCTGGAATCGCTTTCCGTGCGGTTTGTCTCCTTATTATTCAGAGCAAAATGCTTAACCGTAGCCGCCACATGGTTGCTCTGGATACCCGTCACCATAGCCCCCGCCATCTTTGCGGTCAGATAGGGGTCCTCGGAATAATACTCAAAGTTTCTGCCGCAGAGAGGACTCCGGTGAATATTGATGGCGGGAGTCAGCCATGCGCCGATATTGTTTTCCTTCGCCTCCGCGCTGCCAGCCTCTCCGACCCGCTCTGCCAGCTCAGGATTCCAGCTGCACGCCAGCATGAAAGAGCATGGCCACGCGGTGGTGCAGACGCCGCACTGAGGAGCAATCCTCACCCCTGCCGGACCATCCGCCGTCATAATATTGGGAACGCCGTAATCCGGCAGATTGCCATATCCGAAGGTGTTGGCCACGCCGGTGTTGGGTTGTCCCCCCAAAAGCTCCGCCAGCTGCTCGTCGGGGAGTTGGGCCACAAACTCCTCCAGCGTCATTCTCCCCTCCGCCACATCTATAAGTTTCGGCCTGTTGTCGATATCTCCCCACAGTCGATAGCTTTCACGGCGCCTTACGACAGGCGTCACCCCAGCTGTCTCTTTTTCAGACAATTTGGCCGCAAATACGCTTGCGTCCGTATCCACAGGCTCTCCCTGGGGCAGCTCTTCGAAACTGCCGTCCGCCAGCATGCGCTTGCTGAGCTGGGTGGGAACCATTTTGGGAGAAAGCTGCTCTGTGACCACATCCTCATTAAGCACCATCACATAGCTGCTCTCCACGGTGTCCCGCACAGAGGTGCCCACATAGAAACGATATTCACCCCTTTCCAGCACATAAGCCGACTTGACCACCTTGCCCAGATCATCGTAGGATGCCATATCGTTTATGTCGATCCGCAGCGTGACAGTCTGTGTCTCCCCGGGCTGTAACAGCCTGGTTTTGCAAAAAGCAGCCAGCTCTCTTGCAGGCTTTCCCAATCTGCCCTGGGGAGCGCTGTAGTAGACCTGTACCACCTCTTTTCCCGCCACGGCTCCCACGTTGCACACATCCACCATGACGCGGAGATCATGTTCTCCCTTTTCCACAACCGGCACGGAGAGACTAAATTTTGTGTAAGACAATCCAAACCCAAAGGGATAATTTACCTTGTCCGCCGCCCCGGGAATCGTCTCAAAGTAGCGGTATCCCACGTAGATATCATCGGTATATTCCACATAATCGTCCGATTCATGAAAATTATAAGTGGAGGGATAATCCTCCAGCCGTTTTGCAAAGGTATCCGAGAGCTTACCGCTGGGACTGCCCTCACCGATCAGCAGCTCTGCCGCCGCCAGCCCGCCTTCAATGCCGCCCTGCCACGCCATGAGTACTGCCTGTATCTTATCCTCTCCGGCAAACCAGTCCGTGTCCACCATGCCGCCCACATTCATGACGACGATTACCCTGGGAAAGCTGTTCTTTACCGACTCCACCATGGCTTTCTCCGCATGGGTCAGGTAAAAGTCTCCCTCCTCGAACACCTCTTCCTCGGCGTCCTGCCTCTGTTCCAGTCCGGCGATGACCATATCGTCCGTCTTGTTTTTCTTATCGTAGATGCTCTTTCGATCCCAGCCCTCACCGGAATAGCGGCAGATGCTGATGATGGCGGTATCCGTGAACGCCCTGGCCTTTTTCAAAAGCTCCTCCGGCAGCGCAGGCTCCACAGTCATGCCCGGGCCTCTGCCCTTGGCATACTGCCCCTTCACATTCTCCTTGTAAAATAGTGCAAGCTCCTCAAAGATCTCCACATGACCGGCCTTTTGTTTCAACCCCTCATACAGATTGCGGGCGTAAGCCACCGTCACGTCACCGCTGCCTCCGCCGCCCTTCACATAATCGATAGTTGCCTTACCGAACAGCGCAACCCTGCTGCCCTTCGCCAGCGGCAGCACATTCCCTTGATTTTTCAGAAGTACCATGCCCTCCTTTGCCGCATCCTTGGAGAGCATAATATGCTCCCTGCTGCCTGTGATGCGTCGTCCGTCCTCCCCCAGCGGAAGAACCGGCTGATACTTTGCCCTTGCCCATCTCTCCATAATCCGTTCACACCTTTCTTATATTTATAGTAAACAGTTTCTTCTCTAAATCAATTTTACATGAAATGTCCGCATATGCAACCGGAATTTTCATATTCAAAAAAATTTCTTGACAACGCCGCTGTCATTGTATATGATAGGCTACGAACCAAATTAAATACTCGCTAGGGGAGCGCATCGCTGAGATTGGATCTTCCAGATCCTAACCCTCACTACTTGACCCGGACAATACCGGCGTAAGGAAGCAAAAGTATACGGCCTGGGCGGCAAAACGCTCTCCCTCTCCGTATTACGATGTCGTCCCTCCTTGCACCCACAAAGGAGGATTTTTTATGTTCTATGATGTTGTTGTCAACGACTGGGGAGAAACCACCTATGTCCCCACCACTCTGAGTAAGATTCTGCTGGTCATTCTCGTCCTGGCTCTGCTGGGCGGCGCAGTGGCATTTGCCCGTGCCCAGGAAAAGAAAAAGGCGGACGCCTCCGCCAAAAAGCCACACGGCAAACTGACCGCCAAACAGCTGGCGTTCTGTGCCATGGCCATAGCGCTGGGCACGATACTGTCCAATGTCAAACTGTTTTCATTTCCCTGGGGCGGTTCTGTCACGCTGCTGTCCATGCTGGTGATCTGCCTGCCCGGATATTTCTTTGGGCTGGGCGCAGGACTGCTGACCGGCGTCGCCTACGGCGTGCTGCAGCTGCTGATCGATCCCTATGTGCTCTATCCCACGCAGCTGGTGGTGGACTATCTGCTGGCCTTTGGAGCGCTGGGACTCTCGGGAATATTTTCCCGCAGCAAAAACGGGCTGCTCAAAGGCTATATCGTGGCGGTGCTGGGCCGATATGTGTTCGCCGTGCTCTCCGGATGGATTTTCTTTGGGGCCTATGCCTGGGAGGGCTGGGCGCCGCTGCCTTACTCCCTGGCCTACAACGCCATATATATCTTTTGCGAGGCCGCTGTAACCATCGTTCTCCTTCTCCTGCCCCCGGTAAAGAAAGCCATGGGCAATGTGAAAAAAATGGCGTTCTAAGGCTCCGTCACGCAGCAGCCCAGACTGGAGGAGTAGAGAATCTTTTCTCCCACCGGCAGCCCCATCAGTTTTCCCAGGGCCTCCTCATAGTATCTGAGCTGCTCCGCATAGCGGTTCCACAGCTCCTGACCGCTCTGTACCCGGTCCGTCTTGTAGTCTACCACCACAATCCGGTCGTTCTCTATGAAAAAGGCGTCGATGATTCCCTGAATCAGCACCTTTTCCTCCGCCGGGAAATCAGGTTTCAGCCGGGCGGCGCTGATCCCGTAGACAAAGGGCTGTTCCCGGTACAGCGCCCCTGCTCGGTCCGCCCGCCACATGCGCCATGCCAGACCATCCCGGAAAAAGCGCAGCAGCTTGTGCTCCTGCAGCACCTGGCGGTAGCTTTCCGGCAGCCGTCCCTGCGCTGTCTCCCGGGCAAGAAATTCCCGCAGATTATCCCTCAATTTTCCCTCGTCTCCCATCTGCCGGAAGGCGTCCTGGCTCTCCGGCATTTTCTCATACACATCTCTGTACAATGCCTCGTAGTCCGCCAATTCCATGACCTTGTGGAAGGCATTGCCCCGCAGAGTGCCTCCGGCCTCCTGCGCGTCCTGCCTGAAACTGGGCACATAGGGCACCACCTCTTTCTGTTCAAAGGCCTGATAAGCCGCCTCGTCTTTCTCCTCCATAGCAGCAATTTTCAGCTCGGAGACACTGGTCTTGGTATACAGCCGCTCCAGCTGCCTGTAGGAATATGTATATGCAAAACGCTGCTCCAACGCTTGGACTTGCTCCCGGTCCGCCCACAATCCGGCCTGCTCAAGCTGCAGCTCTCTCCCGGCCAGATCCACCTGCTCCCGCACGGCCTGCTCCGACAGTTCTTCCTCCTGCCACACCGTCACCTGCACCCTCTGCGGATTCAGAGATGGCAGAATATAGTCCAGATAGCTCCCCGCACTTATAAAATCCAGATAGCTCAGAGGCCCCGCCCCCCGCAGCTGATACTGCTGCCACAGTGCCTCCGCATCCGCTGCGCAGGCGGTCATAATCAGTTTCTCCCTGGCTCTGGTCAGCGCCACATACAGCACCCGCAGCTCCTCCGCAAGATTCTCCTCACGCATTTTTCTGGAGACCACCATCCTGCGCAGGGTCCTATTGCGCACCCGCCTCTCGGTATCCACGAAGTCCGTTCCCAACCCGAAATCCATGTCCATGAGAAAACTCTGGTTTGCGTCCTGCATATTGAACCGCTTGGCAAGGCCGGAGACAAAGGTGATCGGGAACTCCAGCCCCTTGCTCTTGTGAATGCTCATAATGCGCACCACGTCCGCGTTCTCATCCAAAGCCCCAGCCTCCCCGAAATCCACATCGTATTTCTCCAACTGTTCGATGTAGCGCACAAAATGAAAAAGTCCAAAATAGCTGGTCTTTTCAAAATCCGAGGCCTTCGTCAGCAGCATCTCCACATTGGCCCGGCGCTTGCTACCGGCGGGCATGGCGGTCACATACTGCAGATAGTCGTGCTCTCTGAGAACAGTCTCCAGCAGCTGGCGTATGGGCATATAGACGGTGTAGCTCCGATATAGGTCAATGCGCTCTCTGAACCGACTGCATTTTTCGCGGATTTCTCCGCCGCAGTCTTCTCCCTCCGCTGCATTACAAACGGCTCTCCACAGACTTATCTCCCTATTTTCACTTCTCAACAGTGCAATCTCATCCTCTTCAAAACCGCCAAACACGGATTTCATGACGCCGAACAGGGGAATGTCCTGGGTGGGATTGTCCAGCACCCGCAGCAGCTGCAACAGCTCCTGCACCTCAGTGGCGGCAAAATAACCTGTCTTGGAAGAGATATACACAGGGATTCCCTCCGCCTCCAGCACCTCCTTGAACTCCTCGTCCCAGCCGCTGGTGGTGCGCAGCAGAATCACTATGTCCCCGTATCTGGCGGGCCGCAGCCGTCCGGTAGCCCTGTCAGTCACCTGATATTCCCGGCGCAGTCTGTGAATCCTGGCCGCAATCATCTGCGCCTCCCTGGTCTTTACCGTAACCTGGCTGTCCTTCTCCGGTTTCTCCGCCAGCAGCAGTTCGCTGCGGCAGTCCGGTCTCTCGGGATACACAGCTCCCACATACAGAGCCGCCTGTTCATCGTAGTCAATACCTCCCTTTTCCCGGCTCATCAGATTGGCAAACATACCGTTCACCGCCTCCAGGACCTCCCGGCGGCTGCGGAAATTCCTGCTTAAGTCTATCCGCTGCAATATGCCGTCCTCCCGGGTGTAGGTCTCATATTTCTCAAGAAACAGCTCCGGTCTGGCCAGGCGGAACTTGTAGATACTCTGCTTGACATCCCCCACCATAAAGCGATTATAATGCCCCTCCTCCTCGCCGGACACCGCCCGGAGCAGATATTCCTGCACCAGATTACTGTCCTGGTACTCGTCGATCAGTATCTCCCGAAAATAGTCCCTGTACTCCCGGGCCACAGGGCTGGGGACGATCTCCCCCTCCTCCCGGTGCAGCAAAATCTCCAAGGCATAGTGCTCGATGTCGGAGAAATCCATAAGCTTTTTCTCCTGCTTGCGCTCCCGAAACGCCCGCCCAAACTCCTGGGCAAGTTCCACCAGCGTACACACGGGTCCCTGGCAGGCGCTCATCTGTTCCAGACTTAAGGAGATGGGCGTGGCAAAAAACTGCTCCCGCAGCTCCCGCAGAGTATCCTTCACCTCGCTGCGCAGAGACTTCACAAGCTCCCGCTTTTCAGCGGACACGGCGGGATCTTTTTTCACCGGCAGTTTTCCGAAATTGAGCTCCGACAACCCCTGGGCCATGCGGCTCATGGAGAATTCCTCCCCCTCGGGAGCTATTTTCTCCGGCAGATTGCGCAACATGTCTCTCTCCTGCTCCAGCACGGGCACATACATGTAAGGCCCGTCTCCCTCTGCGCACAGCTCCAGCATATGCTCCAGCGAATCCGCGCAGCCCTGCACCATCCTTATCAGATACCGCCGCAGATATTCCCCGCAGGCGGAGTTCCCCCAAGCCGCCTCGTCCGCCGCGGCATAATCGCCCTTTCTCTCCTCCAGCCACTGCTCCGGCCAGGGACAGCTCTCCGCATACTCGTGCAGTTTCAGGATATGCTGTTCCAGCACGCTCTCCCTGCCGCCGGGACAGAAAAATTCCACACACGCCGCAAAAGCCGGATCTCCCCCGGCAAAATGCTCCTCCAGCAGAGCCTGCAGCACATCCTGTTTCAGCAGCTTACTCTCCCCCTCGTCGGCCACCCGCATGGCGGGGTCCAGACCGATCTCCTGAAAATGATTGCGTATCAGGTAGAGACAGAAACTGTCGATGGTGGTGATCAGCGCATTGTGCAGCAGCGTCACCTGACGTTCGATATGCTCCGAGTCCGGATGCTCCTCCAGCTCCCTCTCCAGTCCCAGCCGTATCCTCTCCCGCATCTCCGCCGCAGCCGCATTGGTGAATGTCACGATCAGCAGCCTGTCCACGTCCACCGGCCGGGTCTCATCGCATATCATGCGGATAATCCGTTCCACCAGCACTGCGGTCTTGCCGCTGCCCGCCGCCGCGGACACCAAAATATTCCGGTCTCGCAGATCTATGACCTTCTGCTGGTCCGGCGTATATTGAATGCTCATTGCGTATCTCCTTCTCCCCGGGACAGTTTGGATGCATTGCCCGTGCCGCCCAGTTCCGTCTCCATAGTCTCAAAAACTGCCTGTCTGTCCATATCCTGCAGCACCCGCCTGCGATACCCGGGCACGCTTAAGTCAAATCCGCACACCTTTTTGTAGGCGCAGTAGGTACAGGCCTCCGAACTGCCTTTTTCATAGGGATTTATCTCCGTGTGTCCCTCCAAGATCTCCCGGCCGATCTGCCGCACCTTGTGGCTCACATAGGCGGACACCACCCCCAGCTCCTGGCTGCTCATAAGGGAGGAACGGGCAGAGTAGCTGCCGTCCTTCTTTTTCTCCACCGGTATGACGCTGGAGCGGTCTCCCATCTCCCGGTCCAGCCGCTGGATGATATCCTCCTCGCCGCACACTACGCCGTTCATCCGCAGCTGCTCCAGAATCTGCTCATTGACCTCCTGGGGAGTCAATTCTTCCTGAGTCTCCACCATGGGGTCCGACACATGGTAATAGAGCATGGCCGCCGGAACGATCTCCTTGTCCGGGTGCCTGCGCGCCTCCAGCTCTACGGCGGCGTTCATGTACACCACCAGCTGCAGCTGCAGCCCATAGTACAGCGCCGCCAGGTCAAAGCGGCGGTCTCCGGATTTGTAGTCGATCACTTTCACATATACCTTGTCCTCGCTCTCCGAGATATCCACCCGGTCAATGCGCCCCTGCAGCCGCATTGTTTCCTGTTCCGACAGGGCAATATTCACCGTCTCCAGGCTGTTCGCCATATGGAAAGAAAGCTCGTGGCCGTCCGGCGCAAAGCTGCCCTTTTTCAGCTGGCTCTGCAGCGCCTGCACCGTTCTTTTCAGGATTCTGCCCATGCGCTGAATGCCGTAAGCACTGCGGGCGCTGGCGTAAAGCACGCTGCCCCCGTACTGCGCCGCAAACTGCTCCAGCGATTCCTCCACAGTCCGCTGCGCCCAGTCCTGGGGAAAATCAAACCAGGTGTAGCCGCTCTCCTCCAGGCAGTCCGCAAACACGTCCAGCACCTGGTGAAAGGCATTTCCCATATCAACGTTCTCAAATCCGAATTCCTCCCGCTCCCGCAGAGTCAATCCGTACTGTAGAAAATGCCGATAGGCGCAGGCGGCATAGGTCTCCAGGCGGCTGACACTGTTCTCCAGCTGCAGGCCATAGAGCGCTCTGGCCACCGCCCGGGACAATCCACTCTCCTCGTAGCGCAAAAACGCCGCCCGGCGCAGCAGCTCCACCGTTCCCCGCCGTTCCTCCTGTCCCGCATACGCCGCATACAGTGTGAAAAAATCCCGTCCGGTCAGTTCCCCGCTGCCCCCATCCACATAGTCCCGCAGTCCCTGGGCGAGATAGCGCATGCCCTCCCGTGGCGTCACCACCTGGGAGAGCACCGACTCCCGGGCAGGGTACTGTACCTCCAACCCGGGAAACAGTTTCATGAGAGTTCCCACCAGATAGGCAGGGCGAATGCTCTTGCCATCGTTACCCATGCGGGCATAGGACAGATACAGCTGCCGGGAGGGTTTTGTCAGATTCAGATACAGGTACAGCCGCTGAATGAACATCTGCTGTCTGGGCGTGGGCGCCAGCTCCAGCCGGGAGCCTTTCAAAAATTCCCTGTCCATATCCGAGATAATGCCGCCCTTGGATACGCTCTTGGGGATATTGCCGTCATTGACGCCCAGAAAAAACAGCACCTTGACTTGCCCCAGCCTGGTGCGCTCCATATCTCCCACCAATATGCGATCGACATTCTGAGGCAGCGTACCCACCTGAATCTCCCCGAATCCCGCCTCCAGGATCTCATAGAACTCCTGCCGCGAGATTTCCTCCTCGCCCAGCAGCCCGTAAATCTGCTCCAGCAGCTCCATCACCAGCCGGTATATCTGCTCATACTCCTTGGCGCGCACCAAGTCCCCGGCGGCCTTGAAATCCGCCGCCATGTCCACCAGTCCGCGCTGCACCTCGTTGTCGTGCAGAAAATCATACAGCTGATTGACATAGTCGCAGGCTCTGGCCCGACTGCTGCCCGCAAGGGGCTGCAGCTGCTCCATCATCCTCTGCCGCAGCGCATTGATTCGCTGCAGCTCCTCCTCTTCCTCCCCCATGGCGCGGGTCTTTCTCGTGAACAGACTGCTCCACTTTTTCAGCCCTCTGATACCTGTCTCACGCACATAGTTCTCCAGATCATCCGTCTCCTCCGGAGTCAGCGCCGCCAGACCGCTGCGCAGATAATGAAATACCGTCTCATAGGAAAAGTCCTGCAGAAACAACTGCAGGGCGCTCTTTATGTACTCGATCATGGGACTTAAGGTAATGCCTCTGGTACGGTCGATATAGCAGGGGATCTCCATGTCCGCAAACTCTGTCTCCACATGTACGGCATAGGTCTCTAAGTTGCCCGTAACCACCGCAATATCCCGATACTGCAAGCCCTCCCGGCGAATCAGTCCCAGAATCGCCAGACCGGCCTGGTGCACCTCCTCCTTGGGCGTGTCCGCCTCAAAAAGCCTTATCTGCTCCTGCTGTCCGGTATAGGGCTCAGGACTGATTCGGAATAGGTTCCTCTCCAGACTCTGCAGCGCCGGGTTATCCGCAAAGCGATGCTCCGCACCGGGACTGATCGTCACATCCTGCCCCCGCTCCACCCCCGCCTGCGCCGCCAGCGCCGTCAGATCGTGCACGGTCTTTTTGCTCAAATAGAACAGTTTCTGCTCCCCGTCAAGCTCGTAGGGATTCTCACCCACCCCCAGCGTCACGGTGACGATCACTTCCGATGCCAGACGCATGAGCTCCTGGATCACCCGGTTCTGTATGGGCGTAAAACCGGTAAACCCGTCAAAGACAATGACGCTGCCGGGAATCAGCCGAGATTTGTGCAGAGAGCGGCACACCAGGTCCAGGGTTTCCTCTGTGGTGATAAAATGTCCCCTGATATAGTCCAGAAATCCCTGATAGAGCAGCCCCAGGTCCTTTAGCTTGTGGTGCAGTGCGCCTCTCCCGGACGCAAACTCCGTCAGTTTTTCCACATCCTTGGGCGAGAGACCATACTGCATAAACTCCGATATGGCGCTTTTCACCTCGTGAATATAGCCCTGCCGGTGCAGATATCCCCCCAGAGCGGGCAGCTGATCCTTCAAACTTGCCGCCACCTTCTGCAGCACCAGGCTCTTGCCGGTATCGTCCAGCACGGGGATATCCTCCCCTCCCACTTCCTCCAGAATACGGTGGGACAATCGTCCAAAGCTCAACACATCAATGTTCATTATACCTTCACAAGGATGCATTGTCACTAAATTTTGCTGTGTCTGCATCGTGAACTGATCCGGAACCACAATCAGAAAACTGCGCTTTTCTTGGGTGCCCTGCCCCTCCATAGACCTCTCTACAATCTCCTGATACAGCCTATGACTTTTTCCGACGCCCGAAGGGCCAAAATAGAACCGCAGGCTCATAGCCTCCTCCTTTACGCAATATCAAGCTCCACCGGACAATGGTCCGAACCCATTGCCTGTGCGTGGATTTTGGCGTCCGTAAGCCTGTCCCGGAGAGTCTCGGAACACACGAAATAGTCGATACGCCACCCTATATTCCTGGCCCTGGACTGGGCCATGTAGGACCACCAGCTGTACGCGCCCTCCAAATCCGGGTAAAAATGCCGGAACGTATCCACAAATCCGCTCTCCAGCACCTTGGTAAAGCAGTTTCTCTCCTCGTCGGTAAAGCCCGCATTGTGCCGATTGCTCTTGGGATTTTTCAGATCGATCTCCCTGTGGGCCACATTCAGATCTCCGCAGAAAATCACCGGCTTACGCTCCTCCAGTCCTTTCAGATACGCCAGAAAGGCCGCCTCCCACTCCATTCGATAGGACAGTCTGGTCAGTTCCCGCTGGGAATTTGGAGTATACACTGTCACCACATAAAAGTCCGAAAACTCCGCCGTAATCACTCTGCCCTCGTGATCGTGCTCCGGGATACCGATACCGTAGGACACGCTGAGAGGTTCCTCTCTGCTGAATATGGCCGTGCCGGAGTACCCTTTTTTCTCCGCATAATTCCAGTATTGGTAATAACCCGGCAGTTCCAGCTCAAGCTGTCCCTGAGACAGCTTAATCTCCTGCAGACAGAACACATCCGCCTCCGCGTCCCTGAAAAAATCCATAAATCCCTTATCCAGACAGGCACGCAGCCCGTTTACGTTCCAGGAAATCAATTTCATACTTTCATCCTCCATTGATCTATGTTATACTATTTGTATACTTACATATATATCATACTTGATTTCCCCCAAAGGGACAAGTACCAAAATCCCTTGAGAAAATACTACAGAAACGAGGTAATTCGAACTATGGCAAAGACATCCAAAAAGAAAAGAGACTTTTCTCTTGTTATTTTTTTCGTGATTTTCGGACTGGTCGGAATCGTTCTGCTCATCGGTGGATTTGTATATCTGAGCAGCAGTCTCCGTTTTCGGAGCATTGCGGTGGAAATCACAGGCACCATCGCTGATATCCAAGCCAGCCGGAACTCCGACGGGGACGTCACTCACACAACCTATGTCAACTACAGCTACGGCGGCCAGAACTTTGAGCATGTGCATCTGGGATACTACAGCAGCAGCATGTATGTGGGCAAGGAAATCCCCCTGCTGGTGGACCCCGGCCAGCCCGGCCATGTGAAATCCACGGCCGGTGACAATGTGCTCTTTGTGATTCTGCTGGGAATGGGCCTTGTCTTTACACTGGTGGGCGTTATCCCCACGACCCACATGCTGGTTGGCTCCGCGAAGGGCAAGAAACTGATGCAGAGCGGAAAACGGCTGCAGGCTGTCGTGGAGAACATTGACTTTAACTACTCCGTCACCTATAACGGCCGGCATCCCTATGTCATTTTCTGCACTTACCAGGATCCCTACAGGGATGTGACCTATCGTTTCAAGAAAAATGTAATGAGGAACCCTGGGTATGCGCCCGGAGATTCCATTGACGTGTATGTGGATCCCGATGATTACAGCAAATATGTGGTCGATGCGGACACGCCGGCCAATCCCAAGGTGATCGACTACACCTGAAAACACAGCGAAAAAGAGCCTTCGGATTCTCCGATGACTCTTTTTTTACTGCCTTGTGTATTGTGTCCACTAGATGCGATCCCGCATCATTCCCCTTTTATGCAGCGGACACCAATCCCCTTATACAGGAAATCCTACAGCATATGCACCACCCCGAAACGGGGTTTTCCCATGTGCAGCTGCATTTCCCTTATTCCCTGTGTTTAAATCATATCCAAAAGTCATAACACTATGTTGCACCAAAAGCGCCATTTCTTCCCTGCGGTACATCAAAAAGAGCCTGAAAGTGTTCTATTTGCTACATGTCTCCGCCAGGCGATCATAGCACACATACAGTTTCTGCACCCCGTTTTCCAGAATGTAATAGTGCCGGATATAGGGCACCAGAAGGACCAGCAGCAGCGCCACCAGCGCAAATATAGCGGGCTGCGGTGCCAGCACACAGCCCAGAATGGACAGGAGCGTGAGAATGGCAAACGTCACCGTCACAATCAAATGTACCAGCCTCTCATGCTGAAAAAACTGAATCTGCACCAGCAATTCATCGGCAGTCTGCCGCCGCGCTGCCGTGTCCATGTCCCGCAGCTTTTCCCTGCACTCCGTCAGTTTCTCCATTGCAGCCAGGTAACTTTTCAACCGCTTCTCCATGAAATGCCTCCATTTTCATCTTTTTTCCTGTATCAATTTATAGTATAATAGCCTTGTCCATGGCAAGTAACAGCCAGACGACTCTCTGTGTCCAGTATAATATTTGTGATACGCAGAGTCAAGTATCCGGTCAATATGGACCTGATACTATGTGACAGTATCCCCATTTTGTTTCGGGACACTACCCACACTTTACGAAAGGAACACGTTTGAAACTAACGTTTCAAATACTGATTAACGCAGTATCGCAAGCACGGCTTGCGATATGCAGGAAAGAGGTTATAATGAAACTTACCATACCTTTGCGCCGCAGTGCAATACTGCTGGCTTTGCTGTTAACTCTTACCGGCTGCGGCGACCTGTTTACCGACGCCTCCGGGCAGCTATCCCCGGAGCATACGGATAGCGCTGCGTCCACTCCCCCGGTTTTCAATTCCACACCCGCGCCTACGCCTACATCCACACCGATGCCTACATCCACGCCATTTCCCGAATACGATCTCTCGCTGATGATGGTGGGAGACAATTTATTGCATCTTGGCATTATTCGCAGCGGACAGCAGGAGGACGGCAGTTACAACTATGACATGCTGTACGAAAATATATCCCAACAGCTTGGGGAGGCAGATATTAAAATCATTAACCAGGAGACTATTCTGGGAGGCAACGACCTGGGATTCTCCGGCTTTCCCTTTTTCAACTCCCCAACGGAGGTGGGTGACGCCATCGCTTCGGCCGGTTTCAACGTAGTGCTCCACGCCTCCAACCATGCGGCGGACCAGAAACTTCAGGGACTGAATCACTGCGCCGCATTTTGGCGGGAGCAGCACCCAGAGGTAATGATGCTGGGAATTCATGGAGAGAATGACTTTGACGAAAACGGCAGGATCGCACCGCGCACCGGCTCTGCGCACGCGGGCGAAGGCCAGACTGCCGACTGGCGGACAGATGAGAGGGGCATTGGCTATATGACTGTCAGAGACGTTACCTTTGCCGTCTTGAACTATACCTACGGACCCAACATGGAGGTGATTCCCACTTCCATCATGGGACATCTGAATATTCTCTGTGACTATAACCCCCAGAGCGGACAACTGGACTTTACCAGTCTGAATCCTCAGGTGCTGGAGGATATTGCCATCGCCCGGGAACAGGCGGACGTAGTGGTGGTCTGCCCCCACTGGGGGACGGAATATGTCACCACTCCCTCCAGCTATCAGGAGAAATTCGCCCTGCAAATGACCGAGGCCGGAGCAGACATTATCATTGGCACTCATCCCCATGTGGTGCAGCCGGTGGAGTGGATCGAGGCGGAAAACGGCAACCGCTGTCTGTGCTTTTACTCACTGGGTAATTATGTGTCCACGCAGAAAGAGGGAATCTGTATGCTGGAGGCCATGGCTTGGGTTACTTTGCACGTGGGCGAACAGGAAGTTACTATCGTAGAGAGCCAAAGCGGTGCAATTCCGCTGGTATGTCAGTACACCAGCGGACGAGTGCGTTTTGAAGGTGTCTATTTGCTGCAGAACTATACACAGGAACAGGCCGCCCGGCACGGTATTCGCTCCTACGGGGGCGTAACCCTAAGCCTGGACGACCTGCTGAAATGGTCCTCTGAAATATTTGGAGACAGTACTCTCCGCTGGCCGGACGTCCTAGGGGAAACCCTTTCCGAATCCGCCGTCAGTCAATAATGTTCTTAATGCCCAGTATGTTGTCGTAACCGGCCTCATAGATCACCACGCCCTTGCGGGAATTGGCGGCATGAATAATCTGTCCGTCCCCGATATACATACCCACGTGGGTGCACTTGCTTTTTCCGTAGCAGATAATATCCCCCGGCTGTATCTCACTGTAGTCAATACTCTTGCCGTCTGAGCTGTACTGTCCGGAGGGAGTCCTGCTGATCGAATATCCGAAATCGGCATAGATATAGCAGGTGAAACCCGAACAGTCCGTGCCTGTTGCCAGGCTTTTTCCCCCGTGTACATAGGGATAGCCCAGATACTGCATGGCATACGCCACGATGGAACTGCGCAGCTCTTCGTTGCTGGTATAGACAGTGGTCGGGGGAGTCAGGGGCGTTACCGCCGTGTTTTCCGGTGCGGCCTGCTCCTGCTGAGCCATCCGTCTGGCCATCTCACGCAGGGCCTCCTGCTCTGCCCTCTCCTCCTCTATGGATTTGGCATAGATAAATTCTTCTGAGACGGTCACATACTCGGAGGCCACATAGCCTGTCCTGTCCTCGGTATATTGTACCAGCATCCAGTCTTCCAGCATCTCCAGAATTTTCACTTTTTCGCCGTGAGTGATAAAGCCGATACGCTTGGAGTCCGTACCCGGCTCCTGCCGCACGTTCAGTCTGTCCACAATCACCGTGGCATAGCGTGTCAGGTAGTTATCCACCGCCTCCACGGCCGCATCCCCATACAGGAAAAACTCTGCTTTGACATAGCCCTCCACGCTGCCGGACACCACATGGAACCAGTCCTGCTCCTCCCCGGCAACGTCCAGAATCTGGGCCACAGCTCCGTTATATATCTTGCCTAAAACGGCACTATCCGTAGTTGGCTCTTGGCGCACATTCACATAGTTGTTCACCTGCGCAATGGCCAGGTTGGCATACTCGCTCTCTGGCTCCTCATCAGCGGCCTCGTCTCCAGCCGTCTCAGGTTCCACGGCATCGTTTTCGTCTCCCACCACCTCAGGTTCCATGGCATCGTTTTCGTCTCCCGCCACCTCAGGTACCACGGCGGCATCCTCTTCCGGCTCAGGCTCCTCCATACTCTCCAGCACTAGAGGTTCCGCCTGCTCTACGGCATAAACCCGTACCTCCGCCTCCGCCATGCCCACTGTCTCCGCATCGGACGGCATTGCCACAGCCACCTGCCGATATACAAACACTGTCAGAATTCCCACTAACAGTACACTGATAACTCTTTTTTTCATAATGTGTTATACCTCTGTCTTACACGTTCCTGCACCTTTTCCTACAGTACCGATTTTCAGCATAACACGTTTTGTAATAATTCTCAATACTTTGTAAAAACTTTTTAACATTTTTTTAATATTTAAATTGCATTCTCTACTCATTCAGAATTATCTCTACTCTGCTCTGTATGATATGAGCTACCTCCTCCACACTCTTATCTCCGGCAAAGTAAGCGTTCGCTTCCTCCTCTATCACAACCCATATGTTGTAGTTAAGCAAAGTTCTGGTAAATTCCCCACTCTGAAGGACGTTGTCCACGATCCGGAATTCACTCTCTGTCATCGTCACCTCTTCCCGGTCAACCGTGAGCACTGCGCCTTCCTCTTTCAATTCTCTCATCATGGACTCCCGGATAGGAAAGCCAACATCATAGACATTCTGACATCTCTGATTCACCTCCCCTAAAAGACTCTCCATAAACTCCCATGCCCCCTCTTTGTTCTTACTTCCCGCATACATCGCACAGCCGTCGGAACATGTCCCGATTGTATACACCTGCCCGGAAGACGTGGGATATCCATACAGCGGATACTCCCTGCCGTATACATTTACGTCCCTCAGATAATCCTGATACGAAAAAAAGAAGTCCGTTGCGCACAATGAATCTCTCCTCAGTTCAACGTTTGTCCGCCCGTCAATATCCGGCCAGTCCCTCGCCGCATACTCCCCACACAGCGCAAGTATCTCCTTAAATTCCTCTGTCTCAAAGGCCGCCGTCTTGTGTTCCCAATCTATGAACTGGTTCTGCTGGCCTGCTATCAAATGATAAAGCAGCAGCTGGGGCGTACCCGCCAGCAGGATATCCTTTTCCCATCCATTCTCCTCTATCAGTTCAAGAAAAGTCTCCATGTTCCATTCATCCACATCTATTTCATATTCCGGATTCACCTGAAATGTATTAAGATTAAAATGAGGCGCAAGGAGATACAATCCTCCGTCCATTTCATACACACTTAAAACGTTCCACAAAATATCCTCCCCATATTTTGACTGTTCCAGATACGGAGACAGGTCTTCCAGATAACCGTTTCTCACGTAAGATTCATAATACATCAACGTGGCGTCCATCTCAATAATATCCGGAGCGTTTCCGCTAGCCATATCCATATGCAGACGCTGGGCGTAGGTACCGTCATAGGTATCGCTGTGATAATTTCTGATTGTAATGTAATAATTCTCATTTTCTCGATTAAAATCTCTGATGGCCGCCTGTATGCTGGCGGCGGCCTCGCGGTTTTCTGTTCCAAGCGTGCCATATACCAGCTCTGTTCGCTGCGCGGCCGCATCCCGTCCACTTAAAAGGCCGCAAAATAGATTTCCGGCGCTGCTTTCACCAGTTCCATACAGACGCAATGTCTCCTCCTCCACATTATATACCCCCGCTCTGACAGGGGACACTCCCATCATGACATAGCTTGACCGTGCCAGCAACTTTCCGTTCGTTTTGTCAACAAAGAGGAGTTCCTCACTGGTGGCCAAACACAGTGTTCCCTCCTCACTGCACGCAATGCCATAGGCGCATCTGACAGGCACATCCAGCGTCCACTTTTCCACTGCCTCCTTTTCACGCATCTCATACAAAATGATTCGCTGATCGCCCACGGCCGCGCATTCCACGTATTGCCCACTCTGCCCCTGAAAAAAGCAGGAACTGCCCTTCATTTCATACTCACAGACCTTTTCCCCTGTCTCTCCAAAACGTGTCACTGTGCTCCCGCTTACTAGATATACATTCTCGGCGTCATCCACGAACAGGCCGCTCCCCACAGAGCGCCATCCCCTATCTTCCGCCTCTATATCCATAACCTTATTCCACCAGCCGCCCATGCCGTATTTTCGAATCGTGAGGGTATCCCCGTCCGGGCTTTGAACCTCCGCATATAGCGTTCCGTTCCGCTCCGCTATATTGATAAGACTTTCTCCCTCCTCCTGCTGCCACTCCACTGTCTCTATTCCCACTGTTTCAGTTTCATACGCAAGATAATAAATCGGAGCATTTTTCTGAGCAGTGATCGCCCATGCGCCGTCCGACCCGCAGACCACCTGCTCTGGGGACTGAACAGTCAGTTCCTGGATAAGGTCTACGCCAAATGCCCTTTCCGGCGTTTCTTCGCTGCTCTTTTTCCCGCAGGCAGACAGAGCAGGGGCAGCAACCAATAGCATAACTAATGCCAGACAGACTTTTTTCCTGATTTTTGTAATATTCTCTATATACATTGAATTACCCTCTGCACACTTTTTCCCAACCAAAAGCCCCTTCCGCATACCGGAGGGGGCCTACACTGTCCATTCTTACAGGGCGCTATCAATCAGATCCTGATAAAACATGGCGTAATCCGTTCTATTTTCCTTGATAAACTGGATTGCGGAGGAGGGATGACAGTTCAAAGTGCCGGTCAGCAGATAGGGGATATCATAGCCCCACACAGCGCCTTCCTCCTTCAGCCTGCCGATATGCTTTTCGATAAAGTTCATAATCGCAATCTTGTTGTATTTGGGATTGCGCAGGAAACTCAGCAGCAGCTCCATATAGCAGTTGCCCGCTCCTCTTCCCATGCCGCTCACAGTGGCATCCAGATAGCTTGCCCCCCGGGAAAGGCTCTCTATGGTGTTGGCAAATGCCAGCTGCTGATTGTTGTGGGCATGCATGCCCACTTTCTTGCCGTATTTGGCCGCAATGTCCAGATACTTGTCCGTCAACCGCTCCACCTGCTCAGGATAGAATGCGCCAAAGCTGTCCACCAGGTAGATAACATCCACACTGCTCTGGGCCAGCAGCTCCAGACCGCCGTCCAGGTCCACGTCGCTCACCTTGGATACCGCCATAATATTGACAGTGGTTTCATACCCTTTCTTTTTGGCGTCCTCCAACATCTCTATGGCCGCCGGGATCGTATTGATATAGGTTGCCACACGCACCAGGTCGATTACGCTGTCCTTGCGGTTTAAAATGTCCTTCTTATAATCGGTCCGTCCCACATCGGCCATGACGGAAATCTTCATGTCCGTCTTGTTGTCCCCCACGATCTCCCGGATATCCTTCTCGTCGCAGAACTTCCACTTACCGAAGTCCTCCTGCTTGAATATCTCCTTGGAGGCCTTGTAGCCAAACTCCATATAGTCCACACCGGCCTTGATATTGGCCAGGTACAAGTCCTTTACAAACTCGTCCGAAAAACGGAAATTATTCACCAGTCCTCCGTCCCGTAGTGTACAGTCAACTACCTTGATATCCGGGCGGAAGGATACCAGACTGCCCTGTCTCTCTCTGCTCATGTCTACAACCATTCCTTTCTGTTTGAGTCTTGCGCCTGTTTAGTCAGATGCCATCACATCGCCCTGCGATTTTAACGCTTTAAAGTTTCACACTTTAAACCATTAAAATCGCAGGCAGTGAAAAATGGAAGCAAGGAGGCTCGAACTCCTGACCTTTCGCGTGTGAGGCGAACGCTCATCCCGGCTGAGCTATGCTTCCATGTGTTTTATTATAGCACGATATGTCCAAAATGCAAGCCCCAATTTTTCAAATGCGGGTGTTTCCGCTTTTTTTATTTTTTCTTCATGAAATATTTCGGATTCATCTACACTTTGGACACAATTTCCTGATATGCTGTATTTATCAGCAAACGGATGAACTGATACCAAAAGAAGCTGCCAGTGCTGTTTTCGGTGTTGACCAGCTTCGACTAAATATTGCAGTGCCGCGCATGGTATATACGCGCACTGTTTATGATAGAAAACGCCGATACAGTCGAAACTGTGTCGGCGTTTGTTTCTGTTTGGACAAGCTATATGATACCCGGTCTACTCGGCGTCATTCTCCTGTTCCTGCGCCGGTGCGCTCTCCGGACTGTTCTTCCCGGGCGCCTCCTCAGGTTGAATCTCTGTCACCTTAATCGCCTCGTCTGCATCGCTCAATTTATTCACATAGCTGTGCATCTTTTTGGAGAGATACAGGGTGGAGGCCATGTCGGTCAGTCCGCTGAACAATAGACCTGCGCCCAGCAGACGGTACAACAGAAGAGCCGATTCAAAGGGATTGATTACCATCAGAATACCAATCACCACATTGACCACCGCCACCCCCAGAATCAGCACGGCATTGCCGCCCATGCGCTGCACGTCCAGCGCTCCCTGGAGCTTGAACAGACCGCTGACAATAATGCACAGGCCAAGAATAAAGGACACCAGCTCAATGACCAGATTCGCCTTATATATCACAAAAATCCCCAGAATTATGAGCATCAGCCCCATCACAAAGTCATTGCGGTAGTAGTTCCTGGTAATATTCCGGGTAAAGTAGACCACCAGATTCACCATGCCGATCACAATGGCAATCCCGGATATCAGATAACAGACTGTGCGGGCGGTGGTAGCGGGGAAAATTACCAGGATTAACCCCAGCACCATGTACAGCGCCGCCGACAACATCATATTCCATTTCATCTCTTTCAACATAATGAACGCCTCTCTATTTTAAGTTCCGCCGCGCAGCGGTTCTCAGCCCTTGGCCTCCTTGTCCGGCACCAGCTGAATCTGCACTTTCAGGCCCATGGCCGCCGCCATCTTCACCATCAACTCCAGAGAGGGATTATATCTGCCGCTCTCAAAACGCGCGATATTGGATCTGGGGATGCCGGAGCGGCGGGATACCTGCTCCTGAGTCAGTTTCATATCTTTGCGCATACGCACATACTGATCCGCCAGACTCTGTTTCATCTGTTTCTGCTCCGCCTCGATCATAATTTTGTTGCCGTTCAGGTCCAGAATGTAATCCATTGCTTCTCTCATTGCTATTCCTCCATTTCTTGAATAAAATAAATCTCGTATATGGGATATGTTATCACATACGAGATTTATGTCAAGCCCCTATTTGAAAAAAGTTTAAAAATTTTCAATTTACTATTTTGACTCCCTGACTAAAATAAACGGAGTAAACTGTCGGCTCTGCCCTGCCGGATTGTCCAAAACCAGCTGCAAGAGCGCAGGCACGGGCCAATCACGAAGTTGTTTGCTCCTGCCCAGAAGTTCAATGCCCAGGTCATTGGCGTCCACAATCGCCATCACAATCCCTGTCTTCTCCCAGACCTCGTCACAGACCCTGTCCGGCTCGCTGGGGATGCGGATGCCCATGTGCGCGTACTCTGAGATGTCCTCCCCGTAGAAACCGTCCAGCCCCCGTATCTCTCCGCCCAGCATACTATAAAAAGTGCCCTGAATCCCACGGAATGCGTCTATCCCCGCACAGACCGCCGCCCTGAGAACCTTCCCCAGACCGCAATGATTGATGGCAAACTGCATCTTCATCGGCAGCCCCATACCCGGCCCGGCCGGAGTCCGGCGGACGAACCGGGACAGGATTCTGGCCCAGACGCCGGGCCTGACCTCCTCCTCCCTCACAATCCTCCCCTGACACAGGGCAATGACTTTTTCACTGGAGAAGAGAATATCTCCCGGCTCATATATCGGTTTCACATATTTTTCGATAAGGTCGATATAGCTTTCCCCGATCTGGACAAAATGTGTTGTGATGGCATGGCGGGCATAGGTTTTACCGTCTGCCACTATGGCGACTTGTTTCCCCTCATTCGCATAAAAATCCGCAAGCTCCATAGACGTTTCTCCTCTGTGCTTTTTTTCACTATAGCAAGTCCGCCTCTAAATCAGCTTTAAAACACTTGTCGATGCGAGCGCTACATGATCGGTCTTTCCAGAACATATTGAACGGTTCCATCCTCAACCTTAAAGAACAGCAACAGCCAGCCCCCCGCATATGTCTCCAAATATTCATGGAACTGAGCCGGGCTTTTCGTGGTGTAAATTGACGGATAGGGCAGACCGCTAAAATCACCACTCCAGTCAATAAAGGTAAAAACCGTTTCCTCATTGTAGGTATAGGTAGTCTGTTCTTCGCTGGGATTGTAAATATAAAAACCATCCCACATGTCCTCCTCTGTCACCCCCAACTCCTTAAGTCGCTCGGTATCGTCCTCCTCGATATACTCGGCCACATCTATTGTAATACTGTCTTCTGAAAACCCTTTCACAATGCCCGCGACAGTACCTTCAAATTTTTCCTCCAGCCCTTTCATGGATATTGCATCTCTGGCAATATCACTGATGATAAATTGAATCTCCTTGACCTCCGATTGCATGCGAAGATATTTTTCCTCCGTATCCGGCGTGTACTGCACACCATTTTCATAGTAGAGCAGATATGTGTATTCCCCCGTAGCCGCAATATAGACACAGCCCTTCTCCCCTTTTGCCTTTATCTGTTCCTCTGTCAACTGGCCGGGCAGCCTGACTACATAAAACAGGATCCCCCCCTGAATAAAGGCATTGTCGTCCGATGCCATACATGCATTGCGGATTTCTCTGCTGTATATGCCGTAAGACCCGTCCTGCCTCGCATCCACGCCAAAACCCCCGTCCCAATCATCCTTCCAGCTCTCCGGCAGCAGCATCAAAATACCCACCTCATCTGTCAAGTCTATTATCCCTATGCCTGCTGGGTCTCTTGTGACAGTTCTGTCAGCCTGCACCATCATGCCCATCGCAAAGCTGCCCGCCATCAATACTAGAGCCGCCGCACACGCTGCCAACTGCGTGATTCTCTTTCTCCATTGCCGCTTTCGGTAATTGGGAATCCGCTCCGCCTGCTGTATCAGTCTGTCGTCAATATTTCCGATTCGTTCCGATAACTGTTCTTTATTCATAAATCTATCCCCTCACCCTTCAAATGTTCTTTCAGTTTCCGGCGCATCTCAAACAGCATGGATTTCACTTTGCTTTGACTGAAACCTGTATTTTTACAGATGCTTTCAACCGAGTCAAAATACCAGTACCGCCTGATAAAAACATTCCGTTTTTCATCGCTCTGCTGCCAGAGAAAATCCTCAATGGCGCTCTCGATGCGCCTGTTCTCCAATTCCGACTCCACGCTCTCGGTTCCTGAAACGCAGTCCCCCAGTTCCTCCAGGGACAAAACTGCCTTGGGATTGCGCTTGGCTGCGGTGACATACTCATATTTTTTTAACGCCAGGTTCCTCGCAATCTTGCTGACAAATGCGGAAAATCTGCTCGGCCGCTGCTCCGGAATCGCATTCCACACGGCAAGATAAGTGTCATTCAAGCACTCTTCGCAGTCCTCGTGGCTGGCAAGGATATTTTTCACGATATAGGCACACAGTCTGCCATATTTGAAGGATGTCTCCCTGATCGCCGCCTCATCCCTCGCCCAGTATAAGTCAATTATTCTCTTATCGTCCATCGGATCCTCCTTCTCTGTAAGTCTTCAAAATACGCTCACATCATGTAAGTACGGTTTGCAGGTGAATGGTTGTATCCACTTTTATATTTTCGGAAGAAACAATATAATCCGCACCTTGTGAATTATTTATTGCCATAAATAATAAATCCGAACGCATTACCGGATTAGATAATGCAGTTCGGATCATTATTAATATAACAAGGTAGGTTCATCTCCGTTCCGGAGCCTACTGTCGCAATATCTCTCTCAAGCGTTTTACCCCCTCTGCCAGAATCTCTGTCGTTGGCGGAGTCGTCACCGAAATGCGGACCGCTTTTTCGGCAGGCTTATTACCCACGGCAAACCGCTCCGCCCCGCAGACCTCTACCCCTGCCTGTCTGGCACAGATTTCAAAGCTTTTCCCTGTAAAATGCTCTGGCAGCTGTATGTACCTGAGCGGCGCGGTAAGCCCGCTTGGCATCACATATCCATTCAGCATTTCATTGACGACCAAATTTCGCTCCGCAATCCCTCTTTTGCGCTGCGCCATAATTTCATCGGCGGCCCCGTCCTCAATCAATGCGGCGGAAACGGTTGCCAGCAACGGGGAGATAGCAATATTCATGGAGTACAACGCCTCCACCAGTTTTTCATGTAATCGGTCCGGCACATGAATAAACGCAGTCCGAAGCCCTGGTGAAACAGTCTTTGACAGACTTGATATATAGACCACGTTTTCCGGCGCAAAGGACGCAATGGGCGGCATGGGATTTTCTTCCAGGAGATTATTGATTCCATCCTCTATGACCAGCAGATTTTCCTCCGCCGCCAGTCTGGCAATCATTTTTCTTGTTTCAAGAGACATCGTATGTGCCGTGGGATTCTGATAATCAGGTATGACATAAAGACCCTTTACATTTTCGTTCTGCAGGGCATAGCGGATTCCCTCTTCCGTCATCTCCTGGTTGTGGCTCTGAACCGACAGCAGCTGGATACCAAACAGCTTTGCCGCCGTTTTTACGCCCGGATAGGTCATGGGTTCTGTGCCTATTTTGTCATTGTTCTCAAAAAAAGCCCCCAGCGCCGCCGTGATTGCGTTTTGCCCTCCTGCCGCCAAAAGGATATGTGCGCTGTCTGTGTAAAATCCCGACTTTTGCAGCCACATGACGCCTGCCTCCCGCTGTCTTTTGGTTCCCTCGGGCGCTCCATAGGAAAACAGATTTAGAGCGTCCGGCTTTTTCATCAGACGCTCCGTGTATTGTTTCACTTTCAAGTTACTTGTGACAAACGGCACTATGGCTCCCATCTCAATCAAATGGGAGTCCTCTTTTCCACACAGCAGAATCGACTCGGCGGCGGCATCGGAAGAGACATAAGTCCCGTTGCCCACGGAGGCGGACAGCAGCCCCTTTTGCATACACAGTTTATATGCCTTGGATATTGTGCTTAAATTTACATCCAGAAAATCGGCGAGCTCACGCTGGGGCGGCAATTTTGTTCCCGCCTTTAACGCACCGCTCTTTATATCCTCCTCCAGCATTCTTGCCAGCGCCCTGTATTTTGGGCCTGTTTCCCCGCTTAAATCCGGCCTCCAATTCATAGGGTAATTGTCAAATGAGTTTACCGGCATGGTGATTGTTTCCTTTCAAAATACAAAATTGTTTGCCATACAATCATACTATTGTGTGGATTTGCTGTCAATGCTATTCTGGGAATACGCGGAACTATTCATAAGAAAGGAATGATGTATATGAATCATTTATTATCTGAAGGGATAAAGGCAACCCCACCATCTTTTGTAAGAGGCATCTTACAGGCGGCCTCCGATCCCGGCGTGATCTCCTTTGCGGGCGGACTTCCGAATCCCATCTCCTTCCCGCAGGAGGAGCTCCTGAAGTCCATGGAGCGCATTGTAAAAACTTACGGAAGCAATGTGTTTCAATACTCCATCACTGCGGGTCTGCCTGAACTCAGACAATATATTGCGGATAGATACAATCGGATATACGGGATGAGCCTCACCATTGACAATATCCTTATCACAACCGGTTCGCAGCAGGCTCTTGACCTCATTGGAAAGGTTCTGCTGAACAAGGGAGACGGCATCATTGTTGAAAAACCGACTTACCTCGCCGCCATACAGGCTTTCTCCATGCAGCAGCCTGTGTTTTACCCCGTTGCATTAACAGAGGACGGCCTGGATCTGGAGCAGCTGGAAAAGGCGCTGCAGAATCCGGTTAAATTCATCTATACGATTCCCGATTTCCAGAATCCAACAGGACTCACTTACTCTGCTGAGAACCGGAAACATATCAGTGAAATACTGAAGGGCCGCGACATTGTTCTGATTGAGGACGACCCCTACGGCGAGCTTCGGTTTGACGGCGAAAGACTGCCCTATATCGGCGCCGGTAAGCTGCCGGGCAGCATATTGCTGGGAACTTTTTCCAAGACGGTTACGCCGGGAATGCGCATGGGGTTTATCATTTCCGAAAATACGGAGCTATTAAAGTATATCTCCATCGCCAAAGAGGCAAGTGACCTGCACACAAATATTTTTTCACAGTACCTGATTTGGGATTATCTGGAACATAATGATCTGGATGTTCATATTGCCAAAATCAAGACGCTGTATCAGAGGCAGGCCCAGGCAATGATGAATGCCATGGACAAATATTTTCCACCCACCGTTCAATACACAAAGCCCCATGGCGGTATGTTCCTGTGGGTAACGCTGCCCGACGGCGTAAGCGCTATGTCCCTGTTTCCGAGAGCTTTGGAGAAAAAGGTTGCCTTTGTGCCCGGTGATCCTTTCTACATCGGTATTGAAAATGCCAATACCATGCGCCTGAACTACACCAATGCCGACTGCGAGACTATTGAAGAGGGCATTCGTCGGTTGGGAGGGGAGCTGCAATCATTCTTAAACAGGACGCAGCACCCCTGACTCATGCGCTCTATCTCAGAACCTCTGCTACAGAGCGGGCATCAAAAACATCTGCAGCAGAGCGGGCAGATGCATGTAGCCGCCATGCAGACGGCAGCGGCTGCTGTCCTCCGGATTCTTCTGGGGCCACAGCAGCTGCAGGCACTGACTCACCGTGTCCTCGGACAGATGGGCCTGGCTGGCAATCTCCGCCACGGACGCATAGCTGTTGTCAAAATCCTCGACCGTCAGCTCATACAGGGCATACAGGGTTTTCAGTACATTCAGGTCCCCCAGGGTCTGAAGGGTTTCGCATATGGCCGCCATATCCCCTCGGGCAATAGGCTCATAGTATTTCTGGTCGGAGAAAAATATGCCATTGCGTATGTGCGCCGTTGCTCCCTCCGGCTCGGAGCAGATAGAGCAGCCCCATTTATAAGGCTCCCTGTCCAGACCATATTGTTTGCCCTCTTCCCAGGGCAGATACCCTTTATATCCCCTCGACACCGCTCCCTCATGCATCAATGTCGCCAGCTTAAAGGCCAGTGAAAAACATTCCTCTCCCGGCGTCTCCCGGAACAGTTCCTTGATCCCCAGATAGATATTTTGCATGCTCTGGGGCTTTGCCACTCCCAGCAGTTCGTCTACCGTCACCTGAAAATACGCCGCCAGCCTGGGCAGCAATGTGATGTCCGGGTAGCTCTGTCCGCTCTCCCATTTGGACACGGCCTGGTTGGTCACGCCCATGGCCTGGGCCAGCTGCTCCTGCGTAATCTGTTTCTCCTTGCGCAGAAAGGCCAGCTGCTCCCCGCAGCGCAGTTCTTCCGCCGCATCCCCGCAAAGTTGCTGGGCCATATTGGCCTGTCTTTCATTATTCTGTTTATTTTCCATAACTTCTTCTCCTTTTCAAATATACAAATCTTCTCGATCATCTGTGGCCACATGCACATCATAACATGAGCCATAGATGCGCACAATGGAGGAATAATTGGAATAAAAAAACGGCTTTCCAACCTTTAGTTGGAAAGCCGCCAGACTGTAGACAAATACCGTGGGCAGCACCGTCAGGGCCGCCCTATCGCTTACTATATATCTGTTTTTTTGCTCTTACTTCTCTCCGACAGTTTCTGCTCGAAACGGTCCTTTCGGGTGTCCGTGGGGACAGGTGTGGGATACTCCCCGTCAAAGCAGGCGCTGCAGTAGCCGCAGTTTCCGATTAACGCCTGCAGCTCCGTCACCGGCAGATAGCCCAAGCTGTCCACGCCGATCATCTCCGCTGTCTCGGATACGCTGTGATGGCAGGCGATCAGATGCTCCCGAGAGTCAATGTCCGTGCCGTAGTAACAGGGGTGCAGGAAAGGAGGTGAGGATATCCGCATATGGATTTCGCTGGCTCCCGCCTCACGCAGCAGTCTCACGATACGGCCGCTGGTGGTTCCCCGCACGATGGAGTCGTCCACCAACACCACCCTTTTGCCCCGGACGCTCTCCTCAATGGCGCTCAGCTTGATCCGAACCTGGTCCAGTCTGGCACTTTGCCCCGGAGAAATAAAGGTTCTGCCGATATACTTATTTTTGATCAGTCCGATGCCGTAGGGAATCCCGGATTCCATGGAAAATCCCAGCGCCGCATCCAGCCCCGAGTCTGGCACTCCCACCACCAGGTCCGCCTCCGCGGGATGTTGGCGGGCAAGGATTCTCCCGGCCTGAATTCTCGCGCCATGAACCGAGACCCCGTCTATCACCGAATCCGGTCTGGCAAAATAAATGTACTCAAAGATGCAGAGCTTTTTGCCCCGGCTGCCGCAATGTTCCCTGCGGGATGTGACGCCGCCTGGGCCAAATACCAGGATTTCCCCCGGCTCCAAATCCCGCACAAACTCGGCTCCGATGGCTTTCAGGGCGCAGCTCTCGGATGCCACCGCATACAGACCCTCCGGGGTTTTGCCATAACAGAGGGGTCGGAAACCATAGGGGTCCCTGGCACAGATCAGTTTCTGCGCGGACATCAGCACCAGGGAATAAGCTCCCTCCAGGGAACTCATGGCTGCGCTGAGGGCGTCCTCTATGGAGGGGGTTCTCAGGCGCTCCCGGGTGACGATATAGGCTATGGTCTCCGTGTCGCTGGTGGTGTGGAAAATGGCTCCGGAGAGTTCCAGCGCATTGCGGAGCTGCGCCGCATTGCTGAGATTGCCGTTGTGGGCCAGCGCCATTTTTCCCTTTTGGTGGTTGACCTCTATGGGCTGGCAGTTATTGCGGTTGGTGCCGCCGGTGGTGCCGTAACGGACATGCCCCACCGCCATATTCCCCTGAGGCAGCCGGGATAGAGCGTCTGCGGAAAACACCTCGCTGACCAGCCCCAAATCTTTATGGGAGGAAAACACGCCGTCATCATTTATCACAATACCGCAGCTCTCCTGCCCCCGGTGCTGCAGAGCGTACATCCCATAATAGGCCATGCCCGCCACGTCAGTGGTACGGGGACTGATGACACCGAACACACCGCACTCTTCATGTACACTCATAACTCAGTTCCTTTCACGCTCTGCGGCCGCCCCGATAAATCCCTTGAAAAGTGGGTGGGGTCGGTTGGGGCGGCTCTTGAACTCGGGATGGTACTGCACCCCCACGTAGAAGGGGCGGTCCGTCAACTCCACCGTCTCCACCAGTCTGCCGTCCGGGGAGGTACCGCTGAGAGTCAGCCCTTTATCCTGCAGCAGTTGACGGTAATCGTTGTTAAATTCATAGCGGTGTCTGTGCCGCTCGCTGATCTGAATGCCTCCATAACAGCGCTCCATAACGGTGCCGGGCTTGATTGCGCAGGGATAAGCCCCCAGCCGCAGAGTGCCGCCCTTGTCTATATCGCCGCTCTGTCCAGGCATGAAATCAATGACCTTGTGAGCGCACTGCTCGTCAAACTCTCCGGAGTTAGCGTCCCCGATACCCGCCACATTTCTGGCAAACTCCATCACCGCGATCTGCATTCCCAGGCAGATACCGAAGTAGGGAATCCCTTGCTCTCTGGCGTATTTCGCCGCCAGGATCATTCCCTCAATTCCCCGGCTGCCAAACCCGCCGGGAACCAGAATGCCGTCCATACAGGAAAGCCTTTCCTCATAATTGTTCGCCGTCAGCTCCTCGGAGTCGATCCAGTGAATGTCCACATGAACCCGATGGTGGAAACCACCGTGGCGCAAAGCCTCCGCCACCGACAGATAGGCGTCATGCAGCCCCATATATTTGCCTACCAGACCGATCTGTACATTTTTGTCCGGCTTGCGGCTCTGTTCCACCATCTGAGTCCACTCCCTCAGGTCAGGCTCTGGGGCGTCTATGCCCAGCTCCCGGCACACGACGGCGGAAAAATGGGATTTTTCCAGCATCAGCGGCGCCTCGTAGAGATTGGGCAGCGTGATATTCTCAATCACACAGTCCAGTTTTACGTTACAGAACAGAGAAATCTTTTTGAAAATTCCCTCCTCCAGCGGTTCGTCACAGCGCAGCACGATCAGATTGGGGTTGATTCCCATTCCCTGCAGCTCCTTTACGGAATGCTGGGTGGGCTTGGATTTGTGTTCGTCGGAGCCTCGCAGGAACGGCACGAGCGTCACATGGATAAACAGGCTGTTCTCCCTGCCCACCTCCAGCGAGATCTGACGCACCGCCTCCAGAAAGGGCTGAGACTCGATATCACCTATGGTGCCGCCGATCTCAGTGATGACCACGTCCGCATCCGTCTTTTTTCCAACGCTGTAGACAAATTCCTTGATCTCGTTGGTAATGTGGGGAATCACCTGCACCGTGGAACCGAGATATTCGCCCCTGCGCTCCTTGTTCAGCACATTCCAGTAAACCTTACCGGTGGTAAGGTTGGAGTACTGGTTCAGGTCTTCGTCGATAAAGCGCTCATAGTGACCCAGGTCCAAATCCGTCTCCGTCCCGTCCTCGGTCACATACACCTCGCCGTGCTGGTAGGGACTCATGGTGCCTGGATCCACATTGATATAGGGGTCCAGTTTCTGCGCAGCCACTTTAAGTCCTCTGGCCTTGAGGAGCCTCCCCAGGGACGCCGCTGTTATTCCCTTGCCCAGCCCTGAGACCACTCCGCCGGTAATAAAGATATATTTAGTCATATTTATACCCCACTTGCGCCATAGTTGGACAGCACACGGGCGGAAGGATCGTTCACGTCACAGCCCTCCCAGGACTTGTTCGGCATCCAGAAATCCACCACCATCCCGCTCTGCCCCGGATAATACTTTTCAAAAATCTCCCGGTACAACAGAGACTCCTTGGTGAAGGGACGGGCGTGGTCATAAGCCAGGCACTTCTCCTCGTATTCTTCCGCTGTGTAAAACTCTTGCGCGTACTCTTTTAAGTGATCCACCATGGAATGTCCCACCGCATCGGAGAATGCCGCCTTCTCCCGCCACAGAATCTCATCGGGCAGGTATCCTCCCTTTTCAAAGGCATGGCGCAGCAGATATTTTCCCTTGCCGTAGGTGTTCAGCTTTTTCTCAGGAGCAACAGCCATCACATACTCCACAAAGTCCAGGTCTCCGAAGGGCACCCGGGCCTCCAGAGAATTCACGGAGATGCAGCGGTCGGCACGGAGCACATCATACATGTGCAGCTCCCCGATTCTCTTCTGGGCCTCCTGCTGAAACGCCTCCGCAGAGGGGGCGAAATCCGTATACTTATATCCAAACAGCTCATCGGATATCTCTCCCGTCAGCAGAACCCTTATATCCGTCTGTTCATGGATGGCCTTGCAGACCAGATACATGCCGATGCTGGCCCGTATCGTGGTAATGTCATAGGTGCCCAGCAGATAAATGACCTCCTCCAGACTGGACAGCACATCCTCCTTAGTGATAATCACCTCCGTGTGCTCACTGCCGATATAGTCGGCCACCTGTCTTGCATATTTCAGATCGATAGCGTCCTCACTCATACCGATGGCAAAGGTGCGGATAGGGATCTTGCTCTTTCTCGCCGCCACGGCGCAGACCAGAGAGGAATCCAACCCTCCCGACAACAGAAATCCCACCTTGGCGTCCGCCACCAGGCGCTTTTCAATGCCTGCCACCAGCTTGTCGTGTATGTTTTCGCACACTGTCTCCAGATCGTCCTCACAGACGGTTTTTACTTTGGTCATATCCCGGTAGCAGACAAATTCTCCGCCCTTGTAATAATGTCCCGGGGGAAAGGGGCGTATCTCCCCGCACAGTCCCACCAGGTTCTTGGCCTCGCTGGCAAACAGAATCGTGCCTTCCCCGTCATACCCATAGTACAGAGGACGTATGCCTATAGGGTCCCGGGCGGCTATGTACTCCTGCGTGTCCCCGTCATAGAGAATACAGGCAAACTCCGCATCCAGCATACGGAACATCTCCACGCCGTGCTCCCGATACAGCGGCAGCAGTATCTCACAGTCCGAGTCGCTCTGAAAAGAATACTTATCCAAAAGCGCCTCTCTCATTTTCTCAAAACCATATATCTCGCCGTTGCACACCAGATAGCTTTTACCCAGGGAAAAGGGCTGCATTCCCGCAGGGGTAAGCCCCATGATGGCAAGCCGGTGAAAACCCAGCAGCCCTTTCCCGGTATCCACGATCCGGCTGTCGTCCGGCCCTCTGGAAAGGGTTCTGTCGAACCCCTCCCGAAATTTATCCAGAGCGGCACTACTGCCGCAATAGCCCATAATTGAACACATTTTGTACCTCCATTATTTAGACTGATTGGCAGCAGACCCGCTGCTTTCTGTTATCTTACTCCAAAAAGCAGATCTCCATATGTAGGGAACGGCCAATAGCTCTTGGCAGTGAGCGTCTCCGCCTCGTCACAGGGAATCCGCAGCTCATTCATTTTAGGCAGGATGCTGTCGCGGACCACATAGCTCTGTGCCGTGATATTCTCCGCATTGTGAAGAGACACAATCGCGTCCTCCAGTTCTTCCACTTTCACCGAAATCTTGTCGGTCAAAACGGACAGCTTTTTCACCAGCTCCGTCTCATAGCCGCAGGCGATACCGGCGTCCAGCGCTTTCTTGGCGGCGGCCGTCTGGGCCACTTTCAGGGTGTAGTTCTCGATGGCCGGTATGATCTGGGTTCTGGCCATGTCAACCATGGTGCCGGCCTCGATCAGGACGGATTTGCAGTAGTTCTCCAGCATGATCTCACATCTGGACTTCAGCTCCACCTCGGAGAATACCTTGTGGGAAGTGAGCATCTTTACATTCTTCTCGTCCAGCAGATGGGGCATGCAGTCGGGGGTGGTGCGGTAGTTCAGCAGTCCCCTCTTCTCTGTGGCCTCCTTGATCCAGGCGTCGTCATATCCGTTTCCGTTGAAAATGATATTTTTGTGATCCTTGATGGTCTTGCGGATCATCTCATGCAGCGCTGTCTCGAAATCCTCCACGCCCTCCAGCCTGTCGGCATAGATTTTCAGACTCTCGGCAACCGCCGTGTTCAACATCATGTTAGCGCAGGCGATGCTGTTGGAGGAGCCCAGCATACGGAACTCAAACTTGTTGCCGGTGAAGGCAAAGGGAGAGGTCCTGTTGCGGTCCGTGGTGTCGCGGTTGAACTTGGGCAGCACGTTCACGCCCAGTTTCATCTGCGTCTTCTCCACGCCGCTGTAGGGCTGGCCCGACTCGATGGCCTCCAGTACGGCGTTCAGTTCATCCCCCAGAAAAATGGACACCACGGCGGGAGGCGCCTCGTTGGCTCCCAGCCTGTGGTCGTTGCCCGCAGTCGCCACAGAGAGACGGAGCAGATCCTGATAGTCGTCCACCGCCTTGATCACAGCGCACAGAAAGAGCAGGAACTGCGCGTTCTCATAGGGCGTCTCCCCGGGAGACAACAGGTTCACGCCCGCGTCCGTTGCCAGGGACCAGTTGTTGTGCTTGCCGCTGCCGTTGACACCGGCAAAAGGTTTCTCGTGGAGCAGACATACCAGTCCATGCTTTGCCGCCACTTTCTGCATGATCTCCATGGTCAGCTGGTTGTGATCGGTGGCGATATTGGTGGTGGTGTAGATGGGAGCCAGCTCATGCTGTGCGGGAGCCACCTCGTTGTGCTCGGTCTTTGCCAGGATTCCCAGTTTCCAGAGTTCGTCGTTCAACTCCTCCATATAAGCGGCAACCCGGGGCTTGATCACGCCGAAGTAGTGGTCCTCCATCTCCTGTCCCTTGGGAGGCTTTGCCCCGAACAGGGTTCTGCCGGTAAAGCGCAGATCCGGGCGCTGGTCATACATCTCCTTGGTAATCAGGAAGTACTCCTGCTCCGGTCCCACAGAGGTGCGGACACATTTCACCGAATCGTTTCCAAAGAGCCGCAGTATACGCAAGGCCTGCTTGTTCAGCGCCTCCATGGAGCGCAGCAACGGCGTTTTCTTGTCCAGAGCCTCGCCGCCGTAGGAGCAGAATGCGGTGGGGATGCACAGGGTCTTTCCCTTTATAAAGGCATAGGAGGTAGGGTCCCATGCGGTGTAGCCTTTGGCCTCAAAGGTAGCCCGTAGACCGCCGGAGGGGAAGGAGGAGGCGTCCGGCTCGCCTTTGATCAGCTCCTTGCCGGAGAACTCCATAATCACGCCGCCATCGGGGGACGGGGAGATAAAGCTGTCGTGTTTCTCCGCCGTGATACCGGTCAGGGGCTGGAACCAATGCGTGTAGTGGGTAGCGCCGTGAGCCACCGCCCAATCCTTCATGGCTGCCGCAACCGCATTGGCAACGCCGATATCCAGCTTTGCGCCCTCGTCAATGGTCTTTTTCAGGGACTGGTAAACCTTGGCGGACAGGTTTGCCTTCATCACCCTGTCGTCAAAAACCAGACATCCAAAATACTCCGATACTTTTTCCATAACACGCTCCTCCTCTTTTCACAATTCCTCAAATTAAATGCATTTTTTCACAAAAAAAGAAAAGGCGTCCTTGAGTACATCACTCAAAGACACCCTTGCCTTTCATATTCTGCATTATGCACCTATGGGAGAGATTTGTCAAGTGCTGTTTTTATTTTCTTCATAATTCTCTGAAACTGTCTGTACAATCACACCAAAAGCAATATGACTGCAAAGACAATGAGAGGAATCCCTGCAAGCATTCCGCTCGGTGCAGGGCCAAGCAATATCATAGACCCTGTATTTGCCAGACAAAGGGCCATGGGAACAGTACCCGCCGCATTGACCGCCCCATGGAATACAGACGGAATCCAGATATTCCCGCTTTTCTCATACAGCCAGTCACACACAATCCCTGCCGCTGTCGCGAAAATACAGAAAATTAACATTCCCGCGATCGGAAANCCGACATAATTCGTTCCATACTCATATCCTATCAGCCAGATAACCGGCCAGTGCCAGATTCCCCAGATCGCTCCGCCGATAAGCCACCCCTTCTTCCTGCCGAATTTCGCCTTTAGCTGTGGATAAAGAAATCCCCTCCATCCGGCTTCCTCCCCGACTGCAAGNAAAGAATTGACAAGAGGAGCATATGTCAGNCAGCCGACAACAGAAATCAGGACATANTGAAAATAGGATACGCCCTGTGCCTCCATCTGCGCCAACGCTTCCGCTCCGCCGTTCGCCGCAAGATATTCTCCGCTCACATCAAAATGCCCCGGGAAAACNGCAAAATAGATAGCGGCGCCAATTGCAGTCAGGAGTGCTGGAAGAAACCATGCTATGAGAAGCGTTTTCACNTTTCCCCTGATATGCGGTTTCCATCCCATTCCCGAGAGACTGCGCCCGGAAAGCAGCACTCCCAATAGCGGTNCAAACATCAGAANCGCCATCAGCAGCTGACCGATGGCGGCAAGTCCATTGCGGTATAACAGTGCCACACCTGCCTGTATCACCCATGCAATGGAAAAGGTCCATATCAGATATTTCCTTGTCCGTATCTTATCATATGTTATCTCATTCATGATCATCCGCCTCCTCTCGTGCCACNTCGANGCAGAACCCNTGATGTCCGCAGCAGCTGCATGTCACTTTGCGGACTGCAGGCGTATGCTTAGCCCATAATGCCTCTCTAAACAACGGTTTGAAAACCGTGTGACACTGCGGGCAGATGTAAGCAACATGGCTAAAATAATACCTCGAAAGCAGAAATGCACACGGTACTCCANCAAGTATCCATATCACAAACAGCCACCAAAATCCTTTTGTGATCCACAACACAATNGACAGCCATTGGAGAATACTGATAGGAATACCAACGATCAGCAGATTCCTGTGAATTATTTTAAGTCTTTTCCTATTTGACAATGTGTATGCTATGTCGCCTATGGATTCGACCGAGATGGCAGNAACATTTTTCAGCTCATGTTTCAGTGTCTCCAGCTTGTCCAGTTTTTCCTGCCGCTCTCCGATTTCCTCTTTCAGATCCTGCTCTTGTTGTTTTAACACCAACGAAATCACACTGTCTGAATTGTCTTCGGAAAGAATCTGGGAAATAGAGTCTATCGGAAGACCCAGTTCTCTTAAGAAACAGATGACCTTCATTTTCTTCAGATCATTTTCGGAATACAGACGCCTACCNCCTTCTGACAATTCCGTCGGGATAAGGATGCCTCGGGTATCATAATACTGTACTGTTCTGACCGTCACACCACAGAGCTTAGCCATCTCTCCAGTCGTGTATTTTGACATAGCTTTCACCTCCTTTCGCNTTTATTTTACTTCATTACGCAGCGTCACAAGCAATACATTACGCAGGGGGATTTTTGAGAATTTCAGAATTTTATTCAATTTCATCTACTCCATTCTGTTTCCTATTAATCATCCGTGGAAATATATCCCACTTTTACTTGCCAGTTTTAGTGTCATGCAGTCCATACTGCACATCCATTATTATATTTCGTTCTCTCGAAGAATACAATCAAGCGGTTTTGTTATAAAAACATTTATTGACTGCTAAAAAGGCCATCATGTCACCGAGGCCTGCTTTTTGACATATAACAATCACCCTGTCAGCATCTTCTCAGAAATACACTCCGCAAAAGAGGGTGTCAGGCTCTGGCGGTGCTTGTTTTGAGTACCGCTATTCCTATTTCTGCCCTTCTGATGCTTACAAAAACCGGCAGGTTGATACTTGGGGCAGCTATACTTTCTTTCTGGTTACAATTAGCGGAAATTCAAGAAAATAATAATGCTTGACAGAACAGGAGGGTTTGGTGTAGAGTACTGATAAATGAGCAAGGGCGTTCATTTTGGTGCAAAACGGGATGTGTTTTTGTGCTGAAATGAGCGCCCTGCCTATAAGAGGCAATATAATTGGGTAGATATACAAATATAGATTGTAGAAAGTGGGGCAGAATTATGAAATATTCGGCGCAGGAGGTTATGCAGTATGTTCAGGAGGAGGACGTGAAATTTATACGTCTTGCTTTCTGTGATGTGTTCGGCAGACAAAAAAATATTTCCATTATGCCGCAGGAGCTGCCACGGGCTTTTGAACATGGGATTGCTTTCGATGCTTCCTCCGTGGCCGGGTTCGGGGATGAGGCCCACTCGGATCTGCTGCTGCACCCGGAGCCGGAGACGCTTATGCANCTGCCCTGGAGACCGGAACACGGCCGGGTGGTGCGCATGTTCAGCAGTATCTCCTATCCCGACGGCAGACCCTTTGAGTGCGATACCAGGAGTCTNCTGAAGAAAGCCGTAGANGAGGCCGGTAAGNCCGGGTTCCGTTTTGACTTTGGAGCGGAACAGGAGTTTTATCTGTTCACATTNGATGAAAACGGCAAGGCCACCAAAATTCCCTATGACGAGGCCGGTTATATGGANATTGCCCCCGANGACAGGGGAGAAAATATCCGNCGCGAGATATGNCTCACACTNGAGCAGATGGGCATTCANCCGGAAAGCTCNCACCATGAGGAGGGGCCNGGNCAAAATGAGATTGACTTTCGGTATTCGGACGCACTCACTGCNGCCGACAANGCCATGACNTTCCAGAACGTGGCCCGGATNGTGGCTCACAGGAACGGNCTGGCTGCGGATTTCAGTGCNAAACCTCTGGNGGATANGCCGGGAAACGGNTTTCATATCAATATATCCGTGAACACNGGNGANGAATCGGCGCCTTTAAATGCTGCCCTTGCCGGNATTCTGGCTAAAATACAGGACATGACCCTGTTNNTGAANCCCACGGAGAATTCCTATGAGCGTTTCGGCAGCCAAAAGGCCCCCAAGTATATTTCCTGGTCCACCGAGAACCGTTCCCAGCTGATACGGGTGCCCGCCCTGGCAGGCGGAAACCGACGCGCNGANCTGCGTTCTCCCGACCCCTGNGCCAATCCCTATCTGGCCTTTGCCCTGATNATCTACGCAGGACTGGGGGGCATATCAATCGGACGGGAGCTGCCGCCGGCCGTAGACTGTAATCTATTCACAGCGGACCCGGCCTTGTTATCCAGCCTGAAACAGCTNCCNNNNGATTTGGAGAGCGCCCGCATGGCCGCCAGAGAAAGCAACTTTATAAAGAGCCATATACCNGCCGCNATACTGGATATCTACTGCGGNAAACAGGAAAANTAANNTACTNGNGATTAACNTACTTTTAAACACAGAGAGAGGAGGGGAGCAAAATGAGTTTGGAACAGCGTGTATACAGCATTCTTGTGGTTTCCGCAATGGATAATTTCAACTCGGCCCTGTCGGACCTGCTCCCCGAGGCCTCCTATTCTCCGGTTCAAGTGGTCTCCAGCGTCAGCATCGCAAACAGAATGCTGGCNGAGCGTGACTTCGACTTTGTGATTGTCAATTCCCCTCTGCCGGACGACCCGGGAGTGCGTCTGGCCATTGACGCCTGCAGCGCCAGAGGCACGGTGGTGCTGCTATTGGTGAAATCCGATTCCTATATCGGCACCTACGACAAGGTGGTGGTCCACGGCGTCTTCACTCTCTCCAGGCCCATATCCCGACAGTCTCTCCTGCTGGCTCTGGGTTGGATGGCCAGCGCCAGGGAACGCCTGCGGAAAATCGAGAAAAAGACCCTGTCCATCGAGGAAAAAATGGAGGAGATCCGACTCGTGAACCGGGCAAAATGGCTGCTCATCAGCGAGCTTAAGATGGATGAGCCGCACGCACACCGCTATATTGAAAAACAGGCCATGGACATGTGCGTCTCCAAGCGCCGAGTGGCCGAGGAGATCATTCGTACCTATTCTTAAGCGAAGAGGTGCTGTTTATAGCATAACGCGAAATTTTCTATTTTTCTAATTGTCTTTTGAAAGTATAGATAGTATAATAAAGTTAAAATTGATACAGAATATTACTACGAGGGGTTTCTGCCATGCATACACTCATTAAACCATCCGCTGCTATACGTCAGAACTATACAGAAATTGCCACATTGTGCAAAGCTACCGGCGAACCTGTTTTTTTAACAAAAAATGGCGAGGGGGATTTGGTGGTTATGGATATAGCGGCTTATGACCAACGCGAAAAACAATTGGAGCTTCGGGAAAAGTTAATAGAAATCGAAGAGTTAAGACGTAACGGTGCGCCGGACATTCCTGCCCGCAATGTTTCCGCTAATCTTCGCACTGCATTAAAGGAGAAAACCTATGTATAAAGTAGAAGTCTCTCCTGCAGCAAATTCTGTTTTAGAAGAATATACTTTCCGTTGTGCCAGAGACAACGGAGAAGAATGTGCATTCCGCCTTTTGGATGCTTATGACGAAAAAATCTCATATCTGGAAAACACACCCCTCATCGGATGTAGCAGATTAAGATTTGTCCCCTCCAAGTATCGTGTTCTCAACTTCTGGCCACATTTATGGTTTGTTTTCCAGATAAAAGATGATGAAAAATGTGTAAAGATCGAATACATAATTGACGACAGACAAAATTACGGGACTTTTCTTAAATAGTTTTCTTATCCCCTCACCTCAACCATGCCATCACCGCATGAAACACCACCAGCACCGCCAGAAAACAGAGATTGCTCAGAGTAAAAATGCCAATATAGGCCCCCTTGCGTCCGCTCTCCTCCCGAGCCACGTGTTTATAGGAAATCAGACTTGCCATGGAGGCGATCAAAGTTCCCAGACCGCCCAAATTCACTCCCACGATCAGCTGTCCATAATTCTCCGTAAATCCGGACAGCAACAGAGCCGCAGGCACATTGCTGATAATCTGGCTGGCGGCGATGGCGACGTACACCTCCCTGCCTGCCACCACCTCCTGCAAAAAATCTCGAAAAGCCGGAATTCTCCCCATATTTCCGATAAAGACAAAAAATCCAACAAAGGTCAGCAGCAGAGAATAGTCCACCTTGACCAACACCTTTCGATCCATTACCAGTACGGTCACGAGAACAAGTGCCAGCGCTGCCTGCCAGGGCAGCGCGCGGGCCACCGCCAGCAGACACAGAACAAACAGCGCCAGGTAGACGATCAGCGGAACAGGAGACATACCGGGCTCTTTCGCCCCCTCCTGTTCCTGACCGGACTGCAGCCTCAGACTCTGAGAGCCGCCCCCTCCCTGTATCAATCCCCAGCCCGCCAGGAGAATCAGCGCAACCAGCGCATAGGGCAGCATCAGCAGCACAAAGCTCCCAATGGATATTCCTGCCTTGCCATAGAGGTACAGATTCTGGGGATTGCCGATGGGCGTCAGCATACTGCCCAGATTGGCGGCGATGGTCTCCATGGCCACCAGGGGCAGAATAAGTTTCCGCCGCCGCTCCTCTTCCACCATCTCAAGTACTGTGAATGTGAATGGCACAAAGGTAATCAATGCCACGTCATTGGTAATAAGCATGCTGAGGAAAAAGCACAGCAATATAAAAATCAGCACCAGGCTGCGGCAGCTTTTCACCCTGCTCAAAAGCCCCTGGGCAATCCGGCGAAACAGTCCGATTTTCTGCAGACCCGCCATGACGCTCATCAGGCTAAACAGGATTGCCAGCGTCCGGAAATCTATGTAACCGACATACTCCCTGTCGGGCAAAATCACAAAAGTGGATATCAGGGCCAGCAGCAGCGCAATACACAGCACCGCCTCCTTTTTGATAAAACCAGCTATTTTTTCCATGTGTGTCCCTCCCGCAATTCCTTGCTACATCTATATCCTCAAAGCATTGTAGCATATGTGGCAGACCCACGCAAGGGACATTCACACGGGCCTGACACTGACAGCACAAAGACCTATTGTTATATCCTGTTCACTTTAGCAACTCGTCCGATAACCGCAAGATTTCCGGTGCCAGCTTTGCCCGCTGCTTTTTCGTCATAATATCATAGAGCGGATAAGCGGCAATTATGCTAAGAATTCCGACAATGCCAATAAAAATGCCGGGAACAAACATGATGTCCCCCCAGACCATTACGCAGGACATTCCCACACCGAAAATCAAAGTTCCCACGACTCCGACNATCANTGAGACGGCCGTCCCGAGCTTTGTCACGCTCCGATCCAGCCTGCGCAGACGCTCCATCTTATCNTCCTCCTGGGTGGGCGGCGCGTATTTCTCCCGGATGCTCCGGATTTCCTCCTGTTGTGAGGCAGAATAGTTGTAGTTGAAGGTTTCTTTCTTATCGTCCATGATCGGATACTCCTTTCGGCCTTGTTTTGATACCCCTAGGTACCTGCTTATATATTATCAATTTGTAGTCGTCTCAACTGTCGTGTGGCATTCCATATCATATAAATCGCCATGCCAATGACAATAGTGCAGACGCCNCCGCCCGTTGCCGCGGTCATAATCCGGCGGAATTCCGGGGCGTCATCGCCGCCAAANTGAGTAAGCATTGCGGTCTCTAATGACAGAATGGACACCATCGCCGCCACCAGATTGATGACTTTAGCCGCCGATAGGATGGGGCTGCCGTGTTTTCTGAATCGGACCAGATTGATGACGGCNGTGATAACGGAATAAAAAGAATACGTTGCCATTGCATAGATTAATAAACCCGGATAATCAAAACCTCTGTTTTGATAAACCATAAATGTCACAATACCCGTCAGCGCCTGATTCATCANCAACAGCACAATTCCACAGGTGCGGTAGCGGCGCAGTTCCGTTTCCATGGGCGTTTTGCTCATCTTCCTNCCTCCCCGGNGCAGGAGAANATACCGCATGACCGCAAGCAGTATATAATATACTGCCAGGGAGATAAACCACACNGAGCGNTAGTNAATTCCCGAAAACAGCTTGATACCGATGTACANGAAATTNATAAAGAGTCCCTGATACANGGAGATTTCTGTGCGAAAGCGCACATCGCTGAAAAANCGCTCTCCAACGGCGGTGCCGCGCAGNCTTCTCATCAGTGCATGTTCACTCGCATGTCGTCNGAGTGCTCCTGTGAACATCAGAAAGTGCGNAAAGCCCGTGATTGTGATAATCAGTGCATAGGCGGAGCAGATATAGGACAGGTATTTCAGCATCGCAATGTCAATGTCAAAGACGGCGACTGCAAGGACAAANCCATAGCCGAACAGAGCCAGCAAAACTGTCGGCATCGGNGGCAGGAAAAATATTTTTTTAAGAATCCGCAAGAATTTTTCCATTGTCTGCTCTCCTGACTTTTACCGTAAAGGTACTGCCCTCCCCTACCTCGCTGCTTACAAAAATATCTCCGCCCACGATATCNNCCACNCGTTTCACCAANGCCAGCCCCAGGCCGTTGCCCTGCGTAGCGTGGGAGGTGTCGCCCTGATAGAATTTTTCAAAAATATGCTTGCCTACCTCCGGGCTGATTCCGCAGCCGGTGTCCTTCACCTGCACAGTGGCAAAATTACCCTCTGATCTCAGTCTCAGCGAAACAGTTCCGCCNGGCTCGGTAAACTTCATGGCATTGGAAAANAGGTTGTTCCACACCAGCATCATAAGTTCAGGGTCAGATTCTATATACACTTCTTCCTCAATATCCGTCTCGATCTCAATCNCTTTTTTCTCCCATGTACTCTCAAAGCCCAAAAGNCACTCGCACAGCTGCTCTCCGAGATTGTATGTATGTTTCTCCGGATATATCTGTTGGTTTTCCAGTCGATTCAGTTTCAGAATATTGGTAATCAGATCTGCAAGACGGCGGGAGGATTCCGTGACCATTTTCGCATACTCGACCCGCTTTTCCTCAGGCAATCCGGGCTGCTGGAGCATTGTGCCGTAGTTCTGAATCACCGCAAGCGGCGTTTTCAGCTCGTGGGACACATTGGCAATAAAATCAGTGCGCAGNGTCTCCACGCCGGACAGCTCTTCCGCCATTTTGTTAAAATGCCTGATAATTATATCAAAACCATCCAAACCATAAATACCGCCCAAGGGTTCNATCCTTNCGGAAAATTCGCCGTCCATAATCCTCCCTGTGGCTTCAATGATCCTCCGCACNGGGCGTTCCACCGTGAAACGTCGACGAATACTGTCAATCGCCGTACAGATCAGACTGAGAAGAAACACATTTCCAAAGGTCAATATCGCTGCCTGACGNACATTTTCCTCCGTTAAGGTTAATCCCATGGTCCGCGCCATTTCCTCCATAAACAGCAGGATACACGAAGTCAGAATAAACGCCATGAACAGAAATATGGCCAGAAAGCGGCCAAGTCCCGTCAGCGCACGTCTGTAAAGAATATCTCTTTCTGTCCGTTTCATTTTACCACCGCCTTGTAGCCCAGTCCATGAACAGTAACAATCTCGAATTCGTCACAATCGGAAAACTTATCCCGCAGCTTGGTCATATATACATCCACCGCACGGGGCGCTGTGCCTGTGTCGGCATCCCAAAACTCATCCATAAGCTGCGTGCGGGTAAATGTCTTCTTCGGATAGGAAAGCAGCTTATAGAGGATGTTAAACTCCCGCATGGTAAGCGATATCTCCTCGTCCCCCCAAACGGCGGTGCGCTCGTCCGCGTCCANCACCAGCTTTCCGATTTCCAACCGATGGCTGCTCGCGATCTTTGCCCGACGCAGGAGTGCTCCGATCCGCAAAAACAACTCGTCNAGGTCGATGGGTTTTACCATATAATCNTCAATGCCTATCCGGTATCCCCGCTGCTTAGAGGCGAAATCATCCCGCGCCGTCATAAANAAAATCGGAATATTCTCGTTTAGCTCTCGCACCGTTTTNGCGAACTCATATCCATCTATCCCCGGCATCATAATATCTGATACGATCAGGTCAAAGGTATCATGATACATGGCGTTGTAGGCCTCGTTGGCATCCGGGCATCCCACTGCCTCATAGCCGCTCTGAGTCAGAAAAGAGCANACNGCCTTGTTCAGATCCCCGTCATCCTCGACCACCAAAATTTTAAACATGAGATATACCTCCACTGGTTTTTACTTATTATAGCACCCAAATGTTAAAGTTTTGTTTATATTTTAGCGCTTTTTTGAAAAAACTACCCCACATAGCCGTTTCCGGCGGTGTGGGGTAATTCTGTAAAAGCCATTATTGATTTCCGATATTTCTGCCAGCCTCACGGTCCGCCTGCTCTTTAGCAANGCGTTTCTTAGCGTCCTCCACGGATTCACCTTCATGGGTCAGGAATTTATCGACAAACTTATCCTCCACCTTTTTATAGGCGCCCACTACNCCTTCTTCAATCTTCTTGTATCCGCCCACTACGCCTTCTTCAATCTTCTTGTATCCGCCTACCACACCGCTTTCAATGGCCTTATAGCCCTTCACTACATTCTCGCCGATGCTCCCATCCGCCTCGGTCTGCGCCTTGATTTCATCCTCANTAAGTTTTGACATTTTACATACCTCCNTTTTTATATTCACTTANTTCAATCCTTTACATAACNGAATCAAACCGAGCAAAAGGACAATGCCGATCATGCCGACAATAATACCCCATACCATCTGNCCCGCCACCAGCACCATACACATACCNNCTCCGAACACTGCTGTNCTGAAAATGCTGTAGAGGGTTATCCCGATGGTCCTGCCGTTGAACACNATNATTGGCTTGTGGTCCATTTTTCGACGCACCAGCACCATTGCCAGCANCACAATCAGACCAATGATCCCGACCACAATGCCCTGGGTGATGGTCCCCATCTCCGGCACCAGCGCCATACACATTCCCAGTGAAAACAGCANTCCTCCGATAACACTGAGAATCATAGTTACAAAATCTTTCTTTTTCATGGTAATACCTCCGCTTGTTTTTNATAGTAATTTCTCACTTGCTGTCTGTATTCTACATGCGGAATGTTTTTGAAATTTTCAAATTTTGTTTCTGAAATATTAAAAATGCAGTGCTTTTTACCATCACTGATAATACTCCGCCTGGGCCTGCCACAGTTTTCGGTAAGCACCCTCCTCCAGGACCAGGTGGTCGTGGGGACCAAGCTGCGCCAGCCTGCCCTGGTCAAACACTGCCACACGGTCGCAGAATCTGCAGGTGGACAGCCGATGGCTGATGGATAGGAGTATGCGCTCTTCCTCTCGGCAATCCTCCAGGCTGCCCAGCAGCTGCTCATATATCTCCGCCTCCGCATAAGGGTCCAGCGCCGCCGTGGGTTCATCCAGTATCAGTACGGCCCCGTCCTTGTACAAAGCTCGTGCAATGGCCACCTTCTGCGCCTCCCCGCCCGACAACTCTGTGCCGTCCTCCTCATAATACGTAAAGAGCGCCTGCTCCAATCCCTTTGGCAGACTACTTACCTTGTGGCTCAGCCCGGCCCGGGCCAGCGCCGTCTCCGCCCTTTCCCCGTCATACTGTCGGGCAGCGGCTACATTGGCACCCAGCGCAAAGGCAAACAGGGAGAAATCCTGAAACACTGTGGACAAAAGCGCCCTATAGCCTTCTGCGTCATAGGTCCAGATATCTCTGCCGTTTAACAAAATCTCGCCCTCCGTGGGCCGGTACAGACGGCACAACAGCTTGATCAGCGTAGTCTTTCCGCTGCCGTTCTCCCCTACGATAGCCAGCTTTTCCCCGGCCCGCAGCGTCAGATTGACGTCCCGCAGGGCATAGTTTCCCTCGCTGCCAGGGTAACAAAAGCTCACATGCTCAAAACGTATCTCGCGGACTTTTTCCACTGTGTGCTCTTGCTCCTTCCCACCGTCCACATCCATGGAGCCGCTGCTTTCCTCCGGCAGATCCATATAGGCAAAATAGTTGATCAGATGGGTGTTGTTGTTGCGCAGATCGGTGAATGTCTCCGCAGTATTGCTGGCGGAGAGAATCAGCGAAGTTATGGCCGAGTACAGCACCAGAATGTCTCCCACGGGGATGTGTCCTCCCAGGGCCTGCGTCGCGGTCAGAGCGTAGACAGCCAAGCCGCACACGCCCACGCACAGCAGTTTCACACTGTCACAGAGACTGGCGGCTCTCAGTTCCTTACGCTTTCCCCGGGCAAACGGCTCGTAACATCTCTTTCCGCTCTCCTCCAGCACCAAACGGCTTTGTGAAAAAATCCGTATATCCATACCCATATTCTCATCCGGCAGATAATTCATGGTATAGTAATCCCCGTATCGCTGGTACGCCGCTCCCTTCACAAAGACATCATAGGCCACATCCCAGCGCCGGGAGGTCATGCGGCAGGACACCCAGATGCATACCGCAGCCAGCAGAGACAGCAGTGCCAGCGCCCCCTGTGAAAGTCCGGCCCCGTAGCGGACAAACAACAACAGAGCCACCACCGCCGCGCTCAGACTGCCGCAAAGACTCTCTGTATCCCAGTACAGGCTTGCCATCCCCGCACCGGAGACATTGATACTGCCCGATACCTGTTCCCGCAGCCGCCTCACCTCCTCGCTCTCCAGAGATTCATAGGAGAGAGAATACGCCTTGTCGGTCAAATGAATCTCGTGCGCGGAAAACATATCACTGCATCCCACGGAAATCTTAGCCTGCAGAATGCTTTTGACTAAGGTGAGCAGAAAGATCACCAGCACCGATACCGCCACATACAAGAGCAGCTTTTTCAGGTTCCTGCCGCCTGTCAGTTCTCCCAATATCCCCGCCATAGCCACCGTGGCCACGCAGGGAGTAAGCGCTCCCAAAACACTTTTTCCCGCCACATATAAGAGCTGACCCGGCAGGATACGATCAAACTCCCCAATGCCTCTGTATATCAGTTTCACGTCCTCTCCCAAGGTACGTCCATTTTTATTAAAACTCATGACATTTCCTCCTGATAATATTTGCTCTGTACCTGAAACAACTCTGCATACCTGCCCCCAAGGGCCAGCAGCTGCTCATGCGTGCCGCACTCCGCAATACGCCCCTCTTCCAACAGAATGATCCGGTCACAAAAACGAGTGGACGCCAGTCTGTGAGAGATAAAAACAGCTGTTTTGCCCTCCGTAAATCTCCGGTATTGCTCGTAAACCGCCTGCTCTGCCAACGGGTCCAGAGCGGCGGTAGGTTCATCCAGTACCAGCACCGGTGCGTCCTTGTATAGCGCCCGGGCCAACAACAGCCGCTGCAGTTGCCCGCCGGAAAGCTCCGTTCCCTGCTCCGCAACACGTTTATTCAGGCAGGTATTCTCCCCCTGGGGGAGCGAACGGACCTTCTCTTCCAGCCCCGCCGCCCGGATACAGCTCTGCAGCCGCTCTGCATCCACATCTCCGGTGATGTTCAGCGCAATATTGTCCGCTATACTCACCGGCAGCACCCCTGAGTTTTGAAACACCGCCGAAAACAGATCATAATACTCCTCCGGCTCTAAGAGCTGGGAGGACACGCCCCCCACCAGGATCTCTCCCTGCTGGGGATGCAGCAGACCGCACAGGAGCTTTACAAAGGTAGTCTTTCCCGCACCGTTTGCGCCCACCACAGCCAGCTTTTCTCCGGGCGCGATATCCAGATTCAGGTGTTCCAGCACCTGATGCATCTTCGTCTGCCCGTCTTCTCCCGTCTCGGAATAAGCATAGGAGACATCACGAAATTGAAACCCAACAGGCTTTGGCAGCTCCGAGATTCCCCGGAGCCCGGAGGACACTTCTTTTTTGAGACCGTCACTCTCGTCCCCCAATTCCATGTACTCCCAATAGTCCCGCGCAAAATTTCGGGACTCCTGCAGCTGGGAGATGCTTTCCGTCAACCGGCCAAGCCACCCGCCCAGTCCCGTCACCGCTGTAAAATACATGGCGAAATCACCCACTGTCATGTCTCTATGAAAGAAAGAATACAGAAGATACCCATAGGCACAACCGTCCCGCAGCAGGATCAGCGCACCTGCAAATAATAGCTTTCTGCGCTCATACCCCGCTGTTATCTGCTCAAGCCTGCGCTTTTGTCCTAGAGCCAGCCGCGCCATTTCCCGCAGCCATCCCGCCATATGGTATATCCGAATATCCTTGCCTTCCCCCAGGCCTCTTGTACCATAAGCCACATAGTTCAGTCTGCGGCCCACCTCCGCACGCTCCTGTTTCAATCCCTGCTTTTTGCGCTCCGTGCGGATGCCCTGCCACAGTTCCAGACCGGAGAGCAATAACAGCAAAAGCACCGCCAGCGGATGCAGCCCTCCGAGGACGATTCCATATGCCAGCAGCCCTCCCGCCGCCGTAAACAGCTCTGTCAGCCGGGGCAGCATAGTCACCATTCCCCAGTTGGGGCTGCACACCGCCTGCCTGGCCTTCTCCATCAAAACCTTGCCCCGGGGAGAGGAAAAAAGCTCATAGTCCAGCTCCATGGTCTTTTTCTCCCAGGCCGGTATCAGCCGAGTATAAAGCCGAGTCTGGGCGTAGCCCAAAATGACGTTGCGCACGATCTGGTCAGCTATGGTGAGCAGCAGCCACAGTCCTCCTGCCAGGCCGATTTCTGCATACAGTACCTGCTGGGAAACCCGGGCAGTCACACAATCTAATATTATTTTTGGGAGCCAGAGTGTGACCAGAGATAAAGCTATCTGAATCATGCTCCCCAGGACCGGCAGCATTTTGCCGCCGAAAGAAATATCAGTAAACATTTTCACAGAATAATTATTTTTCATATATACCTCACTGTTTTTCCGGTGTAGCCGCAGCTGCACCCATAATCAAAAAGGCCACGGTTTACCCGTGGCCGACTTATACTTACTATAGTAAGTATACATACCCGATATTATGTTTTCACATAGGAAAAACAGCTCCAATGTGCTTGGAGGTATCAGGTATTGTCGTATCGTTGTCTACGGGAAAATGCAACACAAACAAACGGGAACACCCGCTCCGAATTTGTGTTTATACTAGCGCATTCTTCCGCATGCAAAAATCAACACGACAAATACCTACTCTTTCTTATTATTCGTTCCGCATCTGCTCTGACAGTACCCAGAGCAGATGCTGTTATTTACTAAATAAATATATCACATACTCGAAATCTTGTCAACTATGCCCCCGGCTGCTGACGACTCATCTCCAGCAGCTTATTGCGCATCTCGGTCTCGATTCTCAGCAGTTCTGCCTCTGCACTCTGGCGCTTTATGCGGCCCTCATCCTGAATCTTCCTCACCTCGTCCAAGGTACTGATCAGAGTCTGGTTGGTGTTAGTCAGAGTCTCGATATCCACAATACCTCTCTCCGCCTCTCTGGCCGTCTCTATCGTGGCGATCTTCAGTGCGTCCGCATTCTTTTTCAGCAGCTCATTGGTCATGTTGCTGACCTCTCTCTGAGCCTTGGCGGCGTCTGCCGAATGATCCAGGCCTATGGCGATTACCATCTGGCTCTTCCACAGGGGAATCGTATTTACCAGCGTGGACTGAATCTTCTCAGACATGGTGGTGTCATTGCTCTGAATCAAACGAATCTGGGGCGCCATCTGCAGGGAGATGGTTCTGGTCAGCTCCAGATCATAGAGCTTTTTCTCAAAACGCTCGCACATGGATGAAAAATCCTTGGCCTTCTGGGCGTCCTCAGGCAGTCCGCTCTGCTCCGCCTTGGCCACCAGCTCCGCCAGCTCCACATTGCGGGCCTGCTCCAGCTTTTTCTTGCCTGCCAGTATGTACATGGACAGCTCCTTGAAATAGTTCAGGTTCAGCTCGTACATCTTGTCCAGCATTGCCACGTCCTTCAGCAGCGTGATCTGGTGCTCCTCCATGACCTTGCAAACCTTGTTGATATTGACCTCGGCTTTGTCATACTTCGCCTTCATATTGGACAGCTTGTTACTGGTCTTTTTAAAGATTCCCAGGAATCCCTTCTCGTCCTCGCCCTCCTCAAAAGAGCGCAACTGGCCCACCACCTCTGTCAGCAGCTGACCGATCTCACCCATATCCTTGGTGCGGACGCTGCTCAGAGCGTTCTCGGAAAAATCCGCAATCTTTTTCTGACTGCCTGCACCATATTGCAAAATCATCTGCGTGTTGTTCAGATCGATCTGCTCGGCAAAGTCATTCACCATCTTCTGCTCTTCCGGAGTCAGCTGTACATTCATCT
>JAAUZI010000040.1 GCA_014804645.1 Lachnospiraceae bacterium | reverse complement strand
GTTTAACGAGAAGATACTGCTGTGCATACTGTTCTTTCATCCGGCGATAGTTCGGGTCTTCGTCCGGCGTAATCACCCGATTAATAAAAAAGTCCGGCATAATTAATCCGTACTCTTCAAACATACCGTTGATCTTTGTTTTCAAAATATCAGAAAGACGTAAAAGCTCCGCATCAATCTCTAAAATACTGATATTTTCTTCTTTAATGATCTGAGCCAAGCTGCTTTTCACCTGCGTTATCACTAGAGATTGAAAATATCCTTTCTCTCCATTCTCACCAAGCAGATTTTGACGATCAAAACCAGACGCTGTGCCGATGACCTTTAACAATAATTTTCTGGAATTACTTACACGAATGTTGAACTCTCCGCAGGCACCGATTTCTATGGGCAGTCCGGAACGCGGCTCTAAAAAGCGAATCTTAGAATCCGTTCCCCATTTAATTCCCATCTGTGTGGCCAGATTAATATAATATATTTCTGAGTGAAAAGTTCTCTCCGTGTCGGAAGGGAGTTTGAAAAACTGATCCAAAAGCGGAAGCCTCTGGGTTTCCAACGTATATCGTCCCGCTCCGAACACATCTAATGCACGCCCGTCCTTAAAAAATATGGCTTCCTGGCTTTCATGGACAATCAACTGCGTACCCATCTTAAAATCTTCTGCCGGATGCTTCCATACAAGTGTTTCATTGTCCTCATCATATTTGATAATACTTACAAAGCCTTCTCTCTTCATCTGCTGATTCATACCGGTCCGTAATTTCTCCTTTTAAACTTGAATCATCCTGTCGATTCATCGATTCATCGTTTCATCAATTCATACAATTATTTTATATCAAAATTCCTCTCATCCTTACTCTTCTATGACCATATTCTGCAATGCAAATTCCAGACAAAGCTGCATAATCTCATTGCGGGTTCTTCCGGTCTCTTTGGCAACCCGATCTATCTCTACCAACATATCAATAGGCATTCTCATGGAAATAACCTTGGATTCGCTTGTATATTTCTGCGGATGAATAACGAGCTTTTTCTCTTCCAAAATATGTACCCTCCATTAGTGAATACTATTATAATACAAATGTATTCTTGCGTCAACTGTGCGTGCTTTGCTCTATCCGAGGAAACATATTAGAGGTTACTTTTCATACTGATCCCACAACCTAAGCTCAGAGGGCACCCTTCAAGTCATTTCAAAACTTGAAGGATGCCCTCTTTTATTTTATAAGTTTTCCGTAAAAATACTATGCCGTATCGTTATCATAAACCAGAATTTAATTCTAAAGCTTAATGGATTCGCCATCACGGCAAATCAGTTTCAAGCTGCCATCCTTGATGCTGTACGCCTCGCCATACAGTGTTTCATCAGCTTCATCAACAACGATATAACTTCCATCATTCATAGCAATGATCTCATGTTTCGTACTATCNGAAAATGTGATATCTTCAATCAATCTCATTCCATCAAGAACCTCCTCCCTGAGACTCTGAAAGTGCGGAAAAATATTAGTTTTTGTTAACCCTAACCCAGATATCCACCGCTGATAAGTTGGATCTATCGCCTCACCCGGCAACTCCGGACCGGCATAAACAGGATCCGCACAGTTCATTGAGCCTGCACTCCACGCAATAACAAGCCCTCTGTATTCCTGCAGCTTTTCTTTCAACGCAATTTTCTTTAGAAATAGATTCTGTGTAGGAACATGCCCTCCCGTCAGGATAATAACATCCTTCTTGCTAATCTCCGTCACGATCTCTTCATTCCTATCATCACACATCTCAAGGGAAGAATAGTTCAGACCGCTCATGGGAAGTGATTGTCTGAAACAAGTAACTACAGAATCATTCTTTTCATAATCCTTAGGAGATGCACATATCATCAAAACTCTGGCACCATCTGGCCACAAAGCTCTGATCTTATCAAGCAATCCATTCTGTTCTATCAAAACTGACGGAACTCTTTTCCCNTTNTTTTGATGAGNACCTCCGAGAGAACTCGTAATTATCACATTCATGTCAGCCTCCATATAGCGTTATTTAAAAANAAATAAATCTCTACAAACNGGAATTCTGATAAGACATAATTTATGGCATTTATTAACTGTTATATCTTATCTTCAAAAAGTTCGNAAACCCTTGAAAATGCTAAATTTATAGCAAGTAAATTTGCCCTTACGCCTTCCCTCGTGTTATATCCTTTTCCCTCATGTTATGAACTCTCATCAGGGCAAAAATAAGGGAAAGAAAAACCTGTAACAAATTATAACACAGAATAAATTGAGCAGGAAGAACTGATTGAAATGCCCTTGCTATTGATGAACCATTGGAATATGCTCGTCTTTAACCTTGAGGGCAATATGCAGATGTGGGTAGATGCAGAGGATTCTCTGGAATTATGGTAATAGACAAGACTTTAGGCTGTCGCTCCTTGATTACCCACCAGTAAAACCGGACAGAGTTGTCAACGTCGGAGCGAAGCGGCGTTCATTTTACCGTTGAATGATCTGGCTGGTTTTACTATCTTTTTGAAATAGCAGAATCAACCAAACCATAATGTCCTACCGCTTGTTATTCCACTANATCAGTTATAGTTATTTAGTTTTTAATTGGATAAACAAAGTCATTTAATCAACCTAAAAACGAATTACAACATTTCCTGCATTAACTACTTCTCCAGCAGTCTGTATTGCTTTTTCCAAATCATCAATTCCAAATTCATGCGTNATGATNCTTTCCAGATTCCATCTGCCGCTTGCCATAATCTCCTGTACATCCCATACATCCTCNGGCATATATCCACCAGAACCAATGATGCTTTTCTGCGAATATGTCATATGCAAAAGGTCTAGTTCCCTAATTGCATTATTTACAGCCACAGACACAAATCTNCTTTCAATCTTGCCAAGTTCTATAAATTGCTCCAAGATATTTTCCGCACCCGCCGCATCTAACCAACAGTCAATGTTCGCAGTCTCTCCCTTTAANGATGGAGCTGNACCAAATATGTGATTTGCTTTTACCCGAAAATCTTCCTTATTCATATTGCATATTTCAAAGCCAAGATTCTTCGCCATAGNAAGNCTGTAATCGGAAAGATCACATACCATGACATTATTCATGCCANAATACATAAAAGCTACTGCNGCAGCAATGCCTATGGTTCCGGCACCGAATACCACTGCATTCTGTCCTTTGACATAAACAGATTTTTTTGTTGCCNCATCCATTCCNGCTGGGATCATGCCTCTTCTNGCNGCTCTACAGCCAACAGTAAACGGTTCAATCAAACTGGCTAATTTATCAGATATTCTCTCATCNACGGGATAGAGGGAATGCNCTCTTTTNGCTTCCGGCACTAATATATATTCTGAAAANCCACCGATTGTNCCCGCTCTTGTAGTATCGTTCTTAGCATATCTTGGATAAGGATATACCCTCTCCCCTACTGAAAAATCAGACACATCCTTTCCCATTTTTACTACTCTTGACACAGTCTCATGTCCAAATTCCCCACCNATGTTTACCCTGTGTCCNGTGTTTGGTCCATGCTTATAGACAGCCACATCAGTGCCGCATATACTGGAATAAAGATTCTGAACCAAGACATCTCTGTCTCCCACCTCTGGCATTTCAAGCTCCCTTATCTCTATATTTTTTTGTCCTAAATAAATTCCTGCCTTCATTTTTTCTCCCATTCTGTTGTTGCNGCGNTATTTAAGCGAATTTCTTTATAACCTTTTNNAATCATAACAACAGCCATAAAATTGATAATTACAAATGCCCCAAATCCTGTTGCAATCCCCATGACACGATTAAAATNCGGATCATCTCCAAAAGTACTTAACATTGCCGNTTGGAGNGAAAAAATGGATATTACTGCAACAGCAAGGTTGAGCACNTTGTTTGCGAGATATATTGGATCATTCATTTTTCTNTACTTATGCACATTCCGTATAGCTATAACCACCGCATAAAAGGTATATGTTNCCACACCATAAATTAGATAACCAGGATAATGTATACTCCCCTCCCCTTTNCGTATTAAAATACTCATTCCTACAAGCGCAANCGTAAACAGCAGCAGAAGCCAACCGCACTGGCAGTAATTTTTCCATCTTTTATGCGTATCTATATGTTTCGTTCCCTTTACCAAAAGCAATCTCATAAAACTTAAAAGAATATAATAGAATGCCAACGTTCCCATCCACACCGAATGATAAACAAATCCGCATACTGTCTTAAAAACTGCATAAATTACATTTATCGCAAAATTAAAATACAGCGTCATTTCTGCTCTGTATGCACTTTCTTTCATGAATTTAGAAAATGACTGTTTAAGTAATCCTTTCATCCACTAATTTCCTCCGTAGGAAGTGCATATTTTATAATAAAACCAGTAATAACTTCCACCGACTCCGCACAATCCTTTCGCAGCCATTCCGTCACAATTCCCATAATTCCTTTAATGTAAAAGGCTAACATATAACTTCTCTCTTCTTTCGGAATACGGAAACGCTCCATTATGGGATTAAACAGATATTCAAACATTTTTTCAAAAGAAACATAGGAATGGAATGATTCTGGTCTTGTCAACGCTGCCGCAAACAGTCTTTTATGATCTTTTATAAATTCCAGATATGGTGTAAGACAGCAGGGCGTTATAAAAATAAGCTCCTCTAGTTTTCCACTTTTAATCTTCTCTATGGTTGTCTCCGCATCTGTTGTAAAATATCCGAGAAATTGAACATTTATATATTCCAGTGCCTCGATTAGAAGATCTCTCGTAGTTTCATAGTGAAGGTAGAAAGTAGAACGGTTTACTCCTGCAAGGACACAAATTTCTTTTATGGTGATGTATTCAAAATCCTTTTTTTCCAAGAGGGAGATAAGTGCCTCATCCATCTTAGCGGCAGTATTAAAATATTTGCTTTCCGATTTATTCAAGATTCATCCCCCTCCTTTCGTCATTTATCAGTTTTCCTCATGAATTATCGCTGATCTGCTTCGCAAGCTCAAGGATTTCAAACGCATATTTCTGTTTCCCATTTTCCACTAACTTTTTATAAATGACATAGTTAATTCCCATTCCTACAAGTCCCAGTATTCCAATGATAACACCGAGTGTCATAAATGCTGTAGTCCCTCCGCCAATTACATTCATGGAAAGACACATTCCGACACCAGTAATTAGAGCAGTTACAATACCAAATGTATAAGCAAATACATTTGCTGGCAGCTTTGCTTTTCTATCCAGTTTCTTCAGTGCCAATACCTTTGAAGTTTCCTTTGGTGCATACTCGTTTACAAGTGCTTCTGCATAAATCTTATCTGTGTTCATAACTTATATCCTCCTTTTATTTGATAACTTAATTATAGGAAAGACTAAGGTTGAACTGAACATCACAAATCATCAAATGTGTTGATTTCATAAAAGATATGAGCAATGGCAGATAATCTATGGACTACAAGAAAATTCCATATTCTTTTAACTTGTCGCTCTATGAAGCTTTGAAATTATACCATATATCACCTCCAATCACAACAAAATATCCCTGCTCCTTTCTCTGCTCTTGCAGCTCGATTGCCTGTTTCGTTTCCTTTTACAAAATAATTTAAAAAGCGGATAGCTCCTCGGAAAAGAGTAGCTATCCGCTTCTTTGGTATGGAAAAATTTTAGTTATTCCTCCACAGGCTCAAAGGAAAACACTGTAAATTCTTCCTCGGTCAGCTCAATCAGCTTTTCGATATACATTTCTATCTTGCTCCTTTGTCTTTTCTCTTTGTAGTCTGTTTTGACTGTCGTGCAGATTCCTCTCTTTGATAACTTTGTATTCTGTCACGCAAAGTATCACTCTTTTCCTTTGTTCCATAAGTTTCTTCCCACTTGGCTGCTTTCTCCTGATAGTCTGCATAAGTGTTCTTGTCTGTGTGATAGGATCGGTAGAAGTCCCGTATTATGATGGTCAAAGTGATTTCATTATCAGTTGTTTGTCAGGCTGTACATTGTGGGAGGAACAAATCATCAATAGCTTTAGTTCCGTTTTAGAGGAAAAATGTGTAATAAGATTGAAAACTTTGGTATTTTACAGAATAGGAATGTAAGAGAATGGATTTTAATAGTATAATAAAACGTGTTAATTCTAAAGAGGAATTTCTGGAATTTTTGTATGAATTACGATGCGATAAGGAACAAAAGAGTGAAGAGTGGGAAAATAGAGACATAACATTATATCTCGAAGGAATATGTTCTCGGGTTGAAGATATGGTGGGGGACTATATGTAGAAATTGAGTGCAGAGGAAATTACACCGAGAAGAATGGTTATTTTTGAAGATGCCGCACAAATACATGAGAAAGTAGGTGGTGATTATGTTGGCAGTACAACGGAAATCAGTGGATGTTACACATGATATTTCATATTATGCAAAAGACAGCAGGCTGACAGGAGAACCGAATGGCAAGCGATTCAGATGGGCAGAGATGATAGAAAGGTTTAAGATGTTGGGCAGACCTTTCACAGAGGAAGAAGCAGAGGAATTTAGGGTAAAATAACAAGGATAACATTTAAGAGGAGCAGAGATTCGAGAGAGTCCCTGCTTTTTTGTGTGAGAAATAAAACTCGTCACTTGACAATGTTGCATAGAAGCACTATGCTCAGGAAAGTCCGATACAGCTATGACCTGAGCCAATATTATTTGGCATCGAAAGCGTCAAATGGATTGGGGACAACGAATATTTATTAATATTTCCCGAACAACAGGAGGTGATCGCAATGGAAGGGAAACTGCGGAATATGACATCCATATATGTAACGAGTGCAGACAAAATACTATTGCTTCTCAGACAGGGAGGTAGAGTAGTAAATAATGTATGGGTCGGCTCGGCTGGAGGCCATTTTGAAGAGTTTGAGTTGAATGACGCGAGAGCCTGTGTATTGCGAGAACTAAAGGAAGAACTGGGACTGACGGATAGTGAAATCAAAAACTTGTCGCTTCGATACGTTACTTTGCGAAGGACAAAGGGAGAGATCAGACAAAATTATTATTTTTTTGCAGAATTAAATGATGGTGTGGATGAGAACCTTGTGTCTGATGAAGG
>JAAUZI010000039.1 GCA_014804645.1 Lachnospiraceae bacterium | reverse complement strand
TATAAGATAAAAACCAAATTATATAAAGTAAAGGAGAGGTTTATTATGAAGAACAGAAACAAAATGAATAACAATGGTTTCTCCCTGATCGAGTTAATCATCGTTATCGCCATCATGGCAGTGCTGATCGGCGTGCTGGCTCCCCAGTACATGAGATATGTGGAGAGAGGCCGTGCTACCGCAGACAGAGACAATATCGAAGCTATCGTAAACGCTCTGCAGGTGTACTATGTTGATCCTGATGCAACTTCTACGTTGGCAAATGGTGACAGCATTACTCTCACCCGGAACCCTGGTAGTGGCACAGGAATTGCAACAACAGGTGCTGTGGCGGATGCAATGACAAATGCGGGACTGCCCACAACGTTGGACTACCTTACAAACAGAACTACTTTTACAAGCTGCACGATAACGGTTAACATTACCGCTGGCGCTAATCCAACAATTACCGTTACGGCAGTAGAAACACCATAATGTTATAAGAAGGACACTTAAATGCTCCCAACAATATTCCTCTACATAGTGGTATTCCTCTATGGAATCATCATCGGTAGCTTTTTAAATGTATGTATTTACCGAATACCCAAAAAAGAGAATATAGCGACAACCAGGTCCCACTGTATGAGTTGTGGGTATCAGTTGAAGTGGTATGACCTTGTACCTCTCTTCAGCTATCTGGTGCTCAGGGGCAAGTGCCGCAAATGTGGTAGTAAGATCTCCGTTCAGTACCCCGTCATAGAGGCGCTGAACGGGGGCTTGTACCTGCTGGTGTTCTGGCGGTACGGGCTAAGCATAGATTCCCTACTCTATTGCTTGTTGTTCAGTGCGCTGCTCGTACTCAGCGTCATTGATTTCAGAACTTATGAGATCCCTCTGGGGATCAATATCTTTATACTAACCCTGGGGCTGGTTCGTGTGGTGACAGACCTATCAAACTGGCTTTCCTATGGAATCGGCCTCCTCTCGGTTAGCATTCCGCTATTATTGATTTATCTAGTCACCAAGGGGCGGGGTATCGGGGGCGGCGACGTAAAACTGATGGCCGTAACCGGACTGTTGATAGGCTGGAAACTGAATTTGCTGGGTTTCCTGCTAGGTTGTATACTGGGTTCCGTGATACATATCTGCCGGATGAAACTTTCCGGTGAGGGCCGTGTGTTGGCCATGGGACCTTATCTGGCCATGGGTATCGCTCTGTCCGCCATGTGGGGGGAACAGATGATAGCCTGGTATTTATCATTTACGGGCTTAGGTTGAAGGAGATACTATAGATGGCTAAAGTTGTCAGTATTGAGATTGGATATAGCTTTATCAAATTATGTGAGATGGATTATAAGGTGAAGACGCCCAGGGTATACAGATTTGCCATGGTGCCGACTCCACTTAATGTAATAGAAGACGGCTACCTGAAGGAGAGTGCGGGACTGCGCACTGCGATCAAGGAGGCCTTATATCGAAACAAAATCAAGACCAAGAGGGCTGTTTTTACGGTGGCCTCCAGCAAGATCATCAACAGGGAGGTAATGCTCCCCCCTGTGAAACCGAATATGATGGAGTCCATGATTAAGGCCAATCTGAAAGACTATTTTCCCATTGACCTGTCTGATCATGAGATTTCCCATGTGGTGCTGGAGACTTTTAAAGACGGGGACAACGCAGGAAAGAGCCGTGTGCTGCTGGTGGCGGCTGAGAAAGGGCTGATAGCCAGCTATGAGGCGCTGGCCCAGAGCTGCGGACTGATGCTGGTGGACTTGGATTATGTGGGAAACAGCATCTATCAAGCGGTAAAGAAAGAGGCCAACAAGATTCCCTCCATGATATTGAAAATCGAGGAGAGCCAGACCATTATCACGGTGGTCAAGGACAACAATATGATGCTCCAGAGGAGCATTAATTACGGAATTGAAGACGCTATTCATGAGGTGGCAGCCAATCCTGCTTTTGATGTGATTGAGGATAAGGACGCATGGGAGCTGATCAAACGTCGGTCCTGTATCAAAGTCGCTCTGGACAGTGACACTCGTGTTGTGGAGCCGGATTTGGAGCAGGACGATGACATGGAGATTGCTCAGGCCCGAATCAATGTGACCCGGGCGCTGGCTCCCCTGATCAACAGTATTTCCAGAGTGGTGGACTTCTACAATTCCCGCAATCCCGAGCCTATTGAACAGGTCTATCTCATGGGCATGGGCGGCGATATGAGCGGGCTGAACAAGCTGCTGACCAACGAGCTGGGCATCAAAACCAACGTGTTCCGCAAGCTGGAGGGCATCGTGTGGCATCCCACCATGGGCGACGGCGACCTCTTCAACTATGTGGCCTGTATCGGCGCTACCATGGCTCCGGTAAGCTTTATCAGTAGCGAAAAGCAGCAAAAAATAAAGAAGGAGAGCAACAGCAATTCTCTGGCGGTGTTGCTGGGTATATTCTTTGTAGCAGCCTCCGCTGCGCTGGCAGCCAACGGATATATGACTTATCAGAGCGCATTGGAGGAGCAGAAACGTCTGCAGGGGTTGGAGAGTACTTATCTTCCGGCAGAACAGATCTATTTGAGATATAATGCTGTGACGACTCTGTATCAGGATGTACTGATGGGGCATTTGATGACAAACCGCCCCAATGACAATATTTTAAACTTCCTCAGCGAACTGGAGCAGAAACTCCCTGCAGATGTGGCGGTGCTTGAATTCTCATCCAATGATGATCAAGCGGCGCTTCGCATGCAGGTGGCGGATAAGAATACAGCTGCCGGTATCATACAGAATCTTCGCGAATTTGCCAGTCTGCAGTATGTGGCACTGAGTAGTATGCAGGAGATAGAGGACGAGGAGACTGATGATCCGGACGAGGCGGAGTATCGCCGTTATGTGGAGTTCATTGTTATTTGTACCTATTACCCCAATGGTTATCTGCCTGGACAGGAGCCGACAGCGCAGGTGGGAGCGGATGTGCAGACAGCGGCGGAGAGCCAGCAGGCAGAAGGGCAGGTGGAGTAGATGGCTGAGAAGAAAGCAGCGAGTGGCAATAAAAATAAAAATCTTCTGCTATATGTGGCTGCCATTGGCGCCCTGCTGATGATTTTGGTGTATGTATTCGTATTTCAGAAACTGACGACGGAGGCGGAAGCCATCGAAACGTCCAACAAGAGTCTGTCCCAGCGTGTAAACCAGCTCAAGGGATATTATGACAACAGAGAGAACAATCTGAGCGGCATTCAGATGACGGAGCAGTTAATAGATGAATTGTTAGCAGTGTATCCGGCAGACGCCAGAGATGAGGATGCCATCATGCTGGCGGTGCAGATGCAGCAGGGTAATGACGGGGAGTTTCTGTCAATCAATGTGGAAAGGGGAGATGCCATTCATGTGGTCTCCGCAGAGACGGTTTCCGCCGCTGCAAGCGAAAAATATACCCAGGAGATTCAGTATAGAGAGCTGTATGCCACCTATGTGAATGAGGTGGGTTATCCTGGACTGAAGAGCATGATTCAGACGATTTATGACAGTAACAATAGAATCGGGATTCAAAATATAGCCTTTACCAAGGGAGATACGGAGAATCCCAAGCTGTCCGGCCATATAGATCTGGTATTTTACAGTGTGACCGGAACGGGGAAAGAGTATGTGGCGCCGGATATTGTGCCCTATATAGCCGGTACGGACAATATTTTTGGGGAGATTGTGATTCCTGAAGAATCTGCCGATAATAATAGCGTAGAAACTGAGAATACCGAGGGCGGGGAAATTGCGCCTGCGGAGTAAACGACGGAAAGTTTTGATGGTGTAGGAAGAAGGTTATTGTATTCATGAAGATTTGGAGACGGCGGGACAGAAAATTGAATAACGCAGGTATGACGCTGGTGGAAGTCATAGTGGCCATTATCATTTTGTCTGTTGCCATACTGCCGATATTACATACTTTTCTTTCGTCCACTATATATAATGCCCGGTCTCGAACACGCCAGCAGACTACGGCGGCAGCACAGACAGTGCTGGAGAATTTTAAGGCATACTCGGTGAAGGAGATATGTGACCAGTTTGTCAATGTTGACGGAAAAAGTTTCAGCGTGAGCGGCAGTGTCACTACACAGATTGTTGACCCTGCCACGCATACGCTTGTATCCGGTCCAATACCCGGGGGAAATATGGATTTTCGGATTCTTGATATGGTTTATCAAAATGAACATTATGATGTGGAAGTCAATCTGAAAAGCCATAGCAGCCTGGCGGCAGACATGGAGGCACTGATCTATGAAAACCGTTCCTCTCAAAATGCGGCGGCCTATGTGGGTCTCCAGAGTATGGATGCGGATGCGTTGGCTCAGATTGCGGAAGAAGTGGCAGTGGTATGGACCAATGAGGAGAGTACAGTATCTCCTGCTCCGTCAGCATCTCCTGCTCCCACTATCACGCATTCCGGCAGCGAGGTGGACACCAGCAAGATAAAGATCACCAATCGGGAAATCAAGATTGATTTTAAGAAGTCCGGTGATAATTATATAGTTGAGGTAAGCTGTGAGTATCAGTATCAGGTTGACAATTATCAGTATGGGGTCAACGAATCCGGTACGCCCAAGACTTTCAGCATTCCTTCGACAACCTATCAGTTTGATATGGACAGTAGCAGTTCGGAACTCAGTAAAGAGATATTTAATCAGCCGATGGATTCGTCCCTGGATCATCTGAATCTGTCTGTCCTGTATTATCCGGCTTACAGCCGTGGAACAGGTTCGGCTGTGAAGATCGCCAACGATAAAATCACGATTCTGAACAGTACTGACAAAGAGCTTCGATGCTATCTCTACAAGCAGAAGAATTTGGCAGTCAGCGATACCAGAGTATCTTTCTCGGAACTGGGATATCATGTAAATTTGAATCTGGCGACGAATGTCAAGATTTATGATGACAATCTGGATACGGTTCTGGGAAGTCCGACATCTGTGGCTCCCAGCGGTTATGACAGTATGGTAGATACAGGGGTACGCTATCGAGGTATCGGTTATGCTGCCAGGAATATGGAGTATCCGGATACAAGTGATGCAGCTCCGGCGATGCCGGCCGATCTATCTGCCGAGACGATGGAAAATCTGCGCCAGATGTATGATATTACCGTGACTGTATATAGAGAGGGTTCTCTGCCGGACGATGGAAGCCCTATACCGGCATCCGTATCGCCGCTGAACATATTGGAAAGTACAATCATAGAGTAGTAAGACAGGAACTTTTCAGTATTGAAAAGCGCTATGTTGAAGTCGAAACCGGAGTTAGATATGCGGGAGAGAGAAAGAAATGAGCAGGCCACATAAAACTAAAAGAAACAAACTGAATAACAGGGGATCTGCCATAGTGACAGTGCTGGTGGTGGTGGCCTTTATGACGATCCTGGCAACGATTATGTTATACATATCCGGCTCGAATTTTCAGATGAAAGTGACCGATTATCGCACCAAGGAGAGTTTTTATCAGGCGGAAATACCTGTGGAGGAACTTCGGGCGCAGCTGGTTGAGGATGTTCAGACGGCCTTTGCGAAAGCGTATATTACTGCGATGTCGGAATATTCAGGCTCCGGTGACGCGCAAAACGCGGAAGACAATTACAGGCGGCTCTTCTGTCAGGAGATGAATAAGATCTGGGCCGGACGTTGTCCGAATGATGAGTATGGCAATCGTAAATGGGAAACAGGCATTGGTCTGGTAACGAAACAGCCCACGGACGGAGGTGTTTGGTATGTCCAAGTCACTCCCTCAGATAAGTTTGATGAAAGTAAGATATTCAGTGAGGGGTGGTTGATTTTGCGGGGAGTGGAGTTTACCTATGACAGCAGTTATGGATACACTTCCATGATCTCCACAGATTATTGTATCACGATTCCGGAGGTGCAATGGCCGGACGAAAACGGACATTATGGAGCAGCAGGAACAGAGGAGCAGTTGAATTTCAGCAAATGCGTGAACTATATGAACTGGACGAAACAGTAAAGGGTTGATATAGATGGGTAAAAAGATGGAAAAGGTAGATAACAGGGGCATGTCTCTGGTGGAAATAATTGTTGTTCTGGCTTTTATGGCAGTGATTGCAGGCATGGCCGGATATGGACTGAATCTGGTCAGCAAGAAACCAGTGGAGGAATGCACCAAGAAAGTGGAAATTGTCTTAAACCGCAATCGTACTAATTCCATGGGAAAGAAAGAGGCTTGGGTGGAGTTTTATGTGAAGGACGGGCGTGTGACGGTCTTAGAATATACGCTGAGCGGTAGAACGGGCGCCACGGCACAGACGACAGAGGCGGTTATCGGTGATAAGGACGTAAATCTGCGTTTTACATATAATGATGGTTCCGAAGTGGCGCTGGATGCCACTCACAGGAGAATAGCTTTCACGAGAGACAGTGGGGCTTTGGTGAGTGAGGCCGATGGCCGAGTTTGCACTAAAATAGAAGTTTATAAGGTTTCTACAGGCTATAAGAAGACGATAGAGTTGGTAGAACTTACGGGAAAAGTTAGAATATTAGACTAGATCCTACGCCGTAAGTGACCCGTGAACAGGAATCTGGAGAGTTGGTGAATGGTATGATGAATTGGTTGAAGAGATTGAGGAGAAATCACAAAGGATTTTCACTGGTTGAACTGATGTGTACGGTGGCAATTTTCAGCGTTGTCCTAACCGGTTTGGGCAGTGCGATGGTAATCAGCGCAAGAAGCTATCAGAACGGCAATGTGGAGTTGGACTTACAGCAGCAAGCCCAGATTACGGCCAATCTGCTGACCAATCTGATTATCGACGCCAATCTGGTAGAGGAGCCGAGCGATGCTGTCGGTGGAACGCTCCTCAAAATAAAAAAAGAGGAGATGGTGTCGGGAACGCCTGTCTCAGTCAGCTATGAAGTAACTTACAACAGCACAGATAAACAACTGTTGTACAGCAAGGATGGTGGCGCCTCTCAGGTTCTGGCGGAGAATATAGCTGGTTTTAACATAAGACGTGTCGCTGCGAACAATTTTGATTTTTCATTGAAGATTGAAGAGGGTAGCAGAAGTTATGAGAGCGACTATCATGTTACTCCCCGCAATGGAGCCAATGAAGACTTAAACAGCGCTCTTGCCGGTGCAAAGAGTCTCTACGTGGAGAATATACTGGTTCTGGAGCCGGGACAGGAATATGATCTGGCTGTGCGAGTAACAGGCACATCCAATCAGGACTATGAGATTCAGAATTTGTCCGGCAATATCAGTTCGGATACATCTGTAACCCATATGGATTCCCGTACAGCCCAAATCAAGGTAGGGCTGGCCGAGACCGGAACCGGCGCAGACGCAAGTTTTACTTTTGATGTGGTGCCCAAGGACTCGTCTGTCGCCACAATAAATGTAAAAGTTCTGGTCAGACGGGTGAAGTCTGTCAATGTAAACGGCTATAAGACTGGCGGTAAGGTCAACAAATCAGGGGCGACTTACAAAGTTACAGCATCTATGCTTGGCAGCAGTCTGGAGAAAGTACCCGGTGTGTGGTATGACGTGGACTATGTCAATCCCTATACAGCCACCTGGTCCTATGAGTTTACCAAGACAGATGATGCTGGCAACACGATAACTGTACCTGCTGAGAGTATGATTACGGTTACCGGGCAAGGAGTTGAGAACAATGTCCCTTATGTGATGTTTAAACTTATAGGTGACATGGCTCCGGGCTATAAGCTGAAGGTGACCGCAACAGCGTTGCATCCTGAGGGAGTGAATCCTGCCGATTCCACCATTCAAACTAATAAGTCCGGTCTGAAATATGGTACGGTAAGTGATTTCTGGGTGCTTGATTATCAGGCGTGGAAGAGAAACGGCAAGTTGGATATTGCTGTCCGTCATCTGGACGACGAAAATTTCTGGTTTTGGGATGGCCAGATCATGTATAAATGGAATGCTCAGGTAACGTATACTCCTTATGACAGTGAGGGAAATCCTTTGCCGAGCCTTGGAAATACCTTTGATCCTTGGCAGAGAGCGCAGCATACTCCGGTAAAGGCAGACTTGGATCTGAACAATATTCGTGACCAATGGGATTTGACATTAATGCCATACCATGAGGGAAATAGTGTTCAGGACTGGGGACCGTCTTATAGCTTGCCATATATTGTGGCGTATTATGATGGGCGTACATTTGACAGAAATTTCTTTATCTATAATGGAAGTCCTTCCTATGTCAATACAGGGATGGGAGTGGCAGGTTATAAGATAGAGTTGACTTATGAATATTTGGATGAGAGCGGGAATCTGGTCAGCGAAACAGTTGTGGACGACTATGAGGTAGAAGAGGTTTCTGTTCTGTACAGAAATGCGCTGGATGCAGGCTGCTCCTGGCAGAGAGACAATAAAATATTTGTGACAACGGCAGATACAATTACAGATTATAAGGTTCACTTCCAATTCGACCGTGGGTGGGATGAAGATGATCACGATTATCATTTTATTGACCTGAAGAGATTTGTCGGCGTAGTGGCCGATCGCCCCGGTTATATTAATGATGTTCGACGGGATATTACGGTGACTGGCAATGAGAAAAAGAAAGAAGTTCCGGATGGGGATTCCGTACTCACCTTTACCCTTACTGCAGCGGATAAAGCGGAGTGTAAGGCATTGACGGATGCGGCGGACGGAACAATTTCGATGATTTACGAGTATAATCCGTTCCTTGGAAGATTGCCGTTTAGAGAGAAGTCATATGATGAGCTGCTTGCAGAAAATCCCAGTTGGGCGGATAACTTCTGGGATCATTATAATAACGATATTCCTGCAGATCCTCTGAACCCGCGTTGGTATAAGGAGTATGATATGCCTCTGAATGTTGGAGGCGTTACACTGACCCAGGATTTGATGGATAATATAAAGGGTTGTGCGGGGAAAGTGATATTCTGTTTCAAAGACCCGAACATCACAGGAGCTACACTTAAGGCGATGTACTGCCCCACCCTCACGGAGTATGGACCAGTGTATTATATTGATGATACTTCACGTTTTTCCATACAGGCAACAACCGCCCAGTATCAGGAATTGGTTGGCGGCACCTGGAGCACGGTTGTCAACCTAACCTGGAATGGAACCAACGGCTGGATAGCAAATTAACTACATAATGAGAAAAATCCGATGTTTTCCAATCGGAAAACATCGGATTTTATTTTACACACACATATATGAAAAGCTGACAACTATAGACAATTAAGGTTTTATTAGTAAAATCCAAAAAGTGGTTGCATTTTATGCGATTATTTGCTAAAATTACATAATATAAAAATATAAAGGACAGTATTAAATATGAAAACAAATTCTATAATAAAAAATACACAGACAACAAAAAGAAAGGTCCCGGCAGGAGTTACCAGTAATCTGCTCTCAAAAGGCAAGATGAAGATGCCGACTACTGGAGGATACGCAGGCAAGGCCAAGATATTCAGTCCGTCCAGTCGCGGGATTTAAAAACGGCTTACATGATTAATATAGGCCCTGTATAGTAGAGAATTCTCTATTTACAGGGTTTTTGTTATGATTACAAAAGGGACAAGAAAGGGATATACAGCAATATGGATAAGAAATTTAACGGGATGATGATTACTCTGAAAAAACGTATGGTGTGTATCAATCAGGATGACACGAAAACCTATCGCTATCTTATGTTTGGCCATTATGATGGTATGGATATTGTCTGCACCGATCAGTGGTATCAGATGAGGCCCAAAGGGGTGGCTGACTTTGGTGGAAACGTTGATATAGGAGATAATTTTGGGGATAAGTATACTTTAAAACTCTATTTTCCTGACGTGCAATGTTGCCAAAAATTGGAGCGTAGGGGCTTTGCATATGATGTCTGGCATAAATTGGGGTGTCATAATGACAATTCAAAAGAATGTGATAATATTTTGGAGAAGTTTCCCTTTATCTCTGTTGCGATGATTAATTTGTCGGAAAAGTGTGTAAAGATACAGGATAATCTGATTGAAACAATGCAATCCGTAATTGCGCGAGCGGCAAAAGAAACTGGGAGTAATTTGAGTGAGATTCACTGCGCAATAATGCCGTCAGTAGGATATGCTGATTTTGTTTTGCTGTTCTTAAGCGATAACCTGAAAAAGGTAATTACCATATTGGATTATTTAAGAAAAGAACGGATTGTTGACGAGGGTAAATCCTATGCCATGTTATCCAACAGTTATGCGATTTCTGGTTTTGCCAGAGAGGGCTTGAACAATTTACACAATTTACCGGAGTTGGATAAAGTAAAACTGTCTATCAGAGTAAATTTGCGGGACGGTGTTTCAGCGTCTCAATTTAAGAGCTATTTTGACAAAGAATTGGACAAAGTTTTTAAAATTAGAGAAATCCAAAAAGAAGAACAATCTACGAAACTATATCAAGTATTTGGTAATTCGGACTGCTTGATACTATCAGACATGCCTTTTGATTTTTTTGTGCCACTATTTTATGATGGAAACCTACTGAACCCCGAGCATGAACTATTTGAGAAGTATATTCAACATACACGTTCCTCGGTGCGAGTGGGAATCGATGCGGAAGAGGACTTCCATCCTCTTGAAAGTGATACAAGTAGGATATACAGAGAATACCAGCAGGAATTTCAGGATATTATTGATATACTAAAGAAGTTTGTGAAGGAATCTGATATTCCTATACGTGGAATAAATGGTTTACAGACTGTGATGAAAGCTTATCTGGCTTTAGTACAGTTTTCTCACTGCTTTGATATAAAGGAAGTGATTGGTGCCGCTTTTAAGGCGATGAGCGCTAATGTGAAAAAGACATTAGAGATAATCAGGGATTTGGATGATGCGGAAGAGGCGTGCTGGTATTCTGAGCAAATGATGGACGCGTTGAAAATATTTAGAGAAAAAATAGAAGACTATTTGGCGGATCTGCGGCGCTCCGACAGATTGTTTATTGAGGGAGAATCTCTTTCTCATCCATCCATTGGTTCTGCTACGAAACTGTTGTTTTTCTACAATCATTATATAAATGATATGGCGGCAAGTTTGGTGGAGACAGAAGAAAGCGAACAAAAACCCCGGTTCACATTCGTTGTGACAAGTGGTGGCTGTGATTTGACAACGGCATATGATCTTTTTTCCTATTTGGACCCGGCGGATGAGGTGGAATGTTCATTGATTATCATATCCGTGCCCGAAATGAGCCTTTATGACTTTCGCGGAACAATGTTCCGACTTCTTCATGAGTGTTATCATTTTTGCGGCGAGAGAAAGAGAGCGGATCGTCAGACCGCCTTTTTAAAGAGTCTTTCTGCAAACAGTGCCGTGATTATCAGTAATGGATTATACGACAGCCTTATAGAAAATCTGGAAAAAGATATTTTAAAATCTTTTAAAATACGTTTTTCAATTAAAGACCAAGAAAAAATAGAAGAGCAATGTCGGCAGATTGTAACAAAGCGAATTGGTGAGTTCCAGCATAATTTAGAATTGGATCTTTTGCAGAGGATGCGAAGTGAGTTTGATAAACTTAGCAAAGAAACGCTCTACGCCAGAAATTTGTATCCGATAGCGGCAGAATATTTAGAGAACATTATTTGGAACTCTGGCGAATTGGAGGACGAAGACTCTTTTTTGCGTGATACATATCACAAATATTTGTGTTGCCAGGTAGAAGTGGCGGAAGATCTGGTGTCCTTTTTGAAGGGGAAGTCAGTACCTTTTTCTGAAGCGAATATATGGAAAGAGACTTCGACATATAAATTGGTACAAGAGAAAAGTAACGAGTTTGATAGAGAAGAGGAACAGCTGATTCGGGCAATTTTGGGGTATTATACAAATGGTAATTCCTTTGAAACAGGTCTTGTAAATATAGAGTCAGAGGTATTAATGACTATGGAAGAAGTTATTGGGAATTTGCAGGATCTGTTCAAGGAATGCTTTGCTGATTGTATGGCGGCAGAAACTTTGAATTTGCCGGTAGAAGATTTCATACTGTGTTTTTTATACGAGACCTGGATTTGTGAAAAAGCCTTTCCTTATACGTTCCGCATTGCAATAGAGTTAAAGGTGTGCTATGGAATACAGGGAAAACTGGGGAAATCGGTTCGCCGGAAGATAGAAGGCAAAGTGCAGCACTGGGAACAAAATGGTTTTAAATATCAGAGACATGGCGATGATTACATGGAGCGCGTGTGTGATTGGCTTGATAAGCTGCTGGAAGAATATGAGGGAACAGAGAAACGTCATTATGTGGGAATAAAGTATGTGGAAGAATATCTTCAAAATTGCCTGGACTTTTATAAAGGGAAATGCTTTAAAGATGTTGAAGAAGTCAGTCATTTGACGAATATGAATTCTGTAAAGGATACATATCAATTGCTTAAAAAAGTAACAGGAGCTTGGCAAGATATTGCGAAAGAGGGAAAGGATTGAGAATAACATGCAGCTAAAGGATGTACTTGATAAGAATATCCTAAGTCTCAACGAAAGGAACTATCAGGCATTAAAAGAAAAAGTGAGTGAAGATAAGGTAACTTGGATATTAGGTGCTGGGGTCAGTGTGCCGGCAGGGTTACCTGGTTGGAACACTTTACTGGCAAAAATGTGGGCGAGATTATCGGAAATAGATCCTGGCGCTAATACAAGAACTGATGAAGATGAAAAAACTTTTGTGAAGGCTCGTCAGGATAAATTGAATCAAATAACAAACCATAGAAAATTCCGGGAAAAAGTAAAGAATGCTTATATGGGAAAGGGCGACAATATATTTTCGGGAATAAATGTATTAGAGTCTGCAGAGTATATGTGGAATTACATCGAGAATTTGATTAGCGGTGATCTTGGCGCGGAAGAGAGGAGAAAGTTACAGAAACAGATATTAAAAGAGTTAGTTAGGAATTCTTTGAGCATCGATAAGGAAAGTGATGATTTAAAAGCTTGCCTGGCTAATCAGGCAGTTGGCAAACTAGCCGGGCTGTTGAAAAAAAGGAAGAGGGGAACAATCATAACGTACAACTACGACGATATTGCGGAGTTCTGCCTCTGCGAAATGGCAGGATTGACTGAAAAAGAGGTATCGGTCGTATGCGACTGCGATTTAGAGAAACATGACACAAGCAAAAAAATACATATTAATCATCCCCATGGCGCATTAAAAATAGTAAACTCAAAGCTCGGGAAAGAGTCAGAGGAAATTGTGCTGACAGAAGACAGTTATTATGAATTAGAGCGAGAGGCTTATAGATGGGAGAATTCTGTCCAAGCGAATGCATTAGTTGAAACAAGCTGTGTTTTTATGGGTTTTTCAGGGGACGATTACAATTTCAGAAGAATTATCAAAAATATTGGTTCCGAACAAAAGAAAGCATTGAGTAAGCATTATATTTTTATTTGCCTTGACGACTTGATCAAAAGAATATGTGGAAGAGATTTGGCAAAGTTGCATGAAGAGCAATACCTATATATAAATATACAATTAATTAACAGGTTATATGCGCAGTATAGTTATTGGAATAATCGAGGAATTATTCCAATTTGGAGTACTTATGACGAATTACCCGATATGATTGCAGGGCTAGGGTGATTAGGAACGCTACTCCAATCTATTTTGACTCTTTATTCCAAATACCTTAGTTTTTTGACCGTAAGGTAAGGGCAAAATCATGCGCAAGTATCGGAACAGAGAGATTGGTACTTTATAGTGAAACAACGAATCCGGCGTTATCGTTCATGAAACGCCGGATTCATTAGTTTTTATTATATTGGAATTGTTCTCTGCTCAGCCGTCATTCCGCATTTGGAGCCTGCTGTTTCCGAACATAAAGCTGTGCCGGAAGACCATTTAATGTCCAATAGTAATCATTCATAGCTTGGCATTGTTCACGAAGTGCAGCCTACGGTGGCATATCGTACATAGTCATTGTAAAATTTTCCGACATGGAATCCGTCAAGAAAAACTATTTCAATCTTGTTGGTTGGATTGCAAAGCCGCCAGTTGCTGCCGCAGTTCTGCGATGGTGGCGTCTTTCTCTGCAAGAGAGGCATCTTTCTTTGCAAGAGAGGCGTCTTTTTCTGCAAGAGAGGCATTTTGTTCTGCAATAGTCCATCGCAATTCCCGTATCTCCATACTTGGTACTTTTAGCATAGGTTTTGTCACGTTCCACACCTCCTCGTGATATTTGGGATAATTATGAAATATGTGTTTAGAGGCTTTAAGGAGTAGTTGAATATAGTCGTAACTTTCCAATGGTGTCAGAATACCTGCTTCAACCTCTTCCTTTAAGATAACTATAAGCTGTTCCACAAAGTCTGTCAATTCCTTCATAGATAGTTTTTTCTTTTTGTTATCCAACAGTGGCCGAAAACGCAACAGAGTAAATGGAATAAAAAAGTCCAGATGTTTCTCGTGAATTGTTTCCAGACTATAAGCCTGTATACATATTGTGGGAATTTGATAGACATGCTGGCTGCCGTCAGGGAATATCAAACGGCATTGCAGTGTGTCGGGAATGTGGCGGTTCGACTCAGGGTAAATGACTATGGATTGTGGAAACCGCAGAATAGTCTCTCCGGAAAGTATATCTTTTGTGGCATTGTGCTGGATTGCAAAGTGCAGATCGTAGGCAACCATGCGAATGACCATCTGGTGGTCGTTGTCCATCTGGGATTCAATGTGGTAGTAATCCGTCCCATTTACCAGTATGGCGATATCCATCAGCCTGGAGGAGGGGTCTTTCGAGGGATCGTCCAGATAGGTGGAGTGCTCCGTGGAAAGCAGTTGTATGGGAGTACCGGGTGGATAATCCTTTCCATAGGCCTCCTTGATTACAGGGAGAAGTCTATGCGTCATCTCCAGGCTGATTACTTTAGTGATTTCATCCCATAGCTTTTGGGAAGTAAAAGTGTGTTCTTCCGGCATAAAATGCTCCTTTCGTATATTCTAAAAATAAAAAAGAGAAAACACAGATTCAACATCCACGGATGTGAATCTCCTGTTTTCTCTATCCTCTTATCGCCAGTATATGCGCATAGCGCTGTATTGTCAAGAAAAACTGTTTATGCCCAGAAAAGGAATGACATTTAAGGCCGTTTATGGTAAGATAATTATGCGTGAAACCTATATGGAGACCAAGGAGAGGCAATGCAGTGAAAAGGGTAGTTTTGTGGATTGGCATAAATGCTTTGTGGGTGCTTATGCTGGCTGCCTGCGGCAATGAGTCAACGGAAAACGAACCCCTGCCCAGCATGGCTGTCGGAGAACGGGGGATTGTTGGGATACCCATTCCCAGTCCCACGCCGGTGGCGGAGAGCAGCGAGGAAGAGACAGTTGAAACGGATTCGGAGGAGGTGCCGGAACCGGAGGAAAATGTGCTGACAATCACCATTTCGGCGGCGGGCGACTGCTCTCTGGGAAATCATCAGGACCAGGAGTATGCGTACTCTTTTCGGCAAGCCTTTGACCAGGCCGAGGACGAAGGCTATTTCTTCGCGAATGTGCGGGACATTTTTGAAAGCGACGATATGACTGTTGTTAATTTCGAGGGTGTGCTGACCTTCAGCGAGGAGCGGGATGAGAGTAGGACATACAACATCAAGGGAGACCCTGAGTATGCCCGGCTGCTGACTGCGGGAGACGTGGAGGCCGTGAGCTTTGCCAACAATCACAGGCTGGACTATGGCACCCGGGGCAGCGATGACACAGTGGCGGCGCTGGAGGCGGAGGGAATTCTCTATGCCTACGACCGCAATGTAACAATCTATGAGACAGAAAAGGGAATTCGTATCGGTCTTGTCTCCGTCAACGAGGTTGCCTGGGGACTGGGCAGCGAACAGCTGCTGGCGGAAGGCATCGGAAAGCTTCAGGCGGAGGGTGTGGATCTGATTCTGGCCTGTTGTCACTGGGGTATTGAGAGGGAAAATTATCCCACGGAAAATCAACAGTATCTGGGGCGCAAATGCATTGATCTGGGAGCGGATCTGGTTATTGGACACCACCCCCATGTACTCCAGGGCATAGAGGAGTACAACGGGAAATTTATTATCTATAGTCTGGCTAATTTCTGTTTTGGGGCCAACCGGAATCCGGTGGACAAGGATACCATGATTTTTCAGCAGACATTCACATTTGTGGACGGGGTAAAGCAGCAGGACCAGCAGATACAGATTATCCCCTGCTCGGTCAGCTCCGTGCGGGACCGGAACAATTTCCAGCCTACTCCTGCCCGGGATGATGAGGCGGCGCGGATCATCGGGAGAATCAATACCTATAGCGCGGATTACGGAGTGGTTTTTGCGGAAGACGGAACATTGGTGCCCTGAAATAGGCAGCAGAATTAAATCATATAAGCGAGGTAAGAATATGGAAAAGAGAAAAATGGAGAATCTGGGTATTGAGACTTCCCTGCTGGGGTTTGGCTGCATGCGTTTCCCTACGGGTGGGGACGGGAAGATTGACCGGGAGCGGGCCAAAGCTATGCTGGAGAAAGCGCTGGCGGCAGGGGTGAACTATTTTGACACCGCATGGCCTTATCATGGCGGAGAGAGCGAGCTGCTTGTGGGTGAGGCGTTAAAAGGACATCCCCGGGACAGTTTTTATCTGGCTACCAAGCTGCCCTGTTGGGAGGTGAAATCTCTGGCGGACGTGGACAGAATTTTCAACCGGCAGTTGGAGAAACTGCAGACGGATTATATTGATTTCTATCTGATGCATGCCATGAACAGAGGCAGCTGGGGAGAGATGCGCAAGCTGGGTGTTGTGGGGCGCTTGGAACAACTTAAGGCCGAGGGCAAAATTCGCTATCTGGGTTTTTCTTTCCATGACAGCTACGAGGCCTTTGAGGAGATATTGTCCTATCGGAACTGGGATTTCTGTCAGATTCAGTTGAACTATATGGACACGGAGGAACAGGCGGGTTTAAAGGGCTATGCCCTGGCAGAAAAAATGGGTGTGCCCCTGGTGATTATGGAGCCTGTGAAGGGGGGATCTCTGGCGGCTTTTGCGCCGGATATCACGGAGAAATTCCGTGCCCTTGATTCCCGGGCCAGCATGGCCTCATTTGCTCTGCGCTGGGTGGGTTCGCTGCCCAACGTAAAGGTAGTACTCAGCGGCATGAGCAGTATGGAGCAGGTGGAGGATAATCTGAAGACCTTTGGCGACTTTAAGCCCCTGTCCGAGGCGGAGCAGACTACTATACGGGAAGTGGTGGAGTTGATGAACAGCCGGATTCAGAACGGCTGTACAGGCTGCCGATACTGTATGCCCTGTCCCGCAGGCGTGAATATTCCCGGCTCCTTTGGCTGTTGGAACCGCTATCACATGTACCAAAATTACAATGTGGTCAAACGCCACTGGGAGAATGATCTGGGAGAGGCACAGCAGCCGAAAAATTGTATTAAATGTGGAAAATGTGAGCAGGCATGTCCTCAGCATCTTCATATTCGGGAGGATCTGGAGCGGGCACAGGCGGATCTGGACGCAAAGGAGTATATCGTATAAGGAGGCAGGGCAAAATGAAAGAAATTGTGCTACAGAAGTTTGCGGAGATATATGGTGACACGGAGGGCGCACAGGTATATTTTGCGCCGGGCCGGGTGAATATGATCGGGGAGCATACGGACTACAACGGCGGACATGTGTTTCCCTGCGCACTGACTATCGGCACCTACGGGGTGGCCAGAAAGCGCCGGGATCGGAAATTGCGCTTTTACTCCATGAATTTTGAACGGATAGGGGTATTGGAATCCTCCCTGGACAACATAAGTCCCGACCCTTGGGCGGATTGGACCAACTATCCCAAGGGCATAATTTGGGCCTTTGGAGAAAAGGGCATGGAGATACCCACAGGTCTGGATATTCTGCTCAGCGGCAATATCCCCAACGGCTCCGGCCTGTCCTCCTCCGCGTCGGTGGAGGTGCTCACCGGATTTATTCTGCGGGATTTGTTCGGCTTTGACGTGTCCAATCAGGAACTGGCGTTGATAGGTCAATATTCGGAGAATCATTTCAACGGGGTGAACTGCGGCATTATGGACCAGTTTGCGATCGCTATGGGGAAAAAGGGGCACGCGATTTTCCTGGATACGGCGGATCTGTCCTATGAGTATGCGCCCATTCAGCTGGAAAACGCCAAGATCGTCATTGCCTGCAGCAACAAAAAGAGAGGGCTGGGGGATTCTAAGTATAACGAGAGGCGCAGCGAGTGCGAGGAGGCTCTGGCGGAGCTGCAAAAAGTGTGTCATATCAGCTCTCTGGGAGAACTGACAGAGGAAGAATTTGAGCAGCACAGAGGCAGCATAGACAGCGAGGTACGCCAGAGGAGAGCCAAGCATGCGGTGTATGAGAACCGGCGGACTATCCAGGCGGTGCAGGCGTTGAAGAGCAATGATGTGACGGCGTTTGGGCAGCTGATGAACGCCTCCCATGTGTCTCTGCGGGATGACTATGAGGTGACCGGCGTGGAACTGGACACTCTGGTGGAGGAAGCCTGGAAGGTGGAGGGAGTAATCGGTTCCCGCATGACCGGCGCAGGCTTTGGCGGGTGTACGGTGAGCATCGTAAAGGAGGAGGCCATTGACGATTTTATTACCCGGGTGGGTGCGGCCTATCAGGATAGGATTGGCTATGCGGCTGACTTCTATGTGGTGGAAATCGGAGACGGCCCCTGTAAGCTGTAGGAAATGCTGCGACGCAATATCGCAAGCGTGGCAGTAGTTGGCTTTGCCAACTACAGATATGCAGGGGAGAGGCATAAATGAAAGTTGCGGTAATCAGTGATGTACATGGCAATTACAAGGCCCTGGAGGCTTTTCTGGCCTACGTGGAAAAACATCCGATAGATGCGGTCATAGGCTTGGGCGATTATATTACGGACGGTCCTTACCCGGAGCGCACGCTTTCCATGGTCTATGAGATGGAAAAAAGATATCCCTGTTATCTGATTCGTGGCAACCGGGAGGAATATCTGTTGGACAACCGCCGTCAGGATCAGGGCTGGCATATCTGTTCGCCCAATGGTTCATTGTACTATACCAGCCAGCGGGTCACAAACAGGGATTTGGACTGGATGGAAAATATGCCATCGGAGATGGTGCTGGAGCTGGAAGATTGCCCGACGTTGACTCTATGCCATGGGGCGCCGGGAGTAATAAGAGGGAATTTTGAGTTTGACAGACCGCTGAAAGAGCAGTCTATGGAGCAGCTGCAGACTCGGTATCTGCTGGGTGGACACACCCACCATCAGGAGCTGGACCGACTCTACGGCAAGACCTATCTCAATCCCGGCTCGCTGGGACTTCCCATAGACGAGCAGGGCTGCCATGCCCAGTTCGCTGTTATGGAAGGGGACTCACGGAGCTGGGAGATAGAGCTGCTTACCATAGATTATGATGTGGAGGGCTTTCTTAAGGATTTTCGGGAGAGTGGTATTGAACAGTATGGTCTGTATCTGACCAGGGCCGTGGAGAAAACCCTGGTGACGGGACATAATTATTTCTATTATTCCGTATGCGAGGCCTGCAAGATCAGTCATAAAGCATTGCCCGATACCAGCGAGGAGGTCTGGCGGCAGGTGGCGGAAAAACTGGAGCTGTGAGGAGGTTCTATTAATCCGCACATAAACATAAAATAATATTAATCGGTATTGGAATCCCGTTCTCCGGGGCGGAGCGATCCGATATAGTGGTAGGATTCCCGGAGAGTGCGGGCTATGGTCTTGCCGGAGGGTGAAGTCAGTGCCAGAGCGGCGTCGTACAGCGCCGCTACCTTTTCCTGTTCGCCGTTTTGATCGTACAGGGAGGCCAGCAGCCGGTAGGACGTGCCTGCGTCGCTGTGCATGGTCAGCACGGCGCATTCCAGAACCTGGCGGGTTTCGGCTATATATCCGGCGCTGTGCAGTGCCTCGGCCCATTTCTGCATAGTCTGGACGAGCAGAGTAAAGTTCTGGTCGTATTGGGACAGGACCGTGATGTTGGCGGCGCCGTAGGCTAGTTTTAAATCCGTGTTGGTGTAACCGGCAAAATTCACGATTTTTTCACGGGACAGCGAGGTCAATGTGTCCAGGCAGTCCCGGACAATGACGTCCTGAGTCATGACGGCGGTGGGAAGGGTATCCAGCGGGACGGTCACATAGTCCAGATCGTCCAGAGGCTTGCGGCGCACCTGATTGGCGAGCTGTTCACGCTCCCAGAACTGGTCCTGCTGTTTTTCCTCAATGCGATTGTTGCGCTTTATGGTCCTGGAAAGTACGCAGATGAACATGATAAGGCTTGCAAAAATAAATAAATTCATATATAATATCCTTTCAGAGTCCCTAAGGGAGAGTTGAGGAGAGTTGATCCAATGATGAATTTTAACAATAAAAAAACAAAAAGGATCGTGTCCGCCGTCATAGTTATATTGATTGTGTTGGCGATGGTCATTCCTACATTAGCATATCTGGTTTGAATTTTCAATGGTTTGTTGGTGGCGGTCAGGGTGAAAATGAATTTTCACCATCCTGATCTGAGTACCCGCTGAAGCGGGTAGATGGGAGTTAGTATGAAAAAATGGGTAAAGCGTTGGAGCTTGACAATTCTGTCACTGGCGATATTGTGTGGCATCGGTATGCCTGTCCGGGCAGCGAGTGATCCAACTCTGAAGGAGGGCGTGCTGATTCAGGGCATGGATTTGAGCGGAATGAACCGTCAGGAGGCCGCCGACGCAGTGGAACAATACATAGACAGCAATCTGCGGCCCGTGCAGCTGACCCTGCTGACCTCCAACAATGTGGAGATTCAGGTGACGGCGGGGGATATGGGAATCCGCTGGAGCAATCCCGAGATTCTGGACGAGGCGCTGGCTATCGGCACGGAGGGTAATGTGATCACCAGGTACAAGGTGCTCAAGGATCTGCAGCGCGAGCCGGTGAACTATGAGCTTACCTTTGACTATGATATAAACGCCATCAATCAGATACTGACGGAGCAGTGCAGCGGCTACGATCAGCCGGTGGTTAATGCCGTTCTGAAACGGGAGAACGGCGTATTTACAATAATTGAAGGACAAGTGGGCTATCGGCTGGACGTGGAGACCTCCATTGACAGAGTATATGGGTATATGACGAAGGAGTGGGATCTGCAGCCCGGTACTATTGCGCTGGATGTTGTTGTGGAGCAGCCTCAGGGTTCGGCTGAGGATTTGGCCAAGGTGACGGACGTGTTGGGCAGTTTTACTACCTCCTTCTCTTCCTCCGGTGCGGACAGAAGCGCCAATGTGTCCAACGGATGCAAACTGATCGACGGCACCACCCTGTATCCCGGTGAGGAGTTTTCCACCTATGAGGCGGTGGCTCCCTTTACCGAGAAGAACGGTTATTACATGGCTGGTTCCTACCTGAACGGCAAGGTGGTTGACAGCCTTGGCGGCGGTATCTGCCAGGTGTCCACCACATTGTACAATGCCGTGCTGAGAGCGGAGCTGGAGGTGACGCTGCGGTACAATCACTCCATGATTGTGACCTATGTAGACCCCTCTGCAGACGCGGCCATTGCGGAGTCCTCCGGCAAGGACTTTAAGTTTGTGAATAATTTGGATACCCCTATCTATATTGAGGGTATCATTGAGGGAAAAAAGATTACCTTTAATATCTACGGGCATGAGACCCGCAGCAGCAGCCGCAAGGTGACATATGAGAGCAAAGTGCTGGAGGTCATCGATCCGCCCGGAGAACAACTGTATGCGGAAGCATCGCAGCCCATCGGCTATCTGGTAAAAGGCGACAGCGCCCATATCGGCTACAAGGCACAGCTGTGGAAGGTAGTGACAGAGAACGGTGTGGAAGTGGAACGCACCCAGATAAACAGCAGTTCCTACAAGATGGTTCCCAGCAGTTACCATGTGGGTACGGCTACGGCCGATCCCAATGCTTATGCCGCCATTATTGATGCTATCAACAGCGGCAGCGTGGCCAACGTGCGCAATGTGATTGCCATTGTGGCCGCCCAGCAGCAGGCAGCCATGGCAGCCGCTGCCGGACAGTAGGTGGGGAGAGAACAGACTTAAGATCAGTGTGAGAGGGCGCGGAGGATGAGAACAGGGAAAATATCAGACAGTGTTCTGAAACGCTCTGTATTAAGACAAATCAGGACCAGAAGGCAGGAAGTGTTAAGTGGCGCAGGGATAGGGGAAGACTGCGCCATTTTTGCGCCGTCCGATACCTGTGCCAGCGCCGTTTCGGAGGCAGAGGTGACAGGGGAGGCGGATATGGCCCGGGTGCTGGTGAAATGCGCCAACAATCTGGCAGCGGCGGGCGCCCGCCCCATAGCCGTTTTGCTCACGCTGCTGTTGCCCTCGGAGGCGGAGGAGCCGCTGCTGAAACGGCTTATGACAGCTGCGGAGGAGACCTGCGGCCGACTGGAAATGCAGATTGCCGGGGGACACACCACTGTCAGCCGTCATGTGGACTGTCCCATAGCCTGTGTCACGGCCTGGGGTGTTCCGTGGGAGGACGGCGCACTGCAGACTACTCACGGGGCAAGGCCCGGACAGGACATCGTGCTGACCAAATGGATCGGCCTGGAGGGCACGGCTCTGCTGACCCGCTTGAACATGCAGCAGCTGTCAGAGCGCTATCCCGCCCGACTGGTGGAGGAGGCGGCAGGCTTTGAACAGTATTTGTCCGTCATACCGGAGGCCGCAGTCGCGGCGCAGTCCGGCATTCGAGTCATGCATGACGCATCGGAGGGCGGCATACTGGCTGCACTCTGGGAGCTTTCAGAGAGTTCGGGTGTCGGACTGACAATAGACTTGCGAAAGATACCCATTCGTCAGGAGACGGTGGAGGTGTGCGAATTTTGTGAGGTAAATCCCTACGCGCTGGCGTCCTCCGGCTGCCTGGTTCTGGCAGCTGATCACGGCGAGAGCCTGGTGGAGCGGCTGGGCAGGGAGGGCATACCTGCCACAGTCATAGGACAGATTACGGATAGCCGTGACAGACTGATCTGTAATGCGGAGGAGAGGCGCTATCTGGATAGACCCGCACAGGACGAGATATATAGATATATGGAGCGGAATTTAAAATAGAGAAAGGAATAGAGGAATATGAGAGAGGAACTATTGTCAATTATTGAGAAAAACAGCCGAATTGATTTGAAGGAGCTGGCTGTGATCCTGGGAGTCCAGGAAGTGGATGTGGTCAATGAGCTGGAGGCTATGGAGAAGGAGGGCATCATCTGTGGCTATCACACGCTGGTCAACTGGGAGAAGACCTCCAACGAGAAGGTGACGGCGTTGATTGAGGTGCGGGTCACGCCTCAGAGGGGCCAGGGCTTTGACAGCGTGGCGGAGAGAATTTACCGCTATCCGGAGGTCAGAAGTGTGTATTTGATTTCCGGTGGTTTTGACCTGATGGTGATATTGGAGGGAAAGACTCTGCGGGAGGTGTCCAGTTTCGTGTCGGATAAGCTGTCTACACTGGACCGTGTGCTCAGCACCTCCACCCACTTTATCCTGAAAAAATATAAGGATCACGGAACCATTTTTGTAAAGAAAACTGAAGACGAGAGGGAGATGATTACGCCATGAGAAATCCATTGTCAGACCAGGTGGTTGCATTAAAGCCCTCTGGCATTCGTAAATTTTTTGATATTGTCAGCGAGATGAAGGACGCCATCTCACTGGGTGTAGGGGAGCCGGATTTTGATACTCCCTGGCACATTCGGGACGAGGGCATCTATGCCCTGGAGAGGGGCAGGACGTTCTATACCTCCAATGCGGGGCTGAAGGAACTGCGCCAGGAGGTGTGCAATTACATAAAGAGAAAGCAGGGTATTGAATACGCCTGGGACAAGGAGGTAGTGATCACCGTGGGCGGCTCCGAGGCCATTGACATCGGCCTTCGGGCTATGATTAACCCCGGAGATGAGGTGATTATCCCTCAGCCCAGCTATGTGTCCTATGAGCCTTGTGCTATTTTGGCGGGGGCCAAGCCGGTGATAGTTAATCTGAAGGCGGAAAATGAATTTCGTCTCACAGCTCAGGAGCTGGAGGAGGCCATCACCGACAGGACCAAGGTGCTGATTCTGCCCTATCCCAACAATCCCACCGGCGCCATCATGGAGCGAAAGGATCTGGAGGCTATAGCCCAGGTGATCATTAAGCATGACATATTTGTCATGTCAGACGAGATATACAGCGAGCTGACCTACAAGGAGAAACATGTATCCATCGCCTCCCTGCCGGGTATGCAGGAGAGAACCATTCTGATCAACGGCTTTTCCAAGGCGTATGCCATGACGGGCTGGAGACTGGGCTATGCCTGCGGACCTCATGCGATCATTCAGCAGATGACTAAGATACACCAGTTTGCCATTATGTGCGCCCCCACCACAAGCCAGTATGCGGCGGTGGAAGCGTTGAAAAACGGGGATGCGGACGTGGAGGAGATGAAACTGTCCTACAACCAGCGCAGGCGATTTTTGATGAATGCCTTCGAGGAGATGGGGTTGGAGTGCTTTGAGCCTTTTGGCGCTTTCTATGTGTTTCCCTGTATCAAGGAGTTTGGCATGACCAGTGAAGAGTTTGCCAATGCGTTCCTGGAGGCGGAGAAGGTGGCCGCGGTGCCGGGCACGGCATTCGGTGACAGCGGGGAAGGTTTTCTGCGGATATCCTATGCCTATTCGCTGGACACCCTGAGAGAGGCTATGACCAGGCTGAGCCGTTTTATCAGTAAGCTGCGGGGCGAATAAGTTGGCCTGCGATATGCTGGAAAGAGGTAAGCATGCATATTATACTGCACCAGCCGGAGATTCCGGCCAACACCGGCAACATTGGGCGCACCTGTGTGGCCACGGGCACTGCGCTGCACCTGATCGAGCCGCTGGGTTTTCATCTGGACGAAAAATCTATCCGCCGCGCCGGTATGGACTACTGGCATCAGCTGGATGTGACCCGATACACGAATTTTCAGGAATTTCAGGAAAAGCATCCGGGGGTCAGAATATGGATGGCCACCACCAAGGCCAGAAGGTGCTACACGGAAGTCGAGTTTGGCCCCGACGATTATATCATGTTTGGCAAGGAGAGCGCAGGAATACCGGAGGAGCTGTTGGTGGAACACGAGGAGAGCTGCATCCGAATTCCCATGCTGCCGGACATTCGCTCCCTGAATCTGTCCAACTCCGTGGCCATCGTACTATACGAGGCGCTGCGGCAGCAAGGTTTTGCGGGATTGCAGGAACAGGGGGCGCTGCATCGCCTGAATTGGGAGAAATAATTTATGAATCTACTATTTGCTACATCCAATCCAGCCAAATACACGGCCATGCGGGATGCACTGCAGCCTTTGGGCATCCGTTTGCTCTGTCTCAGAGATATGGAGCAGGTGCCTGTGGCGCCGGAGGATGGAAGTACCCCGTTAGAGAATGCTCGCCGGAAGGCGCTTTTTTACTATGACCACTATGGAATTCCGCTCTTTTCCTGTGACTCTGGGTTGTATCTGGAGAATCTGCCGCAGGAATTGCAGCCGGGACTTAACGTGCGGTCTCCACAGGGTGTTTATCTGGACGACCAGGCCATGCTGGACTACTACGGAGGGCTGGCGGCCCACTACGGAGATATCACCGCCAGATATCGCAATGCCATCTGTCTGGTCTTGGACAGAGAGCATATCTGCGAGTCCATGGATGAGAGTCTTGCCAGTCGGCGTTTTTTGCTCACCGCAAAGCCCCATGAGGTTCGCCGCCCCGGTTTTCCTCTAGACAGCATTTCCAAGCGGCTGGACACGGGAGAGTACTATTATGATTTGAATGCCCATGATGCGGACGATCTGGTGGGCTATGAGGGATTTGTGGAATTTTTTCGGGAATCGCTCTCAAAATGATATACTGTGGATGAAAGCCCTTCGAGTTGTACTCGGGGGGCTTTTTCACAGATTTTTCACAAAGTTGTCACCTTTTTATGACATTTTCCCACTAAGCTATAGTAGACGACATGGAAATTTCTGATGTCGTTTACTATAAATGGAAAGACTATTCAGGAGGAATTTACCATGATTGAAGTGACCGATCTGACCAAGCGGTATGGAAATCACGTCGCCGTGGATCATTTGTCCTTTCGAGTGGAAAAGGGGCAGATATATGGTTTTTTGGGACCAAATGGCGCCGGAAAATCTACCACTATGAATATTATTACCGGCTATCTGGCGGCCAGTGGGGGCACTGTGACCATAGATGGACACGACGTGTTGCAGGAGCCGGAGGAGGCCAAAAGACGCATTGGTTATCTGCCGGAGCTGCCGCCGCTGTACATGGATATGACAGTGGAAGAGTATCTGCGGTTTGCTGCGGAATTAAAAAAGGTGTCCCGGGCAGAGCGGCGAGAACAGGTGGAGCAGGTCATGGATATGACTCAGATCACGGATATGAAGGGCCGTTTGATCAGGAATCTCTCCAAGGGCTACCGGCAGAGAGTGGGTCTGGCTCAGGCGCTGCTGGGATCGCCAGAGGTGCTGATTCTGGACGAACCCAGCGTGGGTTTGGATCCCAAGCAGATCATTGAAATCAGGGACTTGATCCGGGAGCTGGGAAAGAACCATACGATTATCTTAAGTTCTCATATTCTGTCGGAGGTCAGCGCTGTGTGTGACCACATCATGATTATTTCTCACGGGAAACTGGTGGCCAGCGACTCGCCGGAGGGACTGCAGAAATTGATGAGTGGCGAGCAGGAGCTGAAACTGACGGTGAAAGGGAGCTATGAGGCATTACAGGAGGCAGTGTCCGGTATGGCGGGGATACAGAGAGTGGAGCAGCAGGACGGTGCTCCTGAAGGGTGCTGCTGCGTGTTGATCAAGACGGACAGGGAGCAGGATATCCGGGAGGAGCTTTTCTATCTTCTGGCGGAGAAACGGCTGCCTATTTTATCCATGGTGTTGTCAGAGCGGACCCTGGAGGATATTTTCCTGGAGCTGACCGGGGATACGGCGGTATCGGAAGAACCGCAGGCAGAGCAGGATAAAAACGATAGTCAGGAGGAAATGTAAATGTTTGCAATATATAAAAAAGAACTAAAGTCATATTTTCACTCCTTTATCGGGTTTCTGTTTATTGGGGTAAGTCTGTTTTTTATCGGCCTGTACTATTTTGTCTACTGTCTGTTGTACGGCTATCCCTATTTTTCCTATGTGGTCAACAGTGTGACAATTCTGTTTATGTTGACAGTTCCGATTTTGACCATGAGAATTATAGCCGAGGAGCGGCGCAGCAAGACGGATCAATTGATCTTGACGGCTCCTGTGACCGTGGGCAGGATCGTCATGGGAAAGTTTTTGGCATTGACGACGATTCTGGCCGTGCCCACGGCAATCAGTGCGGTTTATCCCCTGATTTTGACAAGATATGGCTCTGTTCCCCTGGGGGAGAGTTATCTGGCTGTGCTGGCATTTTTCCTGTACGGGATGGTCTGTATCGCTATTGGCGTCCTGGTATCGTCTCTGACGGAGAGCCAGGTGATTGCGGCAGTGTTGAGTTTTGCCCTGCTGTTTCTGGGGTATATGATGCCTTCCCTCTGCAGTCTGATTTCTTCCACAGGAAATATTCTGACGAATATTCTGGGGCTCTATGATTTGAGTACGCCCTTTGCAATGATGCTGAACGGTACGCTGGATTTGGGTTCCGTAGTATATTACCTCACCCTGATTGTCCTGACGCTGTTTTTGACCACGCAGTCCATTCAAAAGCGCCGTTACAGCGTGTCGGTAAAATCCCTGAGGACGGGAGCATACAGTACGGGCATGATCGTGGCGGCGATCGCGGTGGCAGTGGTGTTGAATATGGTGGTGGCACAGTTGCCCGGCACCTGGAAATCCCTGGATTTAACCAGCAACAAGCTGTATTCTCTGACAGATCAGACCAAGGAATATCTGAAGGGGATCAATGAGGATGTGACCATCTATGTGCTGGTCAGCGAGGAGAACGAGGACATAGTCCTGGGGCAGACTCTGGATCGATATGAGGATTTGTCGGAGCATATCAAAGTACAATATGTGGACCCTATACAGAATCCCCGGTTTCACACCCAGTATACCTCCGGCAGCGTCAGCACCAACAGCCTTATTGTGGTCAGCGAAAAGCGCAGTAAGGTGATAAACGCCAGTGATATATATGTCACCAGCTATGATTATGACGGATACAGTTACAGTTCTTCCATAACCGGCTATGACGGGGAGGGGCAGATTACCAGCGCGCTGGATTATGTGCTCAGCGATGATATTCCTATGGTATATATGACGGAGGGGCATGGGGAACAGGCTTTCAGCACTTCCTTTAAAAACAGTCTGAGCAAGGAAAATGTGGAGTATGACACGATCAATCTGATGGACTATGAGGCTGTGCCCGATATGGCGGCCTGCCTGGTGATCAACGGACCTGCCGGTGATCTGTCCGAGGACGATAAAGACAAAGTAATTGCCTATCTGAATCGCGGCGGCAAGGTAATCCTGAATGTGGGATACCGAGAGGTGGAGACACCCAATCTGGATGCGGTGCTGGCTTATATGGATCTGAGCATTGCCGAGGGACTGATAGTAGAGGAGGATATGAACAATTATTATCAGATTCCGTTCTATATTTTGCCCACCGTGACGGCAAACTCCTATACCACAGGAATTTATGGAGAATATTATATATTTGCGCCCTACAGTCAGGGTATTCTTGTTCCCGAGGAACAGGAGGACGAAACAATCAGCTACAGTACCTTTTTGAGGACCTCCTCCAGCGCTTACTCCATGCGGAATTTTGAGAGCGCAACCGAGTACGGCAGACAGGAGGGGGATGCGGAAGGGCCATTTGCCCTGGGTGTGGAAGCAGTGAAAACGCTGGAGGACGGCGAGGCTGTCATGGTGGTATACTCCAGCCCCCAGATGTTTACGGATGACACCAGCCTCATGGTAAGCGGCGCGAACCAGATGCTGTTTACCAATACAGTAAGCCATTTTGTGGATCATGAGGTCACTGTGTCTATCCCGGCTAAGGACTACGAGGTATCCACACTGATGGTTACGCAGAAGAGCGCATTGATGCTGGGACTGATTACCATGATTCTTCTGCCTGTCAGCAGCCTGGTGATTGGATTTGTAGTATGGTTCAGACGCAGGAGAAAATAAGCTGCGAAAACGTTTCTGACGGATGTGCCGCTACGAGGGCAGGTGTGGAACATAGATAAGGAGATGATGACTTATAAAAAGGCAAGGCGTACAATTTATCATACTGGTGGCTGTGTTAGCGGCGCTGGCGGCAGGGTATTTCTGCCTGGTCCGATACAACAACAGGCAGCAGGAAAAAGAGGCGGACCGGGTGGATGGCGAGGTGTTGGTGGATATTGACAGGGATGACATACTCCGTTTCAGCTATGAGTATAACAGTGAAACATATTCCTTTGAAAGAGGGGAGGAGAACCGCTGGGTGTCAGTGGAAGACCCGGCACTGAACCTGATGCAGAGTCGCTTGGACACCATGGCGGGCAAACTGACCAGCATCATTGCCCAGGATGTTATCACAGATGCGGCAGACCTGTCGCAATATGGCCTGGAGCCGCCCTCCAACATACTGCACTGGGAGACAGCCCAGGCGGACTATACCTACCACGTGGGGGATTATAATTCTTTTGGCAATGTGTATTATATCTACGAGCCGGATTCCCATACGGTGTACGCTGTGAAGGCATCTCTGGGAACAGGTTTTGGCTATAGTTTGGAGGAACTGGTGGAGGAGTCTGGGGCAGAATAAGCCCCAGACTTTTTTGACCTGCAATTTTCGCTAAAAAAACATATACGAATTTACAAAGTTGTGCTATAATATACAAACAGAGCAGCAATTTTTTTGATTATTCGGAGTTTTGCTACCGCCGGGAAGTGCGAGGTCAGAAAAAGAATGGATATTAGCAGAAAAAAATTACGTTTAGGTGACGTGCTGGTCGACAGCAAGGCAATCACTAACACGCAGCTGCTGCAGGCATTGGATCTGCAGAAGGGCAGCGGAAAGAAACTGGGCGAGGTGCTGGTGGATGAGGGCATTGTGACGGAAGAGCAGATTGCCATGGCGCTGAGCACGCAGTTGCATATTGAGCTGATTGACTTGACTACCATTGCGGTCAGCCAGGATATTCTGGATTTGATTCCGGTAAATGTACTAAAGAAAAACAAGATTTTCCCCATTGAGTATGCTCAGGACAGCATGAACGTGCTGCGTGTCGCCATGGCTGACCCTATGGATATGTATGCGCAGGATGATATCTCCATCATCACCAACTGCCAGGTGGAGCCCGCCGTGACTACTACCCGGAATATCATGCTGGCCATCGACAAATATTATGGGCAGGATGAGGTGACCACGGCTCTGGAGGCCTACGCCAAGGAGAAGAATCTGAACGTGGAGGAAGTGGACGCCGCGGAGGAGGATATCAACAATTCTCCTATCGTTATGTTGGTCAAGGAGATGATCGACAAGGCTGTGCGACAGAGGGCTTCCGATATCCATATCGAACCCACGGAGCGCAAGGTTCGGGTTCGTTACCGTATTGACGGCGCTCTCTATGAGAAGGCAAAATATGACATCAATGTCCTAAATGCCATGGTTGCCCGTATCAAGATTATTGGCGGCATGGATATTTCCGAGAAGAGAAAGCCTCAGGACGGCCGTATCACTCAGGTGGTGGACAGGATGGAGTATGATATCCGTGTGTCTGTGCTGCCCACGGTATATGGCGAGAAAGTCGTTATGCGTCTGACCTCCAAGTCAGGCCTGAACAAGGAGAAGAGCCAGCTGGGATTAAAGCCCAGAGAGATGGAGCAGTTTGACTATATTTTGAAGAATCCTCACGGTATTCTGCTGGTGACAGGGCCTACCGGTAGTGGTAAGTCCACCACGCTGTACACTGCGCTGAGTGAGCTGAATACAGAGGATGTAAATATTATCACTGTCGAGGACCCTGTGGAGGCAAATATCGACGGTATCAATCAGGTGCAGGTCAATCCCAAGGCGGAGCTGACTTTCGCTTCAGCCCTGCGTTCCATTCTGCGTCAGGACCCGGATATCATTATGATCGGTGAGATTCGTGACCAGGAGACTGCCAGTATCGCCGTGCAGGCATCTATCACCGGCCACTTGGTGGTGAGTACGCTGCATACCAACTCCTCCGCCAGCACTATCACCCGTCTGGAGGATATGGGTATCGAATCCTATCTGATTGCCGATTCCGTAGTTGGCGTTATCGCTCAGCGTCTGGTGCGCCGTCTGTGTAAGGAGTGCAAGAAACCCAGACTGGCAACGGCTGATGAAAAGGAAATAATGAACTGCAATATGGACGAGGATGTGACGATCTATCAGCCCTGCGGCTGCAGCAAGTGTGACAATACCGGTTACAAGGGCCGTATCGGTGTGTATGAGATCATGAGGATAACCCCCACGCTGAAGACGATTATCAGCAAGCGTCTGGGAGCTGATGCCATCAAGGAGCAGGCCCTGCAGGAGGGTATGTATACTCTGCGCATGAGCGCCACGGAGTATGTGCTGGACGGCACTACCTCCTTTGAGGAGATGGTTAAGGTTTCGTTTGACAGCTGATGAGAGACAATGATTTTTAAAGCCTTGATGCAAGTGCATCAAGGCTTTTTATTTGCAAAATTGAAATGCAGTTCCCGCAATCCCTCCACTTCATCGCATACAGGTTTCAGGCTGCAGCTGCGGCAGTCCATCACCAGGCGGTTAAAGATTTGATCCAGAGAGCTTGTGACGGCCTCCATCGCAGCTGCCTTTTCTGCAAGCAAATCATACGGAAAGGCTGGAGCAGTGACAAACAGCATTGTGACTGCCTGCACCTGGGGATGTTGGTGGTAAGCATGGAGAAAAAGTTGTCCCACCCGGGTGAAGTTCAGGCCCTCCTGCAGCGCTTTGCGGCCGACCCGTACCGGCTCCCGCCCGGCGGAGGTTGAGATCCGCATCATATATCCCCTTGGGTACACATGGTATCTGGTGTACTCCATCTGCCGCAGCAGTCGGTAAGCCTGCTGGTCGTCCTGCCAATCCCCGTCGTCAATATGCAGCACAGTGAGCCGGGCATAGGGGGAGTCGGCATTTAGATCCGGAAGGTCCGGGCCGCAGAGCAGCAGCTTGTCGCCTCCGGCGGGCTGGGAGGTGTAGGCGAGTGCGCTGACGGCGGGCAGGCCGTTTCCGCCAAGTTCATAGGCCATATCCTTCTGAAAGATAAGCCGCTGTTCCTCCTCCGTCTGCCACAGGGGTTCATTGACCGCTGGAGACAGGGTACGGGGAGCGGTATCTCCGACTAGGTCAAGGCACTCCCGGATTAGGCTATCATACAGGTTCATATCATTCCTTTTTCCCTTTCTCACGCCTGCGTTTCTGCCAGTCATAGTACTTGTTCATCACCGGGGTCATGGCGGCGGCGAACTTCATGTCCAGGTTAAAAAAGTAGATAATCAGACTCAGGAGAAACAGCGCAAAGACTACGGCGAGTATGATAAGAATAACTTTCAGCGCAATCATGCGTTTCCTCCCTTCTGTCTGGCAAATTCCGCGGCGCCTAAGGCTCCCATCAGCTGGGGGTCAATGTCCAGATCCACAACCTTAATTTTCAGTACTTTTTCAATGGCGTCCTTCAGTCCCGCATTCTTGGCGCAGCCGCCAGTCAGGGCCAGGCTGTCGGTGGCTCCAGCCTTTTTTGCCATGACAAAACAGCGCTTTGCCACAGACATCTGGATTCCGGCGGCGATCTCTTCCATGGGCTTACCCTCCCCCACCAGGGAGATAACCTCACTCTCGGCAAAGACCGTACACTGAGCGGTAATGGGAATTACATTTTTGGCGGAGAGAGATAGATTGGAAAAATCCTCTAGGGACATCTCAAAGGCATTGGCCATAGTCTCGTAGAAACGACCTGTTCCGGCAGCACATTTGTCGTTCATGGCAAAATCCAGCACCGTGCCGTCCCTATCCACCGCAATGCCTTTCACGTCCTGACCGCCGATGTCGATAATCGCTTGGATCTGTGGATTGGTCACATGCACTCCCATGGCGTGACAGCTGATCTCGGAGATATTCTCGTCGGCAAAAGGCACTTTGTTCCGGCCATAACCCGTGCCCACCAGGTAGGAGAGATCCTCGGTCTTATCCAGCTCCGGTATCTGAGCCACAGCTTCCTGCAGTGCTGCCTGGGCGCTGAGCACGGGATTGATTCGGCTGCGGGTAGTCACATGGGCGGCGATATGCCCTGTCTCGTCTAAAATCACACATTTTGTATAGGTACTTCCGGCATCACAGCCACCGTAATATTTCATTTGTCTTCCTCCGGGAAATATATTTGATTTGGTAAGGTCATACGCATTATACCCATTGTACCAGTTCCGTTACGAAAAAGCAAATTGACATCGCCGCATCTTATACTGCGTGTTTCGGCGCAGAAGGATTGTCAGTGTGTTCACCGATTATCTTCTCCATGTATATCATGTCGTACCAGCGTCCATACTTGTATCCGCAATTATGAAATTCCCCCACTGTTGTATATCCCATATGTTCGTGGAATTGGGAACTGTTTTGCGACAGGTATTCGTCCTCTGTCCTGGGATAGCCAATGCAGGCGTACAGGTTCAGGATGCCCATTTCCTTTAATCGGCTTTCCAATGTATCATACAACATCCGTCCCAGTCCGCATTTCCGGGCGTCTGGTGCCAGATATATGGTCAGCTCCGCCGTCCACTGGTACGCTGCCCTAGTGTGAAACGGCCCGGCATAGGCGTATCCAAGGATAGTGTCCTCCCGTAGAATACAGAGGTAAGGATATTTTTTCAAAGTGTTGGAGATGCGGTCTTTAAACTCCGCCAAAGTCGGCGAGGTATATTCAAAGGTGATGGCAGTATTTTCCACATAGTAGGAATAAATAGCTAGCAACTGCTCAGCGTCATCTACGGTAACGGTTCTGATCTCGTAATCACTCATAGGATATTCCTCCGGATTTATGAAAGTCTCTCAGGAAAACAGTGTGTTGACGATGGTATCTGCGCATTTTTCCGGACTCTGTACGCTGGTGTCCACCCTGACGCTGTATGCAATATTTTCTGCCATCAATGCATGTTGTTCCTCCGACTGTGTCTCATACCGATCTCCTCTGTCGATGTTTCTTTGCCTGCAGATCTCCAGGGGACAGTATACTTCGACTATGTCCAGGGGGTTGTCCTTTAGAATATCCTGCAGCTGCCGATAGTGGGGCTTGATTTCTTCCCGTTCCACCAGTATACCGTCGATCAGCACGTTCTTACCCATGTCGGAGTATAGCTTTGCTGTGTGGTACATCATAATAATTACCTCACTGAGGTACTTCCAGTAATTCTGCTGCAGATATTTGTCCCCTACCATCTCTTGGAACAGGTCGTTGGCCACCACATAAAAGAAGACATCGTCACGCTCCTGCAGCGCCTCCACAATAGAGGTCTTTCCGGCGCTGGTCACACCGTTCAAAAATATAATACGTCCCTTTTCCATATCTGCCCTCCCGAATAGTAAATTGGTTCAGCCATTTTCAATGGGGTAATGTTCTCTGTATGGGTAGATTGTACCATAATTACCTTTTATGCTCAACTGCATTATTGTGAATAAAATGCTCTTGCAATTCTGCTCCGTATATGCTAGTATACTTTCAAAGCATATATTTCTTTTCATTTTGATTAAGCAATTCACTTTTCAAGCTATCGGAAAATCTATGCTTTAAATTCAAAAAAGACAATTGAAAAGGAGCAGGAGATTTTCGGGGAGAAAGTGTATTTTGCCGGTTATCTCCTGCATTGTGGCACAGCTTTATGGCAGTGCTGCAATACGTCGGGAGGTATGAAATGGGTAGAAAAGAAATGTGGGGAAAATTTATTCCCCCTAAGGCAGATGTGGCATTCAAGGAGTTAATGCGTAATGAAGAGGTGCGCAGACACTTTATCAGCGATGTACTGGGAATTCCTCTGGAGGAGATCCGGTCAGTGCGTCTGGAGAACACCTTTTTGAGCAGGCGCAGCAGGCAGGAGAAACAGTGCGTTTTGGATGTCAGGATACTGCTTAACGACAACCGCAGAATCAATGTAGAATTGCAGGTCAGAAGACTGGCTTACTGGGACAAGCGCAGTTTGTTCTATCTGGCAAAGATGTACACGGACGGTGTGTTCAGTGGACAGTCTTATGAGCGGTTAAAGAAATGTATAGTGGTCAGCATTCTGGATTTCGATCTGGACTCATTTCCCGACTATCACAAGGTGTATTGTCTGCGGGATCAGGAGGGTAGACAGTACTCAGATCAGTTCGAGATACATGTCATTGAATTGAATAAGGAACTTACCGGGGACAGGATGGATGACTGGATACGGTTGTTTCGAGTGGAAAACAGAGAGGAACTGGATGAGATGCAGAGCGAGAATGCGGGAGTTATGAAAGCGGTGGAAGAGGTAAAGGTGATGAACCTATTCAAATGGGCAAAGTGGAGATATGAAGAACACCTGAAATACCAGAGAGATCTATGGGCGCTAAAAGAGGCGGCCAAGCAGGATGGCCATGCAGAAGGACTCGCAGAAGGACTTGCTGAGGGCCATGCAGAGGGCCATGCAGAGGGTCACGCAGAAGGACTCGCAGAAGGACTTGCTGAGGGCCATGCTCGAGGGCTTGCCGAGGGTCATGTGGAGGGTCACGCAGAGGGCCATACCGAAGGCAGCCTTGAGCAGAGCAGACAGGTCATTTACGATTTTTTAGAGCGCCTCGGAGAGATTCCGGAGGATATCCGTCTGCGCATTGAAACAGAAGAGAATAAGGCTGTCTTGAGAAAATGGTATTTTGCAGCACCTGGCGTGGACAGCTTTGACGAGTTTCGCAGAAACTTGTCAGAGAAATAGCATAAATTGTCTCTTGTCCATAGTAAAGGGATATATTACCAGGCCCGCTCGTCGTCAAAATCCTCCAGACTGGGGTCTAAGGGTTCTTCTCGCAGCACGGTGCGCATGTAACGGTTGACTTCTGTGCGCATGTCCCTGCGTCCCACGCCTCTGGCGTCCATTAGGCCGTGGGTAGCCCATACCAAATGTATGCCGTGTTTACGGGCCTCCTCCTCAAAGAGTCCGTGGTAGCCGGACATGGATTTGCAGCCCATGTGGGCGTACATGATAACCATATCCGCATGGAAATACTCACAGTAGCGCCACAAATCCGCCACCCCTACCTCGTAGCCGCCGTTGGAGCGACTGCGCATAATCATTTTTTCATATAGATAAGCCAGATCATATATTGCCTTTTCGGGGTCCTCTGTGTTGACCTCCCTAGTGGAGCAGAGGGTCAGCATATCCACCAGCGGTACAATGCCCCAGCAGTTAGTTAGCCATCCGGCAAAAGCTGTGTAGTAGGCGGCCTGTACGCCCCAGGTGATGGCCCGGTGGCGCAGCTCCACAGCGCAAGGTTCTTTGCGTTCATAGCCTCTCATTACCAGCTGTGTCAGCTGCTGATCCCGGCGCAGGAATTCCTTTTCTCTGCCTCCCGCGGCCATATAGACGGCGTAGCGATACAGAGACAGACTGTTGTCCGTGAACTGGGGATAGGGGGAGCGGGACACCTCATACCACTCCAACAGATGCGCTGTCTCCTGGTTGAAATCCTTCATGGAGGCAAAAAAGGCGTCCCAGTCAAAGGTTTCCCCTGTCTGCCGTTCAATAAAAGCGATAGCGTTGCGAATCTCCTCCGCTGCATACTGTTGTACGCTGTCTTCATCGTGGCGGATGGGCACTGCCAGCTGGAAAGTGGGAATACCCATTCGGGCGGCCATAAGTCCGTTGCCCATCAGGCTCCCGTCACAGGTGGTATTGCACTGGATGGCGCATTTGCCAATGCGGGGATAATCATCCTCCAGAGACACCCCGAATTCCGCCACAGGCATGGGGCATACATCGCTGGGAATGCCGTATTCCTGGGCCTTGTCCAAATAGTAGAACAAGCTGTCCTGAGCCATCATGGCACAGGTGTACACCGCCGGGACTTCCACGGATACCCATTTCAGATTGGGAAATCCGTTCATAATCTCGCTCATCATATTTTCGTCAAAGACTACCAGCCGCTCGTTCAGCGCCTTGTCGTTGCCCAGAGCGGGGTCTGCCCGGAACATGACGCCCATGCTCTTGCACATATCCGTTACCACCAGCTCCAGAGAGGTGCGGGTAATGCGCAGCTGTGTACCTCTCAGCCCTTCCGTATGTCTGTCAAAGAAGTCCGGCACGGCCAGATAGTTTACCATCCAGCGGTAGCGGAAAAAGGCTCTCAGATTGTTTAGATGGAGCATAAAGCCGATCAAAGTTTTCCAGATACCCAGCCAGTGTACATAGTCGTACCAGGTGTCCCTAAATCCCCGCCACTCCCGGCGTTTCTTTGCTTTTTTGCCGCAGTAAAAACTTCCCAGCGGCTCACTTCCCATGATTTTGCCCATAATCTATGTAATCTCCTGTTTTGAATTTCCTACCGCCCTATTGGGCCTTAATTTTCTTTATTTCCATGCTCTCCACGAAAGCCTGTACACGAGTGCGCAGCTGACCTGCGTTGCCCACGGCGTAGGGGCGGTCAATACTCAGCACGGGATAACCGTATTCCTCCCGCATCACCCGGCTGGCATAGGCCCGTTCGTAGCCCCAGTAATCGCAGAACTTGATCTGTTGATAGATTATGCCGTCCGCATGGAAACGCTGTGCCAGCCGATCCATATAGGTGTGGCGTTCCTTAATTTTGTCCGTATTCATAAAGCGGGGGCATTGGCCTCCCTCCATATAGTGGCGGCATATGCCGGTGAGCACGTCCTCGTCTTCCTTAAGCCGGATTTGCTCCCGCCCGGGGAAGGCGCCCAGACAGAAACGGTCAGCAACCACCAAGGCTCCCGCCTCCTCGATCATCCGAATCAGCTCGGGGTCATCAATCTCCGAGCCTGCCAGCGCCACTCTGGCCCGGTAGGGGGATCGCTGATCCGGCTGACGTTCCTGCAGCTCCGCAAGGGTCTCCTCCAAAATGGGAATCAACGATGTCTTTGGACAGCAGTAAGTAGCCAGACATAGCACGGCAAACTCATAGCCCGTAATTCTGGGATTCTCTTCCATACGGAAATCTCCGATATCCATAATCAGACGGCTTACCTGATTGTGCAGTGCAACTGCGTTTAGCAGCATTTCATTAGAGGTGTCGATGCCAAAGTGCTTTTCCAACGGTTCCAGCACATATTGGCGCATCTGTCGCACATAGTGCCGCAGGGCGGTCTCGTCAGATTTCATGGGTACATCCGCATAGGTCACGAAAAAATTGTCCTTGTTGCAGAGCTGCAAATGTTCTATATTTTCCACGCAGCGGTTCATCTGGGCGCAGGCGTCCGGCGTCAACATGCAGTCCAGAAATTGATAACCGCCCTCTATGGCCCGCTCCAGAATCGCTCGACAGGCCTCACACATGATGCTGGTCATATAGTAGGTTCCCATCTCAATGGAGCCTGTTCTGGGGGCACGGAGTCTTACGGAAAAACAACCGGGCAGATTTAAAAGCGGTTCCGGAATCAGGGAGCATACGCTGCCTATGGCGATTTCTCCCCGGCTCTTGGCCTGCCGTATCAGATCGTTATGCGCCTCCTGTAGTAAGGTCTCCAGCTCGTAGATATGTTTTAAGTCTTTCATGTGTGGTTTCCTCTTTGTGCTTTATATTTCCAGATTCTCCAAGGCGCGGCAGACACCCTGCATCATCACCGAATTCCCTGGCATAAAAAAGACATTCTGACCGGTGATATCAAAGGTGGACAAATCGCTGTCTTGGCCGATGTAGGCCAGCACCGGCAGTTCGCCAAGCTCCAGATACTGTTTAACAGACTCGTCCGGCAGGCGATTTACAATTACGCCTAATTTTTCATACATGACAAGCGTGTCGGCTACGGATTTGATAGTCTGTATTACCTGGGTTCCCTTTTTGCTGGCATCCGTCACCAGAATAAGGTGAGTTACTTTCTCCATAACCCGCCGGTTGATCTGCTCGATGCCCGCTTCCCCATCAATCACGATATAGTCAAAATTGTCTGCCACCAGGGCAATAACTTCCTTCAGGTAGGAATTGATCTTGCAGTAGCATCCCGCACTCTCGGGGCGCCCCACGGCGATAAAGCTGAAGGCATCCGTCTCCACCATGGCGTCAAAAATATGGTATTTTGCCTCGCCTAACAGTTCTATAGCAGATTTGGTGTCCCCGTCCTCCACGGAAGCCACCACCTTTCTGCGGATATCGTCTATGGTGAGTTTTACAGAAACACCCAGGGCCGTAGCCAGACCCACTGCCGGGTCCGCGTCAATGGCCAGTATTTTTCTGTCCGGGTATTTTTCAGCCAGAGCCTTGACTGTCACCGCCGCCAGGGAGGTCTTGCCCACGCCGCCCTTGCCGGAGAGGGCTATGATTTTGGTTGTATTCATGATTCTTTACGCCTCCCTAAGCTGTCTATTTGGAAGTTCCTGATACATTATACAATAATTCCCATGCATATCACAAGTTTTACTTGAAATGTTTACAAGATTATTCCCTCTGTAAGATAGGAGAGTTCGAGAAAAACCTCTTGACAACGCTTTACCGCACCACTATAATGAATTCAATTGAGAAAGACGATGACGGAGACAGTACATATATCCCAAAGATCACAGAGAACCGTGGCAGCTGAGAAACGGTGCAAGTAGGATATGTGGAACATCCCTCCCGAGTTGCAGCACCAAAATGCCGCTGGCATGAGTAGATGCTGACGGGTTTCTCCCGTGACAGAGGACGCATATGTTGGTATGTCGTAAATGGATGGGATGGATTATAGTTTTCTGTTTGAATAGAAACCAGCCGGGCATCAGCATTATGCGGAGAGGATGTCCGGTTTTATTTTATAGGCAAGGCCGAAAATCAAAGATTTTTGACCACAGATTGTAGCACAATAATGCGGAAAGAGGTAAGGATGAGAGACACAATTGAGATCAGATGGCATGGCCGGGGTGGCCAGGGTGCCAAGACGGCTGCGTTGCTGTTGGCAGATGTGGCATTTAAGACAGGAAAGTATGTGCAGGGTTTTCCGGAGTACGGTCCCGAGCGGATGGGGGCGCCCATCACCGCTTACAATCGACTCAGTGACCAGCCCATCACAGTCCACTCCAATATCTATGAACCGGATCTGGTGGCCGTGGTGGATGACAGCCTGCTGGAGACCATTGATGTGACTCATGGTTTGGGTCCGGAGGGAGCTGTTATTGTCAACAGCCAGAAGACTAAAGAAGAAATTCTTCCTCATCTGAGGGGCTATCAGGGCAGGGTCTATGTGATCGACGCCAGGGAGATTTCCGTGAAAGCGCTGGGCAAGTATTTCCCTAACTCCCCCATGCTGGCCGCAGTAGTGGCGGTGTCCGGCGTGATGGAGCAGGAGGTGTTCCTGCGGGAGATGAGAGCGTCTTACCAGCATAAATTTGCAAAAAAACCCGAGGTTATAGACGGCAATATGAAGGCGCTGGAGCTGACCTTTGAGGCGCTGAAGTAGAAATATCAGCGAAACTCTTAATAGTCCAGCTAAGAAATGTCAAAAGTTTTAATGAAAAAATTATGGCTGGACAAGTAAAGTCCCGAAGGCGCACGAGAGGAACTTTCATGAGTGTGTTTTCGAATGAAAGTTTCTCTCATGAGGTGTGCGCCGAGGTGACTTTACTCTTTAGTGCCGTCGCGCAGCGACTTTAAATAGGAGGACACATATGAAAAGTATAGAGATCAACGAGAAAAGCCCCTGGCAGGATATCACAGAGGGCAACAAAATATTTGAACCGGCCACATCCCGGCATTTCTGCACGGGAGAATGGCGCACCTCCACACCGGTGTTCGACGAGGAAAAATGCAAGCAGTGTCTGCTGTGTTTCCCGGTATGTCCGGATTCCTCCATCCCGGTGAAGGATGGCAAGAGAGAGGATTTTGACTATGACCACTGCAAGGGCTGCGGCATCTGCGCCAAGGTATGTCCCTTCGGCGCTATTACAATGAAGGAGGGCAAATAAATGGCAATCAGAGAACGTCTATCCGGCAATGAGGCAGTAGCCTATGCCATCAAGCAGATCAACCCGGACGTAATGCCCGCGTTCCCCATTACGCCCTCCACGGAGATTCCTCAGTATGTGGCAAATTATATTGCCAACGGAGAAATTGACACTGAATTTATTCATGTGGAGAGCGAGCACAGCGCCATGAGCGCCACGCTGGGCGCCAGTGCTGCGGGGGCAAGGGCCCTGACGGCCACCTCCTCCTGCGGTATGGCACTGATGTGGGAGGAACTGTATGTGGCTGCCTCAGACAGACTGCCCATTGTGCTTGCGCTGGTAAACCGTGCCCTCACCGGCCCCATCAACATCAATGCAGACCATTCCGACAGCATGGGAGCCAGAGACAGCGGCTGGATTCAGATATATGCGGAGTCCAATCAGGAGGTGTACGACAATTTCCTGCAGGCCTTTCCAATTGCGGAGGACCCCAGGGTGCATCTGCCGGTGATGATCTGCCAGGACGGCTTTATCACCAGTCATGGCGTGGAGAACATTTTGCTGGTGGAGGACGAGAAGGTCAAGGAGCTGGTGGGGGAGTACCACCCGGAGCATTTTCTGCTCAACAGCAAAGAGCCTATAGCGGTGGGACCCTATGCAGTGTCCAACTATTATATGGAGACCAAAAAAGGCCAGAGAGAGGCTATGAAGAACGCCAGAGAGGTGATTTTGGAGCTGGCGGCAAAATTTGAGGAGATGACCGGCAGGCACTATGGCTTTTTTGAGGAGTATGCCATGGAGGATGCGGAGTATGTGATTGTGTTGATTGGTTCCGCTGCCGGTACCTGCAAGGCGGCCGTGGACAAGATACGCCAGACTACCGGTAAAAAGGTGGGACTGTGCAAAATCCGTGTGTTCCGCCCCTTCCCGGAGGAGGAGCTGGCGCAGGCTCTGAAGGACCGCAAGGCCATTGCCATTCTGGACCGCAGCGAGATGTTTTCCGCCACCAGCGGTCCGCTGGGCGCGGAGGTGAGAGCGGCACTGTACAGCGCCAAATCCCAGGCGGAAGTGGTAAACTATTTTTACGGACTGGGCGGCCGGGATATCACTGTGGAGGATTTTGAGCGAGTATACGGACGGCTGGAGGAGATCGCCCAGACCCATGAAATTCCAGATATGTACGAATATATCGGACTTCGTTCGAAATAAAGCGGATACAGAATTTACAACAGCACATTCCCGGACAACGCACTGTTCAACATCGGCATGCTGTTCGAGAATATACGGGATTTTTAATAGGAGAGCACAATGGAAAATACATACAATTTTAAAGAAGTCATGAGTAAGGAGGAGCGTCTGGCTCCCGGACATAGAATGTGTGCTGGCTGTGGCGGCACCGTAACGGTGCGAGCGGTGCTGCGTGCCCTGCACCCGGAGGACAGGGCTGTAGTGGGCAATGCCACAGGCTGTCTGGAGGTATCCAGCTTTATGTATCCCTTTACGGCCTATGAGGACAGCTATATCCACAACGCCTTTGAGAACGCGGGAGCCACTTTGTCGGGTGTGGAGACCGCCTACCGGGTATTAAAAAAGAAAGGCAAAATTGACGAAACTTTTAAATTCATCACCTTTGGCGGTGACGGCGGCACCTATGACATTGGCTTTCAGTCTCTGTCCGGCGCCATGGAGCGCGGGCACGATATGGTGTATGTATGTTATGACAACGGCGCCTACATGAACACAGGGACTCAGCGTTCCTCCGCCACTCCCCAGTTTGCAGACACCACTACCACTCCCGCGGGCAAGGTCAGCGACGGCAAGGTGCAAGTGCGCAAGGACCTGACTGCCATCATGGCACAGCACCACATTCCCTATGCGGCTCAGAGTACTTTTACCAGTAATTTTAAGGACCTCCATACCAAGGCGGAGCGGGCCATCTATACGCCGGGAGCGGCATTTCTGAACGTGATGTCCCCTTGCCCCAGAGGCTGGGGGTATGATCCTTCCGACCTGATGACCATATGTAAACTGGCGGTGGACACCTGCTATTGGCCTCTGTACGAGGTGATAGACGGCAAATGGATGCTCAATTACGTGCCAAAGAAGAAACTGCCCATCGAGGATTTCCTGCGTTCGCAGAAACGTTTCAAGCATCTGCTCAAACCGGGCAGAGAGGAACTGTTGGCGCAGTTTCAGGTTGAGGTTGACAGACAGTGGGAGGCATTGCGCCAGCGCTGTGAACAATAAAAATCATTAAAATAAAAGAGACCTGTCCCCGATGGGAGCAGGGCTCTTTTATTTTTTGGGTTTAAGGATTATTTAATAATTTCCATGCTATAATAAGGACCAAAAGTGAAAGGAGCAGCGGAAATGTATTTTCAAATACTGAAAAAAGACCTTAAACGAAAAAAGACTATGAACGTCATTCTGCTTATTTTTGTGATACTGGCCGCAACGTTCATTGCAAGCAGTGCAAATAATCTCATCACGGTAAGCAGCGCGATGGACGATTTTTTTGAAAAGGCNGGAGTNCCAGATCATTGGCTTGTGGCAACGCGCGAANCNGANNTTNAAANATTTGAGGAGCTTGCCGNGGAAAACGGATANGATTACCACATATCGCGGCTTATCCANATAGAGCCTAAAAATGTCCTTGTGGACGGTAAAAAAATGGAATATTCCAANANGCTGACAATTTCGGAACTCGGNGGGATAAAAATTTTTGACAAGAACAACGAGGAAATAACAAAGGTAAANGACGGTGANATATANGTTCCGNCNATATTCTTTCANTCNGNNGAAAATGATTATCANGAGGGNGGAAAGATATATATANATCAAGGCGGGATNGAAAANGAATTCACAATAANGGGTTATACAAANGANGCGCTTTTNGGNACAGCAATGACGCAAATGNNCAGATTCCTNGTCAGNGAAAATGATCTGAANCTGNTTGACAGNGAANGNGNTGTTCTCAGNTCTGTAGAGNTATANACAAAGGANNTGGATTTTAAGGATAAANTAAATTCACTGGGTTTAAATNTATCTTTTTTGGTGGANTATCCTATGATNAAAATGATGTACTTTATGGATANGCTTATNGCTGCGATCCTGCTTGTTGTAAGCGTATGCCTGATACTCATNTCAATGGTCATACTGCGGTTCNTAATCAATTTNACCATAACCGAGGAGTTCCGNGAGATCGGNGTTATGAANGCGATAGGGATNAAAAACAGCGCAATACGTGGACTTTACATANTGAAATATCTTGCCATTTCCATTATANGTACGACGATAGGTCTGATATTGAGTATCCCCTTTTGCAGGGTGATGATAAGCGGTGTATCACAAAAAATAATAATNTNGGGNGAAGATAANTTCTTTGTNAATATAGCNGCTGCGNTAATAGCCGGGGCTGCGGTGGTGNTGTTCANCTATTTCTGCACACGGAANATACGCAAATTNTNCCCNATAGACGCCATACGNAGCGGNGAGACAGGTGAACGNTTTAAGAANAAAGGGATTTTACGTCTTGGCAGCTCACATATGCCGACAATGCTGTTTATGGCTTTCAACGACATTTTCAGNGGAATAAAAAGCTANGTTTCCATGATAATTATCTTTATCCTCGGCACACTGCTTGTTATCATTCCCGTAAACACCATAAACACCCTGCGTTCNGACNATCTGATAACGCTGTTCAATATGGCAAAAAGCGACCACATTATTTCAATGGAGCTGNTGTTTGATCCCGANGAGGACAACAAGGCAAATGTGGAGCNGCATTTTTCCGAAATACNGGATATGTTTTNTAAAAACGGTATCGAAGCTGACGTTTTTCAGGAGATAATGTTNCGAAGCAACATNANAAGGGGCGAAAAGCTGACAAATTCTCTTACATTTATAGGCATNGGCGGAGTTAAGACAGACGACTATGTTTACATTGACGGCACNGCTCCGCAGAACGTTCACGAGGTTGCTCTGACNTATATTACNGCNNANCAGATAGGNGNGGAGATAGGCGATGATGTNGAAATAAATGTCGGAGAGGACACAAAAACCTACANCGTTACAGGAATAACCCAAAGTATGAACAATATGGGCGANGGAGTTCGCTTTTATCAGGACGAACAGCTTGATTTCCGCTATGCGGGAGGTAGCTTNGGCATACAGATAAACTACAGGGACGATCCNGACAAAACGTCTCTGGCGGAGCGNAAAGCNCTGCTTGAAGAGCTNTATCCCAACGCAAAAATATTNGNCCCCGGNGAGTATATCAANTACATGATAGGCGATGTTGCCGCACAGCTTGACAGTATGAAAATGCTGACACTGGGGATAGTTCTCGGTATAAATATGCTTGTGGCGGTGCTTATGGTAAAAAGCTTTATCANCAGGGAAAAAAGCGAGATNGCNCTGCTTAAAGCGATNGGTTTTAAGAATAACTCTCTTACGCTGTGGCAGACTATGCGTATCGGNATAGTGCTTCTTGTGTCGGTAATTACGGGNGCGCTGCTTTCCTCGCCGCTTTCAACGNTGATAATAACGCCTGTATTNAGAATNCTGGGNGCNTANAGCATTGAATNTGAGATACGTCCATTAGAGGTTTATGCGGTATTCCCGCTTATAGTTCTNTCNCTGACNGCATTGGCGGCNTNCATCTCNNCGCAGGGGCTTAGAAAAATATCCTCCGCTGATATTTCCAACAACGAATAAAGGAGAATTATTATGACAAATATTTTAGAAGTAAAGGATCTTTGCAAAACCTATATNGTAAACAAGCGTCAGAACAANGTCCTGAANAACNTGAATTTCACCGTGGGCGANGGAGANATGGTCGCNGTTATGGGCCCCTCCGGCTCAGGGAAATCCACCCTGCTTTACGCCGTTTCAGGCATGGACGGNATTACCGCGGGGGAGGTTCTGTTCTGCGGTAAAAATATTGCCGCNATGGGCGANANGGAGCTTGCCGACCTGCGCCTTNACGAAATGGGATTTATTTTNCAGCAGATGTATATGCTGAAAAATCTTACCGTTCTGGACAATATCATACTCCCCGCAGCGCAGTCGAAAAAGAACAGCGAAACGCGCAGAGAAACATTGCAGCGCGGGCGGGAACTTATGCGTAAGCTGGGTATAACAGATATTTCCGACAACGACATAAACGAGGTCTCGGGAGGACAGCTCCAGCGCGCCTGTATTTGCCGCAGTATGATAAACAGGCCGAAGATGATATTCGCCGACGAGCCTACCGGTGCGCTGAACCGCACCTCCTCCGACGAGGTGATGGGGGAGCTTGCAAAGCTTAACAGCGAGGGTACTACGATCATGCTTGTCACCCACGACGTTAAAGTCGCCGCAAAATGTACGAGAGTGCTGTACATAGTTGACGGGAACATAAAAGGAGAGAATAATTTAGATAAGTACGAAAACGTTTCGCAGATGAGAGAGCGGGAGCGTTCGCTGAACAACTGGCTGCTGGAGCTTGGATGGTAATGGATATTCTTATTATTGAGGACAACAAGGAGCTGTCGGATCTGCTGCGCGATTTTCTCCGCAGAGAGAATTACACAGTGTCTGTGGCGGAATCGGGTGAAAAAGCCTTGCGGCTGTACGAAAGGTACGGCGCAAGGCTTATCGTGCTGGATATCATGCTTCCCGGAATGGACGGCTTCGGGGTATGCAAAAAAATTCGGGAGGAAAGCAACGTTCCCATACTTATCGTGAGCGCGAAAACCGCCAAGGAGGACATGCTGAACGGACTTGATCTCGGCGCGGACGATTACATCGAGAAACCATACGATATTGACATAATGCTTGCGAAAATAAGCGGTATCTTCAAGCGGCGATACGCCGTGGACGAAATAGTTGACGGCGATATATGCATAAACAGGGTCAGCCGAACGGTCTATAAAAACGGAGTACAGCTTCAAATGACAGCAAAGGAATTTGATCTGCTGCTGCTTTTAGCGGAAAACAAGGGCAGGGCTTTGAGCAAGGAATATATTTTTAATCAGATATGGGGGAGCGACAGCTTTTCGGAACAGCAGACCTTGACCGTACACATAAAATGGCTGCGTCAAAAAATTGAGGACGCCCCGAAGAATCCGAAAAGAATACTGACTGTGTGGGGAGTAGGATACAAATATGAAAGCGTTCAATAAAATATTTATGGCAGTAATCGGGGTGCTGGCAATCCTGTTTGCCGCAGCGAATATTATACTTTTGGCGGACAACTCCAACAACGGCAGACCATACCGCGTGGAGATAAACCGTCTTGCCCGACAAATTGAAACAGACGGTCATGCTGACATTTCCAAATGCAAATATGTGACCGGCATTGAAGAGTACGGCGGAAATTTTTTTTCAACAGACAGCGACTATGCAGTACGCGAAATAAACGGGGTGCTGTACCGCTTTGACTACAGAGCTGACAGCGATAGCAACAGGACGCGGCTTATCGTCACCGTAAACGTTATTCTCGGCGCTATGACTGTATTGGTAATTTCCGTTATACTGTATATAAAATTCCGTATACTTGCACCCTTTGAGCGGCTCACGAACGTACCCTATGAGCTTTCCAAGGGCATCCTTACCGCGCCGGTAAAGGAGACCAAAAACCATTTTTTCGGGCGTTTCATCTGGGGCGTGGATATGCTCCGCGAAAACATTGAGCAGCAGAAAAAGCGGGAGCTTGATTTGCAGAAGGACAAAAAAATGCTGCTGTTATCTCTGTCCCACGACATAAAAACTCCACTGTCGGCGATAAAGCTTTATGCAAAAGCACTGTCAACGGGACTTTACGAGAGCCGCGAAAAACAGCTTGAAATTGCCGAAAATATCAATGCCAAAGCCGATGAGATAGAGGGCTACATTTCGCAGATCGTTACCGCGTCAAGGGAGGACTTCCTGAGCTTTGATGTGAATGTGGGGGAGTTTTATCTTTCGGAGCTTGTGACAAAAATAAAGGGGTACTACACGGAAAAGCTGTCCCTTATCGGGACGGATTTTTTGGTATCCGATTATTCCGATTGCCTTTTGAACGGCGATTTTGACCGCAGCATTGAGGTCTTACAGAACATCATGGAAAACGCCATAAAATACGGCGACGGAAAGAGTATAGCGCTGAATTTTTCCGAGGAGGAAGGCTGTATTCTTATAACCGTCCGCAACAGCGGCTGTACCCTTGCCGACACAGACTTGCCCCACGTTTTCGACAGTTTCTGGCGCGGCGCCAACGCTGAAAACATAACGGGCTGCGGATTGGGGCTTTACATAAGCCGCAAGCTCATGCGGAAAATGAACGGAGAAATTTTTGCAGAGATAATGGATGGGATCATGCGCGTTACAGCAGTATTTACAAAGGTATAATAAAGGGTCCTAAAGTCTGAGACCTGTCTCCGATGGAGCAGGTCTCTTTTTTACGAATCTATCTGCTGAACAGTGTACCGATAATGCCTCGGCCCAATGCGGCGCCCACGTTGCCGCCCAACTTTTTGCCAAAGGAACCGCCCACGGTCTTGCCGATGGTGTTGCCCAACTCCCGGCCCACAGTGCCGGCAGCGCTGTTGGCTACACTCTTAGCGGCGGACTTTACGGCCCGCTGCCCGGCGGCCTGTTGGCGCGCTGCCGCTTTTTCGGCTGCCGCCTCTTCTTTCTGTCTTGCCTTCTCGGCTGCGGCCTCGTCCTTCAATCGCTGTTTTTCTTCAGCGGCAGCCAGCCTCGCCTCCTCGGCAGCCTCCGCGTTAGCCAGGTTCATGCGCTCCAAAAATTCGTATGCGGAATCTCTGTCGAAGTAATCATTGTATTTGGTGTACAAAATATTGTTTTTGATCTGTCTGTCGCGAATATCGTCGTCCAGAGCGCCCATCTGGCTCTGGGGAGGCAGAATATCACACTTTTGCACCATGGTGGGTACGCCGGACTCGTCCAGCACGGACACCAGGGCCTCGCCGATACCCAGATTGATGAGGGCATCATAGGTGTCAAAATCGGGATTCACCCGGAAAGACTGTGCCGCTGCTTTGGCGCCCTTCTGCTCCGCAGGAGTGTAGGCGTGCAGGGCGTGCTGCACCTTATTGCCCAGCTGTGCCAGAACGCCGTCGGGAATATCTCTGGGACTCTGTGTGATGAAAAAGATTCCCACGCCCTTGGAACGGATCAGTTTCACCACCTGTTCAATCTTGGTCAGCAGGGACTTGGAAGCGCTGTCGAAGAGCAGGTGTGCCTCGTCAAAGAAAAATACCATCTTGGGAGCGTCCAGATCGCCGGACTCCGGCAGGATCTCAAACAGCTCCGACAGCATCCACAGCAGGAAAGTGGCGTACATGGTGGGCTTGTTGATCAGCGTCTGACAGTCCAGAACCTGAATTACCCCCTTGCCATCCCTGTTGCGGCAGAACCAGTCTGCAATGTTCAGGGCTGGTTCGCTGAAGAACATCTCGCCTCCCTCGCTCTCCAGGGCAATGATGGCTCTGGTGATGGCGCCCAGGCTGGGCTTGGTGATATTACCGTACTTCAGGGTCAGCTCCTTGGCGTTCTCGCCCACATATTGAATCATGGCCCGCAGATCCTTGGTGTCGATCAGCAGCAAATCCTCGTCGTCCGCAATCTTGAAAATGACGGTCAAAATATCGGTCTGTGTGTCGTTCAGCTCCAGAATCCGGGATAACAGCAGCGGCCCCATCTCAGATACAGTTGTGCGTAGGGGCAGTCCCTTTTGAGCATATATATCCCAGTAGGTGGTGGGATAGGAGTCGAAGGCAAAACCCTCCCTTTCCAGTCCCATAGCGTCGATACGTTTCTGTATACTCTCGGAGATGACTCCGGGCTTGCACATGCCGGCCAGATCACCTTTTACATCCGCCAGAAATACCGGTACGCCGCAATCGCTGAAAGATTCCGCCAACACCTTCAGGGTGATGGTCTTACCGGTACCGGTGGCGCCAGCTATCATGCCGTGCCGGTTTGCCATGCTGGGGTATATGTACACCTTTTCACCGTCGGCCGTGCCTATCCAAATTTTGTTGTCCTGATACATAATCGTTCCTCCAAAGTGCAGATTTTTGTGATATATTAACTGTAGCATTAACGGGAGTAATTCGCAAGCAAATTTATATAAACATTTATTGCAATGCCCAAGGTTCTATCCCTCTATGTTTGCTCTCTTCAATTCCCCATTCTCATCTCCATATACCACGATCCAGTGCCCGTAAAACATATCGTCGTCCTCATATTCCGCCTCAAAGCCGCCCCTTTCATCGATGTGGATGCTTGGAGTGCCAATTCTCCTCGCAAATTCCTGCTCCGTGATTTGAGGCACATCCTCCTGCCGCCAGTCGTTGGCAAGGTCCGTCAACTGCCGGGCGGCATAATCCCGCAGGGAGCGATCCCACTTTTCCACATCCGACAGAAAAAGTCGCAGGGTCCGAAAGGCATTCTCCGCCGTATCGCCATCCGGATCCTTGTCCAGACAAATTTTCTGAGAACTACCCAGCCAGTCAATCTGTCCTTCGAAAAAGTTGTACCTTCTGTCGAGATTAAAGGTCCCCGCCTCATCCTCAATGACTACCGGTTTCAGATACTCTCTCCGAATCGTTTCAAGCCGGGGTTCAGCCACTTCTTTTTCCAAAATTTTTACGAGATGATAGCGGTTCTTATAGGGATGTCCCGCATAATTCACGGCGTCCGGCCTGCATCTTCTTACCAAAACCCTGCAAATTCCATAGTCTTCAAATTCATGGATATAGTCCCCCGAAAAATTCGGTATCACCCAGCAGAGCATGCCTCTGTCTTGAATGACTTCGCCGGTCTCGTTGTCAATATATGCGATAAACGAGATAGATGGGAACCGGAAATCCCCGTCCCCACGGCATACCTTTGAGACATCCTTGAGCAGAACGGTCAGTTCCTCCTCTGTCGTCTTAAAATCCCGCAGATATTTTTCTCCCGGGTCCAGTGGCGTCTCTTCTGACTTCGTTAAATTTCCGTACCTGTTTCCAAAAAAAGCGCACATGCCAATATCCCTCCATATACGATTGTTTCCGACTGTACGGCGAATCTGCCGCAGCCGGGACTCCACTTTTATAATAGCGCAGCCGGGCGGAAAAAGACAGCACAATTTTTGGACATGGGAGGGAGTTGTCAAAAGTAAGTCAGGGGCTTATAATGAGAAGGAGAAAACGGACAATATGCAGGAAAGAGGTATGTTTGAAACTAATGTTTCAAATACTGATTAACGCAGTATCGCAAGCAAGGCTTGCGATATGCAGGAAAGAGGTAATTATGGAACAGCCGGTCAAGAGGAAAAAGAAACATTGGGTGCTGAGAATATTGTGTCTGCTGCTGGCGGCAGCGCTGATTGCGGCGGCAGTGCTGGCAATTCGGATTATTCCCATTGCCCGGCGACTGCAGAGTGCGCTGACGGCGCAGAACTGTGCGATAACCGCCCAGGCGGAGTTGAATCGGAGCAGGCTTACCGCGGACCAGCAGAAACTCCTGGAAACGCTGTCCCAGCTTACGGGTTTGGAGGACGCAGAGTGGAACAGTCTGACATTGCAGGGCGGCTATGACGGCAATGCGATACAGTTGGCCGTGTGCGGCGGACAAGGTTCCCAGCTCACGCAGCTGTACCTGACACAGGACTGCCAAGCCGTAGATATGCATGCCATATATGACAGGGCATACTCCCATCTCACCAGCGAAATCGGGCTGCTGACCCTGATGCTGCCCCAGTGGAGCTTTGGGGATTATATCTCCCTGCAGCAGCTGGAACATGCCTTCCAGCTGGAGTTGGGAGAACTACCCGACGTCAGGGAAAAACTGGAGAAAATACAGTCCAAGCTCTCCCTGCCTCTGCTGTGCGGCGCAGTATTGGCGGCAGATCAGTGGGACCGGAAAAATCAGCAGCTGGTCTATCATATCACTGACAAGGATCAGAGACTGGAACTGGCGCAGCGTCTGGCAAAGCAGAAGGACTCCTGGCAGCTGCCGGAGGGGATGGAGCTGGACGTGGTGATCTATCTTGGAGAACCCCAGGTGCGGACGGTGATCACAGGACATCTGCCGGGAGTGGAGCAGATTGAGGACTGGTCTCTGGAGTTGACATGGGAGGGGTATGTGCCGGAGAGTGGCACCGTTTCCATGGTGGACCAGCAGGTGATAGACGACCTGGCAGAGCTAATTAAGCTGCTGGAGTCTCTGCGGAAAAAATAGGGGAAAGTGACGGAAGCAGATGATCCGCTATACCTTCAAATCCAAATTTGCACCAACCTGTGTCTGTTCTTTTACAGTAGCTTTGTCTGCCTTATTTTCCTGGGCGGCCTCAATAATTGTCCGGATATCTGTGTCATTCAGATATATCGTTCCGTCTTTGGAAACAGCCATTTTTTCATTAATAAGCTGTTCAGCCTTGCTATAGGCTGATTCATCCTCTGTCTTTGACGCTTTCTTTTCTTCCAATGTTTCCTCTAATTTTTCTTTCTTTTCTGCTGCCTTTTCTTTTGTCCTTTCAATTAGCTTTTCAGAATTTTTCCGCCTTTCTTCTCGGAGTTTGTCGCTCATGTTTAACATAAAGTCATTTCTATAATATCCAACTGAATGGTATTTTCCATTTTCATCTATGTAACTATGCTTATATACGACAGTCCAGCCGCTGGCTTTATTGATACTGTCGATCATATTCATTGCCGATTCAACGCCCCGGATCAGTTCCTTCGTTTCCTTTTTCTGCTCCGGATCATTCTGCATTTTTTCCAGAAGTTTAGGATTGATAGTCAGAGTCATACCATTTTTCGCCGATGAGCAACCGTTTCCAACCCTAAAATCCACGCTTGGAACAAGTTTCGCCAGTTCATTCGCATAATCCATCGTACTTTTTGATTTGCTGTTTCCTGTTGTTTCTGATGTGTTTTCTGTTTCCTTTCTTTTTGTACTGCTTGCCGCAGTGTTTCCCGCCATACTCTGTGTTGCATAGCTGCCGTAACTGTTTGTAATCTCCATTGCCATAGTTTTGTCCTCCTTGATAAAAAACTTATTTGAAATCCATTTCATCTACACACTTAACTTATAGCAGCTTAAGCAATTCGTAATACCAGTTATCCTTTATGCTTTCATAAGGAATTTTCACTATCGCATCCTCCGAATTTCTCTCATAAAAACAGTGTTCCGCCATGCCGCCCAAACCGGGGAGCTTATAAAAACCGCCAAAAGCAATACATATATCTCCTTCTGCATTTTTTTCAATTAGGAACTTCTCAAAGGCCTTTCTTTGAACATAGACATATTCGTCATCATATGAAATCATCCGGCTTAACTCTTCAGTGTCGTATGAAACAACTTCATTTACCCCATCACATTTACCGACCAGAATGTCTCTGCTTTCATTACAGCGAGCATAGGAATGCATATGTACAGCCAGCAATGCAACTGCGATTGCCAGAAAGGCCCCGGCCGCCATGCCCCTGCACAGCCTTTTTCGGTATGGACAAAAATTTGCGATTTTTTCCATCCGCCTTTTCATATCTGCAAACCCCTTTTCCCCCGCATAAGTAGCGGCAGGCGATACGTCCTCCTGTCCGAAACGCAGGAGCCTTAAACTTTTGAGTAATACCAGACCGTATTCATATGACGTCTTTCCGCTGTTTTGTATACACACCCTGTCGCAGATGTCTTCCATATCTGCCTGGAAATGCTTTTGAAAAACTGTCAGGAACGGATCGATCCACAGAAGGCACCGCAGTATATCCCATGCAAAGCCAAACCATAAATGTCCTAACCGGATATGTGTCTGCTCATGCTGTATAATGGTCTTTAGCTCACCCTTGCTGTAACTGTCCATCATCACTTTAGGCAGAACGATTTTCGGTTTCAGCAGCCCGACAGTAAATGGCGTGATATTCATGTCCGTAACATAGATGCGGACGTTTTCAAACATAGCTTTTTCCATTCCGGCAACAGTTCTTTGGAGACGCAGCCGTTTTCCAAATATGCATATGGCAGTCGCCAGGATACCCGCCATATATATGCGGTCAGCCCACAGCCAGGTCATGGTACCTGCGGTAATACGCCATGTTGCCTTTAGCACAGTTTCATTTTCATAAAACATCTTCAATCTTCCCAAAAACGGGATGACTAGGAACAATGCCCACGACATTCCCCTTAAAAAAGTCCGTTCCGAAAAAAATATCTTCCGGAGCAACATCACAAGCCCGATCAGTACGAAGGAAAATGCCACACACCGCACAAGCTGGGTAGTGTAATAAGCTGTACAAAAATTTATCAAGCCAGCAAATTGTTTCCAGTTAGGCATGGCCATCACCTCTCTTTATCCGGAGATTCCGCATTCCGTTCCTTGCTTTTCTCCAGGATATCCTCCAATTCCTTTATCTGTTCGTCCGTCAGCGCAAAACTCTGCAGCAGCGCCGCCATTGCATTTGTCCCATTGCCGGAAAAATAACTGTCCACAAACTTCCTGCTTTTTTCTTTCACGCATTCCTCTTTCTGTTTGAGCACATAATAGTGGTAAACCCTCGAATCATGCTCATCTATGGTGTATCCAAGGATATCCTTCTGGTTCAGGCGATTCATCAGAACCCTTACCATCCTCTGCGACATATCCACATTCCCCTGCATCCTTTGGTAAACCTCGGAGGATGTCAGCGACGTACCGCTCGCCCAGAGGACTTCCATAATCTGCCACTCACTTGGCGTAATCTCTTCCTTTGCCATACCTCTGCCGTCCTTTCGTTTTATATTGACAAAATACATATCGGTTAATTACTGTTAATCATTAATAGCCGTTAACGTTTTGCATAAACAAATCAATGTCTTTCGTTCCTGCGCTCTGGCGGAATCTGTTCCAAATGGCGACAGTTTCTTTATTTATGTATGAAAAAAACATAAAGCGGTTGACAACGTAAACCGACTCATGTTATGCTGGGTTTACAACGTAAACCAATATGCGGCGATACATATCCCTGCATAGATTTACACAGCTGCGGATTGATGGGAGTACATCGGCGCAGCATGGGAGGCATAAGAGAGATGGCAGTAGGAAACGGGAAAATAAAAGCAGAGACATCTGAGAGGCAGCAGGGAGCAGATCTGACTCCCGCCGAATGGCATCTGATGGAATGCCTGTGGGAGCAGGCGCCCCGGACGGGCCGGGAGGTGGTGGACTATCTGAAGGCGGACATGGGCTGGAGCAAAAGCACGACCCTGACCATGCTGCGGCGGATGACGGAGAAAGGGCTGATTAGCTGTGATGTGAGCGGGGAGGTCAGGTGCTATCGTCCGCTGGTAAAGCGCCAGGAAGCGCTGCTGCGGGAGACGGAGGATTTTCTCAGCCGGGTATATAAGGGGAGTGTGGGGATGCTGATGAGCACACTGACCAAAAAGCAGAATCTATCAAAGGAAGAAATCCGGGAGCTGTATGATATACTGGAAGAGGCGGAGAGGGGGGTATAATTATGTTGGCATGGGTGGTTACGTCAAGCGCTGCAGTGGTCTTGATCTTGCTGACCCGTCAGATATTTAAGGGGAAAATCAGCGCAAAACTGCAATACAGTCTTTGGCTGTTGGTGTTGGTTCGTCTGCTGATTCCCTTTAATTTTATTGATACACATGTCAGCATTCTGAATTTGTTCTCCTCGCAGCAGGAGGCGCAGAGTTCCACGGGTGTGTCCCTCCCGGGAAACAGCGGGAACATGAATCTCATCGGCGCGCCGGAGCCGGAGCTTATACAGAGACCGGACATAATCAATGCGCCCCATGATACAGAGGGATTGCGGCTGATTCAAAACCACGAAACGCTGCCGGAGAAAGGCGGAGAGAAGAGAGATTTTTCTTGGCAGAAACTGCTGCTGCGAATCTGGGCAGCGGGCATGGCAGGAACAGGAATCGTGTTGTTTGGAGTCAATCTCAGCTTTTGGCGCAGACTTCGCCGGGCGCGGCGGTTGCAGGCCATGGAGGAAAAGACAGCAGTGCCTGTGTATGTGGTGGAGGATTTGACTGGGCCGTGTCTGTTTGGACTGACGCGTCCGGCCATCTATCTGCCCGGGGGCATTGCTAAGGAACAGCTGCCCTATGTACTTGCCCATGAGGAGAGCCATTATCGGATGGGAGATCACATCTGGTCTCTGCTGCGCAGTCTGTGTCTCATAGTACATTGGTATCACCCTCTAGTGTGGCTGGCGGCCTATGTGAGCCGCCAGGACAGTGAGCTTGCCTGCGATGAGAGAACGATTGAACGACTGGGGGAGGAGAGCCGCAGCGCCTATGGTCGGGTGCTGGTGGATGTGACGGTGCAGCAGAGCCGCAAGGCGGATTTTCTCTGCTGCGCCACAGCCATGACGGCGGACGGCAGGAGCCTCAGAGAGCGGGTGCGGAGGATTACTCACAGACCCAGAACGCTGGCGCTGACGGGCGCGGTATTGGCGGTTTTGATGGTGGGGATATTCTGTGTGGCATGCACGGGGGGGCGGCAGGAGGAAGATTCGAGCAGAGCACCGGAAAGTAATCAGGAGAGTGGCGACGCTGCACCGGAGGAAAATACGATTTCGGAGGAGCCTGAGGAGAGCAGTGGAGAACAGCCCCAGCACAGTGGCGGCGGTGAGTCGCAGCAGGATGCCACAGACCCTGCTGCAGATCACGTGCGGGCGGACAATGCCTATTACAGGGTCATAAGGGATACCACCATAGAGGACCCTTATTTTACTATGGAAGTGCCGGAAAGTCTTGTGGGCAAGGTGGCCTACGGCGTGGTGCTGGGGCAGAACGAGGACGGGGAGAGTTATCTGCGCCATCTGGCGCTGTTCCATGTGGATTCCGTATCGCAGCTGCTGGAGGGAGAGCCGCAGTACGGTTGGAACGAGTTGGCGGAAAGCGGCTGTCTGTGTTACTGTTTTTGGATGGGGTATCCCGATATGGGGCCGGAGCTGGAGGATATTGCCTACAGGAGTGGCACATGGGATATCCGGGGCATGGAATATCTGCTTTCGCAGGGGTATGACTGGATTGGCGGAGAGGGAGACAGTCTGGTACAGGCCAAACAGGGCAATGTAAGCCTGGCGATAGTGCCTGTCATGGGTTTGGGCAGTCTGATACAGGCTAACCAGGCGGGCACGGGGGCATATTTTTATGTGGAGCCTACCTATGTGGAATATGATCCGCAGTCTCCGGGAGAATATGTGACCTGTCTGGAAGAGCTGAGAACCTGCTGGGCCAGTTTTGCAGTCAGAAAATTCCCCTATGAAGAGCTGGAGGGATATCCCACCGGAGATATCCCCAGGTGGCGACAGGATTTTGAGGAGGCTGAACGGATTTTCAGCTGGTTTACAAGTATGGGGGAGGTTACCATGAGCAGATATTCTGCCACCAAGGAATACAAGGATATCGACAATAAATGCTACGGTGTGGTGGACATGCCGGGCATTAGTACCATGCAGGAGCTGCGGGACTATATGAACCGATATTTTCCCTCTGATATCACAGAGGCTCTGCTATCCGGTGAAAAGCCCACTTTAAATAATAAGGGAGAGGGGGTACTTCCTTTTGTGGAGGAGGACGGTGTACTCTATGGCATGGCAGGAGGTGTGGGTCTGTATCAATACACGGATGCGGAGCGGCAGTATGCTGTCTGGTTTGAGGAGATTGACGGAAGACAGATAGCATATATCCATCTAGATTGTCAGTGCAGTTGGTCGATGCTGCCCGGAGACACGATCCCCTGGGCGAGAATACTTTACACTATGGAGGAGCAGGAGGACGGCAGCTGGCGTATAGTGGGACGCTATGAACTGCCTATAAGCCTGACGTTGGAGGAAGCAGCCCAGTATGGCACATATGTCGCTACAGTGGATGGAAGACATTACACTCTGACCCTCGACCGGCGCAAAAAGTTTTGGTTATATGATATGGCTAGCTCTCTGGCGATTATTGATAATGATGACAATTGGTTTTACTGGGAAGATGACATGCTGGTGCTAAAATTCAGGGATTCCGACAAGGTGTGGTATTTCCAGAGGGAGCCGGGCTGGGATATTGTGAAATTCAGAGAGGATCTGTCTACTCTTGAGGAGGGTGATCCTCTGCCGGACGGTACGGTGTTTGAAAGGATTATGTAGATCGGAGGAAACCCGCTATATTTATAGATTAAAAGTTGCAAAAAGAGAAGAAAATTCATATAGATTATGGATTTTCTTCTCTTTTTTGTTCAATTCCATGCCAATAGTTTGTTGTGCATCTGGCTGTGTAATGTGCAAAGACAGGATGAAAATGTGATTTTCTCTGTGCCTATACCTTGAATACTGATATTTCCGCCTTTAGGCTGTCCATGTTTTCTCCCAGCATATCTGCGGTTTTACTCAAATTTTCCACATTCTCAAGCAGCTTATCCGCCACCTCCCTGACAGTTTCCGCGCCCCCTGCCGTCTCCTCGATAATGCCGGAAATATTTTTGACCGCTGTAACGGCGTCACTGCGCTCGCTGTCCGCCCGCTTAGTTCCCTCCGCAATCTCTCTCAGGCCGTCTACCAGCTCGTTCATATGTTGCTGCATCTCCCGGAAAACAACGGTTACTTTATTTACAGCCTGGGTCTGCAGTGCGACCATCTCCATCGCCTGATTTGCGCTGTCAACACTGTCCATAGTCTGCGCACTGATGTATGTTACATTGTCACTGATTTCTCCCGCCGCTCTTGCGGAATCGTCCGCCAGCTTGCGTATTTCCTCCGCCACTACGGCAAATCCCTTTCCGGCAGCGCCCGCGCGCGCCGCTTCGATAGAGGCGTTCAGCGACAGCAGATTCGTCTGTTCCGATATTTCCGTAATCATTCCAACAAATGAATTGATGGTCTCGGATTTTTTGCGCAGGGAATCGATATTCGTTCCCACCTTCTCCGTCATTTGCGTGGTGGCCTCCGCACGTTCTCCCAGCAACTGTACGATTTCCATTCCCTGATTGATCATGTCCTCCGTCTCGTTTACAAGTTTTCCTACTTTTTCAACGATCCGACTGACATTCTGTATCTCATTGGACAGCACATCCGTCTTGCTCACGCACTCTCTGGCATGTTCGGATTGCTTTGACATGCCCTCGTTAATACCGGAGACTGCCTGGGTGATTTCCTGCGAATAGTCATTAATAACATTTGATGCACGCTCCACTTCTTTGGCCGAACTTTCCAGCTGGTCAGTTGCGTGGTTTACCTTATTTACCAGATTTTTGGTGTTGGATATCATATTCGTGGCGGACCCGGCCAGATTTCTGAACTCATCATGGCCTTTAGCCGTTACTTTTATCGTCAGGTCACCTCTGGCGACTTCCCCCAGTTTTCCTGAAATATGCTTCATATTGTTCTGAATGCCTGAGACAATGATAAGTCCCACAATCAAAGCTATGACACAGGCCAGGATTACCAGTCCGTATGTCATATTTTTGATTTCCTGAGCCTGTTCGGTAATGATGGACATCGGGACAAGCGCGCATATTGTGGTCCCGGTCTTTTCGCTGACGCTGTAGAGGAAAAGATATTTTTCACCCGAGTAATCGACCTGACAGAATCCCTCTCTGCTCTCCTCCGTGTTGATATCGGCAAAAAAGTCCTGTCCGAAAAATACGTTCTCGCCCTCCGTCAGCTTGCTGACCTGCCCGTCGGCCAGCCTTTCATTGACCAGCTCTCGGCCATTTGGAGTGACAAACCCAACGATGCTTCCTTCTCCCAGATCCATGGAGTCGATAAAATCCTCAACTGCAGCGGATGATACGTCGATCACAATGCAGGCCTTGTTAGCCTGGGACTGAATCTGGTACGCAAGGATATATTGATCCGTTTTTTTGTTCAATGCCAGCTTTTCATCTAATAGAGGATGACTGTCTATCCAATTCACCACATTCTTTCCACTGCACGGAACAGACTCCACATAAGCGCTGTAAAAGCCATCCATATTGGTAGTGGCGCTGGTGGAGATCATATAGATCCCCTCCATTGTAATGATATGTATATTGCTGATAAAGCTGTTGCCCGCCCGGGACGTTGTAATGTCTTTTTTGTAGGAATCTCTCAGCTGGGACATCTCATAGGGATCGTCACTGCTGAGTCCCAGAAAATATCTGGACAAATCGCTGTTAAAAGCATATTTCAGAGCCTCGGAACTGATAAATCTGCAGCTCATATCAATATATTCCGTAGCCATGTGCATTGCCTGCATTGTGGAATCCTGATATTTGTCATTCATTCCCTTGGCCGCCTTCTGATAGGACAATGTGCCTATTACAATCATGAATGCAATGGGTACAAGAAAGCAGAGTATCACCTTGTTGCGGATTCCCATGATCATAAATTCTTTCTCTTTTGACGCATTGTTTTTTGTACCTTCCCTGTTCTTCCGCATTCTTACCCCTTCCCTGCATATCCAATTTTTCTATAAGCATATCCAATTTTTTAGAAATTTGAAACACTTTCGCTGGAAAAAGGTCGAAAAGGATAATAAAAGAGTTAAAATTGCACAGTATTTATCCAAAATGTCCCGCAGAACTTGACACAATCCATTGACGAAAAAACGTGGAGCAGTTACAATAAAATCAGTATTTACAGGAAAGGCGTGGGATTCATATGAACGATCAAAAATTGCTGCGGCCTCCCGTGGAGGTGCGCTACAGGCAGGAACTGGAGGCGTTGAAAGCCACAGACACAGGAAAAAAACCGGAGAACTGGCAGCTCTCCCCCAGAGCTGTGCGAACCTTTATCCTGGGCAGCAGGACTCCCATCGAGTATGAGGGAGGTACTGTCACTATCGGGAAAAAATATTTTGGCAACGACGCTCTGGTGGAGCGGTGTATTATCACTCTGGCGGGCAACCGGGGACTGATGCTGGTGGGTGAGCCGGGCACGGCCAAAACCATGCTGTCGGAGCTGCTGTCCGCAGCTGTCAGCGGCGTCAGCACCAACACCATACAGGGGACGGCGGGCACCACAGAGGATATGATTAAATACTCCTGGAATTATGCGCTGCTGCTGGCCAAAGGCCCCAGCCGGGAGGCGCTGGTGCCCTCGCCGCTGTACATAGGGATGGAAAAGGGAGTCTTGACCCGTTTCGAGGAGATCACCCGCACACCGGCGGAGGTGCAGGACAGCCTAATCAGTGTGCTCAGCGACAAGGTGCTGAATGTGCCTGAACTGGGGGATGAAGGAATCCTGTTTGCCCGTCCCGGCTTTAATGTGATCGGCACGGCCAACACACGGGACAAGGGCGTAAACGAGATGAGTTCCGCCCTCAAGCGCCGTTTCAATTTTGAGACGGTTATGCCGGTGCGGGAGGTGGCTCTGGAAAAACAGATAATTCTGAACGAGGTGCAGAATCTGGCGGCGGAGAACCATATCGACATGCCGGTGGACGAGAATGTGGCGGACTTGCTGGCGACTACCTACCATGAGCTGCGGGAGGGGGTGTCCGACATGGGCCACCGCATTGACAGCCCCAGCGCCGTGATGAGCACTGCGGAGGCGGTTTCCGTGTACTACCAGACCATGATCGGCGCATACTATTATGGGGACGGAGAAATGGATGTGGACAATCTGGTACAGAATCTGGTCGGTGCGCTCTCCAAGGAAAACCAGGAGGATCTGTCCAGGGTGAAGGACTATTTTAACACGGTGATCAGAGACAAGGCAGGCAAGGAAGGTGGCCTATGGAAACGATACTACGACGCCAGGAAATGGCTGAAATAAAGCTGCTCCCGGTGCGGCACCACAGTCCGGCCTGCGCCTGGCAGGTGCAGCGCATGATAGAGACATGGCACCCCCAGGCTGTGCTGATCGAGGGGCCGGACACGGCAAGTCCTCTGATACCGGCCATGATCGATCCTGCCACCAAGGCTCCTTTTGCCGTATACTACTCCTACGATGATACAGCGGGGGCGGTGTCGGAGGAGAAGGAAAAGTACCGCTGCTATTATCCTTTTCTGGACTACTCCCCGGAACTGGCGGCGCTGCGGACAGGCAGCGCGCAGGGGGCGAAGGTGGCCTTTATCGACCTGCCCTACGGGGATATCCTGGCGGCCTCCCGGGAGGGAAAAGGCATGCGGCAGGAGGGAGACAAGAGCAATTACAATGACGATTATCTGCTGTCCCGCAATGCCTATCTGCAGCGGTTGTGTGAAAAGACAGGGCTGCGCAGTTTTGACGAATTCTGGGAAAAATACTTTGAACTGGAGGGGCTCATGCAGGACAGTGAGACTTGGTTTGACAATTTGCTGACTTATTGTCGACAGGCCAGGGAAAGCACTCCCCAGGAGCAGCTTAAGGAGGAGGGATGCCTTGCCAGAGAGGCCTATATGGCAGGGAAGATTCTGGACGTGGCTAGGGAGATGGCGGGCACTTCCCCGCACCGTATCCTGGTGGTGACAGGCGGTTTTCATACCCCGGCTCTGGCGCAGAGGCTGGGCGGCATGGATGAGGAGAAGAGCGCTGCAGCCAGTTCAGCCCAGGCAGACTTGCCCAGGAAACTGGTGAGCGCCAAGGACCAGGGAGTCTATTTGATGCCCTACTCCATGGAGGCAGCGGACGCTTTGAACGGCTATGCCAGCGGTATGCCCTTCCCCGGTTTTTATCAGGAGATATGGGAGCATGTGCAGGCAGAGGAGCAGGAGGAAATGCCGCCCTATACCAAGGCGGTGCTGGATATGGTGGTGACCACGGGCAAGGCCGTGCGGAGGGCGGAGGGCAGCGCCTCCACCTATGACGAGATATGCGCCTGTTCCATGGCGGAGGGGCTGGCCGCCCTGCGGGGAAAACCCCAGCCGGGCGCCTATGAGCTGCAGGATGCGGTGCTGTCCTGTTTTGTCAAGGGAGAATACAATCTGGCAACCGACGAGCCTATGAGACTGCTGCGGCGGCAGATGACGGGCAGGCGTGTGGGAGAACTGTGCCAGGGTGCGGGAGAGCCGCCAGTGCTGCAGGACTTCCGGACTTTGTGTAAACGCTACGGGCTGCAGGTCTCCTCCACCCTGGAAAATGAGGTTACGCTCTCTGTTTTCGGCAAAAAGAAACACCGCCAGATGAGCATGTTTTTCCATCGGCTGCTGTTTCTGCAAGCCCCCTATGCCCGGAGGGTAAAAGGGCCCAATCTGCAGACCGGCAGGGATCGCAACCTGATACGGGAAATATGGAAATATAAGTGGAATGCCCAGGTCATGGCAGCTCTGATCGATGCCTCCGTATATGGGGGCACGGTGGAGGAGGCTGCCAGAGGGCTGGCAGCCGAGCAGCTTAAAAAAGCGGTCTATGCCCGGGAGGGCGCGCTGTTGCTGTCTCAGGTACTGGAAATGGGTTTGGAGGGACAGCTGGAGCAGGTGTACGGGAGACTTCAGGAGCTGCTCATATCGGACACGGATTTTTATTCTCTGGCCGAGGCTCTGCGCTTGCTGACTATGGTGCAGCAGCTGCGCCGGCTCTACGATTCCGGGCTGGAGGTACAGGGAATGATACAGACCTGCATCCGTCGGCTGCTGGGACTTTTGCCTGGCATGGCACGGGTCAAAGAAGAGGATATGGCCCGGTGCATGGAAGCGATAAAACTGTTGTATCAGGTCATCGGAAGAATGGAAAGCGGGGAGAAAATCGAGGGCGGACAGCCGGACAGCGCTCTGCTCGACAGCTATTTTGATGCACTGCTGGTTATGGATCGGGACAGTGAGATACAGGCTGGTGTTCACGGCTGTATCCACGGGCTGCTGTATGGCGGCGGCCGGGAGAGTGTGACACAGACCCAGCAGGTGTGCCGCGGGTATCTGACGGGAACCCGGGAACAGCAGCTGAAAACGGCGCTCTTTTTCCGGGGGCTTTTCTTTGGAGCCAAGGATCTGGTGTTTGTGGGAGAGGATTTCCTGCGAATGCTAGATGAATTTCTGATGCAGATCGGGGAGGAGGATTTCATGCAGCTGCTGCCTGAGCTGCACATGGCATTCACCTATTTCACCCCAGCGGAGACGGATCGGATTGCGCAGACGGCGGCTGGTTTTCACGGCAGAAACCGCAGAGAGCTGCAAGAGCAGCAGGCTGTTCCAGAGGTATGGTATCTCTATGGGCGGGAGTTGGAAGATTTTGCCCTGGAGGAAATGGGGACAGCGGCGGATTTGAAAGAGGAAGTATATGGATGACGGACGGGTTTTGAACAGATGGCGGCTGGTGCTGGGAAAATATGCCTCCGGGCAGATATCCTACAGCGGCGGCGATGTCAATTACATGGGCATGGAGGAGGTGCTGGACTATCTGTACTCCCGGGAATACGGGGAGGAGCAGGAGATCCGGCAGGAGCGGCAGGGAGGCAGCGGGGGTTCCCAGCTGACCGTGCCAAAGTGGCTCCATGAGATGAAAAAGCTTTTTCCCAGGCAGACTGTGGAGATCATGGAACGCCACGCCCTGGAAAAATACGAGATGACGGAGCTGCTCACCGACCCGGAGGTGCTGCGGCGCTTAGAGCCTAACCGGGAACTGCTGAAGACCATCATGGGGCTGAAACATATGATGAAGGGCGAGGTACTGCAGCTGGCCCGGGAGATTGTGCGCAAGGTGGCGCAGGAGATCATGGAGAAACTGGAGCAGGATGTGCGCCGGGCGCTGCAGGGAAAATTGGACCGCACCAGCGGCAGTCCTGTCCGCAGTCTGCGCAATCTGGATATTCGGAAAACCATACGGAGAAATCTGCAGCACTATGACCGGGAGCGGCAGCAGCTGGTATTGCAGCAGGTGTATTTTCACTCCCGGATGAAACGGTATCATCAGTGGCGCGTGGTGATCTGTGTGGACGAGAGCGGCTCCATGCTGGACTCCGTGATTCACAGCGCTGTCATGGCGGGGATATTCGCGAGGCTCCCCATGCTGGATACCCGGCTGGTGATCTTTGACACCAATGTGGTGGACTTAAGCGGTCATGTGGAGGACCCGGTGGAGACGCTGATGAGTGTACAGCTGGGGGGCGGTACCAACATTGCGGGGGCGCTGAGTTACTGTGAGACGCTGATTGAGAATCCCCATAGGACGCTGGTGGTACTGATCTCGGATCTGTATGAGGGCAGCAGCACGCATAACTTATGCAGCGTCAGCCGCAGTATCATAGAGAGCGGGGCCAAGCTGATTGCGCTGACGGCCCTGGATATGACAGCGACGCCCAATTACAGTCGGCATATGGCGGCTCAGCTGGCCCAGTTGGGCGCTTTTGTGGGAGCGATGACCCCGGAGCAGTTGGCGGAGCATGTGGCGGATATGGTAAATTGAGTTAAATGCTCTGCATTTAACTCTTTTGAATAGAATATGCGCTAAAGCGCATGAAATCATGGTAAATTGAGCGTACCGAGGTATGTGCGGAAAGAAGTAAAATATGGTGGATTGGAGACAGAGCCTGGCGGGGGTGGATGAGGACTACCTGGTGGGCATCAGCAACAAGGGGATTGTGAAAAGGGCATACAAGGATCTGGAGGCGGAGGACGGCAAGGCTCAGGACGCCGCGGCGGCGCTGGACTGGCAGGCCCAGGAGCTGACAGTGGCGGCAGGCGGCGAGAATGTGACGATCCGTCTGCCTCTGGGAGAGAGTCGGTGCAGCTGTCCCTCCCGGAGCATCTGCCGCCATGTGATTATGGCTATTTTGCTGGCCCGGCAGGCAGCCGCGGGCGCAGGCTCCAAGCAACCCGGAGACAGCGACGGCCCGACGGCAGAGAATCCGGTGGGCGACGATAGTCCAGCGGCAGAAAACTTAGAGAGCAGCGGTGATCTCCGCGACCTGTCACAGAAGGTATGGCAGGAGATTCTCTCCCAGCCCCGAAAGCCCTTGCTGCGGGCTTTGGGCATCCGGGGACTGCGGCGCCTGGCGGCGGCCATGGAGACCGGGCAGATTCCTCAGGTTGAGCGCGGCACAGTGGTGCGCATGCAGCTGCCGGGGCAGGACATGACGGTAAAGCTCCTGTCGCCTCTGGAGTATAGTACCTGTACCTGCCATAAGAAAGAGCTGTGCAGCCACAAGGCGGAGGCGATTCTCTGGTGCCAATATATGGAAAAACAGCTGACGGCGGAGGAATTGGCTCAGGAGCTGGAGCAGCAGCCGGATCTCGATCTGGAGGAGCTGGCGGACACGGCAAAGCAGGTCGGAAGTTGTCTGGAGCATCTGCTGGAGACGGGGCTGGCGAGGAGCGGCGTGCAGCAAGCCCAGGAGCTGGAGCGCCTGGCCATTCTCTGTCACAATGCGGGACTGCCAGGATGGGAGGGAGATATCCGGGCGTTGGCCGAGGGGTACGAGAAATATCTGTGCCGGGCGGCAGGGCAGACTATGGAGAGACTGGCCGGACAGCTGCAGCAGCTATATGACAAGACCATGCAGCTCAAGGAGTTGGCAGACAGCGCGGACTCTTCCGGAAATACGATCAGCCGGATTCAGGCCCTGGCGGGGGAGTTCCGCTCGGAATATCTGCCCGTGGGAGATCTGGAGCTGACGGGGATTACCATGGAACATTTCGTCAGCGATTCGGGTTACGAGGGAGACACGGTATATTTTCTGGACACCGCAGCGGGCGTCTGGTATACCTACACCAACGCCCGGCCTACATTTTACGAGGGAAAAAAGCGAAGGGGCTATCAAGAGAAAGCTCCTTCGCCCTGGGGGATTTCCCTGCCGCTGGAGAGTCTGGCACGTGTGCGGCTGATGCTGCATGGAGCCAAATGTGACGCCGGCGGACGGCTGTCCTCCAGCCAGGAGACCAGAGGAGAGATATTGGGGAAAAGCGAATTGACGGCGGCAGATCTGAAAGGCTGGTATTACCGGGAATATGACCGGCTCTTTGCGGAGCGGATACCAAAGCCGGATAAAAATTCTCGGACGGACCATCCCTGTCTGGTCTTTGTACAGGCGGCGGATTTTGAGCAGGGCCGGTTCAATGAGATCACGCAAAAACTGGAACTGTCCATATGGGATAAGGCGGGCCGCCAGGTGCTGGTAGAACTGCCCTATTCCAAGCGGGATGAGGCCTCCATCCGTTATCTGGAGCGCCTGGAAAGGCAACAGAATCCCTGTTTTCTGGGCAGAGTCTATCTCCGGGACAGTCAGGTCTGTCTCTATCCGGTGGATGTGCTGGAACGTCAGGAACTGGAGCAGATAAATGAATCCATAGGGGAAGAAATTGGCAGTGGGGACGGAACCGACGTCCCTGCACAGAGCCACGACAAAACGGCCTGTCAGGCCCTGCAGAGCTATCTGGAGGAGGTCAGCTGGCTGCTGCAGGAGGTCTACCAAGTGGGAAGTAACACCGTGCAGGACAGTACTCTGGAGGCATTGAAACAAGCGGAGAAACAGGGCGCGGCATATGGAATGACAATGTTGTCAGATTGGCTGCGTCAGCTGGGCGGACAACTGTCCGGGGCCCGTCATCAACTGAGGCGCCAGTCGTCGGAGGTCATGAGGATATATTGCAGACTTTGGCAGTATGTGCGGCTGTGTCGCCAAAGGACAGCCTATGACATGGCTCGTCTGTCTTATTTCTATACTCACTAACGATTAGATTTTCCTTTTCGCATAGTGCAATGTAGTTTGCCAAATGGCAAACTACTGTAGTTTATCTTTGATAAACTACATCTGCCCGTTTATGCGACATGTGCTGTGCGGAAATTGGAAAATCTTAACGTTAGTCAGTATAATGTTGTTAACTATAAAATGTGGCAGAGAGGAGAAATACAATGCTGCGAGCAAAGTACCCACAGACAGAGAACCCACAGCAGGAGAAGATCGCGGAAATACTAAAGCTGCTGCAGCTTGGTTTCATGGAACGGCGGACTGCGGAGAACTATCTGAGGGGGGAGCATGGGGAAGTGGCTCTGAGAGGACTCAGGCGGCGTGACATGAGGCAGGAGCCGAAGAGCCTGCAGGAAGCGTTACGCACGATACTTGACGACTATTATTTGCAGGAACAGCACAGGGAGGCAAACAGGCTTTTTAGACTCCTATATGCGCTGTATGGCTCTTCCTTGGCGGATTGCGTTGTCAGTTCCTACTGCAGATTCTGGCGTGCCTTGGAAAAGGGAGATATTCAGGTAGATATGAGTGCGGCGCTGACGGTTTATGCCCAGTATAAAGTTCCCAGGGTATATTACACGGCATCGGGACAGGTTGCGAAAAGGAGATACCTGCAGGCCAGCGATCTGGAGGACCTGGCAGAATTTATCAGATACGATCTGCAGGTGGCGCGGCAGGCTCTGAAGGATTACCAGGAAGAATTTATTGATGTAAAGATGATATTATACACGCTATATTTCTATATGCGCAGCAGTAGGGTGCCATTAAACGCGGGCCGATCTATGTGGGATAGTACCCACTCCCTGGGGGAGAGACGGAATTTGACCCGCGGCTGGGCGATACTGGGTGTAAAAAAGCGAGCCGCCGAAAAAGACGAGCCGGCGGTGATCATAGGCCCTCGGGGTCTGGACGGTACAGATAGAGTGCTGCTCAGGGAATACGAAAACGTGATGGTGAGCGCTCTGGGGCAGATCTTCAAGCAGGACGTTTCCAGAGATATGGTATTTCGCGACATTCAGGACAGGATACGCCGGGGGGAGTTTCCCAGATACCAGCTGCCCAAACTCAGGGGCAGGGCTGTCAATGACGCTATTTTTCTGCTGATAGCCTGCTGCGCTTATGCCAACTACAGGATTTCCGAACGGCTGCGCGGCGTGGTGGCGGTCTGTGGGGCGGCAGCGCCGGAGGAAATGCCGTGGCTGAGCCATCATATGAATGAGTTTGCGTGCATTGAGGACGGGATGGACGAGACTTTTGGCGTTCCCGTGAGATACCTGCTCACCTGGGTTATGGAGTGGGTGGAGGATGGCTTTGAATATCGGACGGTCGTGGACATGGATGGGTCGCACGCATGGTTTCGGTCGCAGTTTCGCAAGTACCCTTCCATCTATTTGGAGACATATAAAAAGGCGGACTATTACGTGGCCCATGTGATGGCCCGGGCAATCAGGGCGGAAGACCCTGAGGTGTATCGCCGGGAAATATTGTCCAGATCCGCCGAGCAGCGGGACAGGGTGATCGATATCCTGATCACCGAGGGAAAGAGCCCTCGTGAGAGTCGGAGCTATCTGGAGGGCCGCTTGGAGCTGTCTGCGCTCCAGGCGCCGGGGATACAGCTTGGGGGCAGCTATAGAACGGACTCTACCTCCAGAAGGGCTCTGGAATGGTATGATGAGACTTATCATGACGAGATGTTCTATGCCCGCTGCATGGCCTATATGGCGCTGCGGGGGTGTGATGATTTTTTCAATTATGTAAGATTTAAGCATTGTGAAGAATTACATGAGATATCAATGAGGGAGATGACCCGGCATGCTTTTCAGGGCCTTGACCTGGCCGGGGCGGGACTGGCACAGCAGGCTCATATCGCCAGTCGGCTGGTTGCCGAGGTCTATGAGAATGACGACCTGCAGCTCATCCCCTGCTGTGTCTCCGTCTTTCAGCGGTATCTGGCGGAGCGCCCCCAGGAGACAAAGGCAGTTTTGGCAGGGGAAGGCCCCTATGGAAGGTATCTGGCTCTGCTGATATACACCAAGGAGGAGAGGCTGGAAGAGATTCTCGCCTGCAGCCTGGACAACTCTAAGCTGGTCAGGCGGGAACTGGAGCAGATTCTGACAGACCGCCCTCACTGGAGACCGCAGGTTATGGAGCTGCTCTCCGCCAAGAAGGCGGCTCAGCGGGAGATGGGCATCCGTGTGTTGTCTAGGTGGGACACCCCACAGGACCGGGCGGCTCTGTGGAGTATGCAGGAGAAGGAGAAAACTCCTGCCGTCTGCTCTCTGCTGGAGGAAGTGCTGAGTGGAGTGGAGGAGAGAGAGGATGCGGAAGAAAAGGGCGCAGGGGACCGGACACTGACCAGAGGAGAGCTGGTGAAAGAACTTCACAGGGGCGGCAAACGGCGCAGTCTGGCCTGGGCCTATGAGACGCCGTTTTCCCCTGTACACAGGGAGGGCGGGGGATGGGCCGGAGAAGAGTATCTGCAGGCACTCCTGTTGTGTTACAGTTCCATGAAGGAGCCGGGATGGAGTTCTGACGCCGCCCTGCTGGCGGAAAAGCTGGATCTGCGGGATCTGGCAGTCTATATGAATGAGCTTTTGGACAAATGGCTGGCCGCCGGTGGAGAGGCGAAGAAACGCTGGGTGCTGTATGCCGCCTCCATCCACGGCGATGGAGATATTGTGCGAAAGCTGCAGCACCAGATTCAGCTCTGGTCCCGGCATGCACGCAGCGCTTTGGCGGCGGAGGCGGTTCGGGCGTTGGCGCTGAGTACCCATCCTCTGGCGCTGCCTGCTGTGGATGGCATTGTTCGTAGGTCCGGCTCCGGGAAGGTTAGAGAAACGGCGGCGCTGGCTCTGGAGGAGGCGGCCATCCGGCTGGGTCTGACGCAGGAACAGCTGGAGGATAAGATGGTGCCTGACTTAGGGTTTGACGAGCATGTGGAGCGGCATTTTGACTATGGAACCCGCAGCTTTACCGTGACTGTCACCCCGGCCTTAGAGGTGGAAGTCTTTGACGAAAATGGGAGAAAATTGAAGAATATTCCTACGCCTGGAGTCAGGGATGATGCGGAGAAAGCAGCTGCGGCCTATGCGGATTTCAAGGAGATGAAAAAGCTGCTCAGAACTACGGCGGCCGCACAGAAACAGCGGATGGAACGGGCGCTCTCCACGGGGAGATTGTGGAGTGCGGAGGCTTGGCGGGAGCTGTTTGTGGGCAATCCCATTATGCATCGGTTTGCCCTCAGCCTGATCTGGGGAGTCTACGAGGAACAAAGGCTGGTACAGAGTTTCCGCTACATGGAGGACGGGTCTTTCAACACGGAGAGCGAGGAGGAGTACACCTTGCCGGAGCTTCTGCCAAGGCAGGGACAGATCGGTCTCGTCCATCCGCTGGAACTGTCCGGGGAGAGTCTGGAGGCCTGGAGACGGCAGCTGGAGGACTATGAGATCACCCAGCCCGTAGAGCAGCTTGGCAGAACGGTGTACCGTCTCAGTCCCGAGGAGCAGGAGGGCAGCAGCCTAAAGCGCTTTGACGGCGTGATTATCAACGATTTGTCTCTGGGGGGCAGGCTCACAGCCATGGGCTGGCTGCGCGGTCCTGTTAAGGGGGGCGGATTTGCCATCTACTATCGGGAGGAACCCTCCCTGGGCCTGGGTGCGGAACTGCATTTTTCCGGCAGTATTGTGGGCAGCGCCAGCACGGGAGGCCGGGACGTCACGGTGCGGGACGTGCGTTTCTACCGGGTGGGAACGGTTGACAGAGAACCGGAGAGCTATGACGAGGTGACAGAGGAGAGAAGGCTGCCCCTGAAGAGCATTCCCCGGCGGTTTTTCAGTGAGATCGTGTGGCAGATAGCTAAGGCTGCCGCTGCCAGATAATGGAAATTATCCATGGCGCTGAAAAGAGAGTTGTGCGTTTACGCAGTATTGCAGGTTGGCCCGTGATATGCGGGAAAGAATAAATTTTAAGCAAGGAGGAGCAGTATGTTACGAGCACAAAATGGACAGGTGGACAAAGTTAGGGAGGCCCTGGCGGATCTGGGGCTGACAGACGGCGAGCTGGAGCTTGCGGAGAAATATCTGAAAGGGGAGACGGGAGAGGAAACTCTGGCAGAGGTGGAGATCCGCGATATGAGCGGCATCCCTCGGGAGAAAGCCCTGCCGGTGGCAAAACTTTTGGGGTCTTTTATGAAGAAAAAGCAGCATGACGAGACGCTGCGGCTCTTTAATCTGCTGTATGCTCTGGGTTCCCATACCTGTTTCCAGTGTCTGGGTCAGGAATATCAGATATTTTGGGAATTTATAAGGAATGTAGAGGCAAAAAATCTCCGGATCGACCCGTACAAGATTGTGGCGGTATATGCCCGGCATACATATAGATCGTGCCTTAGCTGGTGCAATCATTACCCCTATTTTATGTCTGAGCATATGTATAGTGCGCTGAAAAAACATGCGGGCGGCCTTCCTGAAACCGTCCGGCGGGCGCTGCGGGAATATGAGAGCGGGTACATCGGCGAGAGACTGATACTGTTGACGGTATTGTTCAATATGAATTACGACAGCGTACAGTCCGCGGAGGCTTTTCGCAAAAAAAGCACCCAGTCCGCGGATGAGGGCGGCGTGTTGGGAGGAATCCGAAAACTGCTGGGCGGCAAGAACCCCTCGGAGGACGCCGCATGGATGGGAGAGTATGAAAAACTGCTGAAAGAGGCAATGTGCCAGGCCGTCCTGCCGGGCATCCCGGGCAGAGTCATGGATAGGCCCCTGTTTATGCTGGCGGGTGGCTGTGCCTTTGTCAACTACATGCTTTCCGAGAAACTGTATCACGTGGTGAAAACCTGCTGCGCCGCTGACCCTAAATTGATGCTGTCGGTATTTTGCGCGCTGGACCCCCGTGGGGAAATCAGCCGCAGCGGAGGAGACTGGGACGATCTGTTCGGTATCCCCAGCCGGGAGCTGCTTGCCTGGGTGGCGGAGCAGATGAAAAACGATAACAGGAGCAGTGTCACGGGCCTCAAGGAAGAGGACGGTAAAAAGATATTGCGGGTACAGCTCCGCAAACACCCTGCAGCTTTTCTGGAGTGCTACCACAATGCGGAGTTTGCTGCGGCGGCCAAGATGGCGCAGATCATGAAGGAGGAGGATCCCGCGCTGTACCAGCGGGAAGTGCTGGCCAAAGGGGATGAGCAAAAGGAAAAAGTGATTGCGCTCTTTAATTTTCAAAGTTCTTTTCCTCAGGAGTGCAGGGATTATCTGGAGGGCAGAGTGGATATCCAGGCGCTTTATGCAGTTAGAAACCGCTTATCTATCCCATATCATGGAAGTACCTATGGCTGCCGGAACGCTCTGGAGCAGTATGTGCAGACATACCACGACGAGGATTTCTATGGTCGTTGTATGGCGATAATGGCCGTGCTGGAATACGGTTATTTCTTTACAGCGTTCAGTGCGAAACCGGCTCAAAAGGAGGCGTTTGAGCTGGAACTGCGGCATATTTTCTCGGGTCTGACGCTGGCCGGGATGGGGGTGGCACAGCAGCTGCGGGTCATAACGCTCATGACGGATACGATCTATGATACGGTCAAAAAGCAGGCTGTTACCGATGGCGGTATTTCCATCTTCCAGCAGTATCTGGCACAGCGTACTCAGGAAACCGTGACGGCTTTTTCTGAGGCCGGGGCATATGGCCGCTATTTTGCGCTGCTGGTATATGGCAGTAAGGCCAATCTGCAGGTGACGGATGAAAACAGGGAGTCCTGTCAGGCGGCGCTGGCCGAGTTTGCCAAGGGCAAGGACGCCTGGCAGGAGCAGATACTTTCCTACAGTCAGGACAGCTCCAAGCTGGTGAAGGAGGAGCTGGAACGGATATTGGCGGACCGTCCCGGCTGGAGAGAACAAGTTAAAGGGCTGCTATCCTCCAAAAAGGCGGCGGAGCGGGAGATGGGTATCCGCGTGCTGGCCAAGTGGAATACTCCTCAGGATCGGGAAACCCTGCAGGAGCTTTATGAGAAAGAGAAGAATGCTAAGATTCGCACACTCCTGGACACTGTTCTGGGACATGAGGCTGCGGCGGGAGACGCCGGAGAGGGCGGCGCAGGAGAGGGCAGCCCGGCCCTGACAAGGGAGGATCTGGTGAAAAATCTGCACAAGGGCGGCAAGAAACGCAGCCTTGCCTGGGCCTATGAGACGCCCTTTTCACCGGTGCGCAGAAAGGGCGGAGAGCAGGCCACGGAGGAGTATCTGCAGGCCCTGCTGCTGTGCTATTGTTCCATGGCTAAGCCCGGTATCAGCACGGATGCAGCTCTGCTGGCACAGGACCTGGAGCCGCAGGAACTGGCAGTCTATGTGGGCGAGCTTTTTGACAAGTGGATGAGCGCCGGTGCGGAGGCTAAAAAACGCTGGGTATTGTACGTGGCCTCCATCCACGGCGGCACAGATATTATACAGCGCCTCTATCACCAGATTCAGGAGTGGCCCCAGAATGCCAGAGGCGCCATTGCGGCGGACGCAGTGCAGGCGCTGGCGCTTAATCCCCAGCCCCAGGCTCTGTTGATCGTGGATGGAATCGCTCGGAAGTTCAAGTTTAAGCAGGTCAAGGCGGCAGCCGGGCAGGCGCTGGAATTTGCGGCCAGTCAGCTGGGATTGACCCGGGAGCAGCTGGAGGATAAGATCGTGCCCAGCCTGGGCTTTGACGAAAATATGGAGCGGCGCTTTGATTACGGCAGCCGCAGCTTTACCGTGACCATCACCCCCGCTCTGGAGGTGGAGGTATTTGATGAAAATGGCAAGAAACTGAAAAATATGCCTGCTCCCGGCGCAAAGGACGACGCGGAGAAGGCGGCTGCGGCCTACGCGGAATTCAAGGAGATGAAAAAACAGATGAAAGCCACTGTCACCAGCCAGAAACAGAGGCTGGAGCTGGCCCTGTCCTCGGAGCGTCTGTGGAGCGTGGAGGCGTGGCGCGAGCTGTTTGTGGGCAATCCCATTATGCACCAGTTTGCCATCGGCCTGGTATGGGGTATCTACGAGGATCATAAGCTGGCGCAGAGCTTCCGCTATATGGAGGACGGTTCCTTTAACACGGAGGATGAGGACGAGTATACCTTACCTGAACAGGGGCAGATCGGTCTTGTGCATCCCATAGAGCTGACAAAAGAGAGCCTGGAGACCTGGAAACAGCAGCTGGAGGACTATGAGATCACCCAGCCCATCGAGCAGTTAGGCCGGACGATTTACTACATTACGCCAGAGGAGCAGAAAGCCAAGAGTCTGGAGCGTTTCGGCGGCATGATTCTCAACGATCTGTCCCTGGGGGGCAAACTCACAACTCTGGGGTGGTATCGCGGCTCGGTGCAGGATGCGGGCGGATTTGACACCTACTACCGGGAGGACGCCTCCATTGGCCTGGGTGCGGAGCTGCACTTCTCCGGCAGCTATGTGGGCAGCGGCAGCATGGGCGGTGAGGACGTCACAGTGTATGACGTGCGCTTTTACAAGGCGGGCACCATTGAGAGAGGCTCATACTGCTATGACGAGGCAAAAGGGGAAAAACAGCTGCCCCTGAAAGATATTCCTCAGAGGTACTTCAGCGAGATCATATGGCAGCTGGCCAAAGCCACCGCCTCCAGCAAGGAGCGGGACGAGGACTGGAAGACGGAGATGGGTTGATACCCTGTCTATCAGAAACTTTTATCCAGCAAATCCGTAACTTCACAGTATAAAGCCCGGGCCAGCATCACAAGATATTCGGCCTGGGCTTTATTGATGTTTTTTTGCCGCTGCTCATACTGTTGTATGGTGCGTATGGGAACGCCAGCCAACTGAGAAAGCTCACGCTGGGTCAAGCCGATGTTCTGCCTCCGCAGCTTGAGGTTAGTCTCCGGCTTGGCAGCTCTGTATAGCTCATTCATCTTATCGGTAAATTGCCGGATATCCATCTCATGGTAGGGCGAATACAATGCCATAATGTCTCTGATTGGAATATTCCGTACGATTTCCGCAAAGCTTATGGACGTTTCCCACTGATAATATGCCAACGCCCACCCTGTCCAGAATTCTTCGCTGCGGTCAATCGTATAGTTCGGCCTGACCCGATCATTATTAATGCCCGATTGCTCCAGCACCTCATAGGCCAGTTCTGTTCCGGACATACCGACAAGCAGCGTAAAATCTCCTTTTTCAAAACGCGGTCCGACACCGGATTGAATGAATAACTCAAAAAATTCAGCAATATCATATTTCAGATCGTACACTGCAAAATCCAACATACGGCCAAGGGCGATACGGGCCTTGTCAAGATAAACCTTATCGTAAGCGCAGATCATTGGGCATCATCTCCTCATCCATTATCTGTGTGATATATATATCGCCGCGCTGACGCCTGTTGCGCTCCACATCGAAATATTCACGCCTGGCGGTTTTGTCACGCAGCATTTTTTTTGCATACCATTTGTTGCTTTCGGCGATTTCGCTGCCGATGAATCTGATCCGATCAAAAGAAGTCCTGCTCTTTAATACAAATTGCAGACCGAGTTTGCCCAGGTGCATGGCATTGTTGAGCTGCCGGTAGGAAATCGTGCCATTGATAAAGTCCTGTGCAAAGGAAAAATAGCTGTCATCGGCCCGGTAGCCAACAATCATGTCATAACTTTTATAGTCAATAGAAAAATTAGCCAGCAGATATTCCTTTGCCTCCAACGCAAGCCCAGATGGAATATCGAATTCACGGTTTTCAAGAAGCACCGCAAGCCAGTGGAGAATGCAGTATTCGGGCGCATTTAAATCAAGAATTCGAAGGCCCTCACAATCCATCTCATAACAATTGGCATAGCCGTTTTGATTCATGCCCACACCCCATTCTTTTGCCATTTCAAGACTGTCAGTGCAGTAAAAACCAAGCCCATAATCGTTGTAGGGCTTACCATATCCATATAGGGGTTTCTCGATGATTTTGGAGGAGCCGTGGTAGAGTCTTTTGGTCATAGGGATATCATCTCCGTTTCTTGTCAATAATATACTCCCAAAGGAGTAGTGTGTCAATGCCATAAATAATGAATGACAAAAGTTTTTTAAGGTGGTAAGATAAACTTTACCAAAATGAATCTAGTTAGGAGGGCGGCAGATGGAAGCGGATATCAGATGGTTGGATGATCCCCGGGTGTTTAGGGTGGGTCAGGTTCCGGCTCACAGCGATCACACATATTATGCGGACAGGGAGAGTCTGGCGGCAGGAAATTCTACCCTGCGGCAGTGCCTGGACGGGGAGTGGCAGTTTTGTTTCTCTGTGAATGCGGGCAGCAGGCCGGTGGATTTTTACAGGGAGGACTATGACAGAAAAGATTGGGACACCATCCCCGTGCCCATGCATATTGAGATGGCCGGATATGACAAAATACATTATATCAATGTGATGTATCCCTGGGAGGGAAAGATGTTCCGACGTCCCGCCCGTACGATTGAGGGAACATGGCCGGAAGAAGGGAATGCGTCTGACGGCGGAGCGGCATCCTGGGTGGGAGACGGCAGTTTCAGCCAGGCGTCCTACAATCCCGTGGGTTCCTATGTGAAAATTTTTGATTTGGACCCGGCGCTGCGTGGCAAGCCGGTGCGGATTTGCTTTGAGGGCGCGGAGCAGGCGCTGTACCTGTGGCTGAACGGTGAGTTTATCGGCTATGCGGAGGACAGTTTCACCCCCTCGGAGTTTGATCTGACGCCCTATATCCGGGAGCAGGGGAATGTGCTGGCGGTGGAGGTACACAAGCGCAGCACAGCCAGCTATCTGGAAGATCAGGATTTCTTCCGGTTTTTCGGCATTTTCAGAAGTGTGTATCTGTATGCCCGGCCCGAGCTGCATGTGGAGGATATGTGGGCAAAGCCAAGGCTCCTGCAGGACAATGCTACCGGCAGCCTGGAGCTGGATCTCAAGTTGACGGCCTGGGGCGAGGCGGCTGCGGCATTCAGCGGGGAAACTGCCAGCGCCCTGTGGGTCGGCAAGGATGTGGGCGGGAAAAACGCCAGCACCTTATCTGGCCCATATCAGGTACAGATCACTTTACAGGATAAGGCTGGAAAACAGTGCTGGTCCATGCAGGTTCCCGCGGCTCGGAGCATCCATATAGAGCCGCAGCCAATGGGCGGCGTGACTCCCTGGGACAACCATAATCCGTACCTGTACCGTCTGCTGATCACCCTAGTGGGGCCGGAGGGCGAGATTCTGGAGCTGGTGCCCTATGACATAGGGTTTAGGCGGATCGAGATCGTGGATAAAGTCATACGCCTCAACGGCAGACGCCTGATTTTTACCGGGGTAAACCGGCACGAGTGGAGCGCCCGGGGAGGCAGGGTCATCACCATGCAGGACATGGAGCAGGACATCCGTATTTTTGAGGAAAATAATATCAATGCGGTGCGCACCAGCCACTATCCCAACCGGATTCCCTGGTATTATCTGTGTGACCGTCACGGAATCTACATGATCTCCGAGACCAATCTGGAGACCCATGGCTCCTGGCAGAAATGTGTGGGCTTTGAGCCGTCATGGAATATTCCGGGCAGTTTCCCGGAGTGGAGAGAGGCGGTGCTGGACCGGGCCAGAACACATTTTGAGACCTTTAAAAACCACCCGGCTATCCTGATGTGGTCCCTGGGCAATGAATCCTTTGCCGGTGAGAACCTGGCAGCCATGAACGCATTGTTCAAGGAGAAGGACCCGGAGCGTCTGGTGCATTATGAGGGTGCGGTACACAGGCGGGAATATGAGGACCGGATCTCAGATGTGGAGAGCCAGATGTACGCCTGGCCGGAGGGCATTGCCGAGTATCTGTCAAACAATCCGAAGAAACCTTTTATCCTCTGCGAGTATATGCATGACATGGGTAATTCCCTTGGGGGTATGAAATCTTACACGGATCTGCTGGATCGATTTGAAATGTATCAGGGAGGTTTTATCTGGGACTATATGGATCAGGCCATCGAGGTGGAGGATCCGGTGACGGGCAGAAGGGTGCTGCGCTACGGCGGAGACTTTGACGACCGGCCCTCGGACTATGAGTTTTCGGGCAATGGTATCCTGTTCGCGGACAGGACGCCCAAACCGGCGCTGCAGGAAGTGAGGTATTATTATGGAAAGTATCGATAAAGGGATGAAGGTGGTATACGGGGACAGCACTCTGGGGCTGCACGGCAGCAATTTTGACTATATATTCAACTACAGTGACAAAAGCCTGGAGTCTCTGGTAAAAAACGGACGTGAGTGGATGTATCGGGGACCGGTGCCCACCTTCTGGCGGGCGCTGACGGACAACGACCACGGCAATGGCCTCCACTTGCGCAGCGGCATGTGGCTGGCGGCGGATCGGTTTATCCGTTATAAGGGAGTACAGGTGCTGGTGGACGGCGAGGATAAGCACCAGCCGGATCCCGAGGGAAACAATCAATATACCGGGCTGGAAACTGCCGCGTCAGCGGAGCTTGTATATACCTTTGAAACCATCACAACGCCGGCCACGATCGTGGAGGTGAGCTATCAGGTGGATGCCCAGGGGGAGATTTTTGTCGGGGTGCATTACCATGGACTGGAAGGATTGCCGGAGCTGCCTGTGTTCGGCATGCGCTTTGTGCTGCCCACGCTGGCGACAGGCTTTACCTATGAGGGTCTGTCCGGCGAGACCTATCCCGACCGTATGGCTGGCGGCGTTCCGGGCGTGTATGAGGTGGAGGGTCTGCCGGTGACGCCCTATCTGGTTCCCCAGGACTGCGGCGTGCATATGGAGAGCAAATGGGTGCGCATCCATCCGGGCGGCACTTTGAGCAATGTGACAAAAGGCCCTCTAGCCCTGTCAGCCAGGGACTGCTCGGATGAGGAGGACTGCCTGGAAATTCGTATGACGGACGCCCCCTTTGCCTTCTCCTGCCTGCCCTACACGGCTCTCGAACTGGAAAATGCGACTCACCATGAAGAACTGCCTCCTGCCAGACGCACGGTGCTCTGTGTGCTGGGGGCAGTGCGGGGCGTAGGCGGACGGGACAGCTGGGGCACCCAGCCGGAACCCGCCTATCGTATAGATGCCGCCAAAGACATCCAATACAGTTTCCGAATACTCTAGTGTGCTGTTGGTTCAAAGATGAATGTGTCAGTACACTAGCCGGAGAAATCCCGAGGTCCAGACCTGTAAGTTCCAGTTATCTAACAAAAGTATTTGCCAGATAACCAATTAGGTGGTATACTTCATTAATATCAGTGCCTACGTCTTTAATAGGAATATATTATTAAGCAGGGAGCAACGGGCGGGATGAGTGACAGACTGCTGGGAATCATTGTAGATTCCTTTACTAAAATCTTAATACCGGGAATCAAGGTGACCATACCGCTGACGGTTCTGTCATTTTCCTTTGCCATGGTGATCGCCGTGGCAGTGGCTATGATTCAGTTTGCCAATGTAAAGGTATTAAAGCAGATCAGCCGTTTTTATATCTGGGTGGTCAGAGGGACGCCGCTGCTGGTGCAGCTGTATGTGATTTTCTATGGCCTGCCCAACCTGGGGATTATCATTGATCCCTTTCCCTGCGCAGTGCTGGTGTTCTCCATCAACGAGGGAGCCTACTGCGCAGAGACCATGAGGGCGGCGCTGGAATCCGTGCCCAAGGGCCAGATCGAGGCGGGATACTGCGTGGGTATGAGTTATCTGCAGATCATGCGGCGGATCGTGCTTCCCCAGGCTTTCCGCATTGCCTTTCCGCCCCTGTCCAACTCTCTGATCAGCATGGTGAAGGACACCTCCCTGGCGGCGAATATCACAGTGGTGGAAATGTTCATGGCCACCCAGCGCATTGTGGCCAGAACCTATGAGCCACTGGCACTGTACATTGAAGTGGGACTGATCTATCTGCTGTTCTGTACGGTGCTGACAGGGCTGCAGCATATGGGTGAGCGCAAGCTGAGTGTGACAGCAGAGAGGAGGAAAGACCCATGGTACAGGCACGTAATATCACTAAGTCGTTCCAGGCGCAGGTAGTCCTGCGGGGCGTGGATCTCTCTGTGGAAAAGGGTGACGTGGTGGCGATTCTGGGGCCCAGCGGCTCCGGCAAAACCACGCTGCTGCGGTGCTTAAACTTTTTGGAGACAGCGGACGGCGGCACCCTGGAGTTCGACGGCGAGACCTTTCAGATGGGTCATGTCTCTAAAAAAGATATTGCCAGGCTGCGGAAAAAGACGGCTTTTGTGTTTCAGAGCTACAATCTGTTCAGCAACAAGACGGCCCTGCAGAATGTGACGGAGGGCCTGATTATAGGGCGCAAAATGGATAAGGCCCAGGCCATGGAGATCGGCAGGCGGGCGCTGGATAAGGTGGGCCTGTCGGACCGCTATGACTACTATCCTCACCAGCTCTCCGGGGGACAGCAGCAGCGAGTGGGAATTGCCCGGGCGCTGGCCACGGACCCGGAGATCATCTATTTTGACGAGCCGACTTCGGCGCTGGACCCGGAGCTGATCGGAGAGGTGCTTACCGTGATGCGGCAGCTTGCGGAAGAGGGTATGACCATGCTGGTAGTCACCCACGAGATGAGCTTTGCCCGCAACGTGTCCAACAAAGTGATCTTTATGGAGGACGGCCAGGTGCTGGAGCAGTGTGGTTCCAAAGAATTTTTTGAAAATCCCAAAGAGGAGCGCATCAAAACCTTTCTCAGGACTCTGAGCGGAGAGGCGCAGCAGGTGGATATGTGACAGAACGTGAATTTCTGAATTATCAAATGAACGATGCGGAAATGCGGGAATGGGAAAACCTGGCAGCTGAAATTAAGGAACAATTTTTCTCTGTTTTTCTGCCGGATATTCCATGTGAAATAAAGGAAGATATACTGAATAGAAGAACAATGGCGAAAGAACCGTTTTTTGGTTCGAGAGGGTATATACACAATAGAGGATATTATTCCATTCAAGAGGGAGACAAGGGTTCCCTGTATTTGCATTTTTCGAATCTGTCTTTTGAAGAGGCTAAGAATAGCCTTATAAAGGAATGTGCGCACGATGTAAGTTATGCCTATGTGTCACAAAACAGGTCTGCTCTGCGGGACAGACATAAGGGGGCATGGCATTATTGCAGGATAGATGACGGGATTGAAAATGTAAATGGAACCTGTAGAATGCTCTCTCATCTAGAAGAGCAAACGAATTGGATATATGACGAAGAATACGACTATCGAAAATACTGGTTTGAACTTTTGCTGTATATGGAAAAGAGAATGCTTCCCGCCCAGGAATATGAAAGAGAAATAGCATATTACCAGGAATGTATGAATCATTCCATGACCGGTAAGAAATGGATCTTTAATATAGAACAGGAGGAATATCAACTGCAAACTTAGTAGGAGGTAAAGGAAATCATGAAAAAGAAATTAATTGGTATTGTTATGGCTGGCTTAATGGCATTTAGCCTGATGGCCTGCGGCAACGGCGGCCAGGAGGCGCAGGGCCAGGATCTGCTGCAGCAGATTCAGGAAAAAGGCACGCTGACCGTGGCCATGGAGGGCACTTGGGCGCCCTGGACCTACCATGACGAAAATGATAATCTGGTGGGCTTTGACGTGGAGGTGGCTCAGAAGATCGCTGAGAAACTGGGCGTGGAAGTGACCTTTGTGGAGGGCGAGTGGGACGGACTGTTCGCCGGACTGGACAGTGGCCGATATGACATGGTTGTCAACGGCGTGGAAATCACCGACGAGCGGGCGGAGAAATATGATTTCAGCGAGCCTTACGGCTATATCCGCACAGCCCTGATCGTGGCAAGTGACAATGAGGAGATCAAGACCTTTGAGGACTTAAACGGCAAGACTACCACCAACAGTATGGCGAGTACCTATATGACTTTGGCGGAGAGCTATGGCGCAACGGTGACTCCCGTGGACTCCCTGGATCAAACGCTGGATCTGGTGGTGGCGGGCAGAGTGGACGCTACCCTCAATGCGGAGGTGTCTTTCTACGACTATATGAATGTACATCCCGACGCACCGGTAAAGATCGTGGCGCTCACCGAAGATGCCTCTCATGTGTCCATTCCCATCCGCAAGGAGGAGGCTACGGCTGCCTTCAAAGCGGCGGTAGATCAGGCCATCAAAGAGTTGAAAGAGTCAGGAGAGCTGGCAGAGATTTCCATGAAGTATTTTGGCAGTGACATCACCAGAGAATAGTCCGCGCAAACAAAAATACACATATTCAAAGCACCAGCAGACCCGAGGCATAAGCCCGGGTCTGCTGGTGCTTTTTGACGTCAATCGTTTCTGGGGATAGAGCAGGGACAGGATGCCGTTGTCACAGCAAAAATCGGATGCGCTCCGCGATCTCCGGCAATTCATGATCTGCGGCGTATTCCGCAGCCAGTTTCAGTGCGTTCTGTCTCTGGGGGGACACAGCCTTGCTGGTTGCGCAGTCCACGAAGGCGTTCAACAGACCGGCGCAGTCCTCTATCTCCGAGATACCCGGCACGGGGCCTTCAGCCAGCAGGGCTGTCAACAGTTCGCAGGCGCAGAAAAAGTCTTTTTCGCCCATATCATTTTCCAGACGCTGACGCAGGTCGGCCTTTTGACAGCATTCCAGAGCGGAGTAAGCGTGTAGTACGGTGTTGTTCCATCCCTCCGCAAAGAGCCAGTCTGCAATCTCCTGAGTCTCCGGCTCCAGCGCCGTCACGGCGTGGATTCGTCCCCAGCCGCGTACGCCTTTGGCGATGCGCAGAATCTCCTGAGCGGAGTTATCCCAGCCTGCAGCGGCCTGCAACACATACAGCGTGAACTCGTCGGACAGCGCCAGAATTCTCATTGCGTTTTTCAGCGGCTCATTCTGGCTCATGTCAAAGAGTACCAGCAGTACCAGGCCGAATTTGACCTCCTCCCGGTGGGTGCCCTTTAATGCGCACTCCACAGCCAGCCGATAGATTTCCGGGGCGGGCAACTGCTGCTGGTGTTCAAGCAGATAGTTTAAAATTTTTTCACGGGCCGAGATCATATGGCCGTCCGTCACCCACTGCCTAACCAGCTCGTGGGCCTGCTCCAAATTCGTGGCGGCGGTGTTCAGAGCCTGCTCCAGCAGGGCGGTATCCTGCTTAGGAACCCCCATATGGTAGAGGGCGATACCGTCCAGCGCGCCGTTCACGAAACGAACCTTGTCCTGTTGCGGCTTGTCTTCCTGAGGAAGGGAATATTCCGGCGGCAGCACCGCCAGCTCGTTGCGCGCCCGGCAGATATTTTCATAGATACTTTCAGTTGTAGTATTCATAAGGTCTCCTTTATGCGCTTGCGTCTTTGCAAATATTTTACTTAGTATACTATGTTTTTGTCCATGTGCCAAGAAAAAGTTGCGCAGAGCGACGACAGAATGTTATAATTGACTCGAAAAAAATAGAGATACGGGAGAACCTTTTTATGAAATGCGGAAAATATGAAAATAGAAAATTGAATCGGGTCGAAGGAATCTGTCTGGCTATGTGTATGGCGTTATTGCTGGCGGGGTGCGTCGGAGGTGAGAACCTCGGTGAGCAGAACTCCGAGAGCGAAGAGAGCGCTGTGGGGAATTCCGGCGACATACAGGAGGGCCAGGCGGAGGAACAAGTCGAACCAGTACCCCTGCCCTCGGACTATGTCACGGAGGAGATGTACCAGCGGGCCATAGCCTTTCAGCAGGGAGATTTGACGAGACTGGCGGCGGTCATGCGCAGGGCACAGGCGGGAGAGGATATCACGGTGGGTGTCATTGGCGGCTCTATTACTGAGGGCTACAGCGCCAGCGACAGGAACAAAAGCTCCTATGCCTGCTATATGCGCAGCTGGTGGCAGGAGAGATTCCCGAATATCACGGTGGAGTATGTGAACGCCGGGATCGGCGGCACCAGCTCCTACCTGGGAGTACACCGGGTACAGGAGGAGCTGCTGGATTACAAACCGGATTTTGTGATCGTGGAATTTTCCGTGAATGACGGCAACAACATTTTTTACAAGAGAAGCTATGACAATCTGCTGCGGCGTATTCTCCTGGACGAGAACATGCCTGCGCTTATGCTGCTGTTCACCACCCAGGAGAACGGGACCAACACCCAGGTGAACGATGCGCTGCTGGGCTTTGGCTACGAGCTGCCGATGATTAGTTACGGCAACGCGGTGCTGCCCGCCATTGAGGCGGGGGAATTCGCCTGGAAGGACATTTCACCGGACAATATACATCCCAACGACCGGGGCCATGCCATAATCGGTGAGCTCCTCTACCGCTATCTGAACGACGTCTATGCGAGGCTGGACGAAATACCGGAGGAAGTGGCTCCCTTTACGGCAGCAGCCCAGACCAAAGAGCGGTACATGGAGGGCCGAATACTGGACGCCTCCAATCTGACGCCGCTGTCTGTAGGCAGTTTTACCGATAAGCAGAACGGTTGGTATTTTCCCTACGACGACTACTGGTACACGGAGGGGGGAGATGAGCCGATCGTGTTCGAGATAGAGGCCGCCAATATCGGTCTGCTGTACCAGCGGGATGTGAACGATGCTTTCGGACAGTATGATATCTATATTGATGGGGAACTTGTGCGCACTCTGAATGGCAACTTTGTGAACGGATGGGGAAATTCTATGGAGTCGGAGGAACTCTACACCTCTGATGAAAAGGCTGTCCACAGGGTGGAGGTGCGCAAAAACCCCGATTCCACCGGGGACCGGTTTACTGTTATCGGCTGGCTGGTCTCTTAAAAACAGTGCGTTGTTATGGGCCTCTCTCGGGAGGCCTATTTTTGTGATCTTGCAGGGATTTTTTTGCTTTAATTAAAATTTAGCTATTTTTAAACTAATTTGTTGATATTTTTAGGTGAAAAACGCTTCCGGGCACGGGCACGCTTATTGGTTTGGAATTTTTTTGCAAAAAATGAAATGGGTACAATGATGAAAAGTGTCAAAGTGCAACTATGCATTATGCACAACTGCCCACAATAAAAATAGGCTATTTTGACAAAATACATAAAAGGTATTGCAGTTCTCTAGTAAATATAGTACAATTTACTTGTAATTAAAAAAACTTAAAATGACTTAAAAGATATCGGGAGAGCATTATGAGGCGGATACACTTGAAAAAAAGAGGTGGTATTCTGCCTGTTTTGGCTTTGCTGCTGGCATTACCGGGATGCAATGGAGCGGGTTCGGCGGGCACGGCAGATACAGAACAGACAGGGCTGCAGACTTACTCCTGGGATGAGGCGACGGTCTATGAGGCGGAGGAGGGTACTCTGCTGGGCGGCACTTCCGTAAAAGAGAAGGACGGTGTCGGATATGTGGAGGGTTTCGCCAAGGAAGGGGACGGACTGGAGCTGACTATACATATTGAGGAGAACGGGTTCTATGACCTGGCCATTGTCTGCAAAAGTGCGGACGGGGGCCACAAAGAGAACTATGTAGCCGTGGATGGCGACAGGATGGGCGCTGCAAGGGTAGACGGGACGGAGTATCAGGATTGCCCGATATCCAGAGTCTATATGGAGGCGGGAGATCATCAGGTAAGCGTGACCACCTACTGGGGATGGATACATTTGGACAGTGTGAAGGTTAAGCCGTCCGATGAGTTGGACCCGGGCCGTTTCGACATAGAGCCGGTGCTGATCAATCCCAATGCCACAGAGAATACCCGAAGGCTGATGGCTTATCTGTGCGATATTTATGGCGCGGACATCCTGTCCGGTCAGTACTGTGACAGTGGTATGTTCGGTGCGGAGAATGCCACGATCTGGAAGACCACAGGCGGCAAGTATCCGGCGATCCTGGGGCTGGACATGAGCAGTTACACGCCGGTTTCCGTAGCCCATGGCGCAGAGGGCCACGCCACGGATTATGCGCTGGAATGCTGGGAGAAGGGCGGCATTGTGACTTTCTGCTGGCACTGGACCACTCCGGAGAAATACATTACCGGTAACTGGTATTCCACCTTTTATAAGGATTCTACGAGTATTGATCTGGCCAAGATCATGAGCGGACAGGATCAGGAGGGTTATGATCTGCTGGTTGCGGATATCGATGCCATAGCGGAGCAGCTGTTGATTTTGCAGGAGGCGGATGTGCCCGTGCTCTGGCGGCCGTTACATGAAGCCAGTGGCGGCTGGTTCTGGTGGGGCAGTGCGGGAGCGGATGCCTATAAGCAGTTGTATGTGCTGATGTACGACAGGCTGGTAAACTATCATGGCCTGAACAATCTGATCTGGGTGTGGAACGGACAGAGTAAGGAATGGTATCCCGGAGATGAATATGTGGATATCATTGGCGAGGACATCTATGCCGGTGAGCACGAGTATATGCCGCAGACCGCCCAATATCTGGAGGTACTGAACTATACGGACGCCCGAAAGATGGTTATTATGTCAGAGAACGGAACTTTGTTCGACCCGGATCTGGCTGCCAGAGACGGCTCCATGTGGGGTTCTTTCTGCACCTGGAGCGGCGAGTTTGTCTTAAAAAACTCCAGCGTGTATACACTTAGCGAGCAGTATACCGAGAAAGATATGCTGAAAAGGGTGTATGAGCATGAGCATGTGATTACCAGGGACGAATTGCCGGACTTAAAAACGTATCCGCTGCCCGGCGAATAAGTTATTAAGTAAAATATACGAATTGTTAACCGGTGCGGTACCGAGGGCACGGCCTATGGTTCGCAAGTAGATGTATGTAAGGAGATAGCTTATTGAATCAACTGTTTTCGACGGACGGTATTGTATATAGGTTTTTGACTACGACGGGAAATATCATTCTGGCCACGGTACTTTGGATGATAGGCTGTATCCCGGTGGTGACCATCGGCACTTCCACGGCGGCGTTCTATTACACTATGGTAAAATCTGTGCGCAAAGACGTGGGATATGTACATTCGGAGTTCTGGAGAGGCTACAAGCTGAATTTTAAGAAGGGTGTGGCAGCCACGGTGCTGCTTTTGGCCCTGGGAATTCTTTTGGGAGTGGAGTTGTGGTTGGTTCTGGAGAATGGGGTGGAGGTCAGCCGGATATGGTATACCCTCAGCGGGCTTTTGATTGTACTGTTGTTGCTGATTGGCCTGTATTTGTTTCCCGTGATGTCCAGATTTGACATGAAACTGGGTAAGCTGTGTATGCTGGCCTTTGTCATGTCGATACGGTTCTGGTATATCACACTTGCACTGGCAGCGGGATTGGCGGTTACGGTACTGGCCCAATTTTATCTTCTGCCCATACCATTGATTTTGCTGACTCCCGGGCTGTGGTGCTACGCCAGTTCCTTTCTGGTGGAAAAGGCCATGAAGGCCTATATGCCAAAGCCCGAACCGGCGGAGGGACAGGACGGAGAAACAACGAAAAACTGGTACGATTGATTGATGCTCAGGTAAGATAGAGTTATAGAGAGATGGAGAGGAAAACGATGAGAAGAAAGAACTGGAAAAGAAAAATGGCATTTCTTCTGGCAGCGGCCTTGGTGGCAGGTGTGGTTCCGCAGAATGCGCTGCAAGCCCAGGCGGCTACCGACACCACGCAGGAGGAATATGAGGGGATTGTCGGTACTTATTCCATAGATCCCTCTGTGCTGGGCTATCAGGAATATGCGGCGGCCAATCCTCAGGTATATCCCGATCGGGAATATCGTATCCCGGCTGTGGATTATGTCAGATACGAGGAGAACGGTGTAACCACTGTCCCTGAGATATATGACAATTATGAGAATATTCCCGGCGGCGGCAGCGCACTGTTGACAAGCGAAGAGGCTCTGGTGGAATACGAGATGGAGATCGGGGAGAGCGGTTTCTATGACCTGTCCCTGGTGTACTATCCCATTGAGGGCAAAAGCTCCGAGATTCAGAGAGCTTTCTTCGTGGATGGGGAGCTTCCCTACAGCGAGCTGGCGCTGGTGGAACTGAAAAGAATATGGATTACCAACGTGACCGAGATGGCCGCGGATGAGAATGGCATCGTGACCAAGGTGTGGCAGGTGGACAGCCAGGGCAATGACGTGAAACCTCGTGCGGTGGAGGCACCGGAGTGGGTGGAGAGCTATCTGTATGACAGCAACGGCTATGTGACTACTCCCCTGTCCCTGTATCTGGAGGCCGGTACCCACACTCTCACCATCATGTCCCAGAGAGAGCCTCTGCTGCTGTCGGAGATCGTGTTAAACAACAGCGAGAAGGTGAAAGACTATGCAGCCACAAAGGCCGCATGGGATGCTGCGGGATATCAGGACAGCGTTGCGGAGAGCATTCGTATAGAAGGTGAAAATGCGGATAAGACCTCGTCTCAGATGTTGTACCCCAGACAGGATCAGTCTTCTCCCGCCGTGTATCCCTCCAGCCCCAAGCTGCTGCTGAACAATACCATAGGCGGTACCTCCTGGCAGGAGGCCGGACAGTGGGTGGAGTGGAATTTTGAGGTACCTTCAAGCGGTTACTACAATATATCCGCCTACTGCAAGCAGAATTTTGTGCGTGGTATTGATGTGTGCCGCCGGATTTCCATCGACGGCGTAGTGCCCTTTGAGGAGATGAGTGATTACGGCTTTAGCTATGAGCAGAACTGGAGAGAGGAAGTGCTGTCCGATGAGGAGGGCAATCCCTATAGCTTTTATCTGGAGGCCGGTACCCACACTCTGCGCATGGAGGTGGTGCTGGGCGATATGGCGGAAATCATCAGCACCGTGCAGGATACGGTACAGCTGTTGAACTCTATCTATCGCCAGGTGATTTATATCACCGGCGTGGCTCCGGATAAATACCGCGACTACCAGCTGACGGCGTCCCTGCCCGGGCTGGAGGCGGAGTTGATCGAGGCCAGAGCGGGAATCAATCAGGCGCTGGAGGCCATGCGAGTGACGGCAGGGCGCAACAGCGATAAGCTGACCACTCTGATTACCATGCAGGACCAGCTGGATGAGCTGATTGATGACCAGGAGCGCTTCGTGGAGGTACTTTCCTCCTATAAGGTGAATGTGAGAGCCTGCGGTAACTGGATCACCCAGGTGCTGTACCAGCCTCTACAGATTGACAGGATCATGGTATACTCTCCGGAGAACCATCAGAAGATTGCATCCTCCGGCTTTTTCTCCAAGCTGGGCTATGAGATACAGAGACTGTTCTACTCCTTTATTGTGGATTACAACCAGATCGGCAATGCCATTGACGATGAGACCGAGGGCGTGGTGCTGACTCTGTGGATCGGTACCGGTCGTGACCAGGCCAATGTCATCAAGGCGTTGATTGATGAGAACTTTACCAGTAAGACCGGCATTAACGTCAATGTGCAGCTGGTGGATATGAACACGCTGCTGCGGGCAACCCTGGCCGACGAGGGACCGGACATGGCTATTCAGGTAGCCAACACCAACGGTATCGCTGGAGCCGTGCTGAACACGGGTAATGACACGCCTGTCAACTACGGAATCCGTAATGCAGTGCTGGATCTGTCACAGTTTGACGATTTTGACGAGATTACAGGGAGATTCAGCGAGAGCGCGCTGGTACCCTTCAGCTTTAACGGCGCAACCTACGCGCTGCCGGATACCCAGACCTTCCCCATGATGTTCTACCGCAAGGATATTCTGGCCGAGATCGGCCTGGAAGTGCCTACCACATGGGACGAGGTGAAGGTGGCCATGACAGTGCTGGCCAAGAACCAGATGGAATTCGGCATGCTGCCCAACGAGCAGACCTTTGCCATGCTGCTGTTCCAGAACGGCGGAGAGTACTACTCCGACAACGGCGACAGATCCATGCTGGACTCCGATATTGCGGTGGCGACCTTTAAGCAGTACTGTGAATACTACACCGACTACAAGCTGGATAAGGCTACCAGCGTGGAGGAGCGTTTCCGTACCGGTGAGTGCCCGATCATTATTTCGGACTATACCACCTACAATAACTTACAGGTTTCTGCGCCGGATATTGCAGGACTGTGGGATTTCACCGTAGTGCCCGGCAATCTGCAGGAGGATGGAAGCATTTTGCACGCCACCGGCAGTACCGGTCTCGCGGACATCATCATGGCTAACACAGAGCATCCCAAGGAGTGCTGGGAGTTCCTGAAATGGTGGACCGATGCGGAGACCCAGATTCTGTACGGCAGAGAGATGGAGAGCCTGATGGGCGCCAGCGCCCGTGTGGCCACAGCCAATCTGGAGGCGATGTCCAGTCTGTCCTGGCCTATCAGAGACTATCGGGAGATCATGGAGCAGTTCGGACAGGTGCAGGGAATTCCTCAGGTGCCCGGCGGTTACTATACTTGGCGTAATGTGAACAACGCGTTCTACAGCGTGACTACGGATTCCAGCTCTACCGGGCGGACACAGGTAGCCACTCCCAGAGAGGAACTGATGGATAAAATTATATATGTAAATGCGGAGATCAGCTATAAACGAGAAGAATTCGGCCTGCCTGTGGCCGCGGAAGAATAGGAGGGGAGAGACATATGGCTAACGAAGCAGTAAGTTCCGGGGTTTCCCAGGAAGCACTGGACATCGCAAAAAAGCAAAGCACCCTGCGCTATCAGGTTGCGAGAAACAAAGCCTCCTACTTTATGATTGCACCGTACTTTATCCTGTTTTTCTTCTTCACGGTACTGCCGGTGCTCATGTCCATAGCGCTGAGTTTTACATACTTTAACATGCTGGAGCTGCCCACGTTTGTGGGATGGAAGAACTATATCAAGCTCTTCCTGGAGGACGATATTTTCCTGATCTCCCTGAAGAATACACTGATATTCGCAGTGGTTACAGGGCCGGTCAGCTATATGCTGTGTCTGCTGTTCGCATGGATCATCAATGAGTTCAAGGGAAAGCTCAGAGCCTTTCTGACCCTGATTTTCTATGCGCCCTCCATCTGCGGTAACGCGTATCTGGTATGGAATCTGATTTTGACGGGCGACCGTTATGGCTACCTGAACGGTATTCTGCTGAAACTGGATATCATCAATGAGGCAAAGCTGTGGATGCAGACGGAGAAATACATTCTGCCCGTTCTGATCGTGGTACAGCTGTGGCTGTCTCTGGGTACCGGCTTTTTGTCCTTTATCGCAGGTCTGCAGACCGTGGACAAGAGCATGTACGAGGCGGCGGCGCTGGACGGCGTCAAGAACCGCTGGCAGGAGCTGTGGTATGTTACGCTGCCAGCCATGAAACCGCAGTTGATGTTCGGTGCGGTAATGCAGATCACCCAGTCTTTCGCGGTGGCGGATATCTCTATCAACCTGGCAGGTAACCCCTCGGTCAATTACGCAGGCGCCACGGTGGTAACTCACCTGCTGGATTACGGCTCCACCCGTTTTGATATGGGTTATGCGTCCGCAATCGCCACCATCCTGTTCCTGCTGATGGTAGGCACCAACAAGTTAGTACAGAAAATTTTAGGAAGGGTGGGAGAATAAGTGGCTGAGACTATCAAATTAAAAAGACGTTTCTTTCGCAAAAGAGAAAAACAGCTGAATCGTTCCATGGCAGGAAACACCCTTTTGTTTATCCTGATGATTATCTGCGGTGTGTTCATGGCGCTGCCGCTGGTGATGATTATAAACAATGCATTAAAGCCCTTGGATGAGTTATATCAGTTCCCGCCCAAAATTTTTGTGCGGAACCCTACGCTGGAAAATTTCTCGGATCTGTTCGTGCTGATGAACGATTCCTGGATTCCTTTTTCCAGATATATCCTGAACACTATCATTATCACTGGCCTGGGTATGGTTGGACATGTGGTGGTGGCGTCCCTGGCGGCATATCCGCTGGCAAAGCACAAGTTCCCGGCCAAGAATATTTTGTTCAGCATGGTCGTGCTGTCCATGATGTTCTCCTGGACGGTGACTCAGATTCCCCAGTATCTGATCATTTCCTGGCTGGGGATCAACAACAACTATCTGGCGCTGATCCTGCCCGCATGGTCCTTTGGCATGGGTCTGTACCTGATGAAACAGTTCATGGAGCAGCTGCCGGATTCCCTGATGGAATCGGCCAGGCTGGACGGTGCATCAGAGTGGAATATCTTCTGGACGATTGTGATGCCTAACGTAAAGCCCGCATGGTTGACTCTGGCTATCTTCCAGTTCCAGCAGATGTGGGGTAACACAGGTTCCATGTTCCTGAGGGATGAGCAGTTAAAGCCTCTGCAGTTTGCGCTGCAGCAGATCACAGCGGGCGGTGTGGCGAGAGCCGGTGCGGCAGCGGCCGTGACATTTATCATTGCGGCGGTGCCTATCACTTTCTTCCTGATTTGTCAGAGCAACGTTCTGGAGACTATGACCACATCCGGTATGAAGGATTAAGAGGAGGGAGCATATGAAAAAGAGAAATTGGTTTAAAAGAACATTGACCTCCCTGCTGGCCGGTGTAGTGCTGGCGACTTCTCTGGGAATGACTGCACAGGCGGAAGACCTGCCCTATGATACATACAATTATGACTATCGTGAGAATGTGGTGCTGACACCGGCAGCCTATGTGCCTACCGGCAGTGTCACAGGTCAGGATCTGGGAATTGATAACTTTATTGAGCCGCAGGATCTGTGTGTGGCGCCAAACGGCGAAGTTTATGTCGCTGATACAAAGAACAACCGTATCGTAGTACTTAATCACAGTATGAACGAGGTGGTGCGCATCATTGACAGCTTTACCAGGGACGGGCAGAAGGATGGTTTCCTAATGCCCCAGGGCGTCTGTGTATCTGAGAATGAGCAGCTCTATGTGGCGGATACGGACAACAAACGTATTGTGATGTTGACTCCTGAGGGTGAATTTATCAAGATTATTGACAATCCCCAGTCTGAGATTCTGGAGGAAGGTTTTGACTTCACTCCTCTGAAGGTGACTGTGGATTATGCGGACCGTGTGTACGTCATTGCCAAGAATGCTTTCGAGGGTATTCTTGTGTTTGAGAGCAACGGACAGTTTACCGGATATTTCGGAACCATCCAAGTTAAGATCAGCCTGTGGGAGAAATTCTGGAGAAAGTTGGCCAGCAAGGAAGAGCGCTCCAGGCAGCAATTGTTCATTCCCACCGAGTTTACCGGAATTGACATAGACAGCGATGGTTTTGTGTATGCCTCGAATATTGACTCTGAGGGCGTACAGGGTGTCAGAAGACTTAATCCCAAGGGCGAGGACGTCATCATAAAGGGTGAGAGCCAGAATCTGGGCGGCGATCTCTATTATGGCATATACGGCGAGTATGGTGGTCCCAGTGAATTTATTGATGTGGTATACCGGGAGAAAGGTATCTATTCTCTGCTGGACCGCAAGAGGGGCCGGATCTTTACCTATGACAGAGAGGGGAATCTGTTATATGTATTCGGGGGCTTAGGGAGCCAGAGAGGTACTTTCAGTACTCCCATCGCCATCGAGGTGATAGATGACCAGATTATCGTGCTGGATTCTTCCCAGGGAGCGATCCTGAGTTTCGGTGAAACCGAGTACGGCTCTCTGATCAATGATGCGGTGGCTCTGCGTTATGATGGTGACGAGGCACTGGCTATCGGCAAGTGGGAGGCAGTGCTGAAACTGGATGAGAATAATGAGCTTGCAAACGTCGGTATGGGCAAGGCATATCTGACTGCCGGTGATAATAAGGCGGCTATGCACTATCTGAAATTGGGTATGAACCGCAAATATTACTCCATCGCTTTCAAACGTTACCGAAATGAGATTCTTAAAGAGAACTTAAGTCTGGTGATGACGGTGGTAATCATCCTGATTGCTTTGCTGATTGTATATAAGAAGTTTCTAAAAACCAAAATTAAGGCGAAATTTAAAAAAGGAGGGCTTACCTGATGAAAGAACTGTTTTCTAGGGACAAATGGAAATATGCATTTTACACTGTAAGCCATCCTATGGATGCCTATTATGAGATCCGACACAGGGAGAGGGGCAGTGTACCCATTGCCATTCTGCTGGTGATGTTGTTTTCCTTTACCTTTTCCATCAACCGTATGGCGGCCAGCTTTATTGTCAATGACGTGGACCCTCTGACAGTAAATGCTTTGCCGGAGCTGATCGCAGTGTTTTTGCTGTATGGGCTGTTCTGCGTGGGCAACTGGTCGATCACTTGTCTGATGAACGGTGAGGGGAGACTAAAGGATACGGCGATAGCCATTGGCTATGCGATGATTCCCCTGATCGTATGCTTTAATATCGGTACGATTTTCAGCCAGTTTGTGACGGAGGACGAGGGTGCGTTTTACACCATTATCATGGGCCTGGGAATTGCCTATGCGGTGATTATGGCATTGATGGGAATCATGCAGATTCACAATTATACCCTGGGCAAGACACTGATAACCATTCTCCTGACCTTCGTTGCAATGTTTATCATTATCTTCCTTGCATTGCTGCTGTTTGATCTGCTGAACCAGTTATATAACTTCATCCACAGCATTTATCAGGAACTGATATTCAGAGTGTAGGAGGAGGAAGAGATGCAGACAAGTAAAAAGATATTAATTGGAATTGTAAGCATTATAGTGGCGGTCTGTGCCATTTTTGTGGTGCGCTGGCTGGTCCGTTACTACTTCTACAACAGCTACCGGGATGACCTGTCTTCCTACGAATATGAGGAGGGAAGGGCCTTTCAGGCAATAAGCGAGAGCAGCAGTGATGTGGCGGGCATGGAGCTGGCGGCGCAGAATGATATTCTGAAACTGTATGTCAATACTGTCACCGGCGAGGTTGCAGTGGTGGATAAGAGAAATGGTCAGATTACCTATTCTAATCCGCTTGATGCAGATCAGGACGCCATTGCCAATACAATGCATAAGAATTATCTGAAATCCCAGATGATTATCGAGTATTTTACCGCAGCAAGGACAGTGGGTACCTATGATTCCTTCAGTTATTGTACAGACAGGAATCAGTTGGAGGTGGAAAGCATCGACAATGGTATCCGATTCCTGTATACCGTCGGTGATCTGAACGCTGCAACAGGTATCGTGCCCCAGTATATCAGTGCTGCCACCCTGGAGAGAGTGGTCTCGGAGATGGAAGCGGAGGGAGCTGCCTATGTGCAGCAGCGGTACATAGATAGCTCTGTCGCAGACGACTACTATGAACTGCGTGAGGGTGCATTAACCGGCGCATCCCAGTTGCGTAAGCTGAATCAATATTTTGAATCCATCGGCTTTACCAGGGAGGATTATGTGGAAGAAATGATGGGCTCCGGTGTGGAGGGAGCTGTTCCGACTTCCTTTGAGATTCCTTTGGAGTATCGTCTGAACAATGATGCAGTGGATGTATCTATTCCCATGAACCATGTGGTGGAAAATGGCGACGGCAAGCTGTATCGTATTCAGCTGCTGAGATATTTTGGTACTGCGGGAACAGAGGAAAATGGCTATATGCTGGTGCCTAACGGTTCCGGTTCCCTGATCAACTTTAACAATGGTAAGCCCACAGCGGCATGGTATGCCGAGTATATATACGGCATCGACCCGCTGGCATCAGAGTATACGGTGCGCGAGAATACAGTGGATGCAAAGATGGCCCTGTTTGGTATCTTCCGTGACAACAGCGCAATATTTGCCACCATTGAGGATGGTGCAAGCCTTGGTATTATCTCGGCATATGTGTCGGGAAAGATCAATGAATACAACTTTATATATCCCACCTTTGTGCTGAGGGGGAACGACAAGCTTTCCATGTTCGGCACCACCGGTAATGAGGCGGATATCCCTGTGATAGAGCCAAATTATTATGACGCTAATATCACGGTGAAATATACCATGCTGACCCAGGAGAATGCCACCTATGCGCAGGCGGCAAATTACTACAGAGAACGCCTGATATCCGAGGGAAAGCTGACAGCGAAAACAGATGGAGAGAAAGATCTGAAGTTCTATTATGATGTGCTGGGCGGCGTGACCATGACAAAGTTCTTCCTTGGAACGCAGTACAACGGCATGTATACCATGACAGACTTTGATGAGGCTGCCGAGATCTATGAGGATCTGAAACAGAGCGGCATCACTAATCAGGTAATGAATTTCCAGGGTTGGATGAATCATGGCTATCATCATGATGTGGTGGATAAGATCAAAGTGCCCCTCTCCATGGGCGGTAAGTCGGGACTGGAGGATTTGAGCAGTCTTATGGCGGCAGACGGCAATATTTTCTATGGGGATGTGGCTTTCCAGGAAATAAGCTATGTGAGTAGACGCTATTCCTACAACAATGAGACTTCCCGGTATTATGGAGCTGGTTATGTAGCCGAATTTGGGTTGGTGAACCCGGCGACTCTGCGTAAGACCTCTGGTCTGGGATATGGCGAGAATCACTATTTCCTCATCTCTCCCAAATTCCTGGTGCGTTATGTGGATGCCTTCACAAAGAAGATTGACAAATTTGATATAGGCGGCATCTCTCTGAGAGATCTGGGCTATGAGCTGCATTCGGACAAGAAACGTACCAATATCATTGACCGCGAGGCAGCGCTGGATGTTGTGCAGGCAAGCCTGGCACAGATTGAGGATACCGGAAAAAGTATCATGGTTAACGCGGGTAATGATTATGCCTTTGCCTATGCGGACGATATGATTAATGTTCCTCTGTCTTCCAATGATTACTATATTGTGGACAGCACAGTTCCTTTTTACGAGATGCTGATTCATGGCTATATCGACTATGCGGGCAGCAATATCAACCTGAGTGACACCTACGACAAGGCGGACATTGTACTCAATCTGGTGGAGTATGGCGCAGCGCCACACTTCATGTTTACCTACCGGAATGCCAGTGATATCAAGAACACCGGACTGAATCGGTACTATGCTACCACCTACAGCAATTGGAAGGATGACGCCATTGCCATCTACACGGAAGTAAACAATGCACTGAAGTATGTGAGCGATGCGGCGATTGTTAACCATGAGGTGTTGGACAACGGAGTGAAGGTAGTATCCTACAGCAACGGTGTGGTGATTTATATCAATGAAAGTACAGAGGACCAGACGGTGGATGGGATAACGGTTCCCGCAAGAAACTATAAGGTAGGGGGTGTTAATTAATGGAAGCAGTAAAGACAACGAAACGTAAAAAGCGCTCTC